>JAFWXX010000024.1 GCA_017522915.1 Bacteroidaceae bacterium
CTCAGCTCGATTGCTATCGGCTACGATGGAGCAAACATGAACGGACAGATTGACGAGTTCCGTGTCTGGAGCAGTGTTGTTAAGGATGATGCCCTGCTGGCAGTGTGCAACGCGCCGATAGAGAACCCTGCCGCATACAGCGACCTCATGCTCTATTACGACTTCAACCAGGCTGGAGGCGACGTGATTGACCGTACAGGAAACGGGCATGACGGTGTACGCAGCGGATTCGGCCCCGACGGCGATGCATGGGGATTGTCAAGAGGTGTCTTCTGTCTCAGCAGCGAGAACAGTGGCAAGAACGGCGATGTGACATCCGACTACCTCACCAACTACCGCGCAGCGTTCCAGCACAGCAACACCATGGTAAATACAAACGTAAGAAACCGTTTCTACGAGTTGACAGGCTGGACCATTGAGAATGCCGTTACACAGGGCAACATCACAACAGGCGCACACGTCGACGCGCAGAAGGACAAGTGTATGACATTCACCACCACTTGGGACGGATTCAGTACCTTGAGCAACCACAAGGTTTACCAGACAGTGACCTTGCCAAAGGGTGCATATACCTTCACTGCCAATTACCATGCTACCTGGGAGGGACAGTGCGGCAACAGCTATGTGGTTGTTGACGATGCAAAGAACATCCCCGGCGTGTTAAGCATTGAGAATGCACTTGCATACACACAAATGGCAGCAAAGGGTTCTGCAATGTCAAACAAGGTGGAGTTTGTCCTCGAAGAGGAGACAGAGGTTTCACTTGGCTTGCTTGTGAACATGAACGACAAGATTTGTATGACCATTGAGAGCTTCACGCTTGTACGCGGAAATACCGAATATCTCGATGCGAACTACGAGAATGCAACTTCAATAGATTGCATTACCGAAATTGTAGAGAACAATGGCGACAATGCTCTCTATGACCTGCAAGGACGCAAGGTACTCTACCCCGAAAAGGGAAGGATTTACATAAAGAACGGCAAGAAATTCATTGTAAAATAACAAAACAGACTTCAATCATGTATAAATTCAAGCCAATTCTAAAGTCGATGCTATGGGGAGGTGAAAAGCTCATCCCTTACAAAGGTATTGATTCGGAAAAGAAATCGGTAGGCGAAAGCTGGGAGATTTCTGGAGTAAAGGAGAATGAATCGATTGTCGCAGAGGGCCCGGATGCAGGCATGAGCCTGCCTGAGCTTATAGCACGCGACAAGGCTGCATTGCTCGGCAAGAGCAATTATGAGAGATTCGGCAAGGAGTTTCCTCTCCTTATAAAGTTCATTGATGCACGTCAGGACCTTTCGATACAGGTGCACCCCAATGACAAACTTGCATGGGAGCGTCACCAGTCAAAGGGAAAGACCGAGATGTGGTATGTCGTTGATGCCGACCCAGGTTCCCGCTTACGTTCGGGCTTCGCCAAACAGGTTACTCCCGACGAGTATGAGCAGAGCATCGCCGACAACACCATAACCGACCTGTTGCAGGAGTATGACATACATGCCGGTGACGTATTCTTCTTGCCGGCAGGACGTATTCACTCCATAGGTGCCGGTGCGTTCATTGCCGAGATACAGCAGACATCGAACATAACATACCGCATATACGATTTCAACCGATGCGACGACAACGGCAACCCTCGTGAACTGCATACCGAGATGAGCAAGGCGGCAATAGACTACACTGTACTGCCCGACTACCGCACATACTACGATGCACAGCCCGACACGCAGACACAGCTTGTATCGTGCCGATACTTCACGACATCGCTCCTGAAGCTTACAAAACCATACGGAATGGAGCTTGCAGAGCTCGACTCATTCGTGATTCTTATATGCACAAAAGGCAACGGAACCGTTACCGGAAGCGACGGGAACAGTGTTTCCATACGACAAGGCGAAAGCATCCTGGTCCCGGCAACTGAAACCGGATTGGAAATTGTTCCGGAGTGTGAAATGGAGATACTGAGCAGCTGGATATTGGAATAATCCGGCATACCATAAGAATAGCAGAGAGTGCACCGGTGCACTCTCTGCTATTCTTATGCATCTGTATTGTCTCAGTAACGATTGATATAGTCGCATGCCGACTGGGCACAACGCTCGCCATCGACAGCGGCCGACACGATGCCTCCGGCATACCCGGCACCCTCGCCACAGGGGAAGAGCCCCTCTATCCCTACATGCTGCAGGGTTTCATTGTCGCGTAATATACGTACCGGTGAGGAGGTGCGTGTCTCTACGCCTATCATCGTGGCCTCGCTTGTGAGAAAACCGCGTGAAGTGCGCCCGAAATGTTCAAAGCCCTGCTTAAGACGGCTCGAAACGAACTTGGGCAGCCAGAAGTGAAGCGGAGATGAGATGAGCCCCGGAGCATAGGAACTGCGCGGAAGGTCGTAGCTCAGCTTGCCACGCACAAAGTCGGTCATGCGCTGCGCAGGTGCTGTCTGCCTATGGTTGCCCATTACCCAGCAAAGGCGTTCGAGACGCTCCTGAAAATTCATTACACGCAACGGAGAATCGGGAGAAACAGCCTCAATATCCTCGCAGTCGATTTGCATGTCGGGCAACAGCACATCTTCGGGATTCACCTGAACCACCATTCCCGAATTGCTCCATGCACCGCCTCTGTGCGAAGGAGACATGCCGTTTACAAGAAGTTCCTTCGATGATGAGGCCGACGGAATGACAACACCGCCGGGACACATGCAGAAGCTATATACTCCCCTGCCATCGACCTGAGTAGTGAAGCTGTATTCCGCAGCCGGCAGATATTTTCCACGGCCCTTGGGAGAATGGTACTGGATACGGTCTATAAGTTCCGACGGGTGTTCAAGACGCACTCCCACCGCGAAACCTTTTGCTTCAATGGCAATATCGTGGCTATGCAGCCAACGATAGACATCCTTTGCCGAATGCCCTGTAGCGAGAATAACGGCAGAGGCGAGAATCCCTCCTTTGTCGGTGCGCACTCCCTCTATGCGTCCGTTCTTTACAAGCAATTCTTCCATACGTGTCTCGAAACGGACCTCTCCGCCGCACTCTATTATCCTGTTGCGGATATTCTCAATGACACGAGGGAGCTTGTCTGTTCCTATATGGGGATGCGCATCGGCCAGAATCGCAGGGCTTGCGCCATGCTGGCAGAATACATTGAGGATACCCTCGATGCTGCCACGTTTTTTGCTTCGGGTATATAACTTGCCGTCGGAGTATGCACCTGCCCCACCCTCACCGAAACAGTAGTTCGATTCGGGATTCACCTTATGTGTACGTGCAATGGATGCCAGGTCAACCTTTCTGGTGCGCACATCACGCCCTCGCTCCACGACAATGGGGCGCATGCCGTTCTCTATAAGCTTCAAGGCTGCAAAAAGCCCGGCAGGACCTGCACCTACAACAATGACGGATGGCCTGCCCTCGACATTGCCGTAATTGCGGCTGACATATTCTTCCTCCGATGGAATCTCATTGACAAAGATACGCACTGAAAGATTTATGTATATGACACGCTGACGGGCATCGATGCTACGGCGCAGCACGCGCACTGCATTTATCGTGCGCACATCCATACCCTTTTCATGCGCGATGTAACGCATAAGCGACTGCTCGTTGGCAGCCTCATGGGGCTGCACTCTTATCTGGAATTCATGAATCATATTATCCGAATATTAAGCGAAACGCCTCTTCCACCTTATTTACAGGCAGGACCTCAATTCCGAAGCGTGAGGTATCGAGACGTTTTGTATTGCTCTTAGGAACTATTATCTGCTTGAAACCGAGTTTTGCGGCCTCGGCTATACGCTGTTCAATACGGTTGACAGGACGTATCTCTCCAGAAAGGCCGACTTCGCCCGACATGCATATAGTAGGCTCTATCTCAACGTCCATATTGCTCGAAAGAATCGCGCTTATAACCGAAAGGTCTATTGCAGGGTCGTTTACACGCAGGCCTCCGGCAATATTCAGATATACATCCTTCTGTGCGAGTTTGAAACCGACACGTTTCTCAAGAACCGCGAGAAGCATGTTCATGCGACGTATGTCAAAGCCTGTTGCCGAACGCTGTGGTGTACCGTATGCCGCACTGCTGACCAGTGCCTGAGCCTCAATGAGGAAGGGGCTCACACCCTCTATTGCAGAAGCTATGGCAACACCGCTCATTCCTTTGTGGCGGTCGCTCAGCAAAAGTTCCGACGGGTTAGTTACCTGACGCAGCCCCTCGCGCCGCATTTCGTATATACCCAGTTCGGCCGTGCTTCCGAAACGGTTTTTTATAGAACGCAACACGCGGTAGAGATAGTGCTGGTCACCCTCGAACTGTATTACGACATCTACAATATGCTCAAGAATCTTTGGGCCGGCTATTGCTCCATCCTTTGTTATATGCCCGATGAGAATCACCGGCACATTGTTCTCCTTGGCAAACTTCAACAGCATGGCAGTGCACTCACGCACCTGCGACATGCTGCCGGGGGAAGAATCGACAGCCTCGCTGCACATTGTCTGTATCGAGTCTATCACAAGAAGTTCAGGCGATATGTTCTTTATATGGGTAAAGACCGTTTCGAGCGAAGTTTCGCACACTATATGGCAGTTCCCGGCCTTGTGAGGTATTCTGTCGGCACGAAGCTTTATCTGCTGCACACTCTCCTCACCCGACACATAAAGCACCTTACGCGCCGGCAGTCCGAGTATCGTCTGCAGTACAAGTGTCGATTTGCCTATTCCGGGTTCACCACCCAAAAGCACAAGCGAACCAGGAACAAGTCCTCCGCCCAGCACACGGTTCAGTTCTCCGTCACCCATGTCTATACGAGGAAGCGCATCGGCCGCAACATCATCAATAAGCACCGGTTGCGACCGCAAGGCATTGCTGCCTGCAGATGCGGTACGTGAAGCAGGAGTATTGCGTACAACCTTTTCTACAAAGCTGTTCCATGCACCGCACGACGGGCACTTGCCTGCCCATTTAGGCGACTCATAACCGCATTCGTTGCACAAGAAGATTGTCTTATCCTTTGCCATATATCCAAATAAATATCTTTTTGTTTGTTATTTTCTGTAAACAGGCATTTAGCCTCTTACATTATCGGGAACCAGATAAAAACTGCCACATCCCATACTGCATGCGATATTATTATCGCTGCAAAATGCTCCGGGAAGAAACGGTAGAGCAAACCCCATACCAAGCCTGCCACAAGAGCAGCCATGACAAGCATGAAATTGAACGAACTTGCATGCACCAGAGCATATATAAGCGTAGTGACTGCAAAACCTATATTCGGATTCCACCTTGCCGAAAGGCTCTTCTGCACATATCCTCGCCAATAGATTTCCTCGGCCGGGCCTATAAGGAAAAGCATTAATGCCGTGAGCAGCCAGGGCGATTCACCCTCTTTCATTCCGTATATAGTATCGACCTGCGGACGTGCAAAGTCAAACATCAGCTGCGAAAGCTTGTCACCAACCCAGAAGACTCCCCACAATGCTGCGGCAACAGCAACTCCGAGAACGACATCGCGAGGCGTTATCCTGACATCTCTCCACCAGCCCGGAGCAAAATGGGTTGCCATTAGCGAAAGCACACATGCCGAAGCGGTCATCGCCCACCAGAAATTCACATGCGGTGCAGTCCAGGGAGTAAACATTACAGCCCAAAGAGTTGCTGCAACAACCAATGTCAAGAGTAGCTTTTTCATACCAAGGATGCCACAAAGAATGATACTACAAGCAAAAGACTGAACATAAGCTGCAGTTTAGCGGTAGCCTCGTCAACCCCTACGACAGCCTTCATGCCCTCTTTGGGGAACATGAGTGCCTTGCGTGAATTGTCTATGGCTGGTTTAAGTGCCAAGAGGACAATCAGCGACCACAACGGCATGGAATTGTATATTATACAGATTGCCACCCATACGAAAGGTACCGTCACTTCCATGCAGTATATAAACGCCGATGCACGCTTGCCGGCGAGCATCGCAAAGGTATGTATTCCGGCACGCTTGTCATGCTCGATGTCGCGGGTGTTGTTTATATGAAGTATGCCCACAGTTATAAGGCCTATAGGCAGGACAAGCCAAAGCGCATCCATGACAAATGCTCCTGTCGCAACATAGGATGTGCCCAGAACCGGCAACAGAGAGTATGTAAGGAATATGTCAACGTCACCCAAAGCATGATACTTGAGGAACGGATACATCATTGTCAGAGCCAACCCTGCCAGTCCAAGATAAAGGGTCGGCAAGCCTGTAGCCAGCATAAGCAACAATCCCGATACCACCGCGACTGCAAGCAGCAGCATCGAAAGGCATTTTATTTCACTGGGGAGAAATTCTCCGCTGGTGATTGACATTCCGCCTATGGTATCTTCACGGTCAACTCCCCGCTTGAAATCGGAATAGTCGCTCCAGGTGTTTCCTGCAGCATGAAAGAGGATTACGCTCAGAAGTGTCCATAGACCGACCGGCCAGTTGACCTCGAAGCCTCTCCAGTACAGGAATGCCAACGTAACGGCAACAGGCATTGAGGATGCCGGGAATGACCAAGGACGGGTTGCAAGGAACCATTCCTTGAATGTATGTCTTTTTCTTTCCATAAGGCAAGTATAAAAGTATTATATGGCAAAGATAAGCAATATCCGCTTTTATAATCCAACATATTTTCATATTTTCGCTTGTGATTTATGAGAAGATACCGCGAAATATCGAATGCCTACGAAGGCACCGCTGTCTCACTATACTTTGTCGAAGGCAAAAAGAGCAGGAATATAAACCGCTACATGCATGGCCACATAGGATATATCAGATCCTACATGTCACAGCGTGGGGTACGTCTCAATGCCTTTGAGACAACCTCGACAGCTCTGTTCGGAAGACGTTCGATAAAGAACCTCCTGTTACGCCAATACCCTACGCTGACAAAAGAGGAGTTGGATGCACGTACTGCGGAGTTCAGAAGGAGCAGTAGAAAGAACCTATGCAGCAAGCTCTATTTCATTGTTGGCACAAGCATTGACAAAGACGGGAATTGCATTGCCGATATTCTGTGCGAAGATGGATTCGACGGGGAGAAATGCGACTACAAGGAGTTGCTGTTCCGTTTTCTTGACGAGGCTGTATGCTCCGTAATAAAGAAAGAGTGCTTTGAAAGCAATTTCTCCTTAAGCGGGATACGATACAGAATGCCCGATACCGAAGAGGAAGCAGGACCTTATGCCGAAGAATGGGACAATAGGGAATTCCTTTGCGACGACCTGCTTGCCGACAGCATGTACAAGGGTCACAGCGATATAATAAGCCCGATTCATTTCGACAGCCGCTTCAACATGTCGCTGCCTATGTACCCTCAGATAACAATCAAGCTTGAGCCGTTGCCTAAGGCTCTGTACATACTCTTCCTAAACCACCCTGAAGGAATTTTCCTTAAGGACATACAGGAATATGAAACAGAGTTGAAGAATATCTACAGCACTATTTCGGGGCGCAAGAACCGGAGCGTAATCGAAAGAGTGTTCAAAGGAATGACCGACCCGATGGACAACCTGCTGCACAGAAATCTGTCGAAGATAAGGAGATGCTTTATAAGCAAGCTTAATTATGAGATTGCAAGGCACTACATACCGGCACATAACCGTGCCAGGGCACACAACATACCAATCGATATGAGCCTTGTGGAAATTCCGGACATCTGACGCAACAGGCCGGTATCATGCAATCTCTAAATAATTCTAAAACGGCTCCCCAAAATACGCAAAGTCCATTGCCGGTTAACGTTATTTTGATAAATTTGCAGATTCTAACCGAATAAACAATTCAAGCAAGAACTGATGAAAGTGATGAAATTCGGCGGAACATCTGTTGGTTCCGTCAACAGCATATTAAATCTCAAGAGCATTGTTGAGACTGCGGCAGAGAAGGAAAACGTGATTGTCGTAGTATCGGCACTCGGCGGCATAACCGACAAGCTGATAAAAACCTCGCAGCTGGCCGTAAACGGCGACCCGGCCTTCAACGAAGAGTTCAGGCAGATAGTGGCACGCCACCATGAACTGATAGAAGGCATTATCCCCGATAAGGAGAAACGCATTGCATTGCTGCAGGATGTTGACAAGCTGCTTAACGAACTGGACAACATCTATCAGGGTCTTGCCCTCATCAACAACATCACCCCTAAGAGCGAAGCGACCATAGTAAGCTACGGCGAGAGGATATCGAGCCGCATCGTTACCGCGCTCATCGACGGTGCCGTACGCTACAATTCACGCCAATTCATAAAGACAGAGGTAAAGCACAGCAAGCATATCCTTGCAAGCGAAGAGACCGACAGGCTGATACACAACTTCTTCGACAACAGCAAGGAGAGGATAATTGTAGTACCCGGCTTCATTGCCCAGGACAAGGAGAGCGAGGAGATAACCAATCTTGGACGAGGAGGAAGCGACTATACAGCTGCCATACTGGCAGCAACACTCAATGCAGAGTGCCTGGAGATATGGACCGATGTTGACGGCTTCATGACTGCTGACCCGCGTGTAATAAACAATGCATATACGATAAGGCACTTGAGCTATGTAGAGGCTACAGAGTTATGCAACTTCGGTGCAAAGGTTGTATATCCCCCAACCATCTACCCCGTATTCAAGGCAAATATACCTATAAGGATAAAGAACACTTTCAACCCCGAAGGCGAAGGTACTGTAATTGATGCACAGAGCGAAGACGAAGGACGCTTGATCAAGGGAATATCAAGCATCAACGACACCGACCTGCTTACCGTGCAGGGACTTGGCATGGTGGGTGTGGTAGGTGTGAACCACCGCATATTCCGTGCACTTGCAAATGCCGACATCAGCGTGTTCCTCGTTGCCCAGGCTTCATCAGAGAACAGTACATCGCTCGGATTGCGCCATGCCGACTCGGCAAAAGCATGCGAGGTCCTGAACAAGGAGTTCGAGAAGGAGATTTCAATGGGCCTCATGGAGAATGTGAGAGCTACCGGCGACCTCTCTACCGTTGCCATTGTGGGAGAGAACATGCGTCACAATGCCGGCATCATCGGCAAGTTGTTCCAGACACTCGGACGCAACGGAATAAACGTCATTGCATGCGCTCAGGGCGGCCAGGAGACAAACATATCGTTCGTGATTGAATCGGGATTGCTGCGCAAGACGCTTAACGTAATCCACGACTCGTTCTTCCTTTCGGAATACAAGGTTCTGAACCTCTTCATCTGCGGTATAGGAACTGTAGGCAGCAGCCTCATAGAGCAGATAGCATCCCAACAGGAGAAGCTGAAGAAGGAGCACTCACTGAAGCTGAACATTGTGGGCATAGCAAACAGCCGCCATGCAATATTCGACCGCGAGGGGCTCGACCTCAACAACTACCGTGCTGCCCTTATGGAGAGCAAGGAGAGCAACATCATGAACCTGCGCGACGAGATAATAAACATGAACATCTTCAATTCGGTGTTCGTCGATTGCACTGCCAACGGAGAAGTGGCATCGATATACGGTGATCTGCTCTCACGCAACGTAAGCGTTGTCGCTGCCAACAAGATAGCGGCATCGGGCGACTACGCTACATACTGCAACCTCAAGCAGATTGCACGCCAGCGCAATATAAAATATCTGTTCGAGACAAATGTAGGAGCAGGACTTCCTATCATCAACACAATAAACGACCTCATCAACAGCGGCGACAAGATTCTGAAGATTGAGGCCGTATTGAGCGGTACACTGAACTTCATATTCAACGTGCTGAGCAGCGACATACCTTTGAGCGAGGCAGTACGTCTTGCACAAGAGAAGGGCTACAGCGAGCCCGACCCGCGCATAGACCTTTGCGGCAAGGATGTCATAAGAAAGCTTGTAATCCTTGCACGAGAGGCCGGACATGCCATTGAGCAGAACGATGTAGAGGCCAACCTATTCATTCCGCAGGAACTATTCGAAGGAACGCTTGAGAACTTCTGGGCAAAGCTTCCACAGCTCGACGAACAGTTCGAGAAGGAGCGCAGAGAACTTGTTGCAGAGAAGAAACATTGGCGTTTCATTGCCAAGTACGAGAACGGAAAGGGAAGCGTTTCGCTATGCAAGGTAAACGAACGTCACCCGTTCTACCACCTTGAAGGCAGCAACAATATCATACTCCTCACAACCGAGAGATACAAGGAGTATCCTATGCTTATACAGGGATACGGTGCAGGTGCAGGTGTAACAGCCGCAGGAGTATTTGCCGACATCATGCGCATTGCAAATATCTGATGCGTCAAATATTAGCAACGAAAGCAAACAAAACAGCATTCATTCTTGTTATATATTCATGCCCTGAAGCAATGGGCCGGAACTACAAAAAGACAACAAAGTGGATACTGCAAAGTTTAGGAGAGACCTGCTTGAAGTACAGTCGGAGCTGCAACGCTTCGCCTACAAGCTGACAGCAGACAAGGAAGAGGCGAATGATTTATTGCAGGAGACGTCCTTGAAGGCACTTGCCAACATGGACAAATATACACCCGACACGAACTTCAAAGGGTGGGTATATACCATAATGCGCAACATCTTCATCAACAACTACCGGAAGGAGATACGCGACCAGACCTTCGTTGACCATACAGACAACCTTTTCCACATAAACCAGCCGCACGAGCTGGAGAACTACACCACAGAGAACAACTACGACAGCAAGGAGATATACCGTGTCGTACATAGCCTGCCGCGCGAATACCGAATACCGTTCCTGATGCACATATCTGGATTCAAGTATCGGGAGATTGCCGAAAGGCTTGGATTGCCGCTGGGCACTGTAAAAAGCAGGATATTCTTCACCAGGCAACAGTTGCAGAGACTGCTGAAAGACTATAAATAATGAGGGCGACCACAATATACACAAAGCGAACACCCCCGTCAGAACTGTTCTGACGGGGGTGTGATACCATATAGAAAGGACTTTTGAGCCATCCTCAAATGCAAATCCTGTCAAGGGGTTCTCTTGTCGTTCTCTATCAGTTCCAGAAGACGTTCGATAGCCTCATCCTCCGGGATGTTCTTCTCTACACACTCTTTCTTGCGGTAAAGCGAAACCTTGCCTCTGGCAGCACCGACGTAGCCGTAATCGGCATCGGCCATTTCACCCGGACCGTTCACGATGCATCCCATGACACCAATCTTGAGCCCCTTGAGATGAGCAGTAGCAGCCTTGATGCGCGCCAGTGTACCCTGAAGGTCGTACATGGTACGGCCACAGCCCGGACATGCGATATATTCTGTCTTGCTTATGCGGGCACGTGTCGCCTGAAGAATACCGAACATTATTGAGTTCAGTTCGGCAGCAGTACCCGAAGGATTCTCAAGCCACAGACCGTCAACAAGACCGTCTATGAGCAATACTCCCAAATCGGCAGCAGCCTTTATGCGAAGAGTTTCTATGCTCTCCTCGTTATATGCCCGGCGCACGATTACAGGAGCCTGGATATCCTCAATCATAAGCCTATGCACAACTGCGCGCAACTCGCCCACAGCATTGACATGCCTGGATGATGCTACCAATACAATATCCTTGAGCGATTTTATTCTGGCAATGTTATCGGGAGTGAGGTCACTGTATGCAACAGCCACAAAAGCACCGTCGGAAGCATTATCCAATGAAAGCACCTCCAGTTCACCCGCGATAAAATCCGGTGCAATATCGGCATCAGTCACAGCACCGCCGACAACGACAGGGAGATTCTTGCCACCGACAATTCCCACCGCTAAAGTTGCTCTGCGTTGAGGTTCCTCATAATCGAAGCATGGAGCAACGGCTGCATCTATCAATGGTTGCCCTTCACGCAACGCAACATAGCCAGCCAGTTCTTTTGCTACCGGTATCTCGTTTTCGGGAGCCTCGGCAAGTGACACGCGGAGCGTATCGCCAATACCGTCGGCAAGCAATGCACCGATACCGACAGCACTCTTTATACGGCCGTCCTCGGCATCGCCGGCTTCGGTTACGCCAAGATGCAACGGATAGGATATCCCCTCCTCGGCCATTACACGCACAAGACGGCGCACCGTCGTTACCATCATTGAGGTGTTGCTGGTCTTTATTGATACAACAACATCGTTGAACTGCTCATCACGGCATATACGCAGGAATTCCATACATGACTCGACAACACCCGACGGTGTATCGCCGTAACGGCTCATTATACGGTCGCTGAGAGAGCCGTGGTTCACACCTACACGCACAGCCTTTCCCTCGGCCTTGCATATATCGAGAAAAGCGACAAAACGCTCACGGAGACGTTTCAGTTCGTCGGCATACTCAGCATCGGTATAGTCTATCTGCTTGAATGTACGCGCTGCATCGACATAGTTGCCAGGATTGACGCGTACTTTATCGGCATACCTCGCTGCCGTGTCGGCAACAGATGCATTGAAGTGCACATCGGCAACAAGAGGGACATTGCAGCCACGAGCCTTGAGCTGCTCCTTTATGCTGCCCATGTTCACCGCTTCGCGGTTACCCTGAGTAGTAAGGCGCACCAATTCTCCGCCTTTCCCGACAATGCGCAGCACCTGCTCTACACTGCCGTCGGTATCCATAGTGCTGGTATTTGTCATGGACTGAACCCGCACCGGATTGCCATAACCTATTGCTACACCGCCAACCTTAACCTCGACACTCTTACGTCGGGAGTAGTTGAAGAGATTAATATCAGTTTGTCTTGTACTCATACTGCAGTTCTTTAAGGTCTTCATTGGCCTTCTCTATCTTCTTCTTGAGATTCTCCTTGTATGCGGCCAAACGCTCTGCCAGCTCTGCATCGGCAAGCGAAAGCATCTCCACAGCAAGTATTGCCGCATTGAGCGATGCGTTCACACCCACAGTAGCAACCGGAATACCCGGCGGCATCTGTACAATTGCCAATAGAGCATCCATTCCGTCAAGGGTGCTGTTGATAGGCACACCTATCACCGGCAACGTGGTGCTTGCGGCGATAACACCCGGAAGGTGAGCCGCCATGCCTGCTGCTGCTATAATGATTTTTACGCCACGTTCCTTTGCTCCCTTTGAAAAGGCCTCGACCGCCTCCGGGGTACGATGAGCCGACAGAGCATTTACCTCGAACGGCACCTTCATCTCGTTAAGGAAATCCGTTGCTTTCTTCATCACGGGAAGGTCGGATGTGCTTCCCATTATAACGCTTACTATTGCTTTCATTGTTCTGATTTTCTAAGATGTTAATATTCGGGAATATCAAGGTCTCTCCTTTATCACGCCTTTGCGGTAGGCATAAAGAAGACGTTCAAGGTCGGCAATCTTGACCATTATGCCACGGCCTATATCGGTATCACGCACCTTCTCACGCTCCCCTACCATTTCGACGATATTTATAGTACCGTGAATGTCCGTACCGTTCAGGACAGCCTCCTCGGTTGAGGTAAACGGTGTAAGCTGCACCAGTTCAAAACCGCGGCTATGATATACGAGTGTATATCCGGCTATACCGGTCCTGTTATGGTATATCTTGGAGAAACCTCCGTCGATTACCATAAGACGGCCTCCGGCCTTTATCGGGGTCTCTCCCTTGAACACACGCACAGGGACGTGGCCGTTGATTATATGGCGGTGATTGCCCTTGACACCGAACTCATCGAGTATGCGGTCGCACACATCGGGGTTATCGCGCAGGATATAGTACCACCCCTTTGGCTCCTTCTGTACCTCCTTGTCATCGAGAAGGTAACGCTCGAACGTAGCCATTCTCGCCTTTCCGAAGAGGGGTGATTCCGGACCGCACCATAGGTACCAGAAGAAATCGGCATATCTGTTGCGCACCTCCGGAGCGACATCATTGTCAAATGCAGTACGCGCCATGCGCTCGACCTTCTTGAGCAGTTCCTTTCCTTTCACCGGTACACCGTCGAACACGACCTCACGCATCGAGCCGTCCTCGTTAATGGGCACTGCGGCATGGAACATCAGGTTCGAGTTGTATATGACATACATTCCGCCACGCATAAGCAAACAGTTGACATGATTCTGCAAACGCTCGCTACGCATGAACGAGTGACGCAGGCGGTCTATGACATCCTGTTCTTCAGGAGTAAGGGCATAAGGATTGTTCGGGTCGAGCGTAGGCCATAGCTTGTCCTTCATCTCATACTCCTTGCCCTCAATGGTTATAATGCCACGCTCCTTGTCTATGAACTCCATGAGACAACGGTCCTTCATTCCCCATTCTGGATGATCCATTGCAATCTGGCCCGACAGTTTGAATTCTATGACGGATATAGCCTTGTGCATCTGTGCTATCAGGCGCACATCCTTCTCGTTGAAATTCGTGCGTTCCTCATCGACTCGAGGCTGGTAAATCTCACATGGATCATCGGCATACTGCTCCATGGCAAAGGTTGCAAGAGGAACCATATTTATTGCGTAGCCGTCTTCGAGAGTGGTCATATTGGCATCGCGGAGCGAGAGACGCAGCACGCTTGCGATACAACAACTGCAGCCAGCAGCCGCGCCCATCCACAGAACATCGTGGTTTCCCCATGTTATATCAAGATGATGGTACTCGCAGAGTGCATCCATTATATGATGTGCGCCGGGTCCACGGTCGAATATGTCGCCCAGAATATGCAGACGGTCGATAACCAGACGCTGTATGAGATAGCACAGTGCTGTTATGAAGTGCCCGGCACGCCCTGTTCCGATGATTGTCTGAATGATTACGCTGAAGTATGCCTGCTTGTTCTGGAAGTCGTTGGCTTCGTGCATAAGTTCCTCGATAATATAGGCATACTCTTCGGGAAGGCTCTTACGCACCTTGGAACGCGTATATTTCGACGATACATTCCTGCATACTACTATAAGACGGTTCAGCGAACTCACATAGTACTCTTCGAGATTCTGCTGCGACTGACGCACCAGTTTAAGTTTCTCCTCGGGATAGTAGATAAGAGTACAGAGGTCCTTCTTCTCTTCTTCGGTTATCGTATCACCGAACAGCTCATTGACTTTTCGTTTAATGTTACCCGATGCGTTGCGCAGGATATGCTGGAACGCCTCATGCTCGCCATGAAGGTCGGCCAGAAAGTGCTCTGTAGGCTTAGGCAGATGCAAAATTGCCTCAAGGTTGATTATCTCGGTTGTCACGCTCGGCACTGTAGGAAAATCACGTGCCAGCAGACGAAGATAGCGAATATCTTCCTTAACCTCTTCGAGTGTTACTTGCGGTTTTGACATATATCTATTCTTTACAGGCAGACACCGTATGACGGCACACTACCCCTAATTTGACCTATTACCGCAAATTTACTGTTATTTTTGCAAAAAGGCAAAGAATATATAATTTTTAAGAAGAGCTGTTCACTGCTTTGTTCCGAAACCCTCGGAAACGAACGGAAGTGCCATTCTCAAAGCCTCCTGCCAATATTGCCATGTATGTCCGCCGTCACGTACACGCAACTGGTAAGGAATACGTTTCTTGCGCATCTCCTTTATAAAATCCATATTGTTGTCGAAAAGAAAATCGTCATCACCGACATCAATGAACCAACGCACGGTTGCAATATCCCTGCACTGCTGCTCCGTAGCACTCTTCACGAATTCTATATTGTTATTGTCTATGACACTGCGCATGAATGCCACTCTACGGCTATTCGGGTCATGGCTAATCCAGCTGTTCTCCACCATTCCCATAAGGGCACTCATGGCATATGCACTGGAGAACATGCCGCTATGACGCATAGCATATCCGGTTGTGCCGCCGCCACCCATAGAGAGACCGGCAATGGCACGATGTTGTCTGTCGCCTATTATACGGTACTTTTCTTCTATATGCGGAACAAATTCCTGAAAGAAGAAATCCTCATATTGCCAGCCGGGCGCATTGAAATAGCCGTCAAACGAAGTTCCGGCATCGGGCATTACAATAATCATCTCAACAGCCTTGCCTGCAGAAAATATCTCCGCAGCAATATTTGCCACATTTCCCTTGTCGCGCCATGCAGTGTGGGTGTCGGTAAGTCCATGCAGAAGATACAGCACCGGGAACTCTTTTTCCTTCTCTCCATAACCTGCCGGAAGATATATGCAGTATTTCTTTGCACACCCCAGCACCTTGCTCTGCATCTCGCATTCAAGAAGGGCCGGATATGTTTCCTGGGCCACAAGACGCATCATGGCTGCAGCCAGAAAAAGAATCGTTACAAAGCAATGTTTCATCTTTTCTATTTTTTCTGTTATTCCTTACGCAACCTTGCGACAGGAATGCCAAGCTGTTCGCGGTATTTGGCAACTGTACGCCGTGCTATGCTGTACCCCATAGACGCAAGCTCTTCCTGCAATGACTGGTCGGTCAATGGAGTGGCCTTGTCCTCGTTATCGACAAGCTCGCGCAGAATACGGAAGAGCTCATACACCGACTGCTCCGAGCCGTCATCCTTCACCACACCGTCACTGAAGAAGTACTTGAGCTGATATATCCCCCATGGAGCCTGGAGGTATTTGCTGTTGCTGACACGTGATATAGTTGATATATCGTAGCCTGTCATTTTTGCAATGTCTTCAAGTATCATCGGCTTAAGAAAGGCTTCATCGCCTCCACTGAGGAAGAACTCCTTCTGCCTCGACGCTATGGCACGCATTGCAGACAGCATTGTCTGCTCACGTTGCTGCACTGCTGTTATAAAGCCTTTTGCCGATTCTATCTTCTGCTTAAGGAAAAGCGCGGCAGCCTTCTGTTCGCCGTTGTTGCCGGATGCATGCTCTTCAAGCATCTGCATATAGCTGTCACTGACCTTCAAGGAAGGTACATGGGCATTGTTCAATGAAACAGACACTGCATCATCATTCACATCGAGCAGGAAGTCTGGCACTATCTGCTGGCGGCTGAAGCCTACATTCTCCGAAAGAGAAGCACCAGGACGCGGATTAAGGCGTATGATATCGGCTATCGCCTCACGGCACTCTTCTTTCCCAATGCCTATCTTGTCGGCTATCTGATCCCAACGCTTTCCTGCAAAATCGTCGTAATGATTGGAAACAATCTCCTTGCTAAGCGCGACATCCTTGTCCGAATCCATACGGGCCAACTGCAAAAGAAGGCACTCCTGCAAGTCACGGGCGGCAATGCCAGCCGGTTCAAAGGATTGTATCTTTGAAAGAACAGAAAGGATTATATCCTCGCCGGCATCCACTCCATTATATACAAGCAGTTCATCCTCTATCTCCTGCAAGGACTTGCGAAGAAGGCCGTCTTCGTCAAGCGAGCCTATTATATACTCCCCGACAGTCCTTTCGACCGGAGTAAGAGCACACTCTCCAAGCTGTTCCATCAGAGTATCTCCGAACGAGAGCGTATCGCCTATCGGAATGTCATTCCAATAGCTGCTGCCAGAAACAGGCTGGATCTCCTCGTTTCCGCTGTAGTCATCGTCTCTGTCCATAGAGAGAGCCTCCAGCAACTCCTCACCGCTTTTTCCGCTATCGGCATCTTCATCATGTTCCAATGGTTCCAGAGCGGGATTATCCATAATCTCGCTTCGCACACGGTCCTCTATCTCAACCGTCGTAAGCTCTAAAAGCTGCACTGCAAGCAACTGTTGAGGCGAGAGGGTCTGAGTAAGTGCCTGTTCCTGTGTCTGTGTATATGTAGTATGCTTTCCCATTAAAGCCAATCAATATTTGAAACTGCTTCCGCCGAGGAATTCACGTACAACCGAAGTAGGAGGCAGTTCATCGTCCTGCAAAGGTACAATATAATCGAGGAAGTGCAAAAGCCTCTGTGCCTCGGAATACTCCTTTATATTCTCCGGCACCGTGCGCAGCAGCTGTTCGGCCTGTGACTTGAAGACTGCAAGTTCATAGAACAGCGATGAGTTGAACATGACATCGGCGTTCTCCTGATACGGGAAAATCCATTCCTCCTCACCCTTGCGGACATCGGGCCAACGGCTTATTGTCTCTATAGCCGAGTAACCGCGATACTTTGAATCGCGCAGCATACGGCGCAGCAACCGGCTGTCCGATGTCGAAATATAGTTGTGGTAATCAAGCTTTATAGATGTAAGTGCCGAAACATATATGCGGAACTTCTCCTTGTCATCGACCTGCGCTGTCAACATCGGATTAAGCGCATGCGTTCCTTCAATGACAAGCACCATCTGCGGCGCAAGCTTCAGAGTATTGCCCTTGTATTCCCGTTCGCCCTTGACAAAGTTATAGTAGGGCAACTCAACCTCTTCGCCGGCAAGAATCCTTGTCAGGGAATCGTTGAAATAGGGAAGGTCTATCGAGTGTATGGACTCAAAATCGTAGTCACCGTCGGGTTTTCGCGGAGTCTCTGTCCGGTTCACAAAGTAGTCGTCAAGTGAAATGGCATAAGGCTTGAGGCCGCATGCAAGGAGCTGCACGCTCAGACGCTTGCTGAATGTAGTCTTCCCCGATGACGACGGGCCTGCAATAAGCACTACGCGCGCACCACGTTCGTGCACCATATCGGCTATCTGTGACAAACGGCGTTCCTGCAATGCTTCGGAAACATTTACCAGGTCAACGCCATACCCGGCATGAACCCCCTTGTTAAAATCGCCAATTGTTTCAACGCCCATCTTCTGATGCCATTGCAGACGCTCTTCAAACAGTTCCTGAAGCTTATCCTGCGGAATCTTGTCCTCAAGTTCTGTAGGACGTTCCTTGTTCGGCACTCGCAACAGAACACCATCGGCGAATTTTTCGATATCGAAGAGTCCTATATACCCGGTACTTGGTACAAGGCCGTTATAATAACTATCGACATAGCCGTCGAGCTCATAATAGCTGGTATATAGACGACCATAGGTCTCAAGCAGACGGACCTTGTCTATGCGTCCCATTCTTTCGAATATCTCTATAGCATCCTGCGTGTGGCACTCAACGCGATTGAAAGGAATGTCGCCCGCTATAATCTCCTTCATACGGACACGCACTGCATCGACCTGCTCTTCAGTAACCGGTTGGTCCATCCGGCAGTAATAACCTTTTGATATCGCATTCTCGAAACGGACCGTCTCACCGGGAAACATCTCGTTCATGGCTTTCATGAATATGAACGTGAGGGAGCGCACATACATGCGCATTCCGTCATTCGAGGTGATATCGATAAACTCGACATCCTTGTGACGGTAGATGCGCAAGGCAAGTCCTTCTGTTACATTGTTCACTCTTGCAGCCAAAACGCCATAAGGCATTTCCAGTGCAAAACCGTCATAAATCTCCCTTAGAGTCACCCCTTTGGGGAACTCCTTTGTTTCTCCATTATTTCTGCAATAGATACGTAGCATGACTGTTATCTTTATACCGCATTACCGGCATACGGTTACCATTGCGAAGATAAGAACATTTTGCATCACACAAAGGGAATAGTGACAAATTTCACTTATTTTAAACATAAAGCCCGAATATGGACATTTACGGTATCATTTATACCAAAAACGCAGCTCTGTTTCCTTTTTATAAAAACTTTATCATATATTTGCGTAGGCCGGCACTTGCAAAAGCCGGTTCACTATGCCGGGAGACTCCTTGCATCAGACGGTTTAACTATTGGACTATACGGATATGGAAAAGATGGCGCAATACATCAAAAGCATTGAGATTGACTCGCTTTGGAGCAACAGGAGACACGTCTATTGGGAACTGCGTCCCGATGTAAATATTCTAAGCGGAAGCAACGGTGTAGGCAAGAGCACCATCATAAACCGTTCGGCAAGCCACCTGAGGGTAATGAAGGAGGGACGCCTTACAAGCAACCCGCAGGACGGAGTACACATAAGCTTCTATCCGGAGGATGCAACAAGCATCTGTTTCGACGTGATAAGCAGCATCGACCGCCCGATAATGAGCAGCGAGATGCTCGAAAAGGTTTCGGGAGCCGACATACGCACCGAACTCGACTGGCAGCTGTACAACCTGCAACGTCGCTACCTGAACTACCAGGTAAACATCGGCAACCGCATAATAAAATTGCTGACATCGAACAATCCGGATGACCAACGGCTTGCTGCAGAACTGAGCAAGCCGAAGAAACAGTTCCAGGACCTAATAGACGAATTGTTCGCACCTACCGCAAAGAGCATTGCACGCGAGAGCAACGAGATTCTTTTCAACCAGTACGGGGAAACCATACAGCCCTACATGCTGTCTTCGGGCGAGAAGCAGATACTTGTGATACTTCTGACAGCACTTGTGCAGGAGAACCGACCGGGGGTAATGCTTATGGACGAACCGGAGATTTCGCTGCACATAGAGTGGCAGCAGAAACTCATAACTCTGGTGCGAACCCTCAACCCCAACACACAGATAATACTATGCACCCACTCCCCTGCCATTGTCATGGACGGATGGATGGATGCTGTCACAGAGATAGGCGACATCATAAAGTAAAGCAGGAGGCACGGTATGAAAAAGCTGACCGAATACCTCAATTCCGCATTCATAGAGGCTGCAAACTCTTTGCGCCCGAAGAAAGCAAGACATCGCATCATCGCATACGTCGAGAGCTATGATGACATATCGTTCTGGCGTTCCGTTTTCGACGAGTTCGAGAACGACAAATACCATTTCGAAGTTATGCTCCCTGCACGCACGAACCTTACAAAGGGCAAGAAGCGAGCCATGATGAACATGCTGGGCAACGCATACGGAAAGAACATGATTGCATGCGTTGACAGCGACTACGACTACCTCCTGCAAGGAACGACAAGCACATCGCGTCAGATAATAGGGAACAGATACATACTGCATACATACGCATACGCTATTGACAACTTCAGATGCTACTCCGACAGCCTTAAGCAGGTTTGTGTGCTAAGCACCCTTAACGACAAGGAGGTAATAGACTTCAATGCTTTCATGAAGCTCTACTCCCGGATATGCTTTCCTCTCTTCGCATGGAACATACTGCTATACCGCAAACAGGACACACGAAGCATGAGCATGCTCAAATTCTGCGAGATTGTCAGGCTTACATCGTTCAGCATAGGCAACCCGGCATATTCGCTGCAACAGCTGAGCCATCGTGTAGAGCACAACATCGCACTTCTCGAAAAAAGGTTCCCGAACCTTGTCGAGGAACAGAATAAACTGAAGCAGGAACTTGTCGCATTGGGTGTAAACCCGGAAGAGACATATTTATATATACAGGGGCATCACATCATGAACAGTGTAGTGCTACGCATTCTTGCTCCCGTATGCCGTCACCTTCGCAACAAGCGCGAGGAGGAGATAAAACGCCTGGCATACCACCGTCAGCAGTACAACAACGAACTTGCATCGTACCGGCACGGACAATGCGATGTTGCATTGATGCTCACGAAGAACACCAATTACAGGGAGTCATCGCCTTACCAGCGCATAAGAAAAGACATAGAGGAACTGCTTCTTTCAATAGAAGGCAAGCTGTAAACAGAATTATCTTCTCTTCCAGAATATTGGGGTAAAGAGCAGCAGCACCGCAAAGAATTCAAGACGGCCGACAAGCATCTGGAAGGCACTGAACCACTTAAGTACATCGGGCAGCGTAGCCAGGGAATCCATTGGGCCGTAATGGCCCAATGCAGGACCTACGTTGCCTACAGAAGATACCGACAGGCTGAATCCGTCGAGAAAATCAAGGCCGAAGCCCATATTCACGAAAAGTCCCACTATAAGTATAAAGATGTATATTACAGTATATGCCAATATAGCCGACTGCACGGATGAGGGAACAATCTTCCTGCCCATGCGTACAGGAATCACGGCATTCGGATGCACAATTCTCTTGAACTCATTTATCATCACCCTGAAAAGGATTGATATTCGCAAGCACTTCATCGCTCCGGATGTTGAACCGGAGCACGCTCCAAAGAACATCAGGGCACACAGCATAAGCCACAGCAACGGAACCCACAGGGTGTAGTCAACCGATGCAAAGCCGGTAGTTGTCTGCAACGAGATTACCTGGAAAACAGAAGTACGCACAGAATCCTCCAGATTCATAGGAGTTGTACTATAGAGCCCCACTGCTATCATTGTCGAGAAGATGATGACAATCGCAGCATACGTACGGAATTCCACATCCTTCATGAGCTCGCGCGGACGTGCCTTGAACAGGAAGAGATAGAGCAATGAGAGGTTTGTTCCGCCAAGGAACATGAACAGAGCAGTTACATATTCAATGGTAGGTGAATTGAATGCTGCAATACTGTCCTGCCTGGTCGAGAAACCGCCTGTCGCAATGGTTGACATGGAGTGGCAGACAGCATCGAACCAGCCCATTCCGGCAAAGGACATTGCCACGGCACCAATCACCGTAAGCCCTACATATATTGTAAGAATCCAACGTGCAGTGACCGATATCCTCGGATGAAGTTTAGCACGCATAGGCCCCGATTCGGCCGCAAAAAGATTTATATCACTTAGCCCGAATATCGGGAAGACAGCCACAGTAAAGAACACGATACCCAATCCGCCGACCCAGTGTGTCATCATTCGCCAGAAAAGCAACGACCTGGGCAAAGCCTCTATATCCTGAAGTATCGTAGCTCCTGTTGTGGAGAAGCCCGACATCGTCTCAAAGAATGCATCGGTAAAATCGGGGATATAACCGGTGAGCATGTACGGTAGCGTACCGAAAAGCGAAAATATTACCCAACAGAGAGTAACAACAATATAGCCGTCCTTGCGGGATATATTACGCTCTGTGCCGTAACAGATATATGTAAGAAGTGTTCCGGCACCGACCATAGCCCCGACAGACAGCATAAGAGGACGCACCGTATCCTCATTGTAGTACAATGATACCGCTACGCTGCCAAGAAGAAACAGAGCCTCTATGAAAAGCAGCAAGCCAATGATTCGGAATACTATTTTGGGATGGAACATCACTTAAAGAATTTTTCCAGTTTCTTGAGGATATGCTCACGGCAGAATATTACCACATGGTCTCCGGGCTGAATCATTGTATTTCCGGAAACATGCAGACCTTCTCCGTTCCTTATAAGCCCGCCTATATTCGCGCCATTGGGCAGGCCCAAATCCTTTACAGGTCTCTTTGTTATGTATGTACCCTCGTTCACGGGGAACTCGGCAACTACAGCCTTGATGAATGTAAGGCACTTCACGCTGAGCACATCGGTCTTGAGCATCATCTGGAAGATTGTACTGGCAGCAAGTTTCTTCTTGTTTATGACAGAACCGATATCCATGCTCTCGGCCATTGATATGTAGTCGATATTCTCGACTTCAGAAACAGTACGATACACACCTGCACGTTTGGCGGCAAGACATGCAAGAATATTCGACTCGGAGTTATCGCTGAGAGAGATGAAAGCATCGGTATTGCCGATACCTTCACTGCGCAGAAGTTCCGGATCACGGGCATCGCCGTTAATTATCATCACCCTGTCATCGACCAATTCAAGCAGTTTATGGCAACGTGCAATGTCGCTCTCGATAATCTTTATGCTTATATTGTCGGGGATAAGCCATGTCGTACGTACTGCAATTCGGCTTCCTCCCATTATTATAATACTGCGGATTTCGGTAAAATCCTCCTTGCCAGTGATGCTGCGGATGTACGGAATCTGGTCGTGAGTTGTCATGAAACATACAAGGTCATCTACCTGTATGACATCGTTTCCTCGCGGTATGATTGTCTCGTCACCTCGCTGTATCGCTACTATGTGGTAAGGGATATCGCGTGAAAGATCCTTGAGAGGAATATTCAGTATTGTGGCATTGCTCCTGATCTTTATACCCAGCATGACCAGAGCACCATCACCGAACTCAAGCATCTGGCGCATCCAGCTATACTTGAGACTTGTTGCAATCTCCTCGGCAGCAAGCTGCTCAGGATAAATCAATGTATCGACCCCCAAAGATTGGAAATAAGCCTTGTTCTTTGGCTTCAGATATTCATAGTTGTCTATTCGGGCTATTGTCTTCTTTGCACCGAGATAATGTGCCAGAATGCACGCTGTTATATTCCTGCTCTCATCGGGAGTAACGGCGACAAACAGGTCGGCATCATCGACACCGGCACTCTCAAGCGCCGATATCTTGGTAGGGTCGCCGACAATTGCCTGCAAATCAAGAAGAGCCTCCATCTTTGCGAGCTTCTCCTCGCTCTCATCGAGCAGAACGACATTCTCACTCTCCTCGGAAAGCATCTTTGCAAGGTGTGTTCCTACAGCTCCTGCACCGGCAATGACTATTCTCATAGCTCCTTGAATTTTAATATTGTACGCAATACGCTTTCCTTGTCGATACCGCATGTACGGTATAGCTCGGCAGGCGTGCCATGCTCTACAAACATGTCGGGAAGCCCCATTATCTCAACCTTTGGCGAGTAGCCGTTAGCGGCCATGAATTCAAGCACGGCACTTCCCAGACCACCCTTTATAGAGCCATCCTCAAGAGTCACCACATATTTGAACTTCTTTCCGACCTCATGCATGATAGCCTCATCAAGAGGTTTCAGGAAACGCATATCGTAATGTGCTACGCTTACTCCGTCCGATGCAGCATCGGCAACGACGCTCTCCATAACCTTGCCAATAGGACCTATTGTAAGGAATGCCACATCTGTTCCCTCAGCAATCACTCTTCCTGTACCTACCTTAACCTCTTCGAGTCCACACCGCCAATCTACAAGAGAACCCTTGCCGCGCGGATAACGGATTACGAAAGTGCCTTTGCCCGGCTGCGAAGCCGTGTACATCAAGCGACGCAACTCACACTCATCGTAGGGAGAGGATATTGTAATGTTCGGTATCGGACGCAGGAAGGCCATATCGTAGGCTCCGTGATGAGTCGGGCCATCCTCGCCTACAAGGCCGGCTCTGTCCAGGCATAGTACCATATCAAGACGCTGCAAAGCAGCATCATGTATAAAATTGTCGTATGCACGCTGCATGAATGACGAATATATGTTGCAGAACGGCATTGCACCACCCTTTGCCAAACCGGCAGAGAATGTCACTGCATGCCCTTCGGCAATACCCACATCGAAGAACCTTCCTGGAAAAGCCTCCATAAGCTTGTTCATAGAACATCCGGTAGGCATTGCAGGAGTTATGCCGACAATCTTCTCATTGGCTTTGGCAAGCTCAACCAGCGTTTCGCCGAACACATCCTGAAAACGCGGAGACCCTCCGTTTACAACGATTCTCTCTCCTGTCTCGACATCAAAGATACCGGGCTGATGCCACTCGGTAGCATTCTTTTCGGCAGGTTTCCACCCTTTTCCTTTAGTCGTATGGATATGCAGCATACGTGGCCCGGTCATATCCTTTATGCTCTTGAGCATGCGCACAAGTTCATGTACATCATGCCCGTTTATAGGACCGAAATAACGGGTATTCATGCCTTCAAAGAAGTTGTTCTTGCGGAACAGCATAGCCTTGAGTCCATTATTGAACCGTATAACAGCATTCGCACGTCTTTCGTTGAGGATACCGATTTTCCTCAATCCCTTAGCAATGGCATAACGGACCTTGTTGTAGAACTTTGACGAGTGCATGGATATGAGAAGCTGGCTCATGCCGCCTACACTCTTGTCTATTGACATGTTATTGTCGTTGAGTATCACAAGAAGGTTGTTTGATGTACTCGAAAGGTTATTCAGGCCCTCATAGGCGAGACCGCCGCTCATAGAGCCGTCGCCTATTATGGCAACCACATGTTCATTGCGTCCTTCGAGCTTTGCCGCCACCGACAGGCCCAATGCTGCAGATATCGAATTTGATGCATGACCGGCAACAAAGGAGTCATATTCGCTCTCGTCGGGAGATGGGAAAGGCTTCAGGCCACCGAACTTGCGGTTTGTGTGGAAACGGTCGCGACGGCCTGTAAGTATCTTGTGGCCGTATGCCTGATGCCCCACATCCCACACAAGCTTGTCGTCGGGAGTGGAAAATACATAGTGAAGAGCTACCGTAAGCTCTACCGAGCCGAGGCTCGATGCGAAATGGCCGGGATTATTGGCCAATGAGTCTATGATAAAACCTCTGAGTTCCTTGCACAATTGAGGCAATTGCTTTTCGGACAACGCTCTCAAATCCTTTGGAGAATCTATCGATGCAAGCAGAGGATATTTCTCTTTATTATCCATTTCAAACAAAACAGTCTTTTACCGATAATGCGAAAATAGGCCTTTTTCCCCAATAAAGGAAAGAAATATGTGAAAAAATGCCATTTACAGGAAGGCGGCTATGCGCAGTCATTGCACTGCAGCCCACAAAAGCACCTCTTGCATCACGCGGCTGCACACCTGGCAGACCATTATTACCCTTTCGCAATTTGCCGCGAAGATAGCACAAATTCCAATGATATCGATTATTTTTGCATTATAAATGCAATGTGACTATATTTGCCAAGCAATAAAAATAGAGAAGATGCTATTCACTACACCGGCAGGTTTGCCTACAAACGAGTTTGCCATTGGCCACAGGGAACAGATTATGCTTGTGGGTTCTTGTTTTGCGTCCAACATCGGCAACAAGCTGAAAGAAAGGAAATTCCGTTTGGAGCTCAACCCGTTCGGTGTACAATACAACCCGTTGTCAATTGCAGAAGTCCTCAAAAGAGTTGCAACTGGAGAACCTTTCAAGGAATCGTCCCCGGAACTATTCTTCCACAACGGCATGTGGCACAGTTGCATGCACCATAGCGATTTCTCACGGGAAAGCAAGGAGGAGATTGTCAACAGCATAAACAGCCGCCTATCCATTGCACATGGCGCATCATTTGAATGCAGCACCGTAATTGTCACCTTCGGCACTGCATACGCGTATTACCGCAACAGCGACAACACCGTTGTCGGCAACTGTCACAAGCTTCCGGGCAACATGTTTACACGCAAGCTGCTTGACATTGACACCATAACGGAAACATTCTCACGCATAATAGAGCTTTACAAGAGACGCAATGCAGGAACCAAGTTTCTTTTTACAGTAAGCCCCATACGCCACCTGCGCGACGGAGCACACGACAACCAGAAGAGCAAGGCAACCCTTATACTTGCCATAGAGCGCATCATGCAGCTCTACCCTGACGATACATTCTATTTCCCTGCATACGA
>JAFWXX010000055.1 GCA_017522915.1 Bacteroidaceae bacterium
AGCATTCCGTATGCAGGAACAACATTGTAATATGTTTCGGTTATACCCTGTGCATTTATACTGTGGCGGACATTGGATAGGTTGCCAAGTATGTCAAAGCCGTCAAGAATAAAGGTAAGGTTGCCGTTCAGGATACTGCGTTCAAGGCGTGCGTTCCACACAAGTTCATTAGTATTCAGCTGTTCATCGTTATAACCGTCACGGCAGTATAAAGTAAGGTCGGTTGCAAAATGAAACTCCCAGGGAAGAGGTATCCTTGCCGATGCGCTGTATGAATGATTTACTGCATTTATTACATTGAAATTCTCTCTGCTACTTGTTGCACGAGTGTAGTTGCCTTGCAGCTTTGCACCAAGATGCCAACCGTTACGCGACCAGTTCAATCGCAATGTCTCCCCTACATTAAAGTTATAGACCGTGCTTTCTACCACATTTTGCCACGCATCGTCATTTGCAGTCGTGACCTCGGCTGCATCCACGCTGTTATGATAATTGAGTGAGCTGTTTGAGTCGAATGTAAAATTCTGATTCTTGCCGAAAATGCGATTGATGTTGAATGTACCGCCTGCAAGCCAATTACCGCTAATATTAACAGGACGCGTGGTGTAAACACCTGTCGTGGGGTTATAACTACGCTGTATGCCGACATCGTTGTTCGAGGCGGTATAATTAAGCTCAAGGTTATAAAGTTGTCGCCTTGTCTTTCCGCTTCGGGTACTCATTGAGAGGCGTACATTATGGCGGTTGCTATTCTCAAGTGTCTTATTACCCATCTGTACATTCAACGGATTGGCATCACTGACAACCTCTACAAGATGTCGCATCGAGGGCTGTATTATTGAAAAGTCATAGTTCAACTTTATGTTTGTAAAAGCACCGTTCTTGTGGTATATCACAGGCTGCAATGACAAACGCGGTGAAACGAGTACTGCGCTACGGCGTTCATCAAATAGGATATCCTGGCGTTCAAAACGCAGCCTCTCGTTTTCCATAACAACAGGTACATTCAAATCAAAGTCAAAGACATTCTTTCCCTCGGCGTTTCGTATGCGAAAAAAGAAACGAGGTGTAACGATATGCATCTTGTTCCAGGAATCCATATTTCCGCTGTTGATATCCGGTGTCGGCAGAACCGAGGGCAATTCACCCAATGCATACTCGCAGTCTGCTCCCCAGTTTTCAAGTTCGTCAAGGCGATAGAGTGCCATATTCTGTGAACGGTATCTCTGATTGTAGGAGTATTCAAGGGAGATATTCATGTCCTTTATGATAGGATATAGATACCTCGCGGATAAATCATAATCATATCCTTTGTTTGGACTATTGGTATATCTGTTACGATAATCATTGCTACCCTCTGTAAGATATTCAAGCGAATACCTGTCAAAACTTTTGTTTCGTGTCTCATCAACATTGAACAAGGCGGACAGTGTAAGGTAGTCGGATATTCCACGACTGCGCGACGGTGACATCCTGAAATTATAAGGTATAGAGATATTCCAATGATTGCTCTCACTCATCATTGTCTGCTTCCAACGGTTGATGACAATGCGACGCAATGTATTATCTGTTGCAGAGAATGCACAGTCAAGCAAAGCTGCTCCAGTAACTACATCAAAAGGATTGTTAAAACATGAAGCCTCACGCAAGGAGGTTTCATTGTCACTATTCCGCAAATTGAATGTAATGTTTCCATTCTGCAATATATTGTTTGTATTGCTCTTGAAAGAGTGCTTCGTGTTTATTTGCATATTCTTACCAGTGCTGATATTTTCATTCCTTGCATAGGTATTACCGGTGGAGAGGAAACTTGTCCTGTTGGTTCTTATATCCACATCATTGGAGGTATGTGTGAAATCGGCATTGCTCACCCACTCGAATGTCTTGCGACGGTTCTCATAGAGATACTCAATTCCTGCTGTTTGGCTTGTCTGTATACCTGTAGGTTGGCTCGACGGTGTCCAATCGCCTTGTCGTCCCGGGCGACGGGTATCGTTGTTATTGTTAACGTTCCCAAAGAGGGCAAGGCGCGAACAGTCGGTAAAACGTAACGCAAACACCCTGCCAATATACTTGTTGTCTGTACCGTATGCAGCCTCTGCATTGGCTATACAACCTATGGAATACTCTTTTTTGAGCCTCACATCCATATCCAATGGACGTTCATCAAGTTGTTGCCCGGTCAGTTTCTCAAAATCAGTCTCACGTTCATATACCTTTACCTCGTTTACCATATATGCCGGCAGGTTGTCAAGTGCTACACGAGGGTCGCCCTTGAAGAAGTCCTTTCCGTTGACAAGCAACGAGGCTATCTGCTTGCCATTATACATTATAACACCATTATCCTTGAGTTCAACTCCCGGCAGCTGCTCTATGAGTGCATCGAGCATAGAGCCGTTAGACATCTGAAAAGCATCGGCATTATAGACGACGGTATCACCACGCACAACCATCTTTATTTTCGTTGCCCTGACAGTAAATTCATCAAGATTGACGGTGCTTATCTTACGCATATAGGCCGTTTCACTCAAACGGAGATGTTTGGCCGATTTTGCAACCTTTACTTCAACAGGGTAATATAAGGTGTCGTAATCCTCGTGACTCAAACGGAATATGTAATTGCCGTTGCACGGAACAACAGCGCTTACACTTGATGCAGTACGCACACCATTGTTTGTGCTGTATTGCCATTTTCCATCAGATATGAATGCACTGTCGGGAGAGAGCAGCTCACACTTGCCATTCTCTACAAGTTCACCTGTAAAAGAGTTGGCAACCTGAAATGATACCTTTATGTTTTGCTGTGCAAGTGTATTTGCCGTTGCAATCAGCAATAAAAAAATCAACACATTCTTCATAGTTCTTTTTTATACAAAGGAACCTTGAAGAAATGTGACGAACAACCATTGTTTGTGACTAATGGGTGACAGTATTGCTATTAATTGCTTTTTCCCTATTAAAAAAAGTAGAATAATGCATTTGAGACAATTTCAGTTTTAACCGCTCTTTGCGTTTACGTATTGCTGCTGGAGAAGAATTACTCATATATGCGATGATATTATTGCTTATTCCCAGATATGAACAGTCGCAGCACATTAGCTCGTCAGCACTTAATCTGTATTTGTCAATGAGAATAGCATTAACCTCATTGAAACTACGGAGAATCTCTTTCTTAATAAATTCGCTTTCGGCAATTTTTGTCTTGTATAGTTCTTTTTCCTTTATTCGCAAATCATTCAACAACAGGAATGTTTCGGTCTGTTCAAAACGCTGCTTGCAGGATTCCAGTCTATTGACAAGTTCATCAGGTGTTCCTGTTATTGCAGGATTTCCCTTATGCCACTTTTTTACTACAAGAAATATGGTGAAAATCATAGTGAAAGCAGCAGTTATGAGATATCCGATATTCTTGTTGTCATCATCTTTAAACTGAATCTCAAGTTCGCTTTGCAGTTCTTTATTGAATGCATCATCCGTTAAAGCTGAATATGCATCCAGTTTGTCTTCTTCACATACTTTATCAAAGAGTTGTTTATGGTAAATAGCTGAATCTATTAACCCTTTTTGCCGGTAACTGTTATATAATGCATAATGCACAACGTACTCTATCCTATTGTCATAAGGCAAAGACAATGCTTTCTTGCAATAGTATATAGCAGAATCGGGTACACCATAATGCATAGAATAGTCACCTTTATATGCATACAAGAAAGAATATTCATTTGGAGCCGCAATCTCAATACACTTGTTTATATACTTTATAGCAGCCTTTCTATCCTTGTTGACAACATCCTCTATCAGTGACATATGGAAAAGAGCATTACAGCGATATTTCCAATTGGCATTGGAGTCAATACTGATTTGTGCATATTTCTTAAGTGCTTCTTTATACAGTCCATCACCATGCAACAATAACGCTTCATTATATTGTTCTTCAACAGAAACAGTATTACATGATATGAAAGCCAAATGTGTTAAGCACAACAAGAATAGATGTTTTCTCATATAATATATTATTTTGAGCAAAAATAGAACAAAAACACAATACTTCATGATTTAAAATACGACAAATGAGTGACAATAATGTGACTATACAGCGACCTGCGGTTGATAAAAATGCAAACTGCTGTTCTTGCCGGCTGTTGTCTGATATTTCATCAATTCTGTTGTCATATCCCGAATAAGTAAAGTTAAAAATTGTTATAATCGATGGACGTGCCAAACAAAACAGATGTGTCATCTGTTATATAAAAGTTTATAATGATGCTGGAGAAGTACTGTTTTGTCCTCCGGTGGATATTTCTGCAATGTGGTGGATGTCTGAATTGAGGTACCATTCTCACGCCTAATTTCGCAGACAAATTCCACAATATGAAAAATCATTATTCAACAGTAATTATAGAGGGACTGGACAGTCAAGTAACAATCCTTCATCTAGCAGCAGATACAGATACCATAATCGACGCTTTAAACAACAGAAACGGAAACTATCCGCTGGCACATAAAAGCAAATTGGAGTATCAGGAAACGATATTCGTTCTAAAGGACTGCGGTTATAAAAGAGTATCTACGAATGATATCATATATCTTGAGGCTCAACGCAACTACTGCAATATACATCTTGTAAGAGGTAACAGTTATACAGTAAGCGTACCGATGAATGAAGTGTATGACGACCTTAACCCTTGTCAGTTCAAGCGTATTCACCGGTCGTATATTATAAATATGTCTCATATTGATACATATTATGGCAATATGGTTGTAATGACAGAGAATGTCCGCATACCTATAAGCCGGGATTATAAGGAAATTATAGCAAATGACTTCATACGGATTGGCTCAAGAAAACGTGTAAAGGATAAAAAAGAAGTGAGGATTTGAATTTTGGTGGATTTATTTGCCGTCAGGTGGATTGAAATGCCAAAGCTGAGAGAAACACAATACATTTGTGTCGTAAACCTACAAGATACAAATTTTACTAATCATTAATTTTTTCTATTATGGCTATTGACACATCCCCTTCACAGGTAGCAACCAGTGCTTTGCAGGCGATACCTTTCGGTTCAATGATTGGCGGCCCGCTTAAAGCGTGTATTGAGGCACAGGCTATGGCTGCACAAACATCATGGCAGTTCATTCAGGAAGTAGGACTGAACACAAATTCTCAAACAGGCGAGAAAGAAGCGGTAAACGTATCATTCCAGTTCATGCAGAACGGCCGTATGGCACAACTGAATGTACCTTTGCTCACGATTGTACCGATACCGTATATTGCAGTACATTCCATTGATATAAATTTCAAAGCCAACATTTCTGCATCTTCATCTTCCGTTTCGGAGCAGACGACTTCAGAGGCTCTTGATGCCGGTGCCGATATCTCTGCAAAGGTTGGTTGGGGACCATTCAGTCTTCAAGCCAACATGAAGGCCAATTATTCGTCAAAGAAAGACTCAAAAGCTACACAGAATTCGCAGTACAGTGTCGAATACACTATGGATATTGCTGTTAAAGCAGGTCAGGACAGCATGCCTGCCGGACTTGCCAAAGTTCTTGAACTGTTAGGCAGTTCTTTGGATGTAACCGATCCGAACGGCACGCTTGAACTTAATCTTACAAAGGTGAAGGCCGGCGACCGTCTTATAGCGACATATAAGAACAGCGACGGTTTGTTCGATCCGCAAACAATTGTAAACAGCAACAAGGAACTGCAGTTCACTATTGACGGAGACAATGCTGTATGTGTAATTCCGCAGACTCCTCAGGAGAGCTACTCTATTACAGCAGGCAAGAAGAGTGTTGTCGTAACCGTCGTAACCGAGAAGAATACAGAAACAGTTGCATAATGCATTACTAAACTTTTATTACTTATGGCTCAATTAAGCACTATAATAGGCTCTATCCTGCACGATATGGTATATGCACAGCATCAGGCTAACATGTATGCGTCCTCATTGGAAGAAGCATACCGCAAGAGTGGTCGTCTCGAACAGTTCGCGATGCCGGCAATCGCTCTTGGAGAAATGGAACTGACAGTACGGTATGGCATTACCAACACCGACAAGGATACGGAACAGTTCGAGGTAAATTATCCTGTACTCCGCAACAACATACGGCATATCTGCCGTGCCGGAGCAAAATTGCTCATACGGAATGCATTGCCGATTCTAAACGATATCTTGAAAAACACGCCGAAAACAGGCGATGCCCGTATTGGCGAGTTGGAGGTAAACCCCGAACTGAAACGTAAGCTCAGTGCTTTTTTGAGCCATCAGATTTACTATGCCATACAAAATGACCCGATTGCCATAACCAATGACGACGGTACAATAAACAACGTGGCCATAAGCAATATATATATACACATCTGCGAGGAGTTTCTTCTTCATCACGAAGAAATAGAGGAGATAATTTCTCGGTATAAGGATGAAAATATTGTGGAAATTGTCATCAACGCAGTAAGAGATGCAGCCGAACTGGAAGTGCCGGCTATTGTGGCTGGCATGAACAACAAGCGAAAGCGTATAATGCCTTCAATTGATGTGGCGGTAGGAACTGATGAACTCAACAAACTGCCGGAAGAGGCCATACATACCCTCCATCTCAAGGTTTCGCCACAGATAATCAATTTGTATGCTAAAGAATAACTCTATATAATTATGGATAATGAGAAAAGAATAGTGAGTTCTCAAATAATGGAACTTAAAGACCTTATTTCGGGACCGCTCGTGGCAACAGTAGATGCTGATACCATCTCCACACGGAGATATTTGAGTTATTTGTATGAATTGGCATTCGACAAGTACGACCACGCTACAGGCAAGGTGGGTAATTTACGTTCATTAGAGTTTTCCTATTATACGAACGAGAGTGGCGGCAGACATCTGCATCGTGTTCGTATTCCGCTTCTCACCCTCGTCCCTCTACCGCTCCTGCAGGTTAAAGAGGCTGATTTTGATTTTGACATTCAGATTATAGATGCTGTGTCGGCCGATAAGAACGCAACATTTTCGCTGAAGAATCCCGAAAACAGCACAGGCGAGGAAGAGGGCAAGACTCCCGAAGGAGTCAAGCTACGTGTTGCAATGGCTGCATCCGGTATAGAAAAAAATGACAGTATAAAGAACCGTCAAGGGTTAACTGCCAATATGAAAGTCAAAGTAAAGATGCGTCAGGCCGACATGCCGGGCGGGCTTTCAGGTCTTTTAGGACTGACTGCAAATATTATGCAAGTAGAAGATATTAATAATGAAAACAGAGATAATGATGAAACCGAATAACATATATCCGCCGCAGCGGACACCGGGGATGAACTGCCCACGTTGCAGGAATTTCATTTCCACATCAATCGACGAACTTCTTTCTGCCGACTATCTGAGGTGCCCAACATGTAACTTGCAACTGAATATTGACAGGAACAATTCACGAAAAGCACTTAATACTCTAAGGAAGGTTGGAGAAGCGCAAAAGTTAGTTGAAAAGAATAGCAAGTTCAACGGATAAAGCAATGAATGTTGTCAAGGATATCATATCCAGTGTAAAAAAACGGTTCAATGGGCTGGCAAAGAGACAACGGCAATCATTCCCGGCCATAATGTATCTTGCCGCAATGAACAATTTCCTTGAAGAGAAAGCAAAGTGCGGGATATACAGTCTTAAAAAGCGAAATGCGAGAAATGTGTGGTATGGCGAGGTGTCATCAATGCACCAGGCATACATATTGCTGGTAAGCCTGCCCGATGTCCTTTCGTGCAACATCACACTGCGGTATTCTGCCGATGATCTTTTCTATAATGCAACCATACTTGACACCTACGACCTTGAGCTGACGAACAGATGCATAAGGAAACGGAGCTGCGCGACAATAGCCCTACGCGAAGAGAACAAGACCTTATTCCAAATTAAACTCTCAATAAGAACTGATATATGAAAACAATAAAACTGAACTCTCGTGGCAACGAAGTGAAATATCTGCAGCACCTCCTGAACATGCACGGCTACATCCTCACGGCTGACGGTATATTCGGCAAAGGAACAGAAACAGCAGTACGCGACTTCCAAACAAAGTGCGGACTCACTGCCGACGGTATAGTAGGAATGCGCACATGGGAAATATTGGAGAGCGACGATGTAGAGAAAATGATAAGCCTACAACTCACCGAAGAGGATTTCCAACGATGTGCCACAACACTTGATGTCGAGGTAGCGACAGTAAAAGCCGTACAAGAGGTGGAGACAGGTGGCCGAGGCGGCTTCTTTGAAATTGACAAACCTGCAATCCTCTTCGAGGGTCATATATTCTGGAACGAACTCAAGAAGCGTGGAAAGACCCCCGAAGATTACCTCAAAGGAAACGAGGATATACTATACCCAAAGTGGAGCAAGGAACATTATAAAGGTGGAATAAAGGAATACGAACGCCTTGAAAGAGCCATCGCCATAGATGAAGAGGCCGCAATAAGCTCTGCAAGCTGGGGCCTGTTTCAGATAATGGGCTTCAACTACTCCACTTGCAGATGCGACAGCGTACAACAGTTCGTTGCACTTATGAAAGAAAACGAGGGCAAGCAGTTGGACCTGTTCACAGCCTTTATAAAGAGCAACAGACTCGACACTTATCTGCGAAACAAGGACTGGGCCGGCTTTGCCAAACGCTATAACGGCCCGGCATACTCAAAGAATCAGTATGATGCGAAATTAGAAAAAGCATACACTAAACATAAATGCAAATAGGATGTACAGTGCCGCCTGCAGTATTAATGTACTATACCGTAGTATCTTCTGCTCTTGTTCTGCTTGATGGCGGTCTGGTGGATATTTATACCGTCGGGTGAATTCAATGCTTGATTGTTTTTCTTTACCTATATATTTGCTCCGTAGGTTTACACAAGGCTTAACCGGAACTTTCTTCATGCAAACTTCCGATAGCTGACAGGAATATGCAACTAAAACATCAGAAGTTCTATGAGGTTATTGGCCGGATAATAAATAAAGTTGTATAGTATTAATTTAAGGTATTAACATCAAATTTAGAAAATTATGCATGAAATAAATCAAGATCTAACTAAATCGACAGTTCTTATTAGCTTTGGAGCTATGGATGGAGGGTTTGAACTTGCTTGGGCAATAAAGAAACAACTTGATGATATGATGGGGGAGAACTATGTTTACATCGATGCCGTTTCTCTGGAAAAAGACCCGAATACTTCTTATGATTGGAATGAAGAACTTGCTATTTACAAGATGTCAAACCCTAATTGGGAAGAATATTTTAAGTTGACAATGAAATCATGTAAAACTATGATTCTGATGATTACAAAACCATGGCTGAAATCAAAATGGTGTAAACAGGAACTGGGTTGGCTTATTGAAGAATTAAAGGGTCGCTATATAAAAGTTATATTACTGGTATTCGATGATGCATTACGGTATATAAACGAGAATAATGAATTGCAGATATTCAAAGAATTCTTTGATGTGAACCCGGAAAGCATGATTAAAATATCCTGCAATGTAGAAGATATTAAAAATACAGTTGCGCTAATTAACGGACGAGTACACACTTACCATTACAGATATGCAATTGATGCAAATAAGATGGAATCTCTAATTAATAAGATTCTCGACTGATAACTTAAACGGAGCTGACTAAAAAGGCTGTTTTGTTGTTATACTCGCCCTCAAGATGCTCATTTACGCTTAGTAAACTGCGCTTTTTCGGGCTTCGCAAGCCTAAAAATAGCTCTTTTTATTCAACTTCTCACAAACGAGGGTGACCCTTTAATACTTTTGGGCCATCCTCGTTTTACTTCACTCCGCTTGCTGGAACTCAACAACTCTTATGGAACTTTCTTTATTTTAAAAGAACTTCTTTCTGTTGACGACCGTATATGCAACGACTATGATGAATGTAGCGGCTTCGGTGAGCGGCATCGCAAGCCATATTCCTTTTATTCCTATGAAATGCGGCAGAAGGAAAAAGCACGGCAGCATGAATATTGCTCCACGAAGCAAGGCGAATACAATTGCAGGCCTCACCTTTTCGACACTCTGGAAGAAACCGACTGCTACAAGGTTAAGTATAAAGAATATGAATCCTGCCGCAAAGTATGGAAAGCCATTTACGGCTATCTGTGCTGCCGGTTCTGCCGGTGCAATGAAAAGGCCGACAAGCAACGTGGGAAAGAGTGTGAAGGCAACTATCGACAGCAGGGAGCCGATTACCGCTGTACGGCACGATATGGCGAGTGTTTCGGCAACACGTTCCCTGCGGCCCAGTCCGTAATTGAAACTGACTATGGGCTGTGCCGATTCAGCTATTGCATTGCCAAACATGAACACAAACGGGAGGTAGTAGCATGCGACACCGAATGCGCCTACACCGGCATCGCCCAGATACTTCATGAATACCAGGTTGCCGATGAACATGAGCATTGCCATTGTTGCCTCGCTGAACATTGCAGGGAAGCCTATCTTGCACTGGTATGCAATATTCCTGAGTGAGAGAGCAAGGCTCTTTGCGCTGCTCTTAAGGCGGTACAGCGTCAATGTCCGGGCAAAGAAAAGAATATAGATGACGGTCATAGCTCCGCCGACAATCGTGCTTATCGAAGATGCTATTGCAGCACCTTTGATTCCCATATCCAACGGGAATATGAATACCCAATCGAGAATCATGTTCATTAGTGCCGGGACCACATTGCACCACATGGCATACTTTGGCGCGCCGTCGAGGCGTATTACAAAGAGGCCTATTATAGACCATACCATAAAGAGTGCAGAAGGTATAAGATAGACCATGTAGTCGCTTACTAACGGAAGCAGCGACGAAGAGGCTCCGAGCATCTTTGATATCTGTTCGGGGAAAGAAAGAGTGACGGCTGTCGCACACAGGACAAGGAGTGCCGAGAACCACATGGCCTGGGTGATGTTTATCCTTGCTGCTTTCACATTCTCGTGTGACAGATGTATTGACGCTGCAACAGATGCACCCATGCCCATCATCAGGGCAAATCCCGAAAGCACAAGGAATATCGGGTAGCAGATGTTTATTGCTGCAATGCCGTGGCTGCCTACTCCCCACCCCACAAATATGCCGTCGGCCACAGTGATGAGTGACCAGCTTGCCATGCCGAGCAGTGTCGGTACAAATATCTTTCTGAACAGTTTGGATATATCTACCGTTCCAAAATCTATATCATCTCTTCCTGCCATAATCTTTACTAAGCTGGTATGCATCGCGCGGGTCGCCGTTGGCGAGGTATATAACTCCGCAGCGACAGAAACCGTAACTGCGCAAAATGTGATGCATGATTACATTGTCGCGGTGCGTGTCTATGCGTATTGTTCCGGTGCGTTCAAAAGCATAGTCGAGCATGCGGCGAGCGTGCCCTTTCCCAGGAACTGCCACTGCAATGCGGTGAATTACATAATAAGGTTCGTCATTCAGCCATCTGCCCTCCTCTATTACAGAGTATGTAGGGTCCGGCCCCGGTATAAGTGCCATTGTAGCCTCGATTCGGCCCAATGTATCACATACCGCATAGCATACACCTCTCTCAATGTCGCAGCGGACTACATCTTCCGAAGGGTATCCGTTGCCCCATTGGTGCATGTTGCCGCTTGCACGCATAATGCCCTTTGCATGCTCAAAGAGCTGCATCAGTTCGGGAATATCGCTGTATGTCGCTTTGCGTATGTGCATAAACAGATATTACTCTAAACTGTACTCCTTTTTCTCCTCTTCTGTCAAGGACCAATCATGTTCCTTGTCCTTGCGGTATTTGTCAATAAGTTCCTGCAAAGAAGGAAATGGCCATACGCGGGCGGTGTTGTCATATGATGCTGTAACTATATATTTCCCGTCGGGGCTGAAGACAGCTGAATTGACATAGTTATCATGCTTCAACGGTTCTGTTACCGGCTTGCCTGTAGCCGCATCCCATACGCGTGCGGTGTTGTCACAAGATGCTGTAACGATATGTTTTCCGTCGGGGCTGAAGACAGCTGAATTGACATAGTTATCGTGCTTCAACGGCTCTGTTACCGGCTTGCCTGTTGCTGCATCCCACACACGTGCGGTGTTGTCCCAAGATGCTGTAACTATATATTTCCCGTCGGGGCTGAAGACAGCTGAATAAACATAGTTATCATGCTTCAACTGTTCTGTTAGCAGCTTGCCTGTTGCTGCATCCCACACGCAGGCGGTATTGTCCCAAGATGCTGTAACGATATGTTTTCCGTCGGGGCTGAAGACAGCTGAATTGACATAGTTATCATGCTTCAACGGTTCTGTTACCGGCTTGCCTGTAGCCGCATCCCATACGCGTGCGGTGTTGTCCCAAGATGCTGTAACGATATATTTCCCGTCGGGGCTGAAGACGGCAGAATTGACATAC
>JAFWXX010000025.1 GCA_017522915.1 Bacteroidaceae bacterium
AAGGCAAGCGGAGGAGTAACCCAGGAAGAAAATGCGGACATACCGGGCACATAGCCAGCCAACAAACATACGGTCAGTATGGAAAGAATCCCAGTGTATATCGCCTTGTTTTTCGTTTTCAGGAAAGAAATCATGTTTTAGATCATTTTTTGTACGGCGAATTCAACTTGCAAATGCAATCGAATTCTAATTGGTTAATAATAAATTAAATTTCTCATTTGGTGTGAGATAACCAACCCTCTTTCTGGGCCTGTTGTTCAATTTTTCTTCAACCCAGGCAACAAACTCATCGGTTATTCCACTGAAGTCCGTTCCTTTGGGGATGTATTGCCTGATGAGACCATTCATATTCTCATTGGCTCCACGTTCCCAAGAATGGTACGGTTTACAAAAATAGAAAGAAATTCCATATCTTTGCTCTCGGGTTAAGTGTTTCATCTTTACAACTGATTTCGGTAGGAGGTTTGACGGAGTAAAGAAAACACTTTTATCCCATTCAGTAGAGCAAGAGAGGGAATTTTCCTCTCTGCTCACTGAAATTATCTCAAACCGACAATTCCGTTGCATTTATTAGTTGAATTTGCGAAAGTAAAATTCCGGATTTTATCTTTTCATTCATTTTTGCCACAAAAGAGGCGACCCATTTTATTTTGGGTCGCCATCTTTATAATCTCTTGCATTGCTTGGTTCTTTTTGAACGGCAACATCTTGCGTCTTTATATGTTCATTACCTTTTCGGCGAATTCGAAATCCTCCGGATAATCGATGTCAATGCCTTCAATAGGGTCAATAATTGCCATATACGGGTTGAAGCCTACACGCTGGTGTTCCTTTGTCCATAGCTCCTTACGGAATATGTAGAATGCACTTGTCTCTACGAACACCGGCTCAATCTTCTGTGTCTGAGGAATCTTCTTAAGGCCGTAATTCAGAGGCTTGCCGTTGTACCATGTAAAGGTCTGTATCTTCTGCGCACTGAATGCCGAATCGTGCTCACCCGAAACAACCTTGTCAATGGCCGTCTCTATGGTTTCTTTCTTTATGAATGGTGATGTGGTATGTGCCAGCATATATATGTCGGCATCGACCTCTTCTGTAAAGGCATTGTATATCTCCTCGCCCAGCGTCTCATCGCGGTCGAGCCACTCGCTGCGCTTTAGGAACTTTACCCCTTCGGGCAAGTGGGGAATGATTTCCTCGCTGCTGCAATAGACATATACTTCGTCAATGCCGCTTACCTTGACAAGCGTCTCCAGAATATACCACATAAGCGGTTTTCCTCCAAGCGGTTTGAGGTTCTTGCCTACGACTCTTTTGCTGTTGAGCCTGATTGGAACAAATGCTACAGTTCTCATAGGCAGGTTATTAGAAGCAGCTGAATGCGTCAATAACGCCTACAAGCTTGTTGTCGGCATCAACGACGATAAGCGAGTTGATGTTGTGCTGGCGCATGAGTTTTTCGGCCTGAGAGAGCTTTGCGTCCTCCTTTATGGTCTTAGGGTTATTGTTCATCAGGTCCTTCACTGTCAATTCGAAGAAACGGTCCTGGTCGCGCTGCATTGTACGGCGTATGTCACCGTCGGTCACAGCTCCGAGAATCTTGCCCTCTTCGAGAACAACTGCAAGTCCCATCTTCGCACTGCTTATCTGCAGTAGGGTATCGCTTATCTTTGAGTCACGTGTTACAATAGGCAGATTCTCGGTTATCATATACTCCTTTACTCTTGCTAACAGTCGTCGGCCTAATGAACCGCCCGGGTGGAACTTTGCAAAGTCCTTTGCCTTGAAGTTGCGCACTGTCATCAACGCACATGCAAGCGCATCGCCCATAGCAAGCGTTGCTGTTGTCGATGAAGTGGGGGCAAGGTTCAGCGGGCAGGCCTCCTTGTTTACCGAAATATCAAGGTGGCAGTCGGAGTATTTAGCCAACAGCGATTCGGGGTTGCCCGACATTGAGATTATAGGTATCTTCCTGTCGGCGAGCATCGGGATGAAACGGAGCAGTTCATCGGTTTGTCCCGAATTTGATATTGCCAGAACTACATCTCCTTCGCAAATCATTCCCAGGTCGCCGTGGAAGGCATCAAGAGGGTTCACGAAGAATGCCGGCGTGCCTGTACTTGCCATTGTCGATGCAATCTTTGCACCGATATGTCCCGATTTGCCTACACCGGTCACTATAAGCCTTCCCTTGCTCTCAATTATAAGGTTTACAGCTTTGGTAAAGTCTTCATCCAGTTTTGGTATGAGGTTCAATATCGCTTCTGCCTCGTCCTGCAAACACTTGACTGCTATACTGATAATATCTGCCATTTTATTATTCTATGTTAAAGTGCACATTTGTGCATAAATACATAATATTTCTTGCGAAGATACAAAGAACTTGCGTAAAAACGGCAGATTTATCGGAAATAATATTGGTCAATTGTGTTATAGGTTCATGAGAGCGGAAACGGTATGCTCTTTGGAAACTATACCGGTATCTTGCATAACAAAAAAACAGGCAGAATTTTGAGAATGAAATAAACCCCAAAGTTTGGACAAAAAACTTTGGGGTTCACTTCAATTATTGTTTTTCCTTATTATTCAAGGAGGTTGGCTGTGCTGAGGTCAACAGCAAACTCGCCTGTCTTGTTAGACTGGTACCATGCACCGCCATTGTAATTAGCCTCGCTAATCAGCATTGCGCCGGCAGGGAATGTGATTACAAGGTCGTCGCTGAGTGTACCGCAGAAACCTGCAGCCTTGACATCCTCGAATGAATTGCCGCCCTGCATGTAGTAGTATGCCATAGACATGAATCTCAACTCACCGTCACTCATTTCAATACCGCTGTAGTGGATACCGTCCATATAAACACCCTCAGGATCCTCGCAGTTGAATGTCATATAGTGCTTCTGGTTGTCAACAGCACTGAAGTTCGGATTATAAGGCCAAGCCTTTCCGTACGGGTCAATCAGACGGATATATCCGTGGTTCTCTGCAGCCTGTTCTGCAGGAACTGAATATGTCAGGTTCTGAACACCGTAGAATGCGCTTACCAAGCCCTCGGTGTATTGAACATCTCCTACAGGAACCCAAGTATAGTCCTTGATGAATGTCAAAGTGTACTTGTTGTTTCCTGTGAGAGAGTAGTTATGCTCGAAGAACTTTACAGAGTCAACGAGGAACTCGATTACGGCCTGATAGTTATAACCCATTACAATGTTATCGTTATCAATGTTGATAACAAGGTCGGATGTATATTTGCCACTCTCGAACACGGTGTAATCCTGAGCAACAGATATAATACCGCTGTTTGCCTTGATGCTCAAAGGAATAGTATCTGTTGTATTGTTCTTGTTGCGCTGGAATGTTACAACAACCTGTGTCAAGGTGTCAGTAGCTTTCAGTTTAAAGCTGTTGCTTGGTTGAGCTATAGAGTATGTAGTCTCTTCCTGTGTGTCGTATGCATCCCAGTAGCTCTCATCGCTACATGAGGTAAACAGGCCGACAAATGCTGCTACCAATAAAAATGATTTATAAAGTTTCATAATTCTTTCTTTTTATAAGTTTAAAAAGTTTTTCAGTACCCTCCTGCCGTAGAGGCAGGGGGGTCTGTTGTTAGAGATCGGCAACAGGTGATGGTCTTTTAGCAATCTTGTTGTTATCGCTTTCTGTCAGCATCGGGTTACCCTCAATCTCACTCTGTGGTATCGGGTATCTCAATGCGTCGTCACCTGCAGGGATGTTGTAAACATAAGCTTCCTGGTAGCCTGCACCGCGGCGGTCAACGTTCTTCTTCAAACGGAGAAGGTCGGTGTAAGAGAAGCCCTCGCCCCAGAGCTCGATACGACGCTGGAACCATACTGCACTCTGAACACCCTCGGCTGTCAATGAAGTACACTTGTATGCCGGGTCACGATATGTCTTTACAAAGTTCTCAAGAACTGCAGCACCGGCAGCAGGGTCACCGGCCATAGCCAATGCCTCGGCCTGAATGAGATACATCTCCTCAACACGCATCAAAGGAATGTCGTTGGCGTTTGTAGAAGTGTAAACCTCATCCTTGTAGCAACCGAACTTCATCTGTGTGTATGCAGGGATGCCTGTTTTTGCAGCGTATGCAGCCTGCTCTGCGTTCAGGTTAGGTGACTGGCAATTCTCGTCCAACCACCAGCCCTTGCGAACGTCTGTTGCAGGGATTGCATTGTAGAGGCTCTTGTTGATATAACGCCATGCGCCTACTGATGCGTAACCGTAGTTGAGTGAACCCATGTGTGAGGGGAAGTTGCAGATACCTGAAGTTACCTGACGGTCTGTCTCTGCAGTAATCATAGCCCACATCCATGATGCATCAACATCATCGCTGAAGCCCGGACGGCTCACCTGGCTGATAGTGTATGGAGTTGCGTCACCCTTCAATGCGTTCTCGGCATCGCTGGCAGCAGCAGCCCAGTTGTTCATTACAAGGTTAACACGGGCACGCATACCGTATGCAACCTCAAGGCTTGCATAACGCTTGTCGGCACGTACTGCGCTTGTGTTTGAAAGAAGCTCGATTGCGTTGTCGAGGTCGCTCATAATCTGTGCGTAAACCTCAGCTACAGTTGAACGCTTAGCACCGTTTGCACCAACCTCGTCCTGATTCTTCTCTGTGATGAGGATTACACATGGCTGGTCCTCGTTGCCAACGTATGTGTGCTGGTAGAGCTGTGCCAATGTAAAGTAGTTGAATGCACGGATAACATAAGCCTGAGCAAGATAGAACTTCAACTGCTCATCCTCTGTATTGGCATCGATCATCTTAGTTACAGAGTTTACGGCATATAGCTGCTTGTACATTGTTCTCCAAACAAGGTTTGTACCTACACCTGTAGCCTGGACGTCTGAGTATTCTACAGGTGAACTGAACCAGTTGTAACCTGTTACAGGAGATACCATGTCTGTACCGCGTGAATCGGTCCACATCATGATAGCCGGGTAGCCGAAGTCGCTGTGGTAGTCCTCGCCAAGAATCTTGCCGAAGTCATAGAACAATGATGGCATTGCAGCAACACTCGCCTCAATTCTCTCAGGATTAGACGCAACGGTCTCTTCCTTCTGATCCTGGGTTATGGTTGAACCCATAGGCTCTGTGTCAAGGTCGTTACAGCCAACTATTGAAAGTGCTGCAAACGCTGACGCGATTATTGAATATTTATAATTTTTCATCTTAGTCTCAATTTAATTTGTTAGAATGTTACCTTGATACCACCTGAGATAGTACGCAATGCGCTATACATAGTGTTGTCGGCTGCTGTGTAGCCCTGACGTGGGTCAAGACCCTTGCGTGCACTGAATACAGCTACGTTGTCGGCAGCACCGTAAACGCGTACTGAAGTCAAGCCAAGCTTGCGTGTCCAGCTCTTTGGAAGTGTGTAGCCAAGAGTGATGTTGTTGATTGACAGGTAGTTTGAAGAAATCAACCAACGGTCAGAACTTGAGTTTGTAAACTCGTCTGTTGTGTTCAAACGTGGAACGTCTGTGTTGGGGTTCTCCGGTGTCCATGCATTGGCAATGTCCTTGTGCCAGTTCTGACCTGCATCGCTGTCACCGCCATTGTGCATAAGCTCCTGGTATGTGTAGTCCCAAAGCTTACCGCCATACTGGTATGCGAATGAGATACCGAAGTCGAATCCGTGGAACTCGATGCTTGTACCGAAACCGCCATATACCTTAGGCAAGAGGTCGCCTGTAGCCTCACGGCCGTTAGCATAAGCGTGGTCCCAGTTGCTTGTCACGAATCTTTCAGGGTTCTCCTTGTATGCCTCAACTGCTGCATTGTACTCGTCTTTCTTATTTTCCTTCCAATCGGCAAATGCCTCGCTTGTCATCTGCATTTCGCGCTGCAAGTACTCGTCAGCAGGAGTCTTTGTGTGGTAAAGTGCAAGACCTGTGTTGGGGTCAACACCTGCATATCTTACAAGGTAGTACTGGTACATTGAATCTCCCTCGCGGAGGATTGTTGAACCGCTGATGTTCTCACCGTTGAGTGATGGGTCGAGTTCGTTGATCTTGTTCTTGAGGAATGTAGCGTTTGCAAATACGCTCCACTTGAAGTTGCGACGCTCGAAGATGTTTGCGTTCAACTCAATCTCAAGACCGCTGTTAGTCATGGCACCGATGTTTACAGGGATAGTACCGTAACCGTTAGAGTTGGCTACCGGCTTGTTGTAAAGCATGTCGCTTGTCTTGCGGCTGAAGTACTCGACAGTACCGCTAAGCTTGCCACGGAGAACGCTGAAGTCGAAACCGATGTTGAAAGCGTTGCTCTTCTCCCATGTGAGGTCCTTGTTACCCTTGTATGCAAGAAGACCGTCAGAGAATACGCCGTCAGCACCTGTTACTGTGTACTGGTCCTGATATGCATAGTAGTAAACAGAAGATGTACCAAGCTTGTCGTTACCCTGCTGACCGAAAGAAACCTTAAGCTTCAACATATCCAGCCATGTGAACTTCTTCATGAAATCCTCCTTGCTGATAACCCATGCTGCTGATGCAGAGAAGAAGTTACCCCAACGGTTGTCCGGATGGAAACGTGAAGATGCATCACGACGGTAAGAACCGCTCAGGAAGTACTTCTCGTCGTAGTTCCAGTTGATACGGCTAAGGATACCGCGTGTAGAGTATTCGTATGCAGAACCGCCACCACGCTTCTGGTCGATAGTGTTGTTTACAGTCCAGTCACCCTCCTTGTAGAAGTTCTGACCGCTTGCCCATGAGTTCTCACCGCGAAGATCGTATGCCTCATAACCGAGAAGAGCCTCGAAGTTGTTCTTGCCAAGGCTGAACTCGTAGTTGGCGAGGTACTGCTGGTTGAGTGAGAATGTGCGATCGTGCTGCTGGCTGATTGTACCGCCGTAGCTTGCGTTCTGGCCATACTTGTTGTTGCCTACATCGTGATAACGTGTGTTGTCGATGTGTGCACCCAAAGAAGCTGTAAGCTTAAGGCCCTTGATAGGAGTGATTTCAGCAAACCACTTTCCGTTGAAGATATCCATAAGGTACTCCTGGGTGTTGTAAAGAAGGTCACTCATAGGGTTAGACATAGACATCCAGTTACGTACGCCAGCAGAATACTTGCCGTCACCGTAGTCATATACCGGTCTTCCGTTCTGAGCATCCTTAACAATGTTGCCTTCTGCGTCACGGATATACATAGGATATACAGGAGCAATCTTGTTTGTCAAAAGGAAGGCGTTCATAGAAGATGTCGAGTTTGTCTGGTCACCTGGGTAACGGTTCTTTACATTGCTGTAAGAGATGTTGGTACCTATCTTCAACCACTTCTTAGCCTGGTAGTCAACGTTCAAACGTGAAGATATACGCTCGAAACCTGAGTTCTCGATAACACCGCCGTCCTCAAGGTAACCTGCAGAGAAGAAGTAGTTAAGTCTGTCGCTGCCGCCTGATACTGATACGTTGTACTCCTGGCGCATCTGCTCGTCGATTGTACCTTTCTCCCAGTTGTCCGGTGTATAGTAGTTTCTGCCGTCGCTGTAGCCAAGTGTAGCGCGTGGGTCAACCTTGCCGTCGGGGCCGATAAGGCCTTCTGCACCGTTAAGGGTGTAGATCTGGTAACCGATAGCGGGGAAAAGGCTGGCATTGGCATATCTGTGTGCCTGCTCAGGTGTGTAGTTCAAAGACTGGATACCGTTGTGGTAGAAGCTTCTGTAAAGAGTCTCCATGTACTGGTTTGTAGATGTGAGAACATCGTAGTCCTTGATCTGACGCTGGTTGATACCCCAACGTGCGTCGAAAGAAACGCGTGCGTCGCGGCTGTTACCTTTCTTTGTAGTAATCATGATGACACCGTTCGCACCACGTGCACCGTAGAGGGCAGCGGCTGCAGCGTCCTTGAGAACTGACATGTTCTCGATGTCGGCTGTGTTGATAGATGAGATGTCGCCATCGAAAGGAATACCGTCAACTACATAAAGAGGAGTGTTGACAGCATAGAGCGAACCGATACCACGGATACGTACAGTAGCAGAAGAACCCGGCTGTCCGTTTGCGCTGAGTGTCTGCACACCTGCCATAGTACCTGAAAGCGCATTTGTTACGTTAGAAACCTGACGCTGCTCGATCTTGTCCGACTTGATAACGGATGCAGAACCGGTAAACGCCGATTTCTTGGCTGTACCGTAAGCAATTACAATTGCCTCGTCGAGAATCTTTGCATCCTCGACCATGACAATCTTCATGGCCTTGCCCCTAACAATATGCACCTGCTGTGTTGTCATACCAACGTATGAAACACGGAGTGTTGTTGCTGAAGCCGGTACATTTTCAATTGTAAAATTACCCTCAATGTCTGTAGAAGCACCAAGTGATGTGCCCTCAACGAGAACTGAGGCTCCGATAACAGGCTCGCCGTCAGCCTCAGAGTAAACCTTACCTGTGACTTTTGAGACTTGCGCTGTTGCCATACCTATACCTAAGCAGATATAGGTCAATAGAAATAGCACTCTTTTCATAACAATGAATTTAAGTTAATAATAATAAAGAATTTGTGTCTTTTTGATATAATTCCCCAGGTTTTATACGGGAAATTAATGGCGCGAAGATACAACATTCATGCTAAACTTTAAAATAAGTTAAGAGATTTTTTTCAACAATAGTGTTAAATTTCACCCAAAACTTTGTTTTTGCTCACTAATTGCTCATTTATGCAGCTGTTGTGCAGTTCTTGAATTTTGCTGTTTTTGCTCTGTTTTTGTGGCTTTTGGGGGAGTGTTTTTAGGTTAAATTGTTGAAATATGTAATATTAGCTATTCTTTTACAGCTGCATGCGCTTTTTGACATTTTGTTGTTAATTTGTTTTAAAACGATATCATTTGTCATATTTTAAATAAAAGGCAGTAATATTAATTTTTGTTGATATATGCGTAGAAAGGTGCTACACACTTGCTTTTAGCAATCTATTTGCTTTTTTCTGTTGTGATTCTTTGTTGAGGATTGGTGATGCCGCTGACAAATTTCCATAAATTAGAGATTTATTATGCCAGCATTGCAGTTGAAAAGAGGTGTATGTGTTTCGTTTTGCAAGAAAAGTTGTGCAAGTATAAACCAAATGCGCGCGATGTTGTTGCAACGCGCTTATACCTTATTATATATATTATATGGAAATTCTTCCCTTAGAACGGGTAGCCAATGGCGAAATGCCATGCAAAGCCGTCTCCGAACGGGTTGAGGTTGAAATATCCGCTCTTGCCGGTCTTGTAGGGAGCGTGCAGTCCTAAACCGAAATCGACACGCAAGACAAGGAACTCAAGGTCGTACCTGAAACCGAATCCGGTGTTCAAGGCCAGCTGCTTAGGGAAGGTGCTGAGCTTGAACTCCCCTCCAGGGCGATCTTCCTCCTTTTTCATGAGCCATACGTTCCCGGCATCAACAAAGAGTGCACCATGCAGGTCCGATATAAGCCTGAAACGGTATTCGGCATTCATTTCTAATTTGAGCGTACCGGTCTCATCGAGGTACGAATAGCGGTCGTTTTCGTCAGGCTTGTAGCTGCCGGGGCCTACCGAGCGTACGGTAAAAGCACGAAGGCTGTTGGCACCTCCGACGTAGAACTGCTCGCTGTATGGTGCATATTCCGAATTGCCATAGCTGTGTATGGCTCCAATCATGATGCGTGTGGCTATATGGTGACTGTTGTTTATCTTCCAAAGTTGTCTCAGCTCGGCTGTGCCCTTTATGAACTGGGCATACGGGTTGCCCAGGATGTTCTTGTTCTTTTCACCGAATCTCTGTCCGAAAGCACTGAATGCAAGCGATGTGACATTACCGGCCGATGTTACCGATGCTTCGAACCATGTCTTGTTGCGGTGTCTGGTACTTGCATTGTCATAAAGGAATGTGTATTGCATGGCCGGAATGAACTGGTTGCGGAAGCTGTTGGCAATAGAGCGGTTCCCGGCTGCAATGGAGTCGAACTTGGCAGTTGTCCTCTGCAGCATGTCGTATGCAAGACGGAACGGTGTTATCGTGTGGGTAGTGGTATTCTTTGTATATACCTTGTATGTGACTTCTCCTCCCGAACGTACCATCTTGAAGAATCCGGAACGGTTCATCTGGTTGATAAACAGACGCATGGAGGTAGAAGAGGGTACTCTTAAATGGCGGCGGTGTATTATCGGGAAAAAAAGACGCGGGAATGTCAGCGAGAGGTCGGCTCCCATCTCCCAGGAGTTGATGACTGCCGAACGCCCTTTCACATTCTTGTCTGTCTGCCATTCGTAGGATCCTTTGAGGGTAAGTTTCAATGTCTCGCCTCCTCGGAATACATTCCGCCTTGCGATGCTTATCTTGGTTCCGGGGCCAATCTGGTCGTTGCTCTTTGATGTGGCATTCAGCTCAAAAGTAAGGTCGTATGGCTTTTCAAGCTGTGCGCTTATATTCATGTCGAGTGTATCGGTGCCCTCTCTCTCCTTTATGTTGAAGCTGACACCTTTGAAAATGCCCATCTGGCTCAGACGCTGCAGCGTGTTCTGCTGTTTCTGCTGTGAATAGAGCTCGCCTCCTCTTATCTGCATGTTGCGCAGCAATGCTCCTATACGTACAGGGAGCTTCTTACCATAGTATATGTAGCTGAAATTGCGCCTTGTTATTGTGTCGGCCTTGGTGCGGTTTGCTCCTATACCCATGTTGCCCTCTGTTATGCGCATGCTTACATTCCCGATATACCATTGCTTGGAAACCTGCGGAGCAAGGTTCTTTACAGGCTGTACGCGTACCGATGCCTTGCCGGGGTTGTTTATGGTGTCGGCAAGATAGTTTATGTAACCTGGCTGATAGTAGTAGTAGCCGTTGTTGCGGAACAGGGTGTTGAGCCTGTTTCTCTCCTCTTCCATGGCTGCGGCGTTGAACTGTTCTCCCGAATGTATGAGCCTTTCGGCCGTAGTTGCTCTTACAAGGCTGTCGGAAACGCCATGGAAGCCCCGGTATTCGATGCTGTCGATGTAGCATGGCTTGCCGAAAGTGACTTTATAACTTACCGCAGCTTTCTTCGGGTTCTTCTTGTTTGTTATCACTTCGCTCTCTACTTTCCCGTTGAAGTAACCGTAGTACTTGAGTATTTCGGATGCAACGTCGGCCCTCAGTTCTGGCTTTACGGTTGATATAAGCACCGGGTTCTTGGCGAATGTGTCGAACATCCATTTGCCGAACTTGCTTTTTGAGTCCTTGTATCTGTAATGCCACCAAACGCTCATGGGAAAGAACTTCAGTGTCGAGCTGCCGAATATTGAGCCGTTGGGAGCGCAGTCGAGGGCGTATGTGACCTCTTCAATGGCTTTCTGCCCGGTCTCTCCGCCGGCATTCTCTTTCTCGCCTATGAACTCTATTTCCTTTATGCCGGTATAAAGCTGTTCGTCGGCGGGCAGGTGCTTGGTGACTGAACATGACGACAGCATTAGTGTTACGGCCAATATGCAGGTATAAAACTTATTCATCCTTATTTCCTTTCTTTTCTGTCAGGGATTCGGGTCTGTTCCCTCTTGTCTGTATGGGCCTCTCTTCCTCCTTGTTCTTCTTGCGGAATATAAGCAACTCGTTGAGGTTGTTGAACTTGCGCTTATATACATAACCGACTCCGGTCTCGATGATTTCTCCTTCGAGCAGCGATTCGTAGTTCTTGTCATAGAAGAGCCTGATGTAACGGTCGCTTTTCTCGCTTATCTTCCATTCGAGCGATACGTTGTTTATGAAACTGTCGTTGCCTTGAGGACGGTCTCCGCTGTTCACTTCTCCGCCTATCACGATGGTCATGCGGTCGTTCCAGAATCTTTTGCTGAAGCTGAAAGAGTAGTTCTTGTATGTGCCTCCGGTCTCGGCATTCTGTGCGTCGTTGATTCCTACGTTGACACTCACGCTCTTCATGGCACTGCCGGCAAGCTCGTTTATCTTGGCATCGAGGAACGAACTGAGGGCACTTGAGGCTGTCATGCCATTGCTGCCTCCAATGTATGTTCCGGTTATGAGCATTGTTACGGCATATTTGTTGAGCGTGCTTTCGTCGAGCATGTTGAGCTGGTCCTGAACCATAGCATTCTCCGGTGCCGACAGGGTAAATGTCAGTCCCATATTGCTGAGCGTGTTGCTCAGCTTAACGCCTACATCGAACTCAACCGGCTGCATGCTGTTGTCGTCGAATGTGACCGATGTTATGACACGTTCTATAGCTGTTATCTCTATGTCGGGGTCGAAGATGTCGCCGCTCCATGTTACCTTGCTGCCGTCGGTGATGTTGAATGTCTTCATAGGTATCACCGGCAGGGCATATTTGAGCTGTCCCTCACTCATTGAGTATGTTCCTGTCAAGCCTATCCCTGCTTCACTGGTGTATGTCATGTGCAGGTTTCCTCCACCTCTTAAAGTAATGTAGCTGCTTCGGTTCTCATCAAAGTCGGCGTTTATTCTTGCTCCGTCCTCTATGTTAAGAGTGAGGTCTATATTGGTGTTTCCCAGGTCGATGCCTTCTTCTTGTGCCGCAACAGCTGTCGTGTCCTTGAAATTCACGAATTCCACCAGTCCGTCAAGCTCCTTGTCGCTTTCGATAGGAGCATCGAGCATTACGTATGTTATGTTGCTCTTGCTCAGGAGCGTTGAGTTTCCGTACACTTTCATGTTGTTGAGTGTTCCGCTTATGAACGACATGAAATCTATGAATAGCCTGCCGTAGAGCATAGCTCCCCTACGGCGCGGTGCATTGATGAGCTCATAGTCTCTGGCTCTCATCCTGAGGTTCAGTGCCGGGTTGGTGATATGCGTCAAGTCGATGTTTCCGTTTATCTTGAACGGGTTGTTCCCTACTGAATAAATGTCAAAGTCCTTGAACATTATTCTGTTGTTCTCGATGCTTACATGCTCGTCGGCCATGTTCAGCTTTGTGCCGAACAGAGGCGCATCGATATATACGGAATCGAACTGCATGAATCCGTTCGTGTTGAGCTTCGACAGCTTCCCTTCGGCCGAAAGCTCGCTGTTTATGTATCCGTCGAGCTTCATTCCGGTATCTTTCAGGAATGCGTTGCTTATCGCAAGCGGGAAGCGGCTGAAGATTATGTCGCCGTGCAGGCCTGGGTCCTCGGTATCGTCAAGGTAGTTGCCGTTCATGTGTGCTACCTCTTCCTCTTCGTGGCTCAATATGACGTCAAGGTAGTGTGTGTTGTCGTTCTTAGGCAAATACACCACCTCAAGCATCTCATTGCCGATGTATGTGCCCTCGTATGCAATGCTGTCGGCCTTGATGTCGCTGCTCAGGAGTGTGCTTGTGTCATCTTGCCTGAAGTAGAGGTCGAGGTTAAGCGTGCCTGCTATGTCGGGCACGAAGGGTGCCATTGAAGTGACCTCCTTGAGATTAACATTGAAGAGTTCAAGATGGGCATTGTATCGGGCCGTGGAGTCGGGTGTGGTGAATACATGCAAGCCGGCATTCTTCTCATTCTCAAGAGTGACGTCAGCTTCAACGCTCATGCCCTTTCCGATTCTAATGAAGTTGCCGTCATTGAAATGGAACGGGTGTTTTACAAGTATTGCTTCGGGGTTGAACCTTATGTCCAAGCCTTCGGGCTTCATGAGTGTCATGGCACCCATCTTTATGCCAATGCTGTCGTTCTTGTCTCTATATACGATGTTCGTAGAGAGCGAATCCATGCATACATTGCCGTACAAGGCTGCAGAGAAGCTCTGCTTTTCGTTGTTGGGGTCAATGGCCGTGCTTCGTATGGCAGCAAGGTAGCCTATCTTGTTATCCTGCTGTCTTGTGAACATGCGTATGGTGTCGAGCTTCAAGCTGCTGTTGCTGAAGCCGTATAATCCGCTGTTCATGTTCAATCCTTTTATGGTATCCAGCTTGAGTTCTATGCTTGCCTTGTCGGCAGTTATGCCGTTCATGGTAAGGAAATCGGCCAGCACATTTTTCTTGCCGCATTCGAAATCGAAAGAGAGAGCGGGCAATGCCCTTTCGTAATCGTGCAGATAGTAGGGTATGACATCGGCATGGCGTGACTCCATGTACATTTTTGCGACTTTCTCCATTGCTGCAAAGAGACCGTTGTATCCGCTGTCCATGCTGCCCGATGCCTTCATGTCTCCGTTCTTGGCCTTGATATATGAGTATTCGGGGGAGGTCTTCAGGTCGAGGTCGATATCGGCCGGAGTGTAGGTCTTCTTCTCCGTTATTATTCTTATATCCTTTCCGTCGAGATTCAAGGCGTGGCTCTCTTTCATGTCGGTCGAAGCCTCAATGTCGAGTGCCATTCTTGTGTCGAGAAGAATGTCGGTCAATCCCAATCCCAACAAGTCGGCTCTTTCAACCTTGACCGATGTCTTGTTGCTTATCCCGCTTTCGCTCAATGATGTTTTTGCCTTTGCCTTCAATTGAAGATTGTAGTCATTGGTCGATAGGTCTATGACTGAAACGCCGTTCTCCTGGTTCGCTCTCAGGTCGATGTTCCTGATTTTGTGGCTTGCATAATGAAGGCTGTCGAGCATTACCTCAAGGTTATATCTTGTAAACTTGTCGAATATGTCAACTCCTTCACCGTCTGCCTTTATGCTGAATGTTGCGTTCTGCAGCGGAATCTCCGGCATAAGTGCAGCGATGTTTATTCTATCGGCTGCTATGTCGGCTGTGTATATGTCGCTGTTGATGTCATATTCCGCCTTGACGAGCATCCCTGCGGCCTGGCCGGCAACTTTAAGGTCGGCCTTTGCCAATCCTGCTATATATGATGCTGTTCCGTCTATGCTGAATGTTCCGGTATTTACAGGCATTGTATCTGTGCCGATGCTGTCGGCTGGAACGAACTCTCTGATAATCCGTCTTATGTCATCTGTCTTGCTGTCAAGGTTCAGCTTTGCCTCCAGTTTCTTCATGTCGCTCAGGTTGCGTGCATATCCGTTGGCGTGTATCGTGACAATGGACGGAACTGTAACATCTATGGTGTCGATATTCAGGTATGAGATGTTGCCTGTCACTCTCATGTCGGCAACAGCCATCTTTTCATTGAAGAGCGAGAGGGCTCCGTACTCTTCCTTTGTAAGCAATGCTCCGAGGTCTCTCTTGTCGAATTCCAGTGATGCTTTTGCCTTAAGCTTCTCTTCTCTGCCTGCTGTAAGTGCCTTCCAGGGCAGGGTGGTAGAGAGCGATAGGCGCGAACCGTTCTTGCTTGCAAGCGAGAACTCCCGTATATCGAGCCTGGTTGTATCGGCAAAAAGAAGGGCCTTTGTCTTTGTTATCCTTATTCCTCCCGGCTGAATAAGCGTGAAATCGTGAATCTCTATTCTCGAACTGTCGGGCGTGTAAAGGATGTTCCTTGTGTCAAGTGCGATGTTGTTTGCCATTATATGGTTCAAGGGGGCTCTCTCGGCACTTTCAATTCCTGTATCATATGACACATCGCAATTGCTTAGCTTAAGTGCGGCAATGCTGTATATCTCTTTCCTGAGGTCTATATATCCGTTCTTTATCTTTATTTTGCCGATGCCGGCACTGGCTTTTAGGGTATCTCCCGGCATGTTGACATTGAATCTGCAGTTCTCGATGTTCCCGCTGCGCAGCTTTATGAGCCAGTCAAGAGGCTTGCTGGCCTCTTCTTCTACCTCTGCGGCTGTATCGGAAAGCTCTATATTCAGGTTTGTGCTGTGGAGGTGCAACTGTCTCAAGTGCAATAGCCCGTTGCTTAGCTCAGCATTTCTTGCCACGGCTCTGAAGAATCCTATCTCGCCGTTGATCTTCAGGTCGGGTATCAGGTCCATCGTATTCACTCTTGCCTCTTCGAGCATGAGATAGTTCATCTCTACCTCTCCGCCTATCAAAGGCCACAGCGAGATGTTTATGTCGGCTTGCCTGCTGTCGGCATATATAGTGTCGCCTTTGGATACTTTAAGTTCCTTGATGCTGAGCTTGAGGGGGAACGCAAGGCTGAACCGGCCTATCTCGACATTAAGCCCGGTGCTCTTGCTCACTTCTTCGCAGATTGTTTCTACGGCAAAACGCTGTACAGGAGGCATGTAAAGCATTATCATGAGCAACCAGAACAGGATTACCGGAATGCTCACTGCAATAAATGCTGTTTTTGCTATCTTGTATGTTATGCTCCTCTTTTTCATTCAAGTTGCAAAGTAACCAAAAAAATGGCTAAAAATCTATTATTTTATAATATAAGTTACTCTTTAGATTATCGTATTTTTATTTTTTACTGAACAATGATAACAAAAACAGCGGCTAACTTTTTCCATAAGATGTGCTATATTTCTTGAAATATGCCTATTTTTGTCCTTTGTGTCGGAACTCCGGCTGGCAGTTCTAATTTGCCATTGATGCCGCTAAGGTCCGGCTGAAGATTTTGTTTTGAATTTGTATTAAGAAAAAAATATACATATATGAAGCGATTTCCAATCTTGTTGATGGCTGCATGTACCCTTATGCTCGTTTCGTGCGGAGGCGGTGAGGCCAAGAAAAAGGAGAGTGGCAGCAATGCGTCGGTTATAAAGGAACTTAATGTGAACAGTCCCGATGCCGACCAGTATCTTCTTGTAAGGACCAATCATGGTGACTTCAAGATAAAGCTTTATCGTGAAACACCGGGCCATCGCAAGAACTTCGTAAATCTTGTAATGAATGGCTTTTATGACGGGCAGCTCTTCTACAGAGTGAAAAAAGACCTTCTCATACAAACGGGTGACTATACATCAAAGACCAAGCCCGATGCTGCTGACCTGGGCGTTACGGATGTGGAGTTTACGGTGCCTTCGGAAATTGACCCTTCCAAGCGTTATCATAAGCGTGGAGCTATAGCTGCAGCAAGCTTCAATAAAGGTGATTACTCCTCCGGAGCCCATTTCTACATCGTTACAGGCAAGGCTGCAAAGGAGAATGAACTGGAACTGAGCGAGCGCGATATAAACAAGGAGCTTGTAAACAAGAAGTTCCACGAGATTCAGATTCCTTACCGTCAGGAGATACATCGTCTGAACAATGCGGCAAAGCACGATGCAAAGAAGCAGCAGGAACTCAACAGGCTTGTGAGTCGTCTGATGAACGAGGCACGTGCCGAGGTAAAGAAGAACGAGTTCTCCTATTCTGCAGCTCAGCGCAAGGAGTACAAGACTACCGGTGGCCTGCCGCATCTTGATGCCCATTACACCGTCTTCGGAGAGGTTGTCGAGGGTATGGATGTTGTGGAGAAGATTTCGATGGTGGATGCTACATCAAAAGGTCGTCCGCGTAATCATGTAATCATAGAGAAGATAACCTTGCTTGAGGATGGTGGTAAATAGGAAAATTCTTGACAACGGTCTGCGTGTTCTGCATCACAGGGTCGAGGGGATGCAGATGGTTTACGTGAACATAGTATATGGTGTGGGAGCCCGTAACGAGAGCTATGAGCATACGGGGCTGGCGCATCTGCTTGAGCATCTCATGTTCGAGGGTACTAAGGCTGTCCCTTCGTTCGACGAGCCTCTCGAAAGTGCCGGAGGCGAGAATAATGCATACACAACAAACGATGTGACAAGCTATTATATTGCACTTCCCAAGCATAATGCCGAACTGGCATTCTGGATGGAGAGTGACCGCATGTGCAACATTACGTTCGGGAAGAAGAAGATTGATGTACAGCGTCAGGTGGTTATGGAGGAGTTCAAGCAGACAAAACTCAACCGCCCGTACGGTGATGCAAGCCTTATCCTGCGCAGCATGGCATATAAGGTGCATCCTTACCGCTGGTCAACGATAGGACGGAAACTGTGCCATATCTCCGATGTCCCTGTCAAGGTTATAAAGGATTTCTACAAAACATATTATGCTCCCGACAATGCAGTGCTTTCCGTTGTGGGCGACATCTCTTTTGAGCAGGTGGTGGAGTGGAGCAGCAAGTGGTTCGCTTCCATTCCTGCTAAGGGTGTAAGGCCGCAATCTCTGCCGGTCGAACCGCGCCAGGTACGAGCCAGGCGCAGGACTGTATATCGCAATGTTCCGGAAAATGCTCTTTATATGGGCTTCCACATGGGCAGCAGGCTCGGCGACAGCTACTATCCGTGCGATGTGATATCCGATATCCTTTCCAATGGATATTCGGGCCGTTTTATGGCTCGTCTGGTAAAGGAGAAGAAGCTCTTTTCACGTATAGACGCATTTATCTCCGGCTGCGAAGACCCCGGTATGTTCTGGATATACACACGTGTGCCCGATGGGGTGGCTGTCGAGGATGCAGAAACAGCAATATGGCACGAACTGGAGTTGCTCAAGAATGAGATTGTGCCGGAAGATGAACTGGAAAAGGTCCGCAACCGTTTCGAATCGGAATACACGTTCCGCAATATCGGCGGCGAGAATCTTTGCAACAATCTTGCCCTTGCCGAACTGCGCGGTTCGCTCGACTCGCATCTGCTTGAACCGGCGAGATATCGTGCCGTTACTGCATGTGATGTCATGTCTGCCGCAAAAGAACTTTTCCGAAAGGGGAACAGTACAGTGCTCTACTATCTTAAAAGGGGATAGATACCGAGCTTTCCTATTCTTCGAAACTTTGCCATAGCCTGTCATTGGGGAGCGGGGCAGTTACACGGATGAGCTCTTTTGATACAGGGTGTATGAATTCGATATAACGTGCATGCAATGATATGCTTCCGTCGGGGTTGGAACGTTTTGCACCGTACTTCAGGTCGCCTTTTATCGGGCATCCGACAGAGGATAGTTGGCAACGTATCTGGTGATGTCGTCCTGTCTTGAGCTCAATCTCAATAAGATTGTAGTTTTGCGATGCTGCGATGTGCCTGTAGTAGAGCAGGGCCTGTTTGCTGCCTTTGACCTCCTTGGCATAGCAGAAGCTCTTGTTCATCTTTTCGTTGCGGAGAATCCAGCTGCTCAGCTCTCCTTCACTCTGCTGAGGACGCTCTTTTGTTATGGCCCAGTAGATTTTCTTTACGTTGCCGTCACGGAACATGTTGTTGAGACGCTCAAGCGCCTTGCTTGTCTTGGCAAGAACGACGATTCCGCTTACGGGGCGGTCCAGACGATGCGGCAGTCCTACAAAGACGTTGCCGGGCTTTGCATATTTCTCTTTCAGGTATGCCTTCATCTTGTCGCACAGCGACTTGTCTCCGGTCTTGTCGCCTTGTACAATTTCACCGGCAGTCTTGTTTACTATAATTATGTGGTTGTCTTCGTAAAGTACGTTCATTGTTGTTCTCTGTTTGCAGCCTTGTGGCCTAATGCACCTAATATTATCTTCTCAGTGAAAGCTTCTACAAGCTGTTCGTCATTGTTCTTGCTCATTATTCCATTGATGAACGGCATCTCTATTCCCTTCAGACAGAAATGCAGGAAACGGGCTGCAAGGTCGGGGCTCTTTACGTCGAAGATTCCGAGGTGCTTGCCTTCGGCGATTATATGGCGGAAAAGTGCAATTTCCTTTGCATCGAACTTCTTGCGTATGTGCTCGATGATAAGTATGTATTCGGAATGAAGACAACTGTTGCGCCTTACAATGCTGCGTGTCGATTGAAGACGTACGAATATAAGCTTCATTATCTTCCTGTCAGGAGGAAGGCTCGACATGGCAACCTTTGTGATTGCAGTGGAGATTTTGCTTACCTCCATCTCTATCGATGCTTCAAGCAGTTCTTCCTTGCTCTGGAAATAGGTATATACGGTACGTCTGCTCTTTTCGGCAGCTTTGGCTATGTCGGCCATGGTGATATTCCCGATTCCCTGCTGTGCAAAAAGCCTTCGTGCTGTTCTTATTATCAAATCTCTTGTTTCTGTGGTTGCCATACGTGGTTTTGTTTGCTGCAAAGTTACACGTTTTTGCACAAATGTGCAAAGTGTGGTGTGTTAAATAGATTGAAAGATGAGAATATTTACGAAAAAAGTGGCCGGGAAATTTGGACGTGAAGCAAAAATGCATTACCTTTGCATCAGTTTTAAGAACCGCATCGCGGGGTGGAGCAGTGGTAGCTCGTTGGGCTCATAACCCAAAGGCCGGAGGTTCGATCCCTTCCCCCGCTACTATTAAGGAGAACATTTGTTCTCCTTTTTTATTTTATGTAATATGTCCGAATATACAAGAGCGGGCGACCTCTTTATTCTTTTAGGTCGCCCGCTCTTGTACAGGTTTGGTATGAATCATTTCATTTCGTTCTTTTCCTTCATGTCTATTTCGTTACCGTCCTTGTCGAAGAAGTGGTATTCGAGATAGGTCAGTTTCTGGTCGGGTATTACGCGTATCCCCATTCCGTGCTTCATCTGCCATTTTCTGTACAAGGAGATGAAGCCTTGCTTTATGAATGCAGCAACATAAGGATGGACATGGAGTGTGAATCTCTTGATGCCGATTACCTTTACAAGAGTCTCAATCTTGTTCTCCAGTGTCTCGGTAAAGAGTACCGAAGGCTGTATCTTGCCTTTTCCGTGGCATACGGGGCATTCTTCTTCGACCTCCATGTCTGTTGCAGGGCGTACTCTTTGGCGCGTAATCTGCATAAGCCCGAACTTGCTCAATGGCAGGATGTTGTGCTTGGCTCTGTCGCGGCTCATGTTCTCTGTCATTCTCTCATACAGCTTCTGCCTGTGCTCGGCTTTGTCCATGTCGATGAAATCGACAACGATTATGCCACCCATGTCGCGCAGCCTGAACTGGCGGGCGAGCTCGTCTGCCGCACCCAGGTTTACCTCCAGCGCATTCTCTTCCTGGTTGCTTGCATTGTTCCGGACACGGTTGCCGCTGTTCACGTCAACAACGTGCAACGCTTCGGTGTGCTCGATTACCAGGTATGCTCCGCCCTTGAACGATACAATCCTTCCGAATGAGGATTTTATCTGCTTTGTTATGCCGAAATGGTCGAATATGGGCAATTCCCCACGGTAGAGCTTTATTATGTTTACGCTCTCCGGGGCTATGACAGATACGTAGTCCCTTATTCTTTTATATACCTCAATGTCGTTCACGTGTATGCTTTCGTACGACGGGTTGAAAAGGTCGCGTAGCAAAGCCAATGTTCTGTCCGACTCTTCGTGAACCATTGTTGGTGGCTTGGTGCTCTTCTGCACCTTTCCCACGAGTTGCTCCCAGTTATTGACGAGCGAGCGCAGCTCGCTGTCGAGTTCTGCGACTTTCTTGCCTTCGGCAACCGTGCGTACTATGATTCCGAAATTCTTCGGCTTGATGCTCTGCAACAGCTGCTTGAGGCGTGTGCGCTCCTCGGGGGACTTTATTTTTGATGATACTGATACCTTGTCCTCGAAGGGAATGAGTATCAGGAATCGTCCTGCAAACGACAGCTCGCATGTAAGGCGCGGCCCTTTGGTGTTTATGGGCTCCTTTGTTACCTGTACAAGAATCTCCTGTCCGGTCTGCAGTGCTTCGGCAATGTTTCCCTCTTTCTTCTTTTCTGGCATTATCGATGCCTTTGATATGGGGAAACTTTTCTTGCGGTCGCTGGTGACCTGCTTCAGGTATTTCTGAAGAGAGTAAAACTGTGGACCTAAATCGGAATAGTGAAGGAAAGCTTCTTTCTCGGACCCTACATCTACAAAGCAGGCATTCAGTCCGGGCATAATCTTCTTGACACGCCCGTGATAGATATTGCCTACCGAAAATGTCTCGGTCTGTTCCTCTCTCTGGAATTCAACCAACTGCTTCTCTTCGGTAATGGCAATTGATATCTCCTTGGAGTGGACATCTACAATAAGTTCGCTTGTCACAATTCTCTTTTTTGGTTCTAGCCCCAATTACTCAGGGTGGGGCTTCTCCCCGTTAAAACAAAAAACAAACTTGAAGTCTTTTTAACGCTCCTTGCAAGTTTGTCTTTTGTGTTTTTTACAGACTCATGATTATTTGCTCTTATGTCTGTTCTTTCTCAATCTTTTTTTACGCTTGTGCGTTGACATCTTATGTCTTTTTTTCTTTTTTCCGCTTGGCATGGTTAAAAAATTAATTAATTGTTCACTATTGTTATTTCTTTACTTCATTCATGAAAGTCTTTGCTGGCTTGAATGCCGGAATGTCGTGTGCAGGAATTGTGATAGTCTTCTCCTTGTGGATGTCGCGAGCTGTCTTCTCTGCTCTGTGTTTGATGATGAAGCTGCCGAATCCACGCAAATACACCGGTTCCTGGTTTGCCAAAGATGTCTTTACTGCATCCATAAATGACTCAACAGTCGTCAGAACCACTGATTTCTCAATACCTGTTTTCTTCGCAATCTCGTTTACAATCTCTGCTTTTGTCATCTTTATCTACGATTTTATAAATGTATAAGTGTTAATTTTCGGACTACAAATATATAGCTTTTTTTACTACTGCCGAAATTTATGTCGCATTTTTTGGAAAAATATCACATATTTCGATGATTTAGATGATTCTTGTTCCAAAAACGGCAATTTGTGGCAATGTGTTATGCAAAACCAAACAGTTGCCGGCTTCCTGATTGTATGCTGCTGAAATAAAATATTTATATAAAGATATTGACAACTATTCTCTAATTTGCTAACTTTGCCAAAATAAAGATATTTTAGAATATGTCGGTAAATAAGGTTATTTTAATAGGTAATGTGGGCAAGGAGCCCGATGTGCGTCATCTTGACCGTAATGTAGTGGTTGCAAACATGGTACTTGCTACGACTGAACGTGCTTATACCTTGCAGAACGGCACTCAGGTGCCGGAGCGCACTGAATGGCACAATATAGTGCTTTGGGGCGGTTTGGCAGAGGTCGCTGAACGCTATGTGCATAAAGGTGACAGAATATATATCGAAGGCAAGATAAGAACCAATACTTACGAGGACCAGAACGGTATCCGCCGTTACAGGACCGAAATCCTTGCCGAAACAATGGAAATGCTTTCTTCAAGAACTGCAGGGCCTTCTTCTGCCGGAGAACCGGCTCCTTCTGCAGCTCCTTTCTAACTTAAACATATAGATTTTGGAAACAGATATTCCTGCCTTATTGCAGATTTTCTCTTTGGCACTCCCCGAAAACTTCATTACGATGCCATCGCTGAGTGCTGTTGTCGCTTTGATAATCTCCGCCTTCCTGTTGATGTTCTCAGCTTACGCTTCGGGTTCGGAAATTGCTTTCTTCTCTCTGTCCAAGACCGAGATGGATGAGCTTGCCGACAGCAAGTCGTCAAGGGACAAACGTCTTCTGGAACTGTTGTCCGACCCGGACAGATTATTGGCTACAATATTGATAGTCAATGATTTTGTAAATGTGGGCGTGGTTATGCTGCTCAACTACTTCTTCCTCGATGTCCTTAACTTCGGCGGAGCGGTGTGGCTTGAGTTCCTGCTGATGACGGTAGTGCTTACATTCCTGCTGTTGCTTTTCGGCGAGGTGATGCCCAAGATATATTCCAAAAGCAATCCTATGGCGTTTGCGCGTTTCTCGGCCAACGGCTTCCATCTGTTGTCGCGTTTGTTGAGCCCGTTCTCGTCATTCCTTGTGAAATCGACGATATTTGCACAGCGTCTGGTATCCAAGAAGAACCACTTGCTGTCGGTTGACGAGTTGGAGCAGGCTCTGGAGCTTACAGACAAAAAGGAAATCGGTGAGCAGAAGAAGATGCTGGAGGGTATTATCCGCTTCGGTGACGAGACGGTAAAGAATATCATGACATCGCGTCTCGATATGGTTATGCTCGATATGCGTACTCCATACAGCGAAGTGCTCAAGTGTGCAGCCGAGAATGCCTATTCACGTATTCCTGTGTATGGAAAGACGCAGGACGATGTTAGGGGAATCCTATATATCAAGGACCTTATTCCTCATCTTAACCGTGGCGAGTCTTTTCGCTGGCAGTCGCTCATACGTCAGCCGTTCTTTGTTCCGGAAACAAAGAAAATCGATGACTTGCTGTGCGACTTCCAGACAGTAAAGGTCCACATGGCTTTGGTGGTGGATGAGTTCGGAGGCATTTCGGGTTTGATTACACTGGAGGATATAATCGAGGAGATTGTAGGAGAGATAAATGACGAGTTCGACGAGCCTGATACTTCATACGAACAGCTTGATGATAATGTCTATCTGTTCGACGGAAGGACTATGCTATCCGATTTCTACAAGATAACTTCCCTCGACAGCGATGACTTCGAGAGCGTTTCGGGCGAGGCGGATACTCTGGCCGGTCTGCTGCTTGAGGTAAAAGGTGAGTTCCCGGTTCTGCATGAGACAATCGAGTGCAATGGCATTGTGTTCGAAGTCGTGGAAAAGGACAGGCATCGTATAGTTAAGATAAAGGCAACGCTTCCGGCAGCGGAAACCATGGTAGAAGATTGATAGTTCGGCATCGGATGCTATCATCCGACGATATGCCAAACTTTTTTTAATGGACTGAATTATAGTTATAAACCGGCTTCGGACAGTAGTGCCAGAGCTTATAATATTTATGGATATGAAATTGAATAATGTTTTGCGTAGCTTTGCGACCGTGCTTATAGGCATATTGCTTATTGTTATGAAGGATAGTGCGATACATCTTCTTGTACGTATCGTAGGAGTTGCATTCTTTGTTCCGGCACTTGTATCGGCTTCGGGCATATTCATAAACAAGAGAGACAGGTTGTCTGCAAGGGATATGATGTTCCTGGCGTTGGATGTGTGCTGCCTGGCTTTCGGATTGTGGCTGATAATCTCTCCGGGGATGCTTGTGGGGTTGCTTGTTGTCTTGTTGGCTCTGGCACTATTCAGCTTCTCTTTGTTCCAGTTGTACAGGGTGTATTTTATGAGGAATCTTGTGCAGGGGCTGTGGAGATATGCCATAGTGCCCCTTGCTCTTGTGGTTGTGTCTGTAATAGTATTGGCTCTTCCCGGTCAGACTGTGTCATTTCTCACAATGATGATAGGTATAGCTGCTGTATTGTCCGGCCTTTCCGATATCGTAATCTCATTGATTGTGGATAAAAACGACCCGCAGCTCCGGAAGTAATGGCATAAGCCATTGATAAAATATTTGCCTGAGTGCAAAAAAATGCCGTTAAATATGTGAAAATCCATAAAAAAATGGCAACTTTGCGTTATGAATGAGATAAACGAACTGTTCAATGCCATAATTTCCGAGATATCGCTCCTTGAGATTGTCGTCAAAGGAGCAATTATCGGTATTGTAGCATCTGCTCCCATGGGACCTGTCGGGGTTCTGTGTGTGCAAAGGACCCTTAACAAAGGCCGGGTATATGGCATCGTTACAGGTACAGGTGCGGCTTTGAGCGATATCCTTTATGCTCTGCTCACCGGTTACGGTCTTTCGTTCCTTTACGAATTCATAAGCAATCCGAGTACTCTGTTCTGGATGCAGATAATTGGTGCTGTGGTGATGTTCATCTTCGGTATCCATACATACCGCACAAATCCTATGCAGAATACTCGTAATGTGAGCCGCAACAAGAGCAACTTGTTGCATAACGGAATAACTGGCTTCTTCATAACATTGTCGAACCCGTTGATTCTGCTGCTCTTCATGGCTCTGTTCACTCCGTTCAATTTCATGCTGCCCGATATGCCTCTGTTTAACCAATGCGTCGGTTATCTCTCCATTTTTGGAGGTGCTATGCTGTGGTGGCTGTTTATAACATACGTGGTAAACAAGCTGAGAGTGCGTTTCGATGTCCGTGGAATATGGATTATCAATCGTGTCATCGGCGTTATCGTTATGGTCTGTTCGTTGGTGGGCATTGTGCTCATAGCGACAGGCACATGGTCGTTCCATTAAAATAGGCGAGTCTTGATAGTTTCCAGAGAACTGAGAAAAAAGAATATAGCGGAGTATTTGCTATATATGTGGCAGGTCGAGGATCTGTTGCGTGCCAATGATTTGTCATTGGACAGAATCAAGAGTGTTGTAGTAGAGCCATACGGCTTGACTCCGGATGTAGAGGAAGAGATGCTGCAATGGTATGGCAATCTGCTTGAGATGATGTCGCTCGAAGGGGTTAAGGAGAAAGGGCATCTGCAGATAAACAGGAATGTGATAATTAATCTGACAGACCTTCACATGCGTCTCTTGAAGTCGTCAAAGGTGCCATTCTATTCGGCTGCATACTATAAGGCATTGCCGTTCATTGTCGAGTTCCGTACCAAGAGCGACGGTCGTGAGAAAGGGGAGATAGAGAACTGTTTCGATGCGCTGTATATGGTGTGGCTGATGAAACTGCAGAAAAAAGAGATTAACGAGGAGACTTTGAAGGCTACGGCAGAGATAAGCCGTTTCATTTCGATGCTCTCGCTCTATTTCAAGGAGGAGGCAGAGGGGAGGCTTGACCTTGATGCCGAAGAGTAATAATAGTGAAAAACATAATTCAAATGAGCAATATACAAGAGGAACTGGGACGTAGAAGAACTTTTGCGATTATTTCGCACCCCGATGCCGGAAAGACAACGCTTACAGAGAAGCTGCTGCTGTTCGGCGGTCAGATACAGGTTGCAGGAGCTGTAAAGTCGAACAAGATAAAGAAGACTGCAACGTCGGACTGGATGGAGATTGAGAAGCAGCGCGGTATCTCCGTTACGACATCCGTAATGGAGTTCGACTACCAAGGGTACAAGATAAATATACTTGATACTCCGGGTCACCAGGATTTTGCCGAGGATACATTCCGCACTCTTACAGCCGTAGATAGCGTTATAATCGTTGTGGACAGCGCGAAAGGTGTGGAGACACAGACACGCAAGCTCATGTCGGTTTGCCGCATGCGCAACACTCCGGTGATTGTATATGTGAACAAGATGGACCGTGAGGGACGCGACCCGTTCGAACTGCTCGATGAACTCGAAGCCGAGCTGCAGATAGCGGTGCGTCCGCTCAGCTGGCCGATAGACCAGGGAGCACGCTTCAAGGGTGTATATAACATATATGAACAGAAACTCGATCTCTTCACTCCTAACAAGCAGCGGGTGACAGAGAAGGTGGAGATTGACATAAACAGCGACGAACTTGACAGGAATATTGGAGAGGACCTTGCTTTCAAGCTCCGTTCCGACCTTGAACTTGTAGATGGCGTTTATCCAGAATTCAATGTACAGGATTACCTCGATGCTAAGGTGGCTCCGGTATTCTTCGGCTCAGCATTGAACAACTTCGGTGTTGAAGAGCTGCTTAACTGCTTTGTGAAGATAGCTCCGGCTCCGCGTCCTGTACAGGCCGTGGAGCGTATGGTAAGCCCCGAAGAACCCAAGTTTACCGGCTTCATATTCAAGATTACTGCGAATATCGACCCGAACCACCGTTCATGCGTGGCATTCTGCAAGATATGTTCGGGCAAGTTCGTGCGCAATACTCCTTACCGTCATATACGTTTAGGAAAGGATATGCGTTTCTCTTCTCCCACTCAGTTCATGGCTCAGCGCAAGAGTACAATAGAAGAGGCATATCCGGGCGATATAATCGGTTTGCCCGATACAGGCAACTTCAAGATTGGCGATACCTTGACCGAAGGCGAAGACCTGCATTTCAAGGGGTTGCCCAGCTTCTCTCCCGAAATGTTCAAATATATTGAGAATGCCGACCCTATGAAGACGAAACAGCTCGCTAAGGGTATCGACCAGCTCATGGGAGAGGGAGTTGCACAGCTCTTCGTTAACCAGCATAACGGCCGTAAGCTTATCGGAACAGTAGGCCAGCTCCAGTTTGAGGTTATCCAATATCGTCTTGAGAACGAGTACAATGCAAAGTGCCGTTGGGAGCCTGTAAACCTTTACAAGGCATGCTGGATAGAGAGTGACGACGAGGCTGAACTCGAAGCATTCAAGAAGCGCAAGTACCAGTATATGGCAAAGGATATCGAAGGACGCGATGTGTTCCTTGCCGACAGCAACTATGTACTGCAGATGGCACAGAGTGATTTCAAGTCAATCCGTTTCCACTTTACAAGCGAATTCTAAAAAAAGATTTGTATGGGTACGATAGCCGAAGAAGCAAAGAAGTGTGTAGAAGTTCTCCGTAAGGGTGGGGTAATACTCTATCCTACCGATACCGTATGGGGTATCGGCTGCGATGCCACAAATCCCGAAGCAGTAAAGCGTGTCTATGATATAAAACGGCGCAGTGACAGCAAGGCTATGCTGCTTTTGGTTGACAGTGCCGACCGTCTTGCACGATATGTGGGGAATGTGCCGGCTGTTGCATGGGACCTTATCGAGCTTGCAACAAAGCCTATTACTGTAATATATGACGGTGCACGTAATCTTGCACCGAATCTTGTTGCCGAAGACGGCAGTGTAGGAATCCGTGTTACATCGGAACTCTTCTCCAAGGAGCTGTGTTACCGTTTCCAGAAGGCGATAGTATCAACATCGGCCAATGTGAGCGGTGAGCCTACTCCGAACAATTTCGGCGAGATAAGCAAGGAGATAATCGATGCAGTGGATTATGTCGTGGGCTACAGGCAACTGGAGAAAGGCACGGCAAAGTCATCCAGCATCATCAAGTTAAAGGAGAACGGAACTGTTACAATAATCAGAGAGTGATGAAAGCTACGGACGAAATGACACTTCTCGACCGCTTCATAAGCTGGAGGGAAAAACATATTTCGCAGAACCAGTTCATCCTGATTCTGAGCTTCGCAGTGGGAATTTTGTCGGCTCTTGCCGCATTTGCCCTAAAGCATCTCATACATTTCATACAGCACCTCCTTACCGGAGGTTTCGACCCGCATACGTTCAACTGGCTATATCTGGTGTATCCGGTAATAGGAATCTTCATCACCGGGCTCTTTATACGCAATGTAGTGCGCGATGACATAAGCCATGGCGTGACAAAGGTGCTGTATGCCATTTCGTGCCGGCAAGGAAGGATACGCAGGCATAACTCATGGTCGTCACTCATTGCCAGCGGCATAACCATCGGTTTCGGAGGTTCGGTAGGAGCTGAGTCGCCTATCGTGATGACCGGTTCTGCCATAGGCTCAAACCTCGGAAGTTTCTTCAAGATGGAGAAGAAGGTGATGATGCTTCTCATCGGCTGCGGTGCTGCCGGTGCGGTATCCGGCATCTTCAAGGCTCCTATAGCCGGTCTGGTGTTCGTGCTCGAAGTGCTTATGCTCGACCTTACAATGTCGTCGCTGTTGCCGTTGCTGATATCAAGCGTCACTGCTGCAACGCTCTCTTATCTGCTCATGGGTACAGATGCGATGTTCGAGTTCCACATGGAGAATGCCTTCGACCTTGCCCGTGTGCCTTATGTGATAATGCTGGGTGTGACATGCGGTCTTGTATCGCTCTATTTCACACATGTCACCACTGCAATAGAACGCCAGTTCAAGAAGCTGAGCAATCCCTATTATAAGCTGGCCATAGGCGGTACGATACTGAGTGTGCTCATATTCCTCTTTCCGCCGTTGTACGGCGAGGGCTACGACACCATCACTGAGCTGATAAACGGAACGTCGGAGAATATAATACTCGACAACTCACTGTTCTACGGGCATGCAAGCTTCCTGTTGCTGTACATGCTTCTTATTATCCTTTTCAAGGCCTTTGCCTCTACAGTCACTAACTGCGGAGGCGGTTGCGGCGGTATCTTTGCACCAAGTCTTTTTCTGGGGTGCGTGACCGGATATCTCTTTGCAAGCGTGTGCAACATGAGCGGTTTCGGAGTGCCTGTCTCCGACAAGAACTTCGCTCTATTCGGTATGGCAGCCCTTATGTCGGGTGTCTTCCATGCACCGTTGACAGGTGTCTTCCTCATAGCGGAGCTTACAGGCGGCTATGCCCTGTTCCTTCCTCTTATGATAGTGTCGGTATGCTCATATCTTACAGTAAAGGTATTCGACAAGAACAATATATATGCAATACGTCTTGCACAGCGCGGAGAGCTTATCACTCATCATAAGGACCAGGCAGTGCTGACAATCCTCAAGGTTGCCGACGTTATCGAAAAGGACTTCATGCGTGTGAATCCCGATATGGAGCTTGGAGCGTTGACCTCAGTCGTTGCAAAGACAAGACGCAATATATTCCCGGTAGTCGATGCAGGCAATCGTCTTGTAGGCATTCTTTATCTTGATGATATAAGGCATGTGATGTTCCGTCAGGAACTGTATCACCGTTTCAATGTGGCTTCGTTGATGCGCGAGGCTCCTGAGAGACTCAGCATCGAAGAGCCTATGGAGGCTGTTATGCGCAAGTTCGAGGAGACCGGTGCATGGAACTTGCCAGTAGAGGATGTCACGGGCGAATATATCGGCTTCATATCGAAGTCGGCGATATTTACTGCCTACAGAAAGACATTGTTGGAGTTTACTTCCGATTAAAGAATTCATTATGGAAAAATTGAGAATAGTATATCTCGGAACACCCGATTTTGCGGTTGAGCCGTTGCGTCGTCTGCTTGAACAGCAGCGCGAGAACCCTGCCTGCGGTTATGAGGTCGTGGGTGTCGTGACAATGCCCGATAAGGTTATTGCCAAGCGTGGCAACCAGTTGCTTATGAGCCCTGTGAAGCAGTATGCCGTTGCAGAGAAACTGCCGGTGCTTCAGCCCGAATCGCTGAAAGATGAGACTTTTCAGGCCGAACTGAGGGAGTGGATAGCCGATTTGCAGATAGTGGTTGCTTTCAGAATGCTGCCGGAGAGCGTATGGAACATGCCTCGTTTGGGTACTTTTAATCTGCATGCTTCTCTTTTGCCGCAGTATCGTGGTGCAGCACCTATAAACTGGGCTATTATAAATGGTGACAAGGAGACCGGTGTAACCACATTCTTCCTGAAGCACGAGATAGATACCGGAGATGTCATTTACCGTGATATTGTGCCAATAGAAGAGGATGACAATGCCGGCACATTGCACGACAAGCTTATGTTGCAGGGTGGCGAGACTGTTCTTCGCACTGTTGCTGCAATAGTGAACGGTGATGTCGTGTCGCATGCTCAGGATACAATGTATGTAAATGAGAGCGAACTGCGTCCGGCACCTAAGATTTTCCGCGATACATGCCGCATCTGCTGGACAAAAAGTGTAGGGCAGATATATGATTTCGTGCGTGGAATGTCACCGTATCCGGCGGCCTGGTGCGAACTTGTCGATTCTTCAGGCAAGGAGGTGGCTCTTAAGGTATATGAAGTTGCAAAGGAGCCGTGTGACCACGGAAAGAGTTGCGGAACTCTTGTTACAGACGGCAAGTCTTTTATGAAGGTTGCTGTTGAGGGCGGTTTTGTGTCACTTGTTGAGGTGCAGCTTGCCGGAAAGAAACGGATGCCTGTTGCCGACCTTTTGCGGGGCTTTTCTGTTGCAGGAGCCGAAATGAAGTGACATTTCTTCAATAAATAATATAAGGGAGTGTGTAAATTTGTTTTACATACTCCCTTTTTAGATTAATTTAACGTGCACAGAACGGCAATATTGTATTAAAAAGGTATTTTTATTTAAAAATGTTTGGATTTAAGACATTTGTTTTGTTTCTTTGCCGAACAGATTCATAAACAACCTAAAATTTATTGCCTATAGAACACTTCTACTCCAAACAAACAAGACACATAAATGGAGACATTAAAGCAGATGGCCGATGATGCATTGGTCACACTTTATTTAGAAGGCAATAACTCAGCATTCGATATATTGTTAGAACGTCATAAGGAGAGGTTGTTCAACTATATATTTTTTATTGTACATTCAAAGGAGGTAGCAGAAGATATCTTCCAGGAGACCTTTGTCAAGGCTATTGTTACCCTTCAGCAGGGACGTTATACCAATGACGGCAAGTTTGCGGCTTGGATAACACGCATAGCCCACAATCTTGTGATTGACCAGTTCCGTAACGAGAGAAACGAGAATCTCATATCCAATGACGAAACAGAGGTTGATCTTCTCAACGATGCAAAGCTCTCTGAAGGTACAATAGAGAACCGCATGGTAAACGAACAGGTATTGAAGGATGTACGCGCTCTGATAGACGAACTTCCCGATTGTCAGCGCGAGGTCGTTTTCATGCGTTACTATCAGGACCTTTCATTCAAGGATATAGCCGACATTACCGGCGTAAGCATAAATACAGCGTTGGGCCGTATGCGTTATGCAATCATAAACATGCGTCGTATAGCTGCTGAGAAGTGCATATCTCTTACATTGGAATAGACTTTTTTCATAATATTATATTCGGTATATGCCGCGTGAATATTTTTTTTCACGCGGCATATACTATTTGTCCTATTGCTGCGTTCTATATATAGAACCTCAAAAAAGAAGAGCCTATGGATAAAACATCTACTCCAGAATTTGAACTTTCAGAATCTGTTATCAAAAATGCTTTTAAATTTGATTTTTTCCCTCAGCCAAGTACCTCTTCGTTAGAGTTTATCAAGAATTTTGCAAGGAACTTCAAAGTACAGAAAAATATTGATGGCGATATCAGAGAAATGGTATTGAACTGAAAAAGAAATAGGCTGCCGGATTAACCGGCAGCCTATTTCTTTTTCAGTTCACTCTAAATCAATTGTCGGACTCCTGGTCTCTTTCTATAGGTATAGTGCATGTGACCCGGCATCCATAACCCTCGGCAGATTCCAATTCTATTTTTCCACCGTGGTTTATTATTATCTGCTTGCATAGGGATAACCCTATTCCGCAACCATTCTTCTTGGTAGAGAAGAAAGGAATGAAAATCTGTTCCTTGGCAGGAGCCATTATGCCTATTCCATTGTCCTCTATCCTGATAATGGCACTTCTGCCGTTCTCTTCTTCGGTTACGCTGAATGTCAATGCCACCTCTTCCCTGTAAGTTGCACCTTCTTGGCCGTTGTTGGCTCTCGCTTTCTCCTCGCAGGCTTCAAAAGCATTCTTTATAAGGTTTATCAGAACTTGTTCAATCTGTCCTCTGTCGGCATTGATTATTGTTTCGCATCCTGCTTCTATACGGAATATTACGTGCTGATGCGTGTATAGCTTCTGCAAATCTTCAGCTATGCTCCGTATTGCAAAACGGCTCTTCTGTGGTGCCGAAAGATGTGTCAGTTTCCTGTAGTTCTCGATGAACGACAGCAAGCTGCTGCTGCGCCTGTTGATAATCTCAAGGCCGTGATGTATCTCTTCAATATTCTCGTCCCCTTTCTTCACGTAACTCCTGATGCTGTTGCACAATGTTGCCGACAGAGATATGATAGGGCTCATCGAGTTCATTATCTCATGTGTGAGTACTCTTACGAGTTTGTGCCACGATTCCACCTGGCTCTTCTCTATCGAATCGTGGATGTCTTTAAGGACAATTATGTTGCGGGATGAATAGCCGCTCTTTATCCGTGTACGGCTCAGCGAGTACTCGCGTCCGTTGATAGTGAGCTCCTGCTTGTTTTCTTCTACAGCCTCTGTTATCGCTTGCGGTATATGCCCATTCTCTCCTATCAGCCTGGCTGCCGTGCTGTTGTGCCATTCGGCATATCCGTTGCCGGTCACAACCATTACTGCAGTATCGGCATTCTCAATCAATAACTTATAGAAATGCAGTTCTTTCTCGGTTTCCACCGCTTTCTTCTGTGACTGCTCCCGTGAAAGCCTCTCGTATCCAAGCAGCTTCTCGAACCGGTTGTATATAGCCAATTGCCTATATACAAGAACAAGGCATAAAGTGATTGCTCCTATGCCGCTTATCGGATACGAGAACAGGAATGCAGCAATACCTGCTGCTGTTGTTGTCATTATGAGAGCGAAGTTTATAATGAACTCTTTCTTCATTTTCTTTACTTTATTGTTTGCCTAACTTGCGGTAAAGCGAGTATCTTGTTATTCCTAAGAGCTCTGCGGCATGGCTTATGTTCCCGTTGGCTCTTTTCATGGCCCTTTCGATAGCGTCACGTTCAAGCTCTTCAAGATTCATTGTCATTTCGCCCTGGAGCAGTGGTGCGTTCCTGCTGTTTTTATCCTTTTGCGGAATCATGAGACTGTAGGGCTTGATGATTGTGCTCTCTTCCATTATTACAGCTCTTTCTACAGCATGCTGGAGCTCGCGCACATTGCCGGGCCACCCGTATCTTGCAAGCATAATCTTTGCATCACGGCTGATACCCTTTATTTTCTTGTTGTATTTTGATGCATATTTCTCCAGGAAGAATTCAGCAAGCAGAATCACATCATCGCCTCTTTCGCGCAACGGCGGAATATGTATCTCAATGGTGTTTATCCTGTACATTAGGTCTTGTCGGAATATCCCTTTCTCTACCATTGACTGCAGGTCGGCGTTGGTAGCCGAGATTATCCTCACATCAATGTTCCTCTCTTTTGTGCTTCCCACACGCGTTATCAGACGTTTTTCTATAGCTGTGAGAAGTTTTGTCTGTGCAAGTATCGACATATTGCCAATCTCATCAAGGAACAGGGTTCCGCCCGATGCAACCTCCATTCGCCCGGCTTTTGCCGAGGTTGCTCCTGTAAATGCCCCCTTTTCATAGCCGAACAGCTCACTCTCGAACAGGTGTTCGGGGACGGTGCCGAGATCTATGGTGACGAACGGGTTGCCGTTACGTTCCGACATCTGGTGTATAAGGTGTGCTACAACATCCTTTCCTGTGCCGTTTTCACCCAGAATGAGGATATTGGCATCGGTCTCCGCGAATTTTCCGATACTTGACTTGATTTTTTGCATTGCCGGCGACTCTCCTATAAGTATCGGCCCCTCTGCATTCCCGTATCCTCCCAAGGCAGCAATCTTCTCTTTTAGGCTTACGACCTCAAAGCGCGAGAGCCTGAGCTCCATAGCCGATTTCAATGTGGCCAGCAGCTTGTCGTTGTCCCACGGCTTAGAGAGAAAATCGGTTGCTCCTGCCTTAATAGCCTTTACGGCTTTTTCGGTATCGGAATATGCTGTCATGAAAATTACCACAGCGTCTGGGTCAATCTTCAGAATCTGTTCCAGGCACTCGAATCCTTCACTTCCGCTCACCGCATCACGTGTGAAGTTCATGTCCAACAGAATGACGTCGGGTTCGAACATCTTCATAAAGTGGGCAACTCGGTCGGGCGAAGTTGCTACACGTACTGCCGAAGTATGCGGTTTCAGCAGAAGGTTCAAAGAGAACAGCACGTCCTCATTATCATCAACAATAAGTACTTTTCCTTTATACATCTCTTTTCCAAATGTCTATGATGACAAAGATAATCTATCCAACTGGAATTATTATATAAAAAAGTGTGCATTATCGCACATTTTTTGTGCACTTGCGCACGCTGTTTTTAGCATTTGTGAAAGTGTAAATCGTTTTATAATAATGAGTTGTATGTTTTGGCATGCTATTTGCAATATAATAAGTGAACGCGAAACATTTCCAAAGATGAAACTTAAAGACATTATTCTTTTTATTGTTTTGTTGCCGTCGGTAAGCTTTGCCGTTACAGATACCCTGCGTCTTACGCTCGATGAGGCGATAGAGATTGCGCAGAGCCGCTCTTCCGATGCTAAGGTTGCAAGGCACACTTTCCTGGCTGCTGAATGGAGCTACAAATTCCACAAGGCAAACTATCTCCCGACGCTAACGTTTACCTCTGGGCCGAGTCTCAACAGAGTGATAAGCAAAATTACACAGCCCGATGGTACAAGCCTCTTTGTGGAGCAGAATCAGCTGAGTACGAATGCAACACTGAGTCTTACGCAGAATGTACCGTTCACAGGAGGGCAGCTTTTTCTCAAAAGTTCACTGTTGCGGCAGGATGAGTTCGCAAACGGCAGTGTTGCATACAACTCGCAGCCGGTGATTATCGGTTACCAACAGACATTGTTCGGTTACAATTCTCTGAAATGGGACAAACGCATCGAACCGGTACGTTACGATGCAGCCAAGAAAAGTTATGACGAGAGCATGGAGCTTATTGCCTCACGCACGGTATCCTTTTTTTTCAATGTGGCACAGGCGCAGAGCGTATATGAAATAGCGATGTACAACTCTGCTTCGGCCGACACATTGAGCCGATATGCCCGTGGACGTTATAATATCGGTACGATAACAGAGAACGAAATGCTTCAACTTGAACTCAACAGGATTACTGCCGAGACAAATGTATTGGATGCACGTAACCTGCTCGATGATGCCGTACAGAGCCTTCGCTCTTATCTGGCTCTCGACAATGACATCATAATAGAAGTTGAGGCTGATACCAAGACTCCTGCTTGCAAAGCCGATGCCGAGAAGGCCATCCGTCTTGCATATGAACATAACCCGACACCGATGGAATATAAGATTGCCGCTCTTTCAAGTCACAGCAATCTTGCCCAGGCAAAGGCTGCTTCGGGATTGAAGGCCGATCTCTACATACAGTTCGGACTTTCGCAGACAGCAAGGAACCTGCACGACAGTTACCGTTCGCCTCTCGACCAGCAATATGTTAGTATAGGACTGACGCTCCCGATTCTCGATTGGGGACGCGGCAAAGGAAGAGTAAGGATTGCAGAGTCTAACGTGAATCTTGTGGAGACGCAGGTTGAACAGGCATACAAGGATTTCGAGAACAATATCATCAAGATGGTGCGCCAGTTCAATCTGCAGGCTCATCGTGTAGAGAGTGCCGAAAAAACAGCCTCTTTGGCGCAAAGGCGTTATGAGGTCGCGCGGCACCTCTATCTTCAAGGCAAGTCAACGATACTTGACCTCAATACGGCTACGCAGGAGAAAGACTATGCTCGCCGTAGCCACATAAATGCCATTGCCACCTTCTGGGAACTTTACTATGGACTGCGTAGCCTGACCGGCGGTAAAATATTTACGGAATAACAAAAGCAAACAATATTATTATGGATATACAATTAAAGAGACGGCCATGGTACATACGCCACAAGTATTACCTTCTGCTTGGAATAGCAATTGCTGCAATAACAGTAATAAACATTATTATAATGACAGGGCCCAGCACGCACATTGTAGAGAGTGATGATATAGAGTATGCCGAGGCAAAAAACGGCGATTTTCTTGAATATATTGATGTCGAAGGTGTTGTACAGCCTATACTAAACATAAAGGTAAGCAGCGGTGAAGGCGGCTATGTTTCCCGTGTCGTGGCAAGCGACGGTGCAATGCTTGAGGCCGGGGATACAATTGTAGTTCTTGAGAATCCGGAACTGTTGAGGGAGATTGATGAATTGCGCCTGATGTGGCTGAAACAGCAGAAGAACTACCGTTTGCAGCAGTATCAGATGGAACAGAAAAGCCTGACACTCCGCCAGCAGATGCTTCAGGCTGAGTATGAGATTTCCCGCCTTACGAAGAGCTATATCCTTGATAAGGAGGAGGCGAAGATGGGAATCAAGAGCAAGGCGCAACTGGAGGTGGCTGAGGATGAATATCTCTACAACATCGAACGTACACGTCTTACTCTTGAGAGTCTGCGTCACGACTCCATTATGAATATCATACAGCGTTCACTGCTCGACAATGAGCTGCATGAGAGCCATCGCAAGTATGAGCGTGCGTGCAGCCGTCTTGACAAACTTGTAGTTACAACCCCTGCAAAAGGTCAGTTGGGTTATCTGGCTGCTACTCCTGGACAGCGCGTGTCGGCCGGCGAGCGTGTAGCCGAAGTCAATATACTCGATAATTTCAAGGTTCAGGCATTGCTCAGCGAATACTATATCGACCGCATAACAGCAGGATTGCCGGCTACGGTCGTGTATCAGGAGAAGAAGTTCCCGTTGAAAATATCAAAGGTAGTTCCTGAGGTCAAGGAGCGTACGTTCGAGATAGAACTGGTGTTTACCGGGGAAAAACCTGAAAATGCGCACATAGGCAAAAGTTACCGTCTCCAGATTGAGCTCGGAAAGCCCGAAAAGTGCTTGACCATTCCTCGTGACAAGTTCTTCAATACATCGTCCGGACATTACGTCTATCGTCTGAGTGAGTCGGGAGGAAGTGCTGTACGTACCCCGATAACAATCGGCCGGCAGAATCCCAAGCAGTTTGAGGTTGTCGAAGGCCTGCAGCCCGGAGACCGCATTATAATATCGGACTACAGCGAGTTCGGAGATGTCGAAAGAATCATACTGAAATAAAACAACGCAGTGATGAGGGTATTAAAAAGACAAATCAACAATAATATATGGCAATAGAACTACTTTTAATAAATTTGTAACAGATATGGAAAAAATCATCAAGACAGAAAACATCAGGAAAGTATTCCGCACCGAGGATGTAGAGACCTGGGCTTTGAATGGAGTTGACATTGAAATCAATGAGGGCGAGTTTGTCGCGATAATGGGTCCGTCGGGATGCGGAAAATCCACTCTGCTGAATATTCTCGGCCTGCTCGATAATCCCAGCGAAGGCAGTTATCTGCTCAACGGTACCGATGTCACTCTCTTTACCGAGGACAACCGCACAACACTGCGCAAAGGAGTGATAGGATTTGTATTCCAGAGCTTCAACCTGATCGATGACCTCAATGTCTATGAGAACATAGAACTTCCTCTGCTGTACATGGGTATTCCCCGCAAAGAACGCAAGCGCAGAGTGGAGGACGCAATGAGGCGCATGGATATAACCCACCGTGCAGGACACTTTCCGCAGCAGCTGTCGGGTGGACAGCAACAACGTGTGGCAATAGCGCGTGCAGTTGTGGCAACCCCTAAGATTATATTTGCCGATGAGCCTACAGGCAACCTCGATTCAAAGAACGGTATTGAGGTCATGGAGCTGCTCAAGCAACTCAATAGCGAGGGAACGACAATCGTAATGGTTACACACTCGCAGCGTGATGCCTCATACGCCAAGCGTGTCATAAACCTCTTCGACGGACAGGTCACTGCCGAGATTCATCAATAACCCGCAAACAGAGTCAATTATGTTGTTACACTATATGAAAATGGCAGTGAGACAGCTGCTCAAATATAAATTCCAGACATTTGTGTCTATGCTATGTATGGGCATAGGACTAACAATCAACGGATATATAAAGCTTGTGCTTGACGCTGAGTTTGGCGGGCCGCGTGATGAGATAAGGCTGTATATTACCGATGCCTCGCAGAGTGCCGGAGAATACGGACAACTTGAAGAAAAGAGAGTGGAGGGAATAGAAAACCTGCGTGCCGCGACGGTAAGACCTCATCAGGCAAATGCCTTCGTTGAGGGTAAACCGGAACTGCCTTATGAAGTCAATGTGTTTGGAATGACACCAGACCTTTTCAGACACTCGTTGTCGTCGAGTATGGAACGGCATTTCAAGATAATGGCCGGGCGTGATTCAATAGGCAGGAATGAGGTGCTTGTGAGCAATGGACTCGCTAAAAGGATATACGGTAAGGAGAGTGCAATAGGCAAAAGCATTACACTTGTAGCCGATGCCGGTGGCGAGAACGATTATACAGGATGCTCCTACCGCATAGCGGGTATTCTGAATACCGGTGATGACAGTGAGCAGTATGTATATGCTCCTTTGGTATATAATGCCGACGTTGTGAAAATTTTTGCAAATATTGCCGATGGATATACGGCAAAGGAGGTGCAGCATGCATTGAACAATGCCGGCCTGAAAACGCCGGATAACGGTACGCCCATCTCTTTCGCAGTAATAGAACCTAATGTGATGCACGTTGAGGAAATCCTGGCATACATTGTCGTGACAATTTTCTCATGGCTTATATTCCTCATAGGCTTTATAACATTCATGAAATTCATGATACAGATGTTCTACACGCGGCAACGCGAGCTTGCCTTGCGCAAATGCGTAGGCTCAAAGAACAAAGGTCTTTATATGATGCTTGCCAGTGAGGTCACCGCAATGCTTGCTTGTGCGTTTGCAGTGTCATGCATAACATCCGAAGTGTCGTTCAACTATATCTCCTACATGCATTTCGGGTATCTTTTTAGCTTCTCTTCGCTGATTGTCGCGCAGTTTGAGACAACGCTCATAGCATTTGCGATATCTCTTGTTGTGATACTTTTCCCTATAATGAGACTGCGCAAGGTGGATATGAAAGGGGCAATGCTCCGTCGCCGTCAGGGAAAGAAAATGAAGAACGCAATGCTTGCACTGCAGTTTGCAATATCAATAACATTCCTTGTTTTGTTGGGAGTAGTGCTTCTCATTGCTGAATATGATATAGGCTGGTTGCCCGATAAGCTCTCGGCCAGTGAGCAGCGGAGAATAATAAGTCTGCACACAATGAAGTTTGGCTGGGATGAGATAAGGAGTGGAATTGAGAAACACCCCATGGTTGAGGAGTATGTATATTGCAATAATGAGAACAGAAGCTCCGGTTCATTCTCGTATCATACCTGTATAGTGGGTAACGATACTGTATATTCCGGAATTCTGGCACACGGTGACCCGCGTTATTTTGAGTTCTTCAATATCTCAATGGAGGGTAAGGTTGTGGCTCCCGATGAAGGCAACTATGTATATGTTGACAGAATACTCTATGAAAGATTGCGGCAGAATCCGGAGTTTGACGGTACAGTGACACTCAGTTTCAACAGTTTCGGCAAATACCAGATTGCTGGTGTCGTACAAGAGGATATATATGCCAAGGAACGTATCGCTTATGTCGATCACATCGGTGAATGTCCAATAGTTGGCTTCGTGTTCCTTGTTGACAGCTCTTATGATACATACTATTATCGCATAAAGGAAAGGTACACAACCGATGAGGCAAAGGATGCCTTTGAAACTATAATGCGTAAACATGTGCCTGAGAGCCTGGATGTGAGAGAGAATATACATACTCTCTATGAAGAACATATGGATAGGTATAAGGAACTGTATGGTTTGGTGAACCTTATGTATATGCTGGTGTTCGTGTGTCTGTTGGTAGTTGTCCTCAGTGTCTATTCATCAATTTCGCTTGATGCCGCCACTCGGCAGAAGGATATCGCAATAAGAAAGATAAACGGTGCCCGGAGCCTTGACATCATAAGGCATTTCATTGCACCTTACCTGATAAACTACACAGTCACATTTGTTGTGGTATATCCGTTCTTGGGATGGTTATTGCTGTTGCGGATGTTGAATGGTAATGGAAACCGCCTTACTTCAACAACGGAGATTATGCTTTATGGTGTTTTGATATATCTTCTCACTGTGGGGCTGTTAGTGCTGACTACATGGGGCAAGATACGTGCTATAATGAAAGTCAATCCTGCAGAAGTAGTGAGACGTGAGTAAACATCCTGTAACAAGCAACAGAATTCCTCTTTTCATCAGGTCCTGAATAACAGGCGGGCGACTGACATTGATTTCAGTCGCCCGCCTGTTATATGATGTCAAGTCGTTTTTTATTTCTCGTTCTTCTCTTCAAGACCGTAGTTGTACTTCTTGTCGGCCTTCAGGAGCAACAATGAGATAATCACTGCTATTACACCGAATCCGGCGAATATTGCCATTGGAAGGGTGTAGTCTGTCGTGCCGTTTGATGTACAGCTCTGGATGACGTTGCCGATGAGTACAGGAACCATTGACAAACCGATATTCTGTATGTAGAATATGATTGCGTATGCAGAGCCCAGCTGCTTCATCGGGATAATCTTGGGGACTGAAGGCCACATAGCCGATGGAACGAGCGAGAATGCGATACCTAACAATATCATTACAATCACTGCGAACCACCAGATGTTCATCACCGGCAGGGCAAACAGTACATGTACAATGGTCAGCAGCGAAGAGCCGATGAGCATCAGGGTTGCTCCCTTGCCCATCTTGTCATACATTGAACCGAACAGCGGTGTCAGCAGTATGGTGCCGAAAGGCAGGAGTCCCGGAATCATACCGGCAACGTCGGGGCTTACATTGTATTTGATAATCATGAGGTTTGTCGCAAACTTAAGGAATGGGAACACCGCTGAGTAGAACATGAGGCAAAGCAGGGTGATGAGCCAGAATCCCTTGTTGCAGAAGATGACCTTGAGGTCGCTCATCTTGAACTGCTCCTCGCTCTCTGCTGTATTGTCGGCAGTTGTTGCCGATGCATCGAGTTTCTTGTCCATTACGCAATATACAATGTATGAAAGCATGCCGATACACAATGCCGATGCTCCAATCATTACCGGTGCCGAAACAATGCCGAAGTACTGTGCGACCGGCAGTGCAAAGAAAAGTGCGCATGCTGTTCCCACACGTGCGAGTGCTACCTGCAATCCCATTGCAAGCGCAAGTTCATGTCCGGTGAACCACTTTGCAATAACCTTTGTCACGGTGATGCCGGCAATCTCGCAACCCATTCCGTATATGGCGAAGCCGAGGCATGCAACAGCAACCTGTGACGGCAACCCTGCAATCTCGCCTGTGAACGTGCTGTTTACCGCATACCATTTGATGGCTGCACCGGCGAACATGAGTGCGGTACTCATCAATCCGGTGAAGCGTACACCCATCTTGTCGAGGATGATACCGCCGAAGAATAGCATCAGCAGGAATACGTTTATGTAGCCGTATGCACCGGAGAATACTCCGTAGTCGTCGCTTCCCCATCCAAGGCCGTTTATTGTAGAGTCAACTTTGACGGTCTCTTCTGTACCTGCATTGTTGATTGTGTAAGCGTTGCCCGCAACAATCTCCTCTTCCGATGCGATTGCTGTTGTGCTCACCTTCATCAACGAGTCGGCCGACAGATAGGTGCCGTTGTCGAAATACACTAGCTTGCCCTTTGTGGTTAGGGGTGCTTCAAGCGGGCCCATTACATCGGTGAAGAAGTAGGCCATCATCATTGTGAGCGATACGATAATCAGCGCGGTCCAGCGTGCTGCCTTTGAATCGTTCAGCCTTTTCTGTAACTTTTGTGTTGTTGTCATAGTAATATTCGAATTTTGTTTCTTGTTCTTTCTCGTTTTTTTCAAGCTTCTGCTTTGCTGCAAGGTGTCCGCTTACTTCAGCCACTTCTCCAGCCATGCGAAGAATGTACGCTGCCAGAGTATGCCGTTCTGTGGCTTCAGCACCCAGTGGTTCTCGTCCGGGAAGAGCAGCAGCTGGGCCGGAACACCCCTCAGACGCGCTGCATTGAATGCTGCCATTGACTGTGAAGAGAGTATGCGGTAGTCGCGGTCACCGTGAATGAGCAATATCGGGGTGTCCCATTTGTCAACGAACCTATGCGGTGAGTTTGCGTATGAACGTTTCACCTCTTCGGTCTGCTCGTAAGGTGCGCCTCCCAAATCCCAATTGGGGAACCAGCTCTCCTCAGTCTCGTAATACTGCTGTTCCATGTTGAAGAATCCGTCATGGGCAATGAATGCCTTGAAACGCTTCTCGTGGTGGCCGGCGAGCCACATGGCCGAATATCCTCCGAAGCTTGCACCAACGCATCCGAGTCTTTCGGTATCAACGTATGGCTCTTTTGCAATGTCATCAATTGCCGCGAGCAGGTCGCTCATGCAGTTTCCGCCGTAGTTGGTACTGATCTCCATGTTCCAGTCATGTCCGAATCCGGGGAGTCCTCTGCGGTTCGGAGCAATTATTATATATCCGTTGGCTGCCATTATCTGGAAGTTCCAGCGGTAGCTCCAGAACTGGCTTACGGGTGATTGCGGGCCACCCTCGCAGAAGAGCAGTGTGGGGTACTTCTTTGCCGGGTCGAAATGAGGAGGGTATATAACCCATGAGTGAAGCTCTTTGCCGTCAATGCTCTTGCACCATCTTGCTTCTACCTTTCCTATTGCTATCTGGTCGAGAATATGCTTGTTCTCGTTGGTAATCTGTCTTACCTCGGCACCGGCTTTTGCCTCCATTGTATATATGTCGGCCGGGGCACTCATTGAGACACGTGTCATTATAAGGCTGTCATTGCCAAGAAGAGCTACGGAGTTGTAGTCGTGGTTGCCTTCTGTCATCTTTGTCAATTCGCCCTCTGTTGTGATGTTATAGACCTGGGTTGTGCCGTGCCATGTACCTGTGAAGTAGAGGCTCTTGCTGTCGGGTGCCCAGCAGTAACTGTCAACATTGCTGTCAAATACAGCCTTCTCCTCACCGTTGGGATACTCTGTAATGTATTTGCGCTCACGGGTCTCAAGGTCCAATATGCTCAAGCGGTTCAAGTCGCTCTCATAGCCGTCATGTTCCATGCTGAGCCACGCAATCATCTTGCCGTCGGGTGAGAACTGGGGCGCAGTGTCGTATCCGTTGCTCGAACGTGCCTTGTCGAGTTTGCATAGATTCTCGGTGTTTCCGCTCTCCAGGTCGAGCAGATATATGTCTGTATCAGTGCTTATAGTATATTCGCGTCCGGTCTTCTTGTTGCATGCGTATGCAATCTTCTTGCTGTCATTGCTCCATGCCAGCTGCTCTACACCGCCGAACGGGCGGTTAGGGCAGTCGTATGCTGTGCCCTCAAGAATATCCTTGCCCTCGTTGATGCTGTTGCCGTCGAACTCTGCAACAAACGGGTGTGGGGCATCCGTGAGCCACTCGTCCCAATGCTTGTACATAAGTTCGTCAACAACAAATCCCTTTGCCTCCGGGAGGTCGGGGTGAATGTCTGCGGTTGTCGGTTTTGTCTTTATGCGTTTTACGAGGATTACTCTCTTTTCGTCCGGAGAGAACAGGAAACCCTCTATGTCACTTGTATCGTTTGTAAGCTGCTTGCGTTCTGTTCCGTCCGGATTCATCTCCCATACCTGGCTGCTTCCGCTTTCATTTGAAAGGAATGCAATCTTTGTCCCGCCTTTTATCCATGCTGCACTGGATTCATTTGATGCTGTTGTTGTCAGAAGCGTACCGTTCTTGCCGTCAGCATCCATTATATTGAGTGTATGATGGCTTTTGTTCTTCTCTACGCTATAGTAGCTTACGCCATAGACAATCCTTTTTGCATCGGGCGAGACGGCAGTCTCGCCAATTCTTCCCATAGCCCATAGTGCTTCAGGTGTCATCAGTCCGCCTTCTATCTTTATTCCGGACTTGCCGATAAACTCTGCCGGCCTGTTGTCTGCACTTTCGCAACCACCCGACAAAAGAGTGCCGGCCACACCTGCTATACCTGCTATTGTTGCCATAATCAAACTTCTTTTTTTCATATTCTTTGGTTTTGGTTTATTTTGTTTGTGTCTATTTGCATAAATATGCGTTTTTGTGCAGTCTATGCATAATTGTTGCGAATTTACTCATAAATATGTTTTCTTGCAATTAAAGAGTATTAAAATATATCTTTATGTTTCATAACGGCTCTTATGGTCGGGCCCGTTTATGTGATTGTATCTGTATAATTCTATTTTTTTGATATTATGCCATTATTTTTCTGTTATTTGTAAAAAAAACCTTGAAAAAGGTTAATAATTAAATAATTTGTACTACTTTTGCACTCGATTACTGACAGAGGTTGCCGAAACGCTATAAAGGGAGTAGGCCAGACTTTAACTTTATATATTGTTATGAAGAAATTTTTCTATGTAGCAGTTTTGGCTCTTGCTATGACATCTTGCGGTAACAAGGCAGCAGCTCCTGCTGAGGAGGCAGCAGCAACTTGTGATTCAATCGTAGCTACAGACATCGTTCCTGCAGCTGCAACAGAGGTTCTTCCTGCAGCAGCTCCTTCTGAGGAGAATGGTGGCAAGGTAGCAACAGAGGTTATCCCTGCAGAGCCTGCAAAGTAATTTTGACAAGTTAGAAGTTTAGTGGCCTCATAATCTCTTAGTCTTCGGACAAGAGATTAGGCTCTATTCTTCTTTTGTTGTTTTGATGTTTACGTCCTTTGGACTTACGTATAACAAAACAGACATGCTGCAATTGCAGCATGTCTGTTTTGTTATATGCCAATCATTTTTCATTTCTCTTTTCTCTATCTCAAAAAAAGATGCTAATTTCGCGCAAGTTCGGTTGTAGAACCCGAACATTATGCAAATGATAGACAAATCGGTATTTAAGGATAAAAAAGCAGTATATTATACGTTAGGCTGCAAACTTAATTTTTCGGAGACGGCTACCATTGAACGGCAACTTCAGGAGGCCGGAATACGTACTGCAAAACGTGGTGAAACCGCCGATATCTGTATAATCAATAGCTGTGCCGTTACTCAGGAAGCCGAAAAGAAATGCCGTCAGGCAATACACAAGCTGGTTAGGCAGAATCCCGGTGCATTTGTTGTGGTCACGGGCTGTTATGCCCAATTGTCGGCCGAAAAGCTTTCGAAAGAGCTGGGGGTGGATGTCGTGCTGGGAATAGACAAGAAAGGCAATGTGCTTGATTATCTCGGTAATCTTGCCAAGCATGAGGATGCCGGAGAGTGGTTCGCGCAGCCTTCCAAGGATATACGCAATTTTGTACACTCATGTTCGCGTGGCGACCGTACAAGGTATTTCCTTAAGGTTCAGGACGGATGTGATTATTTCTGCACATATTGTACTATTCCGTTTGCCAGAGGCCGTAGCCGTAATCCGCGGATAGAAGAGCTTGTTGAAAAGGCACGTATGGCTGCCGGTGAAGGTGGCAAGGAAATTGTAATAACCGGTGTGAATATCGGAGATTTCGGAAAATCCACAGGCGAAAGTTTTCTTTCTCTTGTAAAGGAACTCGATAAGGTGGAGGGTATATCGCGATACCGCATATCATCGATTGAACCGAACCTGCTTACCGATGAAATCATAGAGTATGTAGCGTCCTCGCGTGCTTTCATGCCCCATTTTCATATACCGCTCCAGGCTGGCAGTGACGAGGTTCTAAAGCTTATGCACCGTCGTTACGATACATCGTTGTTTGCGCACAAGATATCTAAAGTGCGCGAGGTTATGCCGGATGCTTTCATCGGTGTAGATGTCATAGTAGGCGCACGTGGCGAGAGCGACGAACTGTTCGAAAAGGCTTACGGCTTCATTAAGGACCTTGAAATCTCCCAACTGCATGTGTTCAGCTATTCCGAACGTCCAGGCACTCAGGCCCTGAAGATTGACGGTGCGGTATCTCCTGCTGAGAAACATCGTCGCAGCCAGCTGCTTATAGGGCTCAGCGAAGAGAAGAGGCTTGCATTCTATGAGCGTCATATAGGCCGCGAGGCAGTAGTGCTCTTCGAAAAGCCGCGTCCGGGAATGCCTATGGGCGGTTTCACCGATAACTACATACGAGTGGAATGCGCCCCCAATAAAGATTTTGTAAACAGGCTTGTACGGGTACGCCTGGACGGTTTCAATGAAGAGAAGAGTGCGTTGCTTGCCGGCGGGATAATAGGTTATGCCGATTAGAATGGAAAAGATTGCTGTTGTCATATTGAATTACAACGGTTCGCGTATGTTGCGCGACTTTCTTCCTTCTGTCCTGGAATATTCGAAGGAAGCCCTTGTGGTTGTTGCCGATAATGGCTCGACCGATGACTCTCTGCAGGTCATGCAATCGGATTTTCCTCAAGTGCGCTTGTTGCAGCTTGGCAGCAACTATGGATTTGCCGAAGGGTATAACAAGGCACTCGAACTTGTAGATGCCGAATATTTCGTGCTGCTGAATTCTGATGTGGAAGTTACTCAGGGTTGGTTAGTTCCGTTGCTTGATTTCATGGAGTCGCATCCCCAAGCAGCAGCTTGCCAACCGAAGATATTGTCGTACCATAACAAGACTCTCTTCGAGTATGCCGGTGCATCGGGTGGTTTTATCGACCGTTACGGCTATCCCTTTTGCCGTGGCCGGGTGTTCGACACAGTCGAGGAGGACAAAGGCCAGTACGATGATGCATGTCGTGTGTTCTGGGCCACCGGTGCAGCGATGATGGTACGCAGCCGGGCCTATAAGGATGCAGGCGGCCTCGACGGGCGTTTCTTTGCCCACATGGAGGAGATAGACCTCTGCTGGAGGCTTCAGGCAAGAGGCGGTGCCGTGTATGCAGTGCCTCAGAGCAAGGTATATCATGTAGGCGGTGCAACTTTGGCTAAAAGCAATCCCCGCAAGACATTCCTTAATTTCCGCAACAACCTTCTGATGCTCTATAAGAATCTTCCTGCCGAAGAACTTGGCGGTGTGATGCGTGTACGCCGTATCCTTGATTATATAGCAGCTGTAAAATTCCTGCTTACTGGCTCTTGGGGCGATTTTATGGCAGTTGTGCGTGCCCGCCGTGAATACAAGCGCATGCGTGGCAGCTATTCAGAGGCAAGAAGATGTAATCTTGAGTGCCAGTCGTGCGAGGTTTCATGCATCGCTCCTTTCTCGCTCTTGTGGCAATACTATGCAAAAGGTAATAGAAAATATTCGCAACTCGAAAAATAAGGCTATGGAAACAGCACTGTATCTTATTCCGGTAACTTTAGGCGACACATCCCACGACAGGGTGCTGCCTGGATATAATAATGAAATAATTGCAGGCATACGTCATTTTATTGTAGAGGATGTAAGGTCGGCACGCCGTTTTCTGCGCAAGGCCGACCCTCAGTTCGATATAGACGGATCCCAGTTCTTTGAATTGAACAAGCATACCTCTCCGGAGGTTGTGTCGGGCTATCTCAAGCCTCTTTTGGCCGGCAAGCCGATGGGTGTGATTTCCGAAGCCGGATGCCCGGCAGTTGCCGACCCTGGTGCCGATGTGGTTGCAATAGCGCAGCGAAAAGGGCTGAAGGTGGTTCCTCTTGTCGGCCCTTCGAGCATAATTCTCTCTGTTATGGCTTCCGGCTTCAACGGCCAGAGCTTCGCTTTCAACGGCTACCTCCCCATAAAGCCCGATGAGCGCGCGAAGAAGCTGCGTCAGCTTGAACAGCGCATATACAACGAGGAGCAGACACAGCTCTTTATTGAGACACCATACCGCAACAGCAAGATGATTGAGGATATCATCTCTACATGCCGTCCTCAGACAAAGCTATGCATAGCGGCGAATCTTACTTGCGAAGGGGAGTATGTGCATACCCGTACCGTAAAGGAGTGGAAAGGCAAGGTTCCCGACTTGTCAAAGATTCCATGCATATTCCTTTTATATAAGTAATGTCAGAAGCGGTTTGAATTTCAAGGATATAAATTCAAACCGTTTTCCTTTATTGTAAGTTTTTGGAAAATTAATCCTTTTTCTTGCCCTCTTCATCTTTTTATTTCATATCTTCGCATGTGAGTGAGGAGGCTATGAACCTTTAGGCTTCTTATTCATTATTTATATTGTGAACAATCCAAAAACAAAAATATCATGAAAACACGTCTTGAACATGATTCATTAGGCGAGATTCAAGTCCCAGCCGATGCCTATTATGGCATTCAGACTCTTAGAGCAATGGTAAACTTCAAGGATATCAGCGGTATAACCATCAGCGATCATCCTTATTACGTAAAGGCTCTTGCTATGGTGAAGTGGGCGGCTGCCCACGCCAACGTATCGTTAGGCACTCTTGACGAGAAAATCGGCTCGGCAATCAAGAAGGCTTGTGAAGAGATTATGGAGGGTGCGCTTGTTGACCAGTTCCCTGTTGACCTTATCCAGGGCGGTGCAGGAACATCGACCAACATGAATATAAACGAAGTGGTTGCCAACCGTGCATTGGAGATAATGGGCCACAATAAGGGCGAATACCAGTATTGTCACCCCAATGACCATGTGAACCTTTCGCAATCGACCAACGATGCCTATCCGACATCGTTCAAGCTCTGTTTCATCCTTCATAACGATGATCTTGTAAGAGAACTCAAGAGACTTATAGATGCATTCCGTGCGAAGGGCAAGGAGTTCGACAAGGTTATCAAGATGGGACGTACACAGCTGCAGGATGCGGTTCCTATGACGCTCGGCCAGGAGTTCGAGGCGTTTGCCGTTACTCTCGACGAAGAGGTTAGCCGTCTGAACGAGATGGCACGCCTTTTCCTTGAGGTCAATATGGGTGCTACTGCTATCGGTACCGGTATAAATACAGAACCGGGATATGCGCAGACATGTGTCGATGCATTACGTGTCATTTCGGGCAAGCCGTTCGTGCTTGCTGGAAACCTTGTAGAGGCTACACCCGATGCCGGTTCATCTGTAATGTACTCATCGGCTCTGAAGCGTCTTGCAGTAAAGCTTTCAAAGATATGCAACGACCTTCGCTTGCTTTCAAGCGGCCCGCGTTGCGGCTTGAATGAAATTAACTTGCCGCCGATGCAGCCCGGTTCAAGCATAATGCCAGGCAAGGTGAACCCGGTTATCCCGGAGGTTGTGAACCAAATCTGTTTCCGCGTAATCGGAAATGACCTTACCGTTACGTTCGCGGCAGAGGCCGGCCAGCTGCAGCTCAATGTCATGGAGCCGATAATCGTGCATGCGATAATATCTTCGGTACGTATGTTGCTGCGTGGCTTGACACGTCTGCGTGTGCTCTGTGTCGATGGCATTACAGCCAATGAGGGTCATTGCAAGGAGCTCGTTCTGGGCAGCATCGGTATAGTTACGGCACTCAATCCTGTACTGGGCTATGAGAACAGTGCCAAGATTGCAAAGCGTGCGCTTAAGGAGAACAGGAGCGTGTATGACCTTGTCCTTGAAGAAGGGCTTCTCTCTAAGGAGGAACTTGACGAGATGCTTCGTCCTGAGAATATGATTGCTCCGCACAAGATGCCGAACAAAAGAAAATGATATGATGATTTGTGCTGCCCGGTGACTTGCTCTCCGGGCAGCATGCTTATTTTTAGGGGTGCTATGATAAGAAGATTCCTGTATTTTGTTTTAACTGCTGTTGCTGCTGTCTCATGTACCGGCAATAAGCTCTATGAGGCTCCTGCAGTCTCGTGTGATATCTCTTTTAGCGAAAGGCTGCTGAGTAAAGTGCAGTTCCCGGTATCCGATACGGCCTTTTATGTCAAGAAAGTCAATATCCTATATTCCGGCAACAATGTTATGGTTGATACTGTTTACGAAGGCATGGAGGTTGAAGCAGACGGTTCTTCGTTGCTCATCCGCAGCAGAATACCGGCCGTGCGGTACTGTGTGGGCGGCAAGAGTTCTGACGGTTCACTCACTATAGTGAGCGAGTTCTCTCCGCTTGTCACATTGTGCGGCTTGCGTCTGAATGCGACAGGGCGCGATGTGCTTCAGCTATCCTCGCGTGAGGTAGTGGTGTTGCAGGCGACGGGGGAGAGTGTGCTCAGCGACCTCAAGGGCGAGGCCAAGGATGACAAGTTGGCTGCAACAGTAAAGATAATGGGCCGTTCTCTGTTTATAGGGCCCGGAAGCATAAATGTTTCAGGAGGCCGCAAGAGTGCCTTCCTGTGTACCGACGACATCTATCTGTGCGGTGCCGGGATAAACGTCGTGTCGGCAGCTGGCAATGCCTTGAAACTTGGCAAGTCGGCATATATTTCTTCCGGTTCAATGAAACTGTCGTCAGTGAAAGATGTTGTCAAGAGCAAGGACGGCTCATTTGTCATTAGCGGAGGAACTGTGGATATAAGCTCTGCTTCCCGTAAGGCCGATGCTGTTCAGGCAGGCAGTTTCTGCATGACAGGCGGCAAAATGGATATTTCTGTTTCGGGCGAGGCTGCCGACGGCGTGAAAGCTGCTTGGATATGCTTGTCCGGCGGTAATGCCTCTATCACGACAAACGGAGATGCTATGTTCAATGAAAAGAAACTCGACTACAGTTCAGCTTCGTGTCTCAAGGCCGATTCGTGCATATATATAGCCAGCGGCAATTACGTTTTTGCCAGCAACGGAAACGGGGCAAAAGGTGTGAGCTGCGACGGGAACATAGTTGTCTCAGGCGGTAACATCAAGGCTGTTACAAGAGGCGCGGAGGCACTTCACCCGATAGACCTCAATGCGCATGCCTCATGCAAGGGTATCAAGAGCGACGGGTCATTCATTATGAACGGCGGCAATGTCGAGGTTCTTGTCCTTGGAAAAGGCGAGCGCAACGAGGGCGTGGAATCGAAGAAGGATATGGCAATCAACGGCGGGAATCTCTACATATATGCGTATGACGATGCCGTGAACTGCGGTGAACGTATGGTTGTCAATGGCGGTATGCTGTATGCCTATTCTGTTGCAAATGATGCGATAGACAGCAATTTGTCGATAGATATCAATGGCGGAACGGTAATTGCCGACGGTTCTTTTTCCCCCGAACAGGGTATTGATGTTGACGATTTTTCAAAATTCTCTATCCGTGGAGGCCTTGTGATATCTGCAGGCGGCGGAATAGGGCCTGTGCCGTCATTGCCTTTGAACGGCAACAGCAGTGCCGGCACTGCTGTATGGAGTGGCGTGTCGCTTAAAAGAGGCTCTTTCCTTAATATTGAGGATAGCAAGGGCAATGCACTTGTCTCCTATTCTCTCACACGTAATGTGCCGAACGGAACAGCTCTTGTCTCAGCCCCGTTCATTAAGCCGGGGGAGAAACTGAGCTTCTCTGTTTCCGACTCTATAAGCGGCGGAGAAACGGTTGGAAACGGGCTTGTTTATGACTGTGAAGTGCATAAGCACATTTCCGCTGCGCTGTTCGTTCACGAAAATGGCATATCTATATTAGGCATGGAGGGTGGAGTAAAGCATATTGCTCCCGGCAAAGGCATGGAAGGACTCGGTTTTCCGCCTCCTCCTCATCCCGGACCCGCGCCCGACGGCAAAGGCATGCTTCCGCCTCCGGGAAGAATGCCGCCCCCACCTCCGGCAAGAGACATCAAGGATTTCTATTCCGAAGATAATCTGCCTAACAATACGATATAAGAAAAGCATGGCAACCATTCAAGAGTTGCCATGCTTTTCTTATATCATTTCGGGATAATTATTCTGCAGTCTTGTACTTGCTGTTGAGTCCGTCAACAATCTCCTGCGTGATGTTCAGTGCCTCGTTTGCATACAACAGGTTATCGCCCAGCTTTGTAAGAATATAGTCGTAACCCTTTGTTGCATTGTACTCCTTGATGAAGTTGCTGATAGAGTCGCGGAGTGCCTTGTTCTTTGCAATGCCTTCCTGCTCGAACTCTACTGTCAGACGCTGTTCAAGGTTCAGTATATCCTGCTGCTTCTTTGCAAGACGGTTGTACTCCTCCTGAGCACGCTCCGGTGTTGCGAATACGTTGTTCTTGTACTTGTATTCGAAGTCAGCCTGCTCCTTCTTCATTTCGTCGGCCTTCTTGCTCAATGTCATCTTGATGTTCTCTTCCTTGCGCATCATCTCCTTGTTGATGTCCTGTGCAAGGTTGTATTTCTGCATGAGCGAGTCAAGGTCAACATATACGATGTTGAGCTGCTTTGTGCTCTCTGCTGAAGGTTCTGTTGCCTGTACTGTCTTTTCGCTGTTGCACTGGGCAAAGATAAAAAGTGAAGCAACGGCTGTTGCAATGAATGTAAACTTCTTGATGGTTTTCATAATATTAATTAATTTTCCTATTTGTCTCACTTACTCTCATCGGGTTATCCCGTCGCGCATCCTTGTCCTGTGATTGTGCGCACTTGATACCTCTTTTACGCATCTCCTTGCTTCCGCCTATATGCAAGTTCGGGAATTTCCCGTTCTTCTTGATAATTATTGTAATTGCAAGCAAAGCAAAACTTATAGCAATTATTAACAGCGTTAAAAGCAGAGTTCCTAATATTTCCATTATCTTTGTAAGAGTTTGGCTTTAAAACGTTACAGATAACACGTTTGCCAAAACGATTGCAAAGATAGCTCTTTTGTCTTCCATTTAGGATATATCGTTGCAAAAAAAAGTAAAAAAGAGCAGTGAAAAACGTCAATTAATATTATTTTAGAAAAATTGATATATAATTAACAAATTTAAACAATATAGCTATGGAAAATCTTCATTTACAGCCCGAATGTGTGTTCGATTTCTTTATGCAGATATGCAAGATACCTCACGGTTCAAAGAATGAGGCGCAGATATCGGCGTTCCTTCAGAACTTCGGCAAGGAGCTTGGATATGAGACTATTGCCGATGCTGTAGGCAATGTACTGATAAAGAAGCCTGCATATCCCGGTTTCGAAGACCGCAAGACCATTATATTGCAGGGCCACATGGATATGGTGTGCGACAAGCGTCCCGATGTTGAGCATGACTTTACAAAAGACCCGATACGTCCTTATGTCGATGGCGAGTGGCTTAAGGCCACCGGCACAACGCTTGGTGCGGACAATGGAATAGGTGTGGCTGCTGCCATGGCGGTGCTTGCCGACAAATCGTTGAAGCATGGTCCTGTGAACTGTCTTTTTACCATAGATGAGGAGACCGGGCTTACAGGTGCCGAGGCTCTCTCTCCAGAACTGTTGCAGGGTGATATCCTTGTGAATCTCGATTCCGAAGATGAGGGCGAGATGTTCATCGGTTGTGCCGGCGGTGTGTGCAACTATGCCGAATTCAAACATTTCTGGACAAGAATTTCGGGAGACATGTTCTATATGAAGGTTGATATCAACAACCTTACAGGAGGTCATTCCGGTGATGACATCAACAAGGGACGTGCCAATGCCAACAAGTTGCTTAACCGTTTCCTTTGCAGGATAGCCGAGAAATATGAGTTCTATCTTTGCGACATAAGCGGAGGCAGCCTGCATAATGCAATTCCGCGTGATGCTTCGGCGGTATTTGCCGTGCAGGGTACCGACAAGGAGTCTGTCCGCGTCGATTTCAACCTCTTTGCTGCAGAGGTGCAGGACGAGTATTCTGCTACTGAGCCCGATATGCGTTTTACCTTGCAGAGCACAGAACCTGTAAGCCGTGCCATAGAGCCTGAGACAACAAAGAGGCTTCTAAGGGCTGTGCATGCAGTGTTCAATGGCGTGTTTGCAATGAGCCAGGATGTTCCGGGATTGGTTGAGACATCAAGCAATCTTGCATCTATAAAGCGCACAAGCGACAATGTTCTTACTGTAACTACAAGCCAGAGAAGTTCTATTGAGTCGGCTCGCGACAACGTGTCCGATTCTGTACGTGCAGCCTTTGAACTGGGAGGTGCAAAGGTTACCACTAAGGGCAAGTATCCCGGTTGGAAGCCTAACATGAAATCTGATATACTGAAAGTCGCATGTGATACATACAAGGAACTGTTCGGAACCGATGCGAAGATAAAGGCGATACATGCCGGCCTTGAATGCGGTCTTTTCCTTGAGAAAGCGCCTCATCTTGACATGATTTCATTCGGCCCCACAATGCGTGGCGTGCACTCGCCCGACGAAAGGCTCGATATAGCTTCTACAGAGCGTTGGTGGCGTCATCTTCTTCTGTTGCTCGAAAAAGCTCCGGCGAAATGAGAGCGCAGTTGCAATAAAAACGGGTTCACTCCGTTAATATGATGTTTACATGATTGACACGATGAAGTATTTATCAGCACTCTTTTTGGCAATATTCTTCTCAATGCCTTTCGTGGCATGCGAAGATGAGGAGGGCTTCTCTTCCGACCCTTCGTTGTTGCTTGAATTTTCAAGTGACACAATAACTTTTGATACGCTCTTTACCGACTTGAACTCACCTTCGGCCGGCATTGTAGTGCATAACCGTCATGGCGACGGCATACGCATAAGCAGTGTCGAACTGGCGAGTGGCGGAACATCCGGCTTCAGTGTTCTTGTCGATGGCCAGTACGGCGACTATATGCGCGACCTTGAGGTACGTGCCAATGACAGTATATTCGTTCTGGCATCGGTACACTTGGAGAGGAACGATAAGGATATTCCTTTCCTGGTAAAGGACTCCTTGCTCTTCAATCTTGAGAGCGGAGTGCAGCAGAAGGTACTTCTCATGGCATACGGTAGGGATGTCATAGTTATGAGAGGTGAAACGGTTGCTCAGGATACGGTAATGGCTCCGGGCCATTATGTAGTCCACGACAGTCTTGTGGTAGCCGAGAACGTTACCTTGGGGCTCTCTCCGGGTACAACGCTCTATTTCCACGACAAGGCTTTCATGAAGGTTTACGGTACGCTTGACGCGAACGGTACTTTGCTGGAACCGGTCGTGCTTCGCGGTGACAGGACAGATAGAATGTTCCCGTATCTCCCTTATGACCGCATACCGGGGCAGTGGGAGGGCGTGACGTTTGCTCCGACAAGCAACGGCAACAGGCTGCAGTTCTGTGATATCCATAGTGCAAACTATGGCGTTAAGGTAGAACCGGGCGACCCCGAAGCACTGCGCATTGCCATAGAGTCGTCAAAGATACATAACTTCCACGGCAACGCGCTTGAACTCATAATGTCGCATGCATCTGTCGTGAATTCCTTGTTGGCAAATGCGCAAGGCAACTGCGTAAAGGTAGTAGGCGGTGATGTCAGTTTCATCCATTGCACCATAGCCAACTTCTATGTCTGGAAGCAGCGTGATGTCGCGTTGGCGCTGCACAACAGCATCGACGGTGAGCCGGCACCCTTGCGTGGAGCTCTCTTCGCCAATTGTGTCATAGCAGGCTCAAAGAACGATGAGGTTATGGGGTATCTTACGAATTATGGAGATACAATACCCGATGCAAGGAACTACCGTTTCGAGAACTCCTTGATAAATACGGTTGCCGAGGGCGACAGCTGTTTCGTCAACAATGTGTTCGACAATTCCGAAGAGGAACCTTTCGGTGCAGCTCACTTTCGCAAGGTTGACCACGATAATTTTGTTTACGATTTCCATTTGTCCGACTCTACGACGGCAAAGGGCATAGCAGCCGGCAGATATTCCGAACTGTACAGATTCGATATCGACGGTGTTGAACGTCCTGCCGCAAATGCCGATGCCGGGTGTTATCAATATGTAGAAATGCCGGTTGAGGAAGATAAAGAGTAATACAATGAATATTCCGGGAGTGTCATTCTTTAAGTGACACTCCCGGAGTTTTTTATTCATGGTGGTATGGCAAGTGGTTTATGATGGTATATGCCCTGTAGAGCTGCTCGATGAAGAGCAAGCGTATCATCTGGTGCGAGAATGTCATCTTCGAGAGCGACAGCTTTTCGTGTGCAGCCTCATAGACTTTCGGTGCGAATCCGTAAGGGCCGCCTACAATGAATACAAGCCTTTTTGTTGAGATGTTCTGCTTGTGTTCTATCCATGCTGCAAATTCGGTTGAACGGTACTCCTTTCCGCCTTCGTCGAGGAGAACAACGCGGTCTCCCGGCTGCAGTGCCTTAAGGATAAGCTCTCCCTCCATCTCCTTCTGCTGTTGCTCGCTTAGTTTCTTCGCGTTTTTCAGCTCCGGAATAGTCTCCATCGCGAACTGCGTGAAATGGCTCACCCTTTGTGTATAATCGTTTATGCCGGCTATGATGTTTGTATCGAGAGTGCGGCCTACAACAAGTAACGTTATTCTCATCTATGCTTTTTCTTTCCGGCGAAGATACAATAAAAAGCTGTTGCTTTTGCACTAATTGGCAGAATTGTCTATCTTCGCAGAAAATAATTGTTTTGTTATGAACGTAAAGGATGAACTTATCGATAAGCTTATCGATTTAGCTTTTGCCGAGGATATCGGCGACGGTGACCATACTACCTTGTCTTCAATCCCTGCCGAAGCAATGGGAAAGAACATGTTGCTTATTAAAGAGGATGGCGTGCTTGCCGGAGTGGAAATGGCAAAACGTATATTCGCACGTTTTGACAAGAGCCTGCAGGTTGAGGTTCTAATTGAAGACGGTGCCGAAGTGAAGAAGGGCGATATCGCAATGTATGTTACAGGCAGTGTCCGCTCTCTTCTGCAGACAGAACGCCTTATGCTGAACGTGATGCAGCGCATGAGCGGAATTGCAACGATGACACGCCGCTATGTCCGCGAGCTCGAAGGTACGGGCACACGTGTCCTTGATACCCGCAAGACAACTCCTGGCATGAGAATAATGGAGAAAGAGGCAGTGCGCATCGGTGGCGGCGTGAACCACCGTATCGGCCTTTTTGATATGATTCTGCTCAAGGACAACCATGTCGATTTTGCAGGCGGAATCAAGCAGGCCATTACCCGTGCGCAGGAATACTGCAAGGAGCATGGCAAGGACCTGAAAATTGAGATAGAGGTGCGTAATTTCGACGAATTGCAGCAGGTGCTCGATTTGGGCGGTGTACAGCGCATCATGTTCGACAATTTCGATACAGAGAAGACACGCAAGGCTGTTGAAATGGTTGCCGGCCGTTTCGAGACAGAGTCTTCGGGTGGCATAACTTTCGATACTTTGCGCGAGTATGCATTGTGCGGAGTCGATTACATTTCGGTAGGCGCATTGACCCATTCTGTCAAAGGGCTTGACATGAGCTTCAAGGCTGTCAAGTGACGGTACGCAGATTATTTTCTGCCATCTGCCGAATTTAGTTAGCTATGCGGGTATAATTTATTAACTTGCATTGCAAAAACAAACGAATGGCTTTAGGGGTTAGCAAGAAGTCGGTAGAGTATTTGGTTTACCTCATCTTCTGGGGGGTGCTTTTGTTGTCTCCTTTTATAGGAGATATAATAAACGGCACGGCCTTTACGTATGAGTGGGACCATGTCTTCACATACTGGATATATCTTATCCCTATAGCAATATTGTTCATTCTGAACAACAATGTCTTTATGCCTTTCCTTCTTTACAAAAAGAAGGGAAGGTATTATTTGTTGTATATCCTCTGCATTGTCACGGCATGCTGTCTTGTCTATATCTTTTCTCCTGAGGCAGGTAAGCCTTTCGGCAAGGATAAGCCCGGTGACCGGCACTTTATGGAGAGACGTCCGCCGCATCATCGTATTGGAGATGTCTTGAACGAGAAGGTCCCTCGCGGTCCTCGTGAGGAGGTTCTTCCCTTTTATCACGGAAGGCAAAGGACGGTACATGACCAATATTTTGACGAGAATGTTTATGAGGTAAGGCGCAGGCCCAAGGACGGTGACAAAAGAGTGCTGATGATGTTCTCCAATCCGGGCAGCATGCAGGTGTTGCTTGCAATTTTCGTGCTTGTCTTCAATATATGCATAAGGCTCTCGTTTTTTACCCTCTACAGGGAAAAGCTTTTCAATGAGCTGGAAAAGGAGAAGGCAAAGGCCGAACTGGATTATCTGAAGTATCAGATAAATCCGCATTTCTTCATGAACACTCTCAATAATATCCATGCACTTATAGAAATAGACAAGGACGAAGCGCAGAACTCCGTGCTCAAGCTCTCCAAGATGATGCGCTATGTGCTGTACGATGCCACATCAAGGCTAGTACCGTTGGAAAAGGAGATTGTTTTCCTCAAGAGCTATATCGACCTGATGCGTCTGCGCTATACCGGCAATCTTGTCATAAATTTCGGCTTCAGCGGTAACGTGGCAGGAGTGCAGATACCTTCGCTTCTGCTTGTAATATTCGTTGAGAATGCTTTCAAGCATGGTGTTACATACAAGCATAAGTCCGTTATAGATGTCGATATATTTGTCGATAGCATCAATTCGGAACTTCTCTTTACCTGCAGGAACACAATTAACCGTAAGAAAGAGAATTTGGGTAAAGAAAATCCCGGTATAGGCGTGGAGAATGCAAGGAAGAGATTGAAGCTCATTTATGGCGACAATGCCAGGTTGAGTATCAAGAGTGAAGAAGATAATTATAATGTAGAACTCAAAATACCTTTAGGCCATGATAAGATGCATTATTGTTGATGATGAGCCATTGGCTGTAAAGCAGCTGGAAGGCTATGTAAACAGAATACCTTATTTGACATGTGTCAGGTCGTGCCATAGTGCGGCAGAAGCTGTGGAAGCTATCAACGAAGGTGGTGTAGATGCCATGTTTGTCGATATAAATATGCCCGACGTAAATGGAATAGAACTTGTACGTTCACTTGACAACATGCCGCTCGTGGTGTTCACGACAGCATATTCCGAATATGCCATAGAGGGGTTCAGAGTCGATGCCGTCGATTATCTGCTGAAGCCTATTGGTTTTGAGGATTTCCTTAAGGCTGCCAACAAACTCTATGAGTTCTATTGCATGAGGAACGGGTCAAGGCCTGCTGTTGTGGAGGACGAGGCCGGGGTGCAGCACGATTGCCTCTTTGTGAAGTCCGATTACCGTATGTTGCGTGTTCCTATAGATTCAATCAAGTACATAGAGAGCATGAGCGAGTATGTGCGTATATATGTAGAGGGTAATTCCAAGCCTATAATATCTTTGCTGAGCATGAAGAAGATCGAGGAGAATCTGCCATCATCCTCGTTCATGAGGGTTCACCGTTCCTATCTTGTCAACCTGAACAGGATAAAGGAGGTATCGCGCATGCGTATAGTGTATGACAATGATGTCTATGTTCCGATAGGGGAGATGTACAAGGAGAATTTCTTCGCTTATATTGAGAAGCACTTTGTAGGGAAAAACAGCTGATGCGTACTTTTCAATCATAACAGAAGGCTGGAATTTTCCAGCCTTCTGTTATGATTGAAATATGCTTGAACCAATCCTTATATGAGTACTGCCATGCTTTATGGCAATAGGGTAGTCGTCGCTCATTCCGGCCGAGAGGATGTCGAAACTGCCGTTATCCTTGAAGAACCTCTCTTTAATCTCATTGAACAATGAGTGTACTGCGGCAAATTCCCTCTCTATCTGTTCCTTTACATCCGTATTGCTTGCCATGCACATGAGCCCACGTATCTCAATATTCTGCAAGGAACGCCATTCTCCTGCATCCAGCAACTGAAGGCACTCTTCGGGCGTAAGCCCGAATTTGGTCTCTTCGCAGGCAATGTGAATCTGGAGCAGGCAAGGAATCCTGCGCCCGGCCTTTGCTCCATGCCTGTCAACCTCCTGCAATAGCCTATAGCTGTCGATGCTGTGTATGAGATGCACGAACGGTGCTATGTACTTTATCTTGTTGCTCTGCAGGTGCCCTATGAAATGCCACTTTATATCTTTGGGCAGCATCTCATGCTTTTTTACAAGGTCCTGTGCCTTGCTTTCGCCGAAATCCCTCTGTCCGGTACTGTATGCAGCTTCAATGGCCTCGGCCGGGTGGTATTTCGATACGGCAATAAGCGTTACACCTTCGGGCAGCGCAGCACTTATCTCCTTTATTCTTCTTCCTATGTATCCGTTATCCCTCATAATGGAATATATCCACAATCGGACTCTCGTTTACCGATGCGAGGTTGTAGTCCATGATAGAATCCTCCATGTGCTTGTTGAGGTTCTTTACAGCGTTTGTGACATCCTCTGCCTTGACAAGGATAACGACAGACGATTTCTTCTCCTTTGCCGAAACCTCGTCGATGGTAACCATAGTTATCTTGCACTTGAACCATTTGTCGGCAGTCTCGCTGTTGCTGTCAACAAGCTCGTTGTATTTTGTTCGTTCCATCTTGTTTATGTTGAACTCGCCTGTTACCTGCGGCTGCAGTTCCTGTGTCAGACGCTTCTCTATTTCCGTAAAGGTGAAACCCTGTACAAGATAAACCTCGTTTACTTTTGTGTTCAGGCCCTTCTCGCCTGCACGCTCATAAGTGACTTTGCACTCAAACCAACTCTGTACCATATTATGTTATTCTTCGTTTATTACATAATCATTGCGGTTGCCCGCAAATGCAAAGTTAGTAAATGAAAGCTCTCTGCGGTATCTTTTTTGCTAAAATTATGCAAAATATTTTTTGCTTCCTCTTGCCTGCACCTTCCTTTTAGTTAAAAAACAATAACAGCCCTTAAGTGGCTTGAAAATCCTTTTTTAACATTTGCAAAAAAGAAATCATTTTAACTATTTTTGTGGAGAACAGAGTACAGATAACAGAGAACAGATAACAGAGCAAAGATGAAAGTTTACTAACTAAAAACTCTCCCTCTAAGTTAGGGGGAGTCCCGCAGGGGAGGGGGTCTGTGGGAGGTTTTGTAGACAACAGAGTACAAATAACAGGGCAAAGAGTACAGAGCAAAGATAATCGTGTGCTTGTCATCCCGACAGAGCGTAGCGACGAGGGATCTCCGTTTCTCCTTTCTCCTTTAACTTCGTTGAAGTTCGGCTTAGGCGACTTTGTCGCACTCCTTTGTAAACCTAAAGGTTCAGTCGTCGCAAGCAACGCTCTTACGCGTTGCCGCTGTAAAAGTTCAAGTAAACTTGACTCTTGTTCGCTTGCACGAACTTTCTGCTTTCTGCTTTCTCCTTTCTGCTTTAGTAGCCTTTAACAACTATAATAACTAACCAATGAAACAGAAAAAACCGAATAAAGAATTTTACACACCGCCTGTAGTGACGCTGGTGGAGATTGAGACTTCCCAGATATTGGCAGGTTCCTTTACAGGTAATGCACCGGATAGCGACGATAGCGAGTTCGGTGCTCCGGCACAGCGTCGCGGGCAATGGGGCGATTTATGGAAATGAGAAATGAGAAATGAGAAATATCGTGCAAACGAGTGAAAACAAAGCTTGCTTATGTTTTTACAACGAGTGCAGCCGATATTCGACGAAGTCAAATGAGAAATATCGTGCCAAAGAGTGAATATTCCGTTCAAACTATTTCTGCTTTCTCCTTTCTGCTTTCTCCTTTCTGCTTTAATTTTTAAAAATATAGTGCCAACGAGTGAAAACAAACAATAATTAAAATATGAATAACATAGCATTTAAAATAAGTGGTAAAATGGCTGGAAGGACATTTAATTTCTCCTTTATTCTTTTTGCTTTCTCCTTTTTATTTGCCTCTTGCCAGCAGGACGACATCGTGCCCGACACACCCGATGCTCCTACCGAGGGCTATCACCTGACCTTTGACGGAGGTGTGGGCATTGAGACTGGTACCCGTGCTGTCTGGAATGACGATAATGGTTCGGGCAACCTGATTTTCCAGTGGGACTATACTCCTGAGGGTACAGAGGATTATGAGATGGTGATGGCAATTGTGGGAGGTGAACTTGTCAAGAGCATTGAAGGGAACTACCACACCTACGCCAGCATCCATAGGCTCAGTGAACACTCCGACGATGCTCACTGGGCAACATTCAAGACCATAGAGACGTACCCATATGATATAACTGGCGGTAAGTATGAGGGCTTTGATGTCCTTGCTGTCGCTCCTATCTGCGAAGCGAACGGTGCTTCAATTGTGAGTCATGACATTATCTTCGATGCCACAATGCTAATGCCTGCTACATTTACACAGGTTGCCGATCAAGAGCCCGACTTCCTGCGCAACTATATGTATATGTATGCCTACGAAATGATTGACGACAATAGGGCAACGCTCCGGTTCAAGCATATCCCTGCTACCTTCCGCTTCATCATAACCAACAAGCGGCCAACGGAGGCAACCATCAAGAGTGTTCAGGTGTCGCAGACAGATGCTGCATTGCCTGTAGCCTCCAAGTGGGTAAGTATCGATTTTCAAGGAAATCTTTCTTTCAGTCGAAGCACTCATGCCGCGATTTCAACGCAGTTGGGTGAAAATGGTACCACTGTGCAGAAAGATGCCAAGTACACAGCGTATGCACTTGCCTTGCCACTTGCCGACAATAATGCCTTCGAGGACAAGAAAATACAATTCACCATCGAGGCATTGGGCCCGGACAACGAACACCTCTCTTTCGAGCTGGATGCAGACAAATTGGCCGCTGCCAATCCGGGCAATGTGTATAACTGGGTAGGCGGCAAGTCCTACACCATCCGTATGAGCCTGGATGATGGACTCTTGGTACAGGATATCACCGTGGACGACTGGAACGAGCAAGAGATAGTGGGCGGCGAGGCTGTCGAGTGGGTGAACGGCTTCAGCGAGACAGGCGATTATGAGCCTGCACAAAAGAATGCTGTCGGCTACTACGAGATAGCGAACGGCGGCAACCTCTTCTGGTTTGCCAACCACGTTAATACCGCTGACAGGACCGCCAATGCAGTCCTCACGTCAGACATCGACCTTGAAGACAGACCGTGGACTCCTATC
>JAFWXX010000026.1 GCA_017522915.1 Bacteroidaceae bacterium
AAAAACAGCCATCGGTGTTGTACTGCTTGTCTGTATGGAATGTTTTCAAGGATCATCGTGCTTGACCAGGAACTGCACCGTGGTGTTCGTTCCCGAAAGCGAGTGCAAAGGTAGAGCTTTTTTTTGAGCTGGCAAATTATTTGGAGTTTTTTTTGAAAAAAAGTCGAGAAAAAATTAATTACGCATTTTTCAATACGCAATTTTTCAAACTTTATATCAAAAACTACAAAAACATCAAGCTGCAAGGAAGATTTTTCAGGACTACGCATTACATGCAAAATCTCGAAAAACCAACTCTTCGCACCCGCATTGCTCGGCTAAAGTACATATTATTTATATAAAACAAAAATATTATGGATTTTTTTTCAAGATTTTCTTAATCTTTCCACAAAAAGCATGGCGGTCATAAAAAGAAGACCGCCATTCCTTATTATATATAGCAACTTACAAGTGTTTGAAATTCTTGGATAATTTCAAGTATTCCTTATTCAATACGGACCACCTTTACCGGATTCAACCCCGCCGGCACTTTGTAACACAACATTCCATCCCGGTCATATACGTACACATCACCGTCATTTATATAATCGGAAGATGTAACACATACATACCCCCCAGACGCACACACCTTATAAGGTACCGGCAAGAAACTCTCCTTAATCCAAGGAACATCGACAGCATCGGCAGAAGGATTATAAGACAAGTATGTTATCGTTGGATTCCAGTTAGCATCGTACTGAGAAAAATATCCATAAAGCACACCGTTATTCCAACATATCTCAGTCATATTGCGGCACTTCCCTACGACACTCACTCCACCATTTTCAGAAATAAACTGAAGGGTACTCGGAATATCGGCATAATTGCCGTATGAGGCAACAAACACGCCACCGTCTGCAGCCACAACAGAAGAAGGATTCAAGACAACACCAATCTTCTGCACCTCCACAAAAGAAGCTAAATCTATTACAGAAACAGTATTGTCATACCCCAAAGCTGTATTGTAGTCCATACCTCCTGAATTTGCGACATAAATCCTGCCTTTATATACCGCTAGCTGTTCCGGATTACGGCCGACCTTTACCTTTGCCTCAACCTCAAGCGAAAGAGTATCAATCCTTGCGACATAACCATCATAGTATGTTGCATAAACTTTCCCTTCATGAGCTGCAAGATAACGGGGCTGCGCACCGCATGATATCTGCTTGATTGATTTTGCATCCAAGCCGGCAACCTCAATAGTGGATTCTCCGGCAACCGCTATATATATCTTTGACCCATAGACAATCATATCATTCGCCGTATTTCCCAATCCTCTGCCACCATTCTGCAAAGCAAAATAGTACTGGACAGCATTGCCTGTCGATTCGTCGTACATAGTCAAGGAGGAATTATTGCTCTTCCAATCACCGGAATTCAGAATATAACACACGCTTTTAGAATCATCTCCCGACGAAGAAGCATCACCAATACCGTCATCAGAACATGCCACAATAGAAGCAAACACAAAAGAATGCAGAAAAATTTTATAAAAAAGTTTCATAATATAAATATTTAGGGTTAAGAATTCAGAAAGACAGACGAGCAGATACACGCCATTGGAAACCCGGCATCGGATAGTATCTTATAATCTCATATCTATTATCAGCAACATTAAGCAGTTCGCCTTGCAGACGAAGCCTTGCAGAGCCGAGAGCAAGTTCTTTGTACAAAGAGAAAGAGTGCTCGAAATAGCCAGCCATACGGTTATATACCGTATTCTGAGGCAGCATATAACGCTCCCCTACCGCCGAAAGCATATAAGAGACATTCAGAATCGGATTCTCCACAGTAAACGAGAGATTGCCTGAATGTTCAGGAGTATATGGCAGCTGGTCGCGGTAATTCTTGGCAGAAGAGTCGGTTACATCCATTGCACGCTGCCACGAATAGTTGGCATCGGCAAGGAGAGCAACGCGCCTGGAAATCCCGATTCTGGCAGACAGATTGACATCAACACCGTATATATCCGCCTTTCCGAAATTCATCATTCGCCATATATACATTGTCGGGAGAGCTACAATCTTGTCACGCACACTATTGTAATATGCATCAACCGTAATGCCTACACTCTTCAAAAAGCCACGATAAGATTCGCTCCACATAACGCCCACATTGTACAGGGTCGCTCTTTCGGGCTTGAGCGCAGTATTTCCATGACGAAGATAATAAAGGTCGGCAAACGTCGGGACACGATAAGAATCCTTCACCGAAGCACGCAATCGCAAAGAAGAGCCCTCAAAAGGCTTAAGCGAGAATGCCAATGCCGGAGACAACCTTCTGTAAGGAGCCGGAGAAGCTGCGGAACGGACATCATCATTTATATAAGTTGCAAGCAACGAAGCTGTCAACGATGCACGCCGGAACGAATATTGCATTGCAAGAACCGTGTATGAAGAAAAACGGCGAGGAGAGCTGCTGTTCTCGAAATTATTCTCCAACGAAGCATAAGCAACATCAGCAGCCACGGAATAATTAAATTTACCATGACGGGAATTAGCCATAGCCAGTGACAGATAGAATTCATTCTGGCGGTTCACATCAACCTGCTCCCCTGCTGCATAGTTCTTGTTTATCTCTTTATAACGGGAATAGCCATGGTCGTACTTAGCAACGACACGCATATCAGCAGCCTCAGACAAAGCAAAATCATATACAGTCTGAGCAAAGAAATTCCTATCCCAAAGACGCTCGCGATTCTCCTTATTATATAAGTTAACCGCACCAGGCAAACCTCTTTCCGAGCCGTAATAATGCAATTTAGCAGAAAGATGCCCGTTAAAAACAGTTGCCTGGACATTGCCTTCAAACATCACAGACTCCACATCACTGTCACTACGTTTCTCTTTAGTGACAACATTGCCGTTAACCAGGTCAAAAGGATAAGCTCCGTCGCTTCTAAGATAATTTCCACACAAAGAGGCTGCAAACGTTCTGTCATTATTAGAATACCCTCCATAAGCCACGAAGTTTGCAAAACCGAAAGAACCGCCTTGCATTTTCACATATGAGCTATAGCCTGCAGGAATAGCATTGCTCTTGACAGAAAGCATTGAAGCCAGAGAATAATCACGGGCTGTACGCAACGAAATTTCATCGCCTTGCCCTATTGTCAATGAAACGGCAGACACATTCTCAAGAGAGAAACGCCCTAAATCGACCATTCCGCTTCTAGCATCAGACACAACAGCTCCATCATAGCTGACAGCTGTATGTTTTGCCCCCATTCCCCGGACCGAGACAGTCTTCAACCCGCCGACACCACCATAATCGCGCACATCGACACCCGACATCCTCTTTACCGCATCGGAGAGCTCCCTAAGACCCAAACGGTCAATCTCCGTCCTGTCAACATTCTGAAAAGGCGTACTTGAGGTTTCTTCCGAAACACTCTTCTTTCCTATGGCAACAACATCATCAAGCTGATAACTCAACGAATCGGACTCCTGGGACATAGCAATGCCCGGAACAAGCAACGACACGCTTAGCGTGTACAGAAAAACAGCAATTCTTTGAAACATAACCGTAGCCTATAAAACCCTTACCCGGAGTTTGTATAAAACAATTGGATAAGGCAGGTTTTCTGGCTTGTCCCCCTCAAGCGCCTTCCCACCCTGTCGGGCAGTGGCAATAGAATACCTGAGTTTTCATGGAACCTACAGCTACGGGCATAGCTCCGGAATTGGACCGGATTCCCTTTTACTAGACATTGCCGCAAGCAATGGCTACACCATATCCGATGCAAATATATAAAGATTCCTTTTAATGCAAAACAAACATCGAAACATTTTCACGAAAAAAGCAGAATACAACCAGTATATATATAAAAAAAGAACGGTGCAATTGCACCGTTCTGACATATAGTGTGTATTCACTTATTATTCAGCTGACTCAGCCTCTGCCACTACTGTAAAAGGAACGCTTACTGCAACCTCCTTGTGGAGCTTTACAGTAGCTGTATAAGAACCAACCTCCTTAACTGCAGCTACAGCGATAATCTTGCGATCTATCTCGAAACCGAGCTTAGCAAGTTCCTCTGCAATCTGTATTGCACCTACTGAACCGTAGATAGCACCAGTAGCACTTACCTTTGTAGCAATTGTCAAAGATACAGCCTCAAGCTTCTTAGCAAGCTCCTCTGCATCAGCCTTAATCTTAGCCAACTTATGAGCACGCTGCTTCAAGTTCTCTGCAAGAACCTTCTTTGCCGACTCTGTAGCGATGACAGCCTTGCCTGTAGGAATCAAATAATTACGGCCATAACCGTCCTTTACCTTAACGATATCGTCTTTGTAACCCAAGTTGATTACATCTTCTTTCAAAATTAGCTCCATAATTATTCCTCCTATTATTTCATCATGTCAGTAACAAAAGGCAGCAAAGCCAAGTGGCGTGCACGTTTAACGGCCTGAGCGATACGACGCTGGAACTTCAAAGAAGTACCTGTGATGCGACGTGGCAAAAGTTTACCCTGCTCATTCAAGAATTTCTTCAAGAATTCAGGATCCTTGTAATCGATATACTTGATACCGTTCTTCTTGAAACGGCAATATTTCTTCTTCTTGACATCAACTGTAGGAGGTGTCAAATATCTGATTTCTGAAGGTGTCTGTGCCATAATTAGTCCTCCTTATTTTTTAAATTTCTTCTCTTGGCAGCATACTCAGCAGCATACTTGTCCAACTTAACAACCAAAGAGCGTATAACGCGCTCGTCACGACGATACTGCAACTCCAGCTTGGAAATCACCTTAGGCTCAGCATTGAACTCAAACATCACATAAAAGCCTGTAGATTTCTTCTGGATGGGGTAAGCAAGCTTCTTGAGACCCCAATTCTCCTCATTGACAATCTCAGCACCTTCAGCAGTGAGAATGCCCTTGAACTTCTCTACCGCTTCCTTCATCTGAGCATCAGACAAAACGGGAGTTAAAATGAAAACGGTTTCGTATTGATTCATTTTTAATTAATAAATA
>JAFWXX010000027.1 GCA_017522915.1 Bacteroidaceae bacterium
AAATCTCGTATATCAATTTAAAATTGACGGTTCGTTTTTCGTTCCTTACTTTACACTTTACCGATAACTGAAAAACAGCCATCGGTGTTGTACTGCTTGTCTGTATGGAATGTTTTCAAGGATCATCGTGCTTGACCGGCACGCAACCTTCGTTGTTTGCCGAAAGCGAATACAAAGGTAAGGCAAATTTCCGAACCACAAAAATATTTCAAGGATATTTTTAAACTATTTTTAAACCATTTTTACACATGGCTAATTTTCAAGAAGTTATAGAGAAAACTTTTTTGAGCATAAAAATCATTGAAGAAAAGCCTGGAAGAGGCATAAGAAATCAAGCATAACATATATAATTCTTACCTTATTTATATATAAAGTGTACTTAATTGCTGTTTTTGAGACAAAAGAACCCTTATTTAAATGATAAATAGACAATTTTTGAGTACTTTTGCAAGAAATTTATACAAACAACAAGATTAATAACAAAATGAAATACTTCATTTTACATATTTTACTGCTATTTTTCTCAAGCACTACCCTGCTCGCCCAGAATGCTACAGACAGGATACGTGTATATGGAAAGATTACAGATGCTTCAACGAAAGAGGCATTACCATACACATCTGTCAGAATAAGAAAGACTTCAAACGGATGCAGCAGCGACAACAACGGCAACTTCTCTTTCTTTGTAACCGCAATGAGAGACACCCTTATCGTATCGAGTGTGGGATATACCGATGCCCGAATACCGCTCAACAACAGGACACGCATGCCGCTTAAGATTGAACTGAAGCCTACCGACTACAACCTGGCAGAGGTAACCATAAAGCCAAAAAAGGAGAAATACCGCAAAAAGGAGAACCCTGCAGTAATATTGGTAAGGAACATCATCAAAAGACGTGACGACAACTCTCCGAAGAACAAGGAGTTCTATAGCCGTGACAGGCATGAAAAACTGAATGTAGCTCTCAACAATTTCAGTACAGAGAAGGACAACCACTTTGGAAAGAAATTCAAGTTCCTTGGCGAATACATCGACACCTCATTGATTTCGGGAAAGCCTATCCTGTACATTTCGGCACGTGAGCTTCTTGCAACAGACTACTACAGCAAGGACCCGCATATCGAAAGACAGCATGTCAAGGCTCGCAAGAGGAATGGTATTGACGACATGTTCTCTACTGGAGAAATTGAAGCGTTATACGAAGAGACATTCAAGGATGTTGACATATTCCAGGACAACGTATCCCTGTTCGGAAGCAAATTTGTCAGCCCCCTCTCAAAGCTCGGACCCACATTCTACAAGTATTACATAATGGATACTGTAGATATTGACGGAGAGAAATGCATCGACCTTGCATTCGCCCCCTTCAATACCGAATCGTTCGGATTTACAGGACACATGTTTGTAACCGCCGATTCCACATTCTTCATAAAGACACTCCAGATGAACGTTCCTCATGACATCAACATGAACTTCATCGAGTACATGAATATAAGGCAGAACTTCAGCCGACTGCCCGACAACACAAGAATACTTGAAAACGAGTTGCTCGTATGCGAATTCAAGATTGTAAATGCTGTAAACGGTTTTTATGCACACCGGCAAGTTACATACGACAACTACACCTTTGAAAACAAAGAAACAGCCCAGCATATCTTCGACAGCCCGTCACCGGTTGTAGAAGACGACAACTCCATGCGCATGGACGAAGCATTCTGGAATGAAAACCGATTGAGTGAGGTTACCGAAAAGGAGAAATCTGTAGGAAGAATGATGAAGCAGCTCCGTGCCACACCATTATATTACTGGCTCGAAAAAGCCGTTGCATTCCTTTTTACAGGTTGGATTCCTATCAGAGATGTTGAACCGCCAATCTTCTACGGACCTGTAAACACGACTTTCAGCAAGAACGAGCTTGAAGGACTGCGCCTACGTACCGGTGCCATGACCTCGGCCTATCTCAACCCGCATCTTTTCGGAAACTTCTTTGTTGCATACGGAACAAAAGACAAGAAATGGAAGTACAAGGGAGAGGTTGAATACTCATTCAAGAAAAAAAAGGAACACCCCAACGAGTTCCCGATACACTCATTGCGAATGAGCTATGAGAACGACATATTCCAATACGGACAGACATACCTCCACACCAACAAGGACAATATGTTCCTTAGCATCAAACGTATGGACGACGACAAGATTGGCTATGTCAGGAAAGCAGAGTTCACATACACGCACGAGATGTACAACCATTTCTCGTACTACGTGACATTCCGCAATAGGGTTGACATCGGAACACATCTTGTACCCTTTGTTCAGACAAGAACAATAAACGATGCGCTGGAAAGCAATATAGTTAAGAATCTAAAGCAGTCTGAAGTCGAACTCTGCCTCAGGTATGCTCCCAAGGAGAAGTTCACGCAATCGAAATGGAACAGGCATTCACTATTGCCCGAACACCCTGTTTACACCTTGAAGCACACTGTCGGTTTCAAAGGCGTGATGGGAAGTGATTTCAACTATCATCACACCGAAGCAAGCTTCCAGAAGAGATTCTGGTTCTCGGCATTCGGATATACAGATTGCATAATAAAGGCCGGAAAAGTATGGAATAAAGTTCCATTCCCGCTACTGATAATACCTAACGCGAACCTTTCGTACACAATACAGGATGAATCGTATGCACTCATGAATGCAATGGAATTCTTCAACGACGAATATGCATCATGGGACCTTACATATTACATGAACGGACTTATCTTCAATCGCCTGCCTCTTATACGCAAGCTCAACTGGCGTGAAGTAGTATCATTCCGCGGCATGTTCGGCAGACTGAGCGAGAGGAACAGGCCAGATCCGGCAAATACCGGTAACCTATACCTGTTCCCATATAAGGATGTACAGTATCACTACATGACATCTACCCCATACATGGAATTCGCTGTCGGCATAGAAAACATATTCCGTTTCCTGCGAGTTGACTACGTAAGACGACTTACATACCGAAATGTTCCGGGAATTGACAAATGGGGCATAAGAATACAGTTCCATATACAGTTCTAAAACTAAATACAAAAAAATGACAGAAATCGTCTGTCATTTTTTGTATTTATGAGAATCTGTTACCAACCAGCCTCATTCCAGCCGGCGGCCGAATACCATTCTGTTGTTCTGAAATCGCTGTTAAACTGCTGGTTACGGCTATGAACACTTGGCATATAAAGCGACATACCTCCAGCGACAATCGTGTCATAGCCTATCATACGTCCACATATAGCAGAATACCATTTATGGGATGAAGAAACATATCTTACCGCTTTGTCAAACGCCTCACGCCAATAAGCATACTCACTTGGAGTCAGATACTTCAACATCACAGCGTTCATGTCAAAATACGAAGGATAGGTCTTGCTGCCTGTATATTTTCCCCCAGGCAGATAAGAGAACACATCGGCATAATCGCGCTTCTTATCTACATTGAAATATTTAATAACATTAGCATAAGTAGCATCAGCAAGATGCTGCATATCCTTTAAACTTACAACAGACAAAACAGCACCAGCTGATTCTGTCTCATATTCCTTTATATATGCATCCATTATACCCTCAGGGCCATCGGAGAAAAAGAATTGCGGTACAACAGTCGCATATGGAGCTCCATCACCTGGAATTTCAGCAGGCGAAGCTATCAACCAATCAGCAGCATGTCTCAATGCATAGGAACTCTCAACACACTGCATGAAACAGGCATCAAACATCAAACGGTTTACCTTAACAGGCAAATCCTCAAGCAACGCAGCCAACTCTTCCATCTCAATTGTATTGGTTATGGTGTTGCTGAACGTATTCTTGCCATTGTCGATTCCGATTGAGCGTTGCGGAGCGGTATTTAAAGGCCCCCTCAGCCAACCGTCAGCATGCGACCACAACACAAGATCCAAAGACTCTGTAGGATAATCTTTCAATATAAAATCGAGTACTTCGGCCAGAGATGATACATCACTTGAACACACATCATTGTCAAAAGGATGAAAGACGCTGCTGCCTACACTGCCGTCAGTCATTCCGAAGTAGTGAGTAATGGTCGGGAACGTATTGTCATCGACATAAACAAACAGACGGCAATCATCGGGAACGTCTGCTGCAGCAGACAAAATTTCTTCGACATCGTAACCGGCATAATTGTTTAGGCTGTTTTCAGCCATCATATAAATCAGCAATGTCTTGTCCGCCTTTTCACCTTTGCCTACGACATTCGAAACAACCCTACTGCCCGACCCGCTGTCGCTACAGGACAAAACACACAGTAAAAGCAAAAATAGCACTAAAACCTTTCTCACCGGCATATGAATCAAGGTTTAACAAAACTGAACTTATCTCCTAAATACAGTACAGTCTTCCTCTCACGCTCCACAAGCCTTTCCTTAATCTTCATCTCTTTCTTTTCAAGAGTTGAACGTTTCTCCGAAAAATATATCACCGAAGTACGTCCGGGAAGATTCTCCTTGAAACTCATATAATCCTTGAGCTCGTAAGAATAATATTGCCGGTGAGGAAGATTGCCTTTCTCCAGTTTCACTCCTTCTATCTCCTGAATCTCGGTAAAATAAACCGTTGAATCCGTTACGGAAATTGATGCACCAAAAATATAGACAACATCTTTCTTGCCCTTAGCCTGCGCTACACATAGCGAAGAGACCAACAGCAAGGCAAATATCATTAATCTTGTTTTCATAACAGTGTAATTATAAACTTATAATATCATTTCAATTTACAAATTTAGAAAAATAAAATTCGTAATAAAAGAATATTGCAACTTTTAAGAAAATATAATTAAAAGCAACGGGCTACGCAGTAAAGCATAGCCCGTAAAAGAAACATCTTATCCAAGATATGGTTTTAGAAGTTTACTTCGCTGATCTTGTTTCAAACGGCGAATAGCCTTTTCCTTGATTTGTCGCACACGCTCACGTGTCAGGCCGAAGCGGTCTCCGATTTCCTCAAGAGTCATCTCCTGCTGGCCAATTCCGAAGAACATCTGGATTATATCCTTCTCTCTGTCCGTCAAGGTAGATAATGCACGGTCAATCTCTCGTGACAAAGACTCATTCACAAGAAGATTGTCAGCCATTGGGGAATCGTCGTTCACAAGAACGTCAAGAAGACTGTTGTCCTCACCGTCAACGAACGGAGCGTCAACAGAAATATGTCTTCCCGAAACCTTCAAGGAATCCACAACCTTGTCAACAGGCAAATCCAACTGGTCTGCAAGTTCCTCTGCCGAAGGACGACGCTCATTTTCCTGTTCAAATTTAGAGAATGCCTTGCTTATCTTATTAAGCGAACCGACTTGGTTCAAAGGAAGGCGAACGATTCTCGCTTGCTCTGCAAGAGCCTGAAGAATTGATTGTCTGATCCACCACACAGCATAACTGATGAACTTGAAACCACGTGTCTCGTCAAACTTTTCCGCAGCCTTTATCAAGCCGAGATTCCCCTCATTGATGAGGTCGGGCAAGCTCAACCCCTGATTCTGATACTGTTTTGCTACAGAAACGACAAAACGCAAATTGGCTCTTGTCAACTTTTCCAACGCTCTACGGTCACCTTTTCTGATTCTTTGGGCGAGTTCAACCTCTTCCTCAACGGTAATGAGTTCCTCACGGCCAATCTCCTGCAAGTACTTGTCGAGCGATGCGCTTTCGCGGTTTGTGATACTTTTTGTAATCTTTAATTGTCTCATTGTGTTTCCTGGTACAATTTCAATTTGCAAAGATATAATTATCTATTTAGAAATACAATTTTAAAGCATAAAAGTTGTGCAAAAACAATCATTAAAATGCATTAAAATGCCGATTCTGCATTTCTGTTTTTTGTCTTTAACCGTGTGAACAAGACTACAAGAGCCACAGCCGCTGCCGGAAGCTGATGTACTGACGGGAAAAGTAGAAAGGACCACCAATACAAAACTTGTTGCCTACAAGCACAAAGGACGAGGTAAAAAAGCAGAAAACGCCCTAACTGCCTGGTTCACATTCTTTAAAGAACAGATAATACAAAATCGGCACAACTACACAAATTTCTAATACATCAATATAGAGCGGAATAATATCAAAATACAACATTATGAATTGTTAAACAATGTTAACAATACAACAAAATCCGTCCTAATGACAATTACATTTTTGTACATTTGCAAAAGATAAAGAATACAGCCGTTCGGTCTGTCGCTGTTGCCGCAAGGCAAAAGAGGAAAGTCCGGGCAGCACAGAGCACTCCACTTCCTAACAGAAAGCTGCTTGCAAAGGCAGAGTAATGCAGAAGAAAATAACCGCCTCTTCAGAGGTAAGGGTGAGAAGGTGAGGCAAGAGCTCACCAGCCGTGCAGTGATGTACGGGCTGTGCATCTTGGAGGCTGCAAGTTCATGTAAACCGGCGTTTAAGGGTTGCTCGCCCGTGCCGGAGGGTAGAACGCTTTAGCACCTTGGTGACATTGTGCATAGATGAATGACAGACACCCCGCAAGGGGTACAGAACCCGGCTTATAGAATGGCTGTTGCTCAAAGAGGATGACTTTTGGGTCATCCTCTTGTTATAGGAGATGGATAAATAGTAAAGTTCAAGGCTTGCGCATGCTTCAATACCTCAGTTTACTAAGCGTAAATAAATCGCCGATTTGCCAACCTTAAGTATCTACTTGTTTGCCAATTTGTTATATCAATATTTAAGAGTGTTGTCGAATTATTATCACATACAATTTGCATACAAAATCGGAGATTTTGGGAAAATAGTAATGCTAAAATGCCACAACAAAATTTTCTGTCGTAATAGGCGATTATTTCTATTTTCTTTCACTTCCGACACCACTAAGGTATAAAAATAATGCTGACGAAAAGAGAAGTTGCAATGATTACTTTTTTCGCCAGCATATTTTGCGCTGTCAAAGCAAAAATAAGTTTAGTCCGTTTTGGGTATATAGCCAATGGGATAAACTAAACCTATTGGTAAATATGCCAGCACATCTACTATTCTCAGAAGTCCTACAATAACTCTCCTGGATCATTTGAGAGTATCTTCTCGGCAAAAATACGAGCAGCATAACTCTCTGGTATCAGAATTTTCTTAATATCCATAGCCCTAAGAATTGAGGAGTGTGTTGTATCAAGTGCGCGTGCTATGATATTTTTCACCTTTAATTCTTTTAATGAAGCTACGGCTCTTAAAGAACTGTCCATACTCTGTCCTATCGCAACGATAACATAATCAATCTCATCCAAAGGCAAGCTCCGTAATGACACTCTTTCGGTTGCATCCATAATATATGCTAAGTCTACTCTATCTTTAATCTCTTCGATGCAATGCTCATTGCAATCTACTCCGATGACAGAGTGTCCCATATCGGTGAGAGCGGTGGCAAGGGTACTTCCAAAATTTCCTAATCCTATTACAAGGTATTTCATACGAATTCGTTTTATTAGTTTATTATTATATCTTCTTTGGGCAAACGGTATTTAGGCTGTTCATTTTGTGGCAGTATGCTCATAAGTACGGTAATGAAACCTACGCGTCCCAAGAACATAAGCACCACTAACAGAACTTTACTGATATCGCCTAAAAGTGGTGTAATGCCCAAGCTGGAGCCTACAGTGGAGAATGCCGACACACTTTCAAACAGCAGGTCAATTGATGGTATGCTCGGCTCTAACAGTAGTAGTGCGACATAGAAGAGCGCAATGATACATATTGAACCAAATACGACGACTAATGCTCTTCGTATCGAGCTATATGTGATCTCGCGGTTAAATAGTGTTGTTGAGTGTTCGCCTTTAATCAGCGACTTCAACGAAGCGAGAGCCACTACAAATGTATTTACTTTGATACCTCCTGCCGTAGATTGCGAGCCACCACCTATCCACATCAGCACCAAATATAGTATGATAGTCACTCTCGTAAAATCACTTATTGAAACGCTGTTAAAACCCGCTGTTCGTGGTGCCACGGCATTAAACAGTGACTGCACAATCTTTTCACCGGCAGAGAATGAGGCAAATGCCCCATTCCACTCAAAAAGGGCGATGCCGACAGTTCCGATAAATATCAGAGCCAAAGAGGAATATAGTACAATCTTAGTGTTGATATCGACAATGTGCATATATCGTGATCGCTGCCCGTTCTTTCTGAGTACTTTATGCAAGAGTTTTGAGCCATAATATGAAAGAATCCTTTTTAAACTCATAAGTATAGGAAATCCGATACCGCCCAAAACTATAAGAAGCGAGATTACCAAATAGAAAATGTTATGATTGTATAATATCAAATCATTACCGAGATTCCCTTCCAGCGTGGAGAATCCTGCATTGCAGAATGCTGATACGGAGTGAAAGAGAGAAAAGAATATCTCATCTCGGAGGGTCATTCCCATTGTTGAATGAATACTAAGCCATATGAAAAGAGCTCCTATTATCTCTATCACGAAAGTAAACCCTAAAACATTTGTCAACACAGATTTCAGTGATTCGGAACTTGACGCTATCATATTCTTCAGTGAGAATTGAGAATACAATCCGATGCCACCCATGAAAAACAGGGCAAAGAAACTCGTTATTGTCATAATACCCAAACCTCCGATCTGAATCAACAGTGCTATGATTATTTGTCCCTCGATGGTAAATGTATGTGCAATCTCTACGGAGCTTAATCCCGTAACACAAACCGCACTTGTTGAGATGAAGAGTGCATCTACCACAGGTAGTCGGATATGCTCCAATGTGGAGCGAGGGAGCAAAAGTAGCAGAGCCCCAAAGGCTATTAACGTCATAAAACAGACTACAATTAAAAGCGCAGGATTTGTCCTTTTGTTTGCAAAGTTTACTATCCATTGCGATATTGTAATCAGCGACAATAGACCAATGATGCTTATGATAAAATATTTATGAATCAGCACAGACCATAAGGTAGTGAGAATTTGAGTATCCCCGGGCGTAGTAAAAAACTTCGGTAATGCAGAAGCACAAAGCATAATGCCTAAAATAAGGGTAAATGACATCCCCTTACGCCAAACCTCACTCCAATGAACGATAATCTTATAAGCAAATGATATGAAATAGACCCACCAACCAGCGTTATATACCGACAAGATGAACGACATCTCGTGGGCGTCAAGCACGAAACCATAATCAACTATTATGGCTGCGACAACAAATATAGATGTCAGTATAGAGACTATCCTTACAATATAGTCTGCTCTTGAAACAATAGGTTTAAGGTCAATCATCGATTCAGAACTTTATGAACGATTATCGGTTATTTCATCTGTTTTAGCCATTTCTCGCGCGCATACGCTTGCTATTGTTCGTTGAACCATTGGCTGAGAGGTATTCGATTTGCAGTTAGGGTAAGTCGCTTGTCGTTATCTCGCATAATCTGTAAAGTGCTGCCAAATTCCGGATACCAGATTTACTTTTCAGCCACCTTCTTATTCTTTATTGTTCATTTACCTCAGAACTTGCAATCGTGAGCAGGAAATCACCTTCGAAAAGCTCCATCGCACCATTGGGAACAAGATATTTATCGCCTCTTTTTACAAATACAACAAGCACCCCGTGAGGCAATGACAACGAAGCTATTGTATTCCCTTTCTCTTCAAGTAACTCCTTTGTCACCTCCACCTCTTTCTGTTCCCCGGCCTCTTCGGGAAGCTCTACATCAAAATGCTTTTTATCCGTTGCCGGCAAAAGAAGGCCAAGCGCATTTGCAGCCTTGACAATTGTGCCACCCTGCAAAACGAGAGAGAGCAATGTTATAAAGAATACAATGTTGAATATCGCATCACTGCCGGGAACATGCTCCACTACCGGATATATTGCAAATATTATAGGCACCGCACCTCTCAGACCCACCCATGAGACAAGCAACTTCGCACGTACAGGAATATTGCCAAAAGGGAGAAGTGAAAGCATTACGCTTACCGGACGTGCTACAATCATCATGAAGATTCCTATCAAGAGTGCGGCAAAAGCTGTCTTCCACATCTCGCTCGGATCGACAAGCAAGCCAAGCAAGAGGAACATTCCTATCTGCACAATCCACGTCATGCCATCGAAGAAAGCCACAACTTGACGGCGGTCCTTGATTTTGTTGTTTCCGACAATAATACCCGCAATATACACAGCAAGATATCCGTTGCCGTCAAGCATATTTGTCACCGAAAAAGTAAAGAAAACAATACTCATCAGCATTATCGAATAAAGGGGAATATTGTTCAGGTTCACCTTTTTCATCACCCAAACGGTAGCATATCCGGCACATGCACCAATCATGGCACCTGCAGCGAACTGCTGTACGAGAATCTTCAGTGAATCGACGATAATGACACTTGGCTCCATAACAGCAGCACCTCCACTTCCGACCGTCAAAGCCAAATCTATTAAAACGATTGTCAAAATATATGCCATCGGGTCGTTGCTTCCACTCTCCAATTCAAGCATCGGCTGCAGATTTCCTTTAAGGTTAATGCTCTTTCCACGAAGGATATTGAAAACCGTTGCCGAATCGGTTGACGACATGGTTGCCGCCAAAAGGAAACAGGTCACAAGCGGAAGTTCAAAGGGGATTGTGTCCCAAACAGACATTGCATATATAAAAAATCCGGTCAATACCGTTGTGAGAAGCACTCCAAGTGTCGAGAGGGTCAGCCCCGGCCCCAACACCGGTCTAATATCTGAGATTTTAGTTTCCAGACCACCTGTAAAAAGAATGACACAGAGAGCCACCATACCGACAAACTGTGCCTGCCTTACATTGTCGAAATGTATTCCGAGCCCATCACACCCAAACAGCATTCCCGCTACAAGAAAAAGCAGCAAGGTGGGCATACCGAAACGTCCGCCGGCTTTTGTAATGAGGGTACTGCAGAATATGAGTATCGACCCCATGAATATCACGTTTTCCGAAGTAAAGAAAGTCATATCGTCATCTTTAATTAATAACACTCGCTGCCACATACCTGTCGAGAACAGTATTGCATACGATTTTCATCTGCAAAATTAATAAAACAGGCCGAAATTTGAAACATGTACAGAAGTTTGGGCATCATACAGCCTTAAATACAGAAAGCGGGAGGTTATTGGCCTCCCGCATGTCCATTAAGCTACAGCTGAATGAGCAGCAACCCTACACATATCGCGACAGCCGTCGCCACAATGCCTGGAATCATAAAGGAGTGATTCAACACCCATTTGCCAATCCTCGTAGTGCCAGTACGGTCAAAATTAATTGCAGCAACTATCGTAGGATAATTAGGAATGAAGAAATATCCGTTAACAGTAGGGAAAAGAGCAATCAGCAGCATCGGATGCAATCCCAAAGCTATTCCCAAAGGCATTATCGCACGCACTGTCGCAGCCTGGCTGTAAAGCAGAATAGACATTGCAAACAGCGCAAGGCCGAATAGCCACGGCATATCATTGACAACATGTTCAATGGAGCCTACAAGAGTTGTTATATTGCCGTTTATGAAAGTATCCCCCATCCAAGCAATACCGAATATCGCCACCACCGCCTGCATGCCGGCCGAAAAGACACTGCCCTTTACAGCCTTCATTCCGTCAGTCCCTGTCAGCAGTAATATTATCGCTGCCGTCGAGAGCATAAGCATCTCAATCAACGACGGCATTCCCAGCGGCACACCGCCGAACGAAGGACGCAACGAAGGTATAGAGCCGAAAAAGACTATCAGCACCGTAGCACTGACAAACAACAGAACCGATGCACGAGCCTTGCCCTTGTTTGCAATATCGCTTAGTTCGTAGTGCTTGGTCTCTATCTCCCCGGCCTTGAGACGACGCTGGAATTCCGGGTCATCCACAAGCTCCTTGCCGACACGCATTGACACCAAAGAACCGGCTATGACACCGGCGATTGTTGCAGGGATACAGATTTTCAAAATATCGATGAGTGTTATGTCATAGCCGGCCAGCAAGCCCAGCAGAGCAACAGTAGCCGCAGAAATAGGAGAAGCCGTAATAGCCTGTTGAGAGGCTATTACAGCAATGCCCAGCGGGCGTTCGGGCCTGATTCTGGTTTCCGTTGCAACCTCTGCAATGACCGGCAGTACAGAATATGCGACATGCCCCGTACCGGCAAGGAATGTAAACAGATAGGTCACAAGAGGAGCAAGAAGAGTGATGTATTGAGGATGGCTTCGCAATAGTCTCTCAGCAATTTTCACAAGATAGTCGAGACCTCCTGCCGCCTGCATGCATGCCGCAGCCGAAATCACGGCTGCAATCATCAGCATGACATCCACAGGCGGTGCCGTAGGCTGCAGGCCGAACACGAATGTAAGGACCGACACGCCTACACCACCCATTACTCCTAAACCTATACCCCCTAAACGTGCACCGATAATGATGAACGCAAGTACAAACAATAGCTGAATGAGCATGATTCAATCAATTAGAACATCGGCAACTGATATATGAAGCCGACAGCCACTCTTTGTGTACTGTAGTTCTCATTGCCGAAAGCCTTTGCCCTCTTGGTAAAAAAGTTCGTCTGGCCTATGAAAGTGCAATAGAAATGCAGGTTTGAGTTTTCCATCGGATAGAACTCCACACCGGCAAGGTAGCCCAATGATGTACGATAGTTTCCTTTTGTAACCGCACCGTCTTCCTTGAGCATTGCAGCACTCTCAAGCATACCCTTTACAAAAGCATTCCAACGCGGCTTGAAGCGGTAATTAATCTTCGTAACCAATGAATTGTACATTGTCTTGAAAACATTGTGTCCGTTAAAGGCAGCCCTGCCACCGAGCATATTCGTCATGATTCCTTTACGGTCAACATCCTCGAATGAACTCATGATATCGAAGTACATATCCCACTTTTTAGAGAAATTGAACTGGTTACCCAAAGCCACATAATACATATACTTGCCTTTGACCTCATCCATAAGCGATACCGACCATCTTGTCTGCCACTTCTTGTTGAAAAGGTTTGCATTCCAGTTCAAGGTATATACAAGAGGCATACGGTTCTCGCCGAGGTTCACACCATAAGTCTCCTCTTGAGAACTGTTCCGGCTGTTGAGTACCTGGAACTGCAACTGCTGGTTTGGATTGAAGTCATAGATAAATGTTACACCAGTCATAAAGTTGCTCATGTTATTTATCATCTCGCTATACTGGTATATCTCGATAGGATTCAAGTCATACTCGATACCACCGTATGCAGCCGCCTGTTTACCTGCCATAAGAGAGAACTTCTCGCTGAGCTTTATCCCTATAGCTGCATAATCGATAGACTGGGAGAGATTGTCAATGTCGTAACGTCCGTCATTGCTTCTGTTCAGTCTCTGTCTCCAGCGATAAGAAAGCCAGTCAGTGACCTTTCCTTTGGCTTCAATTCTCAATTGGTTCATCTTGAACGCACCTTCATCCAATCCGTTCTTGCCGTTCTGGTTAAATGCAGCAGTGAAAGAACCGTTCATATTAAGATAAAGATTCAACCAGTCATTCTTTTTCTCTATTTTGGTAACACGCTCAAAAATAGACTCCTCCGAAGGAGCTGCCGCATTACGTGACTCCACTTGGGCATGTACCGAAGTAACGGCAAGTGCCAACAGGACAGCTGCAATGTTTCTTGCTTTCATAGTATCCGATTTAATAGTTATTGAAATATTTCTGAATTGTTTTCCAATCATCCGTCTTTGTCAAGGCAAGCATCAGCAGAATACGCGCCTTCTGCGGATTAAGTCCCCATGATGCGACAAAGCGGTATTTGTTGTCATCCACTTCTGCATCAAGAGTAGTTGCTCCTGTGGGCACTCGGCTCGAACGCACCACTACAATCCCATCTTCACGTGCCTTCTCAAGCAACGGAAACACATTCTTATGTATATTGCCATTTCCGACACCGGCATACACAATACCTTTATAGCCTTTCTCAATCATCATCTCCACCACGTCGCCCTGCACATTAGAGTAACCGTATGCTATACCGACCTTCGGCAATGAATAGAGACCTTCCACATTGAAATACGGGGTTCTTGACTCATTGGAAAGAGAACCCTTATGAACATAGTCGGTACAGTCGTTGCCGCAAGACGGAGCGTGATAGTAGAACACTTCACCATTATGGATATATCCCAAGGCACCCGAATTAGGCGACTGGAACGTCTCGACACTTGTCGTATTGGTCTTTGTCACGTCTGCTGCACCATAAACCTTGCCGTTCATGCAGACAAGCACGCCACGGTTCTTTGAAGCTGGTGACGCAGCCGTCACCACAGCATTATACAGATTGGCAGGACCATCGGCACTGATAGCAGTCGAAGGGCGCATTGCTCCTACAAGCACTACCGGCTTGTCACTCTTCACCGTGAGGCTAAGGAAAAAGGCAGTTTCCTCCATAGTATCCGTTCCGTGGGTTATTACCACGCCATTCACATCACCGCGTGAAAGCAGTTCCTTGACACGCTTTGCAAGCACCAGCCACACATCGTCACTCATATCCTGAGAACCGATATTGACAACCTGTTCGCCCTCTACATTTGCAATATCCTTTATTGCCGGCACCGCGTCAAGCAAAGTACCTATCGCAACCTGACCCGCAGAATATTGTGTCTTGGTTGCAGAACCTCCGGCACCGGCAATGGTACCTCCAGTAGCAAGGATATACACCTTAGGCAACTCTTGTGCCGCCACTGCCACAGCAAACAGCATAATGACAGAGAGTAGAGAAAATCTTTTAAGGAAATTCATAATCGTTATGGTTTATTGTTATACTTTATATCACTCAAAAAACATGCATGAGAACATATTTGTTCTTGGACATCATTTTATCCTATAGAACAACCTCAAGCCCTTAGCAAGCAAACGGTACGGAACTACATGGCACACTTTAGCCAAAGCCACCTGAAACCACGGCCCCACCTTTGTCCTGAAAGGAGGATTCTTTCTTTCTACCAGACGGCACACAGCCTTGGCAAGTTTCTCAGGCTTCGAGCCTCCCTTCTCTTCCTTTTCGATTATAGCCATTGTACGTTTGAAACAACTGCCATATTCACTATTCAGAGTGGCCTCAGATACAGCCCTGTTCGCAGTGAAATTAGTCTGGAAATCCCCCGGTTCAACCACACACACCTTTACACCGAATGGGTATAGTTCCATAGAGAGAGCCTCGCTGTACCCCTCTATCGCAAACTTTGACGCAGAGTAGAAGCCCTGGAAAGGAACAGCCATCACCCCAGCTATTGAACTAATGTTTATTATTCGCCCTTGACGTCTCATTCTCATTCCCGGAATGACAGCATTGCAAACATTCACCATTCCCATGAAATTAGTATTCATCTGCCACTCGATTTCATCATATGTCGCAAGTTCAAGAGCACCGCTTATTCCGACTCCGGCATTGTTTATCAACACATCAATACGTCCGCACTCCTCCATGACATAATTTACCGCAGCCGAAACCGATGGCCTGTCTGTAACATCCATGGACAACATCCTCACCCCATTGCCGAAATCGCATCCCTTTCGGCTTGTACCATAGACCGTGTATCCCCGTTTAACCAACTCTTCGGCAATCGCCTTGCCGAAGCCGGATGATGCACCCGTAACCAATATGACTTGTGGTTTTATCATAGTTAGAATATTGATTCTTTAGTTTCTGTCGTCAGGAGTTCAAGAGCTTTCATACCCATTACCGAGTTGCCTTTTGCATTGAGTCTGGGGCTCCACACAGCAACCGAATAGCGCAATGGGTAAATGGCGACAATGCCTCCGCCTACACCGCTCTTTCCGGGAAGACCTACAAGATATGAGAACTCACCCGCCTCGTCATAGAATCCGCATGTCTGCATGACTGCATTCATTCGCTTCACCTGCGAAGAAGTCAGAGAGACTCCCGAATAGCAGAAGCGGTTATTATGGTCTGCAAAAGCCAAGAACGCCTTTGCAAGTTCACGGCAGCTCATCTCGACAGAGCACATCAGGAAGTAGAAGTGCAATACCTGTTCCACATCGCCCTTTATTGAACCGTGATACTTCAACAGATTGGCAATAGCAGCATTAAGATAACCTGTTTCACGCTCCGAGGATGCGACCTCAACATTATATCCGATATCATCAGAACCGGACACTGCACGCACAAATGCAAGGAAATCATCCTCCGGATTTTCAAGCACTGACAGCAATATGTCGGTCACGACCAATGCACCGGCATTCATAAAAGGATTGCGCGGAATGCCGTTCTCGGCTTCAAGCTGCACCAGAGAATTGAAGGCCGTACCCGACGGTTCCTTTCCTACACGGCTCCACAAATCCTCACCCATTACAGAAAGCGACATTGCAAGGGCAAAAACCTTTGAAATACTCTGAATAGAGAAACGCACATCAGCCCCCTCTATCGCATAGTCACAGCCATCAATAGTACAAAGACACATACCGAACTGGTCTGGATTCACTTTTGACAAAGCCGGTATATACCCTGCCTGCTCGCCAGTTTTAGAATATGGCTGTATATCTTTATAGATATTCTCCAATATCTCCTTATAGTTCATCATCACAAATTTCTGAAGGCGGATACCGCCCGATAATCCATATATCAACAGTGCGAATATACGAATAAACGAGTGAGAAACACCAAGCTTGCCTGAATATTTTTCAAAACGAGCGCAGAAGTTAGCTGCCCGTAAGGTAAAGATACGAAAATTCCGGAACAAACATAGAATCCGTTGAAGAAGTTGTATGAATTTACACAATTACTGCAACATAAAATTTGCATCAGCACCGCCATTAGGCTATTTTTGCAACATAGCATACACAATCAACATAACAGCCGATATGCCAATAATAGAGATAGAATCACTCACCCACCCCGGCATCGAGATATTCAGCACACTCACCGAAGCCCAGCTGCGCAAGGAACATGAGAAGGAGCAAGGAATATTCATTGCCGAGAGTCCCAAGGTCATAAACGTAGCCCTTGACGCCGGACACGAGCCCGTTGCATTGCTATGCGAGAAAAAGCATATAGAAGGCGATGCTGCAGGAATCATTGCACGTTGCGGAGAAATCCCTGTTTATACAGGAGAACGCAGCCTGCTCGCAAGCCTAACCGGCTACACTCTTACGCGTGGCGTCCTATGTGCTATGAAACGCCCCACCGAGCCGGCCATAGAAGAAATCTGCCGTAACGCACAACGTATTGTTGTAATAGATGGAGTCGTAGATACCACCAACACCGGTGCTATATTCCGCTGTGCGGCGGCATTGGGAATCGACGCAGTACTCCTCACCCGGAATTCATGCGACCCTCTGAACCGCAGAGCAGTAAGGGTCTCTATGGGCTCGGTGTTCCTCGTACCCTGGACCTGGCTCGACGGCGGCATGGAGAAGCTAAAGGAACAGGGATTCACAACTGCAGCCATGGCACTATCAGACAACTCCATAGGAATTGACAGCCCGGTACTTGCCGAAGTCCGGCGTCTTGCGATAGTCATGGGAACAGAAGGAGACGGACTCCCCGAAGAGACAATATCAAAAGCCGACCATACAGTACGCATCCCCATGTCGCACAATGTAGATTCGCTCAATGTTGCAGCAGCTGCGGCCATTGCTTTCTGGGAACTGCGTAAAAAATGACAACTGCTACATATTTCATAATAAAAATATGGTAAAACAAGACATTTTCACTACATTTGCACAAATATAAATATAATAAACTAATTATAATTTAAATGAAAAAAAGATTCCTATTCTTAGTGACAGTTCTCATGCTGTCCATGTCGGCAAACTTGTTTGCTGCTGAAAAAAAGAATGCCAAGCCTTTCGTCATTCCCGAAATACGCGAATGGAAAGGAGCTGCAGGCGAGTTTACAATCACAGAATCGACAAGAATTGTCTATTCAAACAAGAATACAGAACTTGCCGATGTAGCAAAGCTTCTGAGCGAAGACTACAAGAAGATGTTCGGCATTGAATTGCCGGTTGCAGAAGGCAAGGCAGCAAAGGGCGATATCGTTATCGGAATCAAGAACAACAAAAAAGTCGGCAACGAAGGTTACACAATCAACATTGCTGCTAATGTAAAGATTGATGCCACCACCGTACGCGGTGCCATATGGGCAACACGTACGCTCCTGCAGATTGCAGAGCAGAACGAGGGCAAGAACTTGCCAAAGGGCGTTATTACCGACTACCCCGACTACGAAATGCGTAGTTTCATGCTCGACTGCGGACGCAAGTTCATCCCTATCAGCTTCCTGCATGAGTATGTTGACTTCATGGCATACTACAAGATGAACACATTCCACATCCACCTCAACGACAACGCTTTCAAGCAGTACTTCAACCACGACTGGAACAAGACGCCTTCGGGATTCCGCATGGAGAGCGACTTCTTCCCAGGCCTTGCATCACGTGACGGCTACTACACGAAGGAAGAGTTCATCGAACTCCAGAAGCATGCCGAGAAAGTAGGTGTGGAAATCATCCCGGAAATAGACGTTCCAGCTCACTCGCTTGCATTTTCAAAGTTCCGTCCGGAACTCGGCAGCAAGGATTACGGCCTTGACCACCTCGACCTCTTCAACCCCGCCACGTACAGTTTCGTGGACTCACTTTTCATGGAGTACCTTGGCGGCGAAGAGCCCGTATTCCGCGGCCCACGCTTCCACGTTGGTACTGACGAATACTCAAACCGCGACACAGCAGTCGTTGAAAAGTTCCGTTACTTCACCGACCACTGCATACGCGAGGCAGAGAAGTACGGCAAGCAGGCTTGCGTATGGGGCGCGCTCACTCATGCAAAGGGCAACACACCGGTAAAGGTTGAGAACGTGCTCATGTACGAATGGTACAACGGATATGCCGACCCTAATGAGATGATAAAGCTCGGTTATGATGTCATCAGTATTCCCGACGGCCTTACATACATCGTACCTGCAGCCGGCTACTATTACGACTACCTCAACTGCAATAAACTCTACAACGAATGGACACCGGCAGTAATCGGCAACCAGACATTCAAGGAGAAGCACCCGCAGATAAAGGGCGGTTCTTTCGCAGTATGGAACGACCATGCAGGAAACGGTATCAGTTGCAAGGATATTCACTACCGCGTATTCCCTGCTATGCAGACAATGGCAGTGAAGATGTGGACAGGTGCAAAGCCCACCGTTCCCTTTGAAGAGTTCGACAAGGCACGTCTCGCCCTCAGCGATGCACCGGGCGTGAACATCGCAGGACGTTTCAGCGGCGAGAAGAGAACAATCCTTGAGCTTGCAGAAGTAAAGCCAAAGACAAGAATCATCGAGACAAGCGGCATAAGAGAAATCGGTTATGAGTACAACGTATCTTTTGACATCGAGTACAACAACGAACGTAACGGTACTGCGTTGTTCAGGTCACGCGATGCAGTCTTCTATCTTGCCGACCCGGCTGAAGGCAAGCTCGGTTTCTCACGCGACGGCTACCTCAACACATTCAACTTCAAGTTCTACCCTGGCGAAAAGGCCAACATCACAATCAGCGGCAACCAGAGAGAGACAAAGCTCTATGTAAACGGCAAGCTGGTAGAGACGCTCGACAAGCAGACACTCTATCACAACGAGGGCGGCAAGGACAAGATGTACTATGTACGCACACTTGTATTCCCTCTTGCAAAGACAGGCATGTTCAAGAGTAAGGTAAGCAACCTCAAGGTTGAAAACTTCTGCAAATGACTTGGGATACTTTAAGACATCAGTCCCGGTTTCGATATCGAAACCGGGACTGATGTCTTAAAGTGCCGTTACTGTACGCGTACGGAACGATTCCCGCGCCTTGCGGACATAGAGCCTTACAACATCGGCAGGCAGCCGTGAACTCCGCACAAACAAGCGCGTCCGTTCCGGGAACTTCGCAAGAGCCGTTGCCAGCAGCCATGCAACACCCATACGTACATAATAAGGTGAAACGCCCTGCACGCATCCCTCCTGTACTTTTAAAGGTTTCCCTTTTATTGTCCTGTATTCCGAAACAATATCATTGAAAGAGAGCATATCGATTCTTTCAAACACCCTATCAAGCCACTCTTCCTGCAGAAAGCAGCACATTGAAGCGACTATAGCAAAACGCACCTCGAACTCCCGGTGCGATGCGAACCAGGGTTGCAGGAAACGCCACAGAAACTCCTTATCAACCTTCAGCATCCATTTGGCATTGGCACAATAGGCATCACACACAGCCCAGTTATCCATTATGGGTACATAACGGCTCAACATCTCCAACCTTTCATCGACGGTGTATTTTCCGTAGTTCAAGAGCAATCCCCATATAACAGTCTCTTCATAGAAGAGCGACTCACTTGGCACCTGTTCAAAACAACGTATTACCTCCTGTCCTGAGCAACAAGCAAGCTCTTTGCCACCAGGCAACTTTACAGCTGCACCATTTAGAGAAATTTCTTTTGCAACCCGCTTCATTTCGGGCGTATGAAGCCCTAAAACCTTACGCTCTGGCAACGCATTGATGACACGGAGATGCCCTTCACGGTAACGCGCATCATTCTTGAAACGCTCGCAAACAAGTGGATATAAATAGTGTTCTATCATTCCCCGTGTTCATTTTCTTTTTGCATGTGCCACATATCCAGTCCTAAGAATGTTGTAGGATTCACACGCCTGAAGCCCAATGATGCATACATAGCCTCAGCCTTAGGATTAGCAACATCGACAAGCAGACCGACCTTGCAAAATCCATTTTCAAAAGCCCTCCTGCATACATCGGCTAAAAGAGCACGCCCCACTCCACGACCGCGGTACTCAGGCAATACGGCAAGCGAGTCGGCATAGAACTCGCCGGCCGAAGTCTCGTCCTCTATCTCAATAGCACGCCCGGTGCGTTTTTCCATAAGTTCGAACAACGGTCTGCGCAGTTCGTGCAGCCTTGCTCCGTCATAACCGATAATGGCACCGGCAGGCTTACCGTCAAATTCCGCCACAATTGCATTCTTGTAGCTGTACTGCGAATCGTCGCGCGCAGCAAGCTCCTTGAATATTCCGGACAACAGATGTGAATCATCGGTATGCAATGCCATTAGCACAACCCGCCCCAGGAGTGCCGCATCCTCCGGCAAAGCCTCCCTGATTGTTATTCTATTGTTTTCCATGAGTGCTAAGATAAGAAAATTTGCAAAAACAAACAGCATAAGTATTATAGATAAGCATCATTTGCTATATTTGCGCCAAACAGAACAGAAAAACTGCCTTACCGGATGAATTTCGATAAAGAATCATTTTTCGGTTTGCATGTAACAAATTCCAATTCCGTTCGTCATTGAATTGAGAAGACACTGCAAGCACTGGATAGATTGCCACACATATAATAAGGATAGTTCCCTAAAGTGATAAAAATGAGAATATACATATTTATATTTCTATTATTGGCATTGACAAGCAGTTGCACTACCGGTATCGGCAATATTGAACTGCCGTATGACCAGCTGCGTGAAGGCGACCTTGTATTCAGGCGAGGCCGCAACATGACAAGCAATATCATTATTGCAAAGGACAGTTACAACTACAGCCACATAGGTATGCTGCACATGCAGGAGGACGGCAGCTGGCATGTTATCCATGCCGTAAATGAAGAATACGACTTCGAAGGCGATTTCGACAGGGTCAAGATTGACCCTATTGAAAGATTCTTCTCCGGCGAAAGAGCCTCGGCAGGAGCTATTGCACATAGTTTCATAGACGACAGCACGGCAAACGCCATGTCAAATCAGGCAATTCAATATGTCAAGGACAGCATACGTTTTGACGACAGTTTCAATCTTGATGACAGCAGTGAACTGTACTGCACCGAGCTCATATACAAACTGTATAAAAAAATTAACACCGATATAACAGAGGGGCGCAGGACAAAAGCCGGAATATTCGGTTTCCCTGATGAAATTATTTTCCCAAGTGATATATTGAAGAATAAAAAGTTAGAAATTTATTTTGTTTATTGAAATAAATCACTAAAATTGCAAACGAAATATAAATTTTGTCAAATTTAATTATTTAAGCTATGAAAAAGTTATTTTTTATCTCATTGGCTGCTATTGCAATGATTGTTTGCATGGCAAGTTGCGGCGGTTCCAAACCGACTCCATCATCTATTGCTCAGGATTGCATTGAATACATGAAGAACGGTGACTATAAGGCATTCGTTGAGACACTGAACGTAAACGACGAGGAGAAAGCACAGTTCCAGCAGCTCCTTGAGGCTAAAGGCAAAGAAGCTATCGAACAGCAGAAAGGTATCGTAGCATATCAAATTGTCAGTGAAGAGATAAGCGAAGATGGTTTGAAGGCTACTGTAAAGGCTGAGATTGAATACGGCAACGGCAAGAAAAAAGTGGAGAAGTTCCGTTTCGAGCAGGTCGAGGGCGAGTGGAAACAGGTTATCAAGAAATAACATCCACTATATATACAAGCAGAGCGGCAAAAGTTGTTTTTGCCGCTCTGCTTGTATATTCAATCCAGCAACGGGAGAATCTCCTTTTCAAAGATGCTTTTTTCTATTATGCGATAATGCGGGGCATAATGTTCATTATAAGCCTTGCTATGATGCACGGCATAGAATCCTTGCTGCAACAATTCTCTGATGGCAAGAGCATCTGCCTCCGGGTTAGGGATTACGGCCTCCATATCCGATATCACCTCCTCAATCCATTGCCATTCGGCCGCCCACTCTTTCACTTCATTGCTGCCTACCTCGCGTACGCTTGACAGGAAAGCATTAAGATAAACATCAAAAGGAACTCTTCCGTCGGCAACAACAGACAATGACACTCTATAGTAGTTCCCGTCACACCCTGTCGGCTCATAAAGCATAGCAACATGAGCACTGGTCTTTGACAGCTCCTCACGGAGATAAGCGGCCGCACGGGAAGTATCAGATACCATGTGCCCAGGGCCGAAACGGTCCTGAAAGAAGCTCTTGTATATATCCTGCAATGTCGAATGAGGATAATCCCTCATTTGACGTTCAACCGCATTACGGACCTTTTCCCTACGCTCCTCTTCGGATGAAGAATGACACCCGATAAGGAAGAGCAGCAAGGAAAGCGAGAATAACAGACGCATCATAGCTTACTCGTCAATACTTTCAAGGAGATACTCACGTGAACCAAGGCCTATCTTGCCGGCATGTTCCAGGATATGCACACCATGACGTGAGTTTATGCGCTCTATGAGTGCAGCCGCATTGTCGTCGTCGGTCGAAGGATAGTTGAACACGAGGTCAACGCAAGCCTGGTCAAGTGCTACAGGGTCAAGGGAAGCCAGAATACCGACATCCTTCATTTCGGGGTCGGCAGGGCTAGAATCGCAATCGCAATCTACCGAAAGATTGTTCATGACATTAATGTATATGATACGGCCCTCGAAATAGTCGTGCACCGACTGCGCAGCAGCAGCCATCGATTCAATGAACTTGTCCTGCTCGGCAGTATGCTTCCATATAAGTTCCTTCTCCTCTATTGCACCGGCCGAATGGATATATGCCTTGCCGTTCGATGATGCTACACCTATAGACTGGTTCTTCAGCACACCGCCGAAACCGCCCATTGCATGCCCCTTGAAATGAGCGAGGTTAACCATCCAGTCGTAGTTAAGCATATTCTTTCCTACAATATTGTACTTGATATGCGTAGTATCCTTGACAGGAATCTTGACCTCGTCGTAACCGTCAAGAAGGTCAACCGGAGCAATCGCAGTAAAGCCATGCTCCTCAAACACCTTCATATGTGTCTCGGTCTCGAAGCGAGGGCCCTTATATGCGGTATTGCACTCCACTATTGTACCGTTCACCTTATTTACAAGGTCTTTAATCAGCGACGGTTGCAGGAAGTTGTGTCCTCCTGGTTCTCCGGTAGAAATCTTGACTGCAACACGGCCTTCGGGAACAACACCTAATGCCTCATAGATTCTGACAAGAGCTTCCGGGGTTATCTCCTTTGTCATATACACTACAGGCTTGTCACCTGCCCTATTCTTCTGTGCCTCGGCACATGATGCGAAAAGTGCTGTACACAATACAGCAGCTGTAATAATCTTCAAAAATCTCATATAATCAAAAACTATTTGATTTTCATAAAAAGTATAAACACACTACTGCCCACTGCATAAAAAAGCATGCTTAAGCTGTTATTTCGACATAATCTATGCGAAGATACTCAATCCCGTTTGCTAATCAAAGATTGATAACGTATTTTTGCATAACAAAATTCAAGCATTATGAGAAAGGATTTCGGTTCAAAGACATGGCTCTACCCTATGCCGGTACTTATAGTAGCAGCCTACGACAGCGAGGGCAAGCCCAACGCCATGACTGCTGCATGGGGCGGAATATACACCGACGACAAGGTCGGTATATGCATCAGCGAAGGGCACAAGACAACAAGAAACATTCTTGCATCCAAGGCATTCACGGTGAGCATGGCCACGGCAAAAGAGGTTACAGCATGCGACTACATAGGAATAACATCTGGCAACAAGGTCCCCGACAAGCTCGAACGTGCCGGCTTCCACACCGTTCCCTCGAAGCATGTAAACGCACCTGTAATCGAAGAGCTTCCAATGACCATGGAGTGCGAGTTCGTATCATACGACGAAGAGAGCAATTTCCTTGTCGGCAGAATCATCAATATAAGTGCCGATGAGAGCATACTCACAGATGAGAGAATCGACATCGACAAGCTTCAGCCGATATCATACGACCCGGTAAGCCACAGCTACCGTACAATCGGGGAAAAGGCAGGAAACGCATTCTCCGACGGCAAGCAGTTGAAGTGATTCCGGCTATCCAAACAAAGGATAGAACCATTTGTTTATACATTGGCATAAAAGGATATATCTGTTGAGATTTAATATTTTTTGTAAAACAAAAAACCCCGACAACGGATACAAATCACTATCTTTGCGTTTGTTTTCATTCTGGCGCAAAAGGCAGAAAAACCAACAAACCGATGTTTTATGAGCGAACAGAAAAAAGAAAAAGATATATTGGCCGAAAACCCATTCTTCACACCATACGGAACACCATACGGTGCTATACCCTATGACCGCATTCTGCTCGGACATTTCGTCCCTGCTGTAAAGGAAGGTATCAGAAGGGAAGAAGAAGCGATTGAAGCCATCTGCAGCAACGAAGAGCCTGCTACATTCGGGAACACCATAGCGGCTCTCGACAGAGCCGGCTTGATGCTGGGTGAAGTCATCGGTGCATTCAACGCACTTCTGAACGCACGCAGCAACGATGAGCTGCTTGCCGTTGAAGAAGAGATCGAGCTATTGCATACTGCACACAGCAACAACATAACACTTAATGAAAGGCTCTTCACACGTATAAAGGAGGTGTATGAGGGAGATACCTCGCAGCTGTCTGGAGAACAGAAGAGGCTCCTTGAACAGACTTACAAGAGTTTTGTGCGCAATGGTGCCAACCTGCAAGGGGAAGAGCGTGAAGAGTACCGCAGGCTAACCGAAAGGCTTGCAGTTTTAGGGATAAAGTTCCAGGAGAACTGTATAAAGGATACCGATGCCTATACACTGCACGTAACAGAAGCCTCAGACCTTGAAGGGTTGCCTGCCGATGTAATCGATGCAGCACATAACAATGCCAAGGAGAACGGGCACGAAGGCTGGCTCTTCACGCTTCATCGCCCCAGCTACTTGCCGTTCATAACCTTCTGCCGAAACCGCGACCTTCGTAGGCAGATGTATATGGCATACAGTACAATCGGAGCAAAAGGCAACAGCCACGATAACCGTGCAATAGTTGCGGAGACCGTCAACTGCCGCCTCAGGCTGGCACGTCTTTTAGGCTACAACACCTACAGCGACTACATTCTCGATGAGCGTATGGCGCAGAACAGCGATGCCGTATTCTCTATGCTGGGCAAGCTCACATGGTCGTATCTTCCTGTTGCACGCAAGGAGATGGACGAACTCATGGAATATGCCAGGGAGTGCGAAGGCGAGAGTTTCGTTTTCAAGCCCTGGGACTTTGCATTCTACTCCGAAAAGCTCAAGGAGAAGAAGCATGGCCTGAACGACAGCATGGTACGCCCCTACTTCGAGCTGAATCAGGTTATACACGGAGCATTCTACCTCGCTACAAGACTCTACGGCATAACATTCAAGCAGAACCATGATATTCCGCTTTTCAACCCCGATGCAAAGGTATGGGAAGTTTATGATTACGACGGAACATTCCTTGCACTGCTCTACTGCGACTTCTATGCACGTAAAGGCAAGCATGCCGGTGCATGGATGGATGCCATAAAGCCGCAGTACAAGGACCCGGACGGAACAGACCACCATCCTCACATAACATTGTCAACCAACTACCGCAAGCCGCTCCCCGGCAAGCCTACGTTGCTTAACCACGATGAGGTGAACACCCTGATGCATGAGTTCGGGCATTGCCTTCACGGAATATTGTCCGATGTCATCTATGCAAGCCAATGCAGCCCCAATGTACTTTGGGATTTCGTGGAGATGCCTTCACAGATAATGGAGAACTTCGCAACAGAGGAGGAGTTCCTCAAAAACTTCGCTTTCCATCACGAAACCGGAGAAGACATGCCTCAGGAGGTATTGCAGAAGATCAAGGACGCACGTACCTTCAATGCCGGCTACCAGTGTGTACGCCAGGTGGGGTTAGGGCTTATCGACCAGGCATGGCATAACATATCCCGGCCATTCGACGGCGATGTCATTGAATACGAACACTCTGTAACAGAGGCACTGCGTGTAATGAAACCCGTTGAAGGAACCGGCATAACGCCTCAGTTCGGGCATATAATGTCGGGAGGCTATGCAGCCGGCTACTACAGCTATAAATGGGCCGAGATGCTCGATGCCGATGCCTTTGCACGCTTCAAGGAAGAGGGAATAATGAACATGAAGGTTGCACAGTCTTTCCGCGACAACATCCTGTCCAAAGGCGACAGCGAGCATCCCATGGAGCTTTACATAAGGTTCAGAGGGCACAGGCCTCAGATTGAGCCATTGCTCGAACGCGACGGAATAAAGACCATTTGTCCACATTTATAAAAAAAGATTATTATGAAAGATATTACAGTACTTATGAAGAGAACCATCCTTGCAATGATGATGTTCGCCACACTTGCATCCTGCAGCAAAGAGGATGATATAGATGACATATTCATCGAACGCGATTGGAAACTGGCATTCGTTCAGGAAGGAAGCATAAGAAGAAGCAACCCCGACAAGGAGTACAGCATACTGTTCGCTGAGAACACCTTTCAAGCGACTCTTCCAGGCGGAAAAAGCATCACAGGCAACTGGAAAGCCAATGGAGACACACGCGAGTTCCATTGTGCCAATGTCCGTGCCAACGGCAGCCTGGGGAACGACACCATAGCAAGAAAAATGCTTCAGATACTGACAAACGCACAGAGCTACGATGGAGACACACACTATCTGAAAATCAAGGAACAGAACAACGTATATTTGCAATTCCACAACTATTGATATGACAAACGAAGAGGAAAAACAGCATAAGCTCGACCTTCGCTACATGCGTATGGCGAAGATATGGGCCGAAAACTCATACTGCGTACGCCGTCAGGTAGGCGCACTTATCGTAAAGGACAAGATGATTATTTCCGACGGCTACAACGGCACGCCGGTCGGGTTCGAGAACATCTGCGAGAACGAGGATGGCTTTACCAAGCCTTACGTCCTGCATGCCGAGGCCAATGCAATAACCAAGATTGCACGCTCCAACAACAACAGCAACGGAGCAACGCTCTACGTAACTACATCGCCATGCATCGAGTGTGCCAAACTGATTATACAGGCCGGAATCGTACGTGTGGTATATGGCGAAGAGTATCACCTGACCGACGGCATCGACCTGCTGAGAAGAGCCGGCATAGAAGTCATTTATCTTGATTACAAGAACCAAGAACAGCAATAACATATGAAGAAAGTAACAGCAGTATTTCTTGTCGCATGCGTAACATTAGGATTCCTTATAGGACTTAATGTTCCACGCCAAGGACAAACATATATAATAAACAACACCGACAACAAGTTAGGAGAGATACTCAACAACATACAGGCAAGATACGTCGAGGAGACCGACATCGACTCGATTATCGAGAAAAGTATCCCTAAGGTGCTCGAAGAGCTCGACCCGCATAGCGTATATATACCCAAGAACGAAGTCGAGAACAGCAATTCCGACCTGCAAAGCAGTTTCTGCGGAATAGGAATACGTTTTACTATACAGGAAGATACACTGCACATTAATGACGTGATACGAAGCGGACCTTCGGAAAAAGTAGGCATGCTTGCCGGAGACCGCATTATAAAAATCAATGATACCCTTTTCGTCGGCAAGGATGTATGCACCAACAGTGCAGCACTCAAGAAGCTCAAAGGAGAGAGAGGAAGCTACGTAAAGGTAAGCGTAGAGCGATACGGCGAAAAAGACCTGCTCGAATTCAATATACGCCGCGATGACATACCGGTCGAGAGTATAGAGGCGACCTACATGATAAACGATAAATGGGGATATGTACAGGTGGAGCGTTTTGCCGAAAATACTTATGCCGAATTCATACAGGCACTTGCACAGTTCATGGCATGGAATGCCAAGGGAATCATAATCGACTTGCGAGGCAACGGCGGAGGCTATATGGGTGTAGCTCTTGAAATGGCAAACCAGTTCCTCGACAGGGACGAGATGATTGTATATACCGAAGGCTTCAACAGCCCCAAGAACGAAGAAAGAGCCAATGGCTATGGCCTGTTCAAGAAAACGCCTCTTGTAGTGCTGGTTGACGAGACATCGGCATCGGCCAGCGAGATTCTTGCCGGAACCATACAGGACAACGACCGCGGCACAATCATCGGACGCCGCACATTCGGCAAAGGACTCGTACAGCAGCCTATTGAGCTTAAGGACGGTTCCTCCATGCGCCTTACCATTGCACGATACTATACTCCATCGGGGCGTTGCATACAGAAACCCTATACCAAAGGAGACAATAAGGAGTATGCCATGGACCTTATCGAACGCTACAACAGAGGCGAATTCTTTTCGGAAGACAGCATACACTTCAACGACAGCCTCATATACAAGACAAGAAACGGACGCATCGTATATGGCGGCGGAGGCATCATGCCCGACATATTCATTTCAAGCGACACTGTTGACATGACAAAGTACACGCAAGAAGCATTCTCACGCGGACTTATTGCACGCTACGCAATGAAATACTGCGATGCCAACCGCCCTGTACTATCCAAGTTCAAGACCCATGAAGCACTTACGGCACACCTCAACGCTAAGCCTGTAGTAGAGGATTTTGTATCATTTGCCGACGGCAAGGGACTCAAGCCCAATGCACAGCAAATAGCAAAATCACGCAAGATAATACGACGCGCTCTCTATTCGAACATAATCTACCAGATGGCAGGCATGCTGGAGCATGTAAAGTATGTAAACCTCGATGACCCTGCAGTTCTGAAGGCTATAGAAGTCCTCGACAAAGGAGAAGCATACCCCAAGGCACCCGACAACAACTGACAGCAACTGAAGAGAGAGACAGAATTATCCCTGACACGACAACATAAAGCAACAGATGAACACAATCTGGATAGTAATGCCGATTCTGATTCTCCTCATGTTCCTTTTGGGAACAGAGCTTAACAAAGAATCATTTGTAAACGTAATACGAAATCCCAAAGCCGTAATTACAGGAATGGCAGGACAGATAATCCTGTTGCCTCTTATAGCCTTTTCCATAGCGTGGATATCCGGAATGCCGCCCGTATATTTCATGGGGCTGGTACTCATTGCGTGTTGCCCAGGAGGCAGTTCTTCAAATGTCTTCTCCATGCTTGCCAAAGGTGACATAGCTCTGTCAATAACACTGACTGCGGTGAGCAGCGTGCTGACCCTTTTCACGCTTCCGCTCATAATGGAGCTGACATCGCATTTCGTTTCACACAATGCCGGCATCTCCATTGAGTTGCCTATGGGAAAACTGCTTGTGCAGAACATCGTGCTTCTGTTTGTACCGCTGCTTGCCGGGTTCCTGTTCCGTCGTATCAGCCCATACAAGGCAAGCAGAACCGGAAAGATGTTAGGGAAGATTGCCTTTCCGGCACTGATGACACTGGCATTTCTTTTCTTCCTGCAATACACCGAAGAGATAATTGCTAATTTCCGCCTTACAGGCATTGCATGTGCACTGCTTATAATTGCAAGCATGCTATGCAGCTCGCTGCTGTCGCGTTTTGCCCGGCTGACCGGTACTGTACGTCGCACCATAGTCATTGAGGTAGGAATGCAGAATGCGGCACAAGCCATAGCGATAGCCACCTCACCATTCATATTCAACAGCGGTGAGATGGCCATTCCGGCAATAATCTATGCACTGATGATGAACGTCATACTGCTGCTATATGTCATGAAACTCAAATACTTTAACTAAACACACCTTATGGCAAAGAAAGAGAAAATCAAGAGCCTGTTCGACAATATCGCTCCCGATTACGACAAGCTTAACCATATACTCTCATTGAACATCGACAAAGGATGGCGCAAGAAAGCAGTCCGAGAAATAATCGATAGCAAAGAACCTCTAAAGGTTCTCGATGTAGCCTGCGGTACAGGTGACTTCACCATAGAGATTGCCAGGAAAGCTGCTGAGGGAAGTTCCATAACAGGCATAGACCTTTCCGAAGGAATGATGAAGGTTGGGCGTGAAAAGATAAATGCCGCCAAGGCAAGAGCCACTCTTGAATACGGTGACTGCGAAGCACTCACCTACTCCAACGACCTCTTCGACCGCATATCTGTAGGGTTCGGTGTACGTAACTTCGAACATCTCGATATCGGGCTCAAAGAGATGTGCCGAGTACTGAAGCCTGGAGGCAAGCTTGTCATTCTTGAACTGTCAGTACCGTCAAACCCCATTATACGCTGGTGCTACAAACTCTATTTCCTGAATATTCTCCCCGCGATTGGCGGAATGGTATCGGGCAACCGCGGAGCATACGAATACCTTCCGGCATCGGTTCTGCATTTCCCGGCTCCCGACAGGTTTATCGGCATGATGCGTGAGGCCGGTTTCAGCGAGGTAAGGCACAAGGCCTTCACATTCGGTATATGCCGTATGTATGTCGGAATCAAGTAACACAAAATATATGGCAAAGAAGTGGATTGAAGCAATGCGTCTGCGCACTCTTCCCGTAAGTATTGCAGGAGTATTGGCAGGATGCGGATGTGCTGTATGGCAAGGAAAGTTCTCCATTGTTCCGGCACTGCTATGCATTCTCTTTGCCATATCGGCCCAGATAGCCTCCAATTTCGGAAACGAATACTATGATTTCAAGAACGGTATCGACCGCAAGGGACGTGAAGGCTTTCGTCGCGGAGTGACAGAAGGTGACATATCCCCTAAAGCAATGAAGCATGCGACATTCATCATGCTTGGCATAGCAGCGATAATCGGATGTGCAATGCTCTTTTACGGCAGCCTATGGCTCATAGCTGCAGGATGCGCAATAATGCTCTTTGCCCTTGCATACAGCACCGGTCCATACCCTTTGTCACATCACGGGCTTGGAGACATCACTGTTGTCATATTTTTCGGAGTGATACCGGTAACGCTGACATGTTACCTTCAGACAGGAGAATGGAGCCATTTGCCGGAACTGCTAAGCACCTCTATAGCAACCGGCCTGCTTGCAGCAAATGTACTTATTGTCAACAATTACCGCGACATGGAGGATGACAAGGCTGTAGGAAAGATAACAACCGTTGTTATCTTCGGACGCACGGTAATGGGGCAAGCCTATCTGTTTTCAGGAATTCTGGCAATGGGTATAATGACACCTCTCTGGGTTCAAATGCCGGCATGGGCTCTATCTGTTCCTGTCATATATCTATTGCTGCACGTTGCTACATGGCGGAAGCTCAAACAGAGCAAAGGAGCAAAGCTCAATCCCCTGCTTGGCAGAAGCGCGATGAACCTGCTGCTATTCACGTTGCTCCTGCTTGCACTGCTTATTGCAAGATGCGTATAGGAACGCATGCAATTATTGTTCACCATTCAGGAAACAGTGTATCTTCAATAAAATAAATTGCAAAACAGCATCACCCATTTAGAAAAATATTGTATCTTCGCAAACGGAAATAAAGCTACGCGGTAGTAGCTCAGTTGGTAGAGCATCAGCTTCCCAAGCTGAGGGTCGCGGGTTCGAGCCCCGTTTACCGCTCTTAATAATGAATGACAGCCTTTAGGTTGTCATTTGTTATTAAATAATATACATGGGAAGCTGAGGGTCGGAGTTCTTTGCAAGCAAAGCGACTGCGTCGGTTACGAGCCCCGTTTACCGCTCTTAATAATGAATGACAGCCTTTAGGTTGTCATTTGTTATTAAATAATATACATGGGAAGCTGAGGGTCGGAGTTCTTTGCAAGCAAAGCGACTGCGTCGGTTACGAGCCCCGTT
>JAFWXX010000056.1 GCA_017522915.1 Bacteroidaceae bacterium
GGACCGCAGTATATATGTCGCAAAGTTCCCATCATTGAAGGATGATTACGATGCTGGACTATGGGAGCATTTCTGCCATCTATTAGCCAAAAATGCGGGCATAAACGCTGCCGAAACAAAGGTGCTTGCAATAAACGACAAGCATCATACACTCCTTTCTCGTCGTTTTGATAGAACGGATGATGGCAAGAGAATACATTTTGCATCAGCAATGACATTGCTTGGATTGAATGACGGTGACAATGCTACAACAGGAAACGGCTATTTGGATATTATAGATTTCATTTTGAGTGGTTGTACCGATGTTGATGCGAACTTGCGAGAGTTGTTCCGTAGAGTTGCGTTTAATATATGCGTAGGTAATAGCGACGACCATTTCCGCAATCACGGTTTTCTGCTCACTGCAAAAGGCTGGACGCTATCGCCTGCATACGATATGAATCCAACGCTGAACGACCATCAAAGTTTGCTTATCAATAGTAAAACCAACGAATCCGATTTATCCATTTTGCTCAATTCTTGTGAGGAGTATATGCTCACCCCAGAGGTTGCTAAGGGCGTAATCAACGAGGTTGTAACGGCTGTCAAGGATTGGCGAGTGTTGGCAAACAGATTAGGTATCGCTAAGCGAGAAATGAGTTTGTTTGAGGGAGTTTTTGATAATAGAGTTAATTTAAAGTGCTCATGACCTGCTCATGATTGTGCTCATGATAAATCTAAATCGTAGGAATCTGTAAGCCGTACTAATTCTAATACACTTTCACATATACTTAGTTATTTATGGTAACAATATATTTAGACAAGCAAGTATTCAGTCATCTATTTAATGCAAGGGAAGAAAAGTACGCTCGTTTACGTGAGAAAATATTATCTCATAAAGATGAGTTTATTTTCTTCTATTCAAATGCACATTTATTTGACCTGCAAGATGATAAAACAGATATCAAGTATTCCGAAATGGAATTTATGCAGTCTATTGTTGACGGTAATAGATTAATATACGAACCACCCAAGCAAGAAGTTATGAAACAATCTCCACGCGATGCTTTTGAAATAATTGGGAAGATTGGAGATTTCTCTTGGCTTGAAAATTTTGATTTCTCACAAATAACAGCAGAACAGCGAAATGCAATAAACAACATAGTTGATATTAGCATTAAGGATTTAAAGGGGGAATTAGGTTTTGATTGGTTGACAAAACGTGCTCCAATTTCATCAGATGAACTACAAGTAGATGTTCCAACATTTAAATCTTTAATGAATTTTATAGCATACAATTTTTACGAGAATAAAGAAACCTATAAACAGGTAAGAGATAAAACAATTGCAAATTACAATCCGAAAGAAATTAAAGCGGATGGTGAGGAGAAATTCAATGAGCAATTATCATCATCACCACTAGGATTATCATTTATAGAAACTATTAAAGCCGTTTTAGCCCAGACAGGCTTATCTTCTTCTGATTCAGCAACTATCTATTACATATCGTATATGTTGCTTGATTTGTTCGGAGTAAATAAAGAGGCTCGCAAAAAGGTTAAGTTTCAAAATATGCAAGCAGATTGCTGTCATAGTTTTTTCGGCTCTTATTGTGATTGTATAGTCAGCGATGATGAAGGGCTACGACTTAAGAGTAAAACATTATATAAGCTTTTCAATTTTGACACTAAAGTATATTCAATAGATGAGTTTATTGAAAAATTTGAAGAGGCGATTAATAATAACAAGAAATCTGCTCGTGAATATTTTGACGAGGTTATAGACGATTATATTGCAAGGCAAGTTTCTAAAATAGAAACGACACCAGAACATACTTTAACTTACTTGAATACATCAAATAAGTATTTTGGTTATTTTAATTGCATGATAGAGAGAATGTCAAACGATGAAACAATTATTATACTTCACAAGAATAATGATTTAAACCAACCAATTCTTGCAAGAGAAATCGAGATAATAGTTAATAGGATGGTAAAAGCATTTAATGATATGGGGGCTAATTTTACTTTATTCAATGAAGCGGTAGAACTCCCTCAATTAAAAGCTGATAATTGGTATAGGGCTTTAATGTTAAAAGATGCAGATATATGCTTAACTAAATTCAAAGACACACCTATGTTATGTTTATGGATCAAGTTAAAACAACCAATATTAGAAACCCCCAATCAAAGAAATTAGGGATTTCAAACTGCGGTGGAGCAAAATCTTTGTGTACCCGTTTCTGTTTCAAATAATTTCACTACCTTGGCTTTGCCGAAGGTAGGCTGCGCCTCGGATGAAAAAATAAACTCATTTATTTTATTCTTCTCTCGGCTTGCACTACCTTTGCATCAAAGTAGGAACTCGACTCTGCGAGACACTGCAAAATAGTGCAGAAATTAGGTGGAGAAATAGCGGGAGATTACGTTTGTTGCGATTCTTTAACGACAAAAATAATACAAACCGAGAGCAGAGATAAACTTGTTTAAGCTATGCCGAGGTGCAGTTTATTTTCGCGGGAACCGCAAAGATATAGAGCCATTTAGAAATAGAACTCATTTCCTGGTGGCACCATAGCAATGACCGCAAATGCGGTCTTTTTATATATTACCTGCATGTATCATGGTTACTCCTATGCAATGCGGCTTAAAGTAGGATGTCTTGTTGCATAAAGAATATTTGCACTCAGGTTTGTATGGGCTCATTCATTCCTCTTTTGAGAATGAATAGGGTGCATCTTCGTCTGCGGTGCCGCGTGAGAGGTTGGGCTGTGGTGCCATGAACATCTTCATCCTTGTTCCTCCGATCAGCTGCTTGTGCGTTATGTAATTGTGCCTGTATTCCTTGCTGTCAAGCAGCATTCGTCCAATATAAATGTTGCTGTCGCTGTTATCTTCTGCTTCAATCACTATCTGTTTCCCGTTCTCAAGGTGTATGACAGCATTCTTGAACAGCGGTGCGCCAAGCACATATTCGTCGCTTGCGGGGCACACGGGGTAGAATCCCAGTGCCGAGAATACATACCATGCCGATGTCTGCCCGTTGTCTTCGTCACCGCAATATCCGTCGGGGGTGGGGCTGTACATGTGTTGCATTACCTGACGCAACCGGTATTGTGCTTTCCACGGTTCGCCTGCATAGTTGTATAGGTAAATCATGTGTTGTATCGGCTGGTTGCCGTGTGCATAGTTGCCCATGTTCATGACTGTCATCTCGCGAATCTCATGAATGGGGAATCCGTAGTAGCTGTCGTCATATACCGGCGGTACGGTAAATACAGAGTCGAGCATCTCCACGAAGTTTTTCTTGCCGCCCATGAGCTCTATGAGCCCTTGTATGTCGTGGAAGACCGACCATGTGTAGTGCCAGCTGTTTCCTTCGGTGAAGTTTCCTCCCCATTTGAGCGGCGAAAAGTTCTCTTCAAATGTGCCGTCGGTATTCCGTCCGCACATCAGCCTATGGTCGCTGCGGAACAGGTTACGGTAGTTGAGTGCGCGTTTTTCCAGCATGTCAATTTCCCTCTGAGGCCTATCAAGTGCCTTTGCCACTTGCAGAATACACCAGTCGTTGTATGAATATTCAAGTGTGCGTGCGGCACTCTCGTTTATACCTGCATCGCAAGGCACATATCCCATACGGTTATAAAGCTCATGTCCAATGCGCCCGGTTGACGATACCTTCGGGTGTACGGCATTAGTGCCATGCAGCAATCCCTCATAGAGCAAGTGGGTGTCGGAGGTGCGAATGCCCTTGACAAATGCGTCGGCAAGCACCGATGCAGAGTTGTTGCCTACCATGCACTCTCTGTGTCCCGGGCTTGCCCATTCAGGGAAGAATCCGCTTTCGCGGAATGTGTTCAAGAGGCCTTCCTGAATCTCTGCATTCACCGATGGATATACAAGGTTGAGCAGCGGGAACAGGCAGCGGAAGGTATCCCAGAAACCGGTGTCTGTATATATGTAGCCGGGGAGCACCTTGCCGTTGTAGGGGCTGTAGTGAACTGCGTTGCCCTCTTCGGTGATTTCATATAATTTGCGTGGGAAAAGCAGGGCACGGTATAGGCATGAATAGAAGGTGCGCAGTTCGTCTGTCTCTCCATCTGCGTCAATGCGGCCAAGTACGCTGTTCCACCTTGCACGTCCTTGTTCAACAAGGCTGTCGAATGTGTCATCTCCAAGCTCTTTTAGGTTTGTCATGGCCTGTTCTGTGCTTATGAACGACGATGCTACGCGGGCATGAACCTTTTCGCCTTTTGATGTCTTGAATCCAATCACTGCACCTGTGCGGTATCCTGTCTGCTGTAATGCATTCTCTTTGAGCGACGGAAGCGAATCGGTGTCGCCAACGAAGGTTGCAATCTCTTCAAAAGGCTTGTCGAACTCTATCACGAAGTAGTTGCGGAAGTTGTCGGGCACACCTCCGCTGTTACGTGTGGTGTATCCTGTTATCATCTTCTTTGCAGGGATAACCTCAATGTGTGAGCCCTGGTCGTAGGCATCGACAACTACGTGCGAGTCTCCTTGCGGAAAGGTAAAACGGAACATCGCTGCACGCTCGGTCGGGGTCAGTTCTGTAACGATATCGTAGCTGGCAAGGTAAACCTTATAGTAATGCGGCAGTGCTGTCTCCCCTTTGTGTGAGAACCAGCTGGCCCGCTTTGCCTCGTCCATTTCGGGCTCTCCTGTCACCGGCATTATGGAAAACTGCCCGTAGTCGTTTATCCATGGGCTCGGCTGATGTGTCTGCTCAAAACCGTAGATTCTGTTCTTTGTATAGGTATATTGCCACCCGTCGCCAATCTTGGCGGTGCGTGGTGTCCAGAAGTTCATGCCCCATGGCATGGCGATAGCCGGGTAGGTGTTTCCGGCAGAGAGTTCGAATGTAGATTGCGTCCCCATAAGAGGGTTGACGTACTGTACCTTGTCGGCATTGCATTCATTTGCCGGCCGGGCAATTGCCGGCAGTGAAAAGCAAATAAAGGATATTATGAAAATCAGCTTTTTCATGCGTAAGGAGTCTCATGTTTCCCAAAAGTATGCAATTTTAAAGAAACATCATGCATTGAACGTGGAATTTCTGCAATCCTTGCAGAATGGCCTATTCATATATTATCTCCATTCTGTCGCTGACGGGGAACTCCTCTTTCCAGCTGTCCCATGACGAGTACACGATTTCAAGCCCTTTGTAAAAGGGCGATACTTTCAATCTCTCTATAAGTTCCCAAGCGGGCTCTCCATATTCGCTTGACGCTCCGCTGAGCAAGAGCCTGTGCGTTATGTAGTCGAGGCTGTAATATCCACCGCCTATGCAGCTTTCGCCTGCTTTGAGCAGTTCGCAGTGTCTTTTTACATTGCCAAGACGCAGGGTGCCTTCTTTGGTTATTATGAACTTAGGCTGTGTGTTGTTCATGGTGGAGTAATCGGATAGTTGTAATTAAGCCATGAGTTCGATATAACAAATAGTACTGTAATTTAGCGTATTTGTCATCTCGAAACGGAGTTCGCCGCCCAAAGGCAACGTATGTGAGAGATCTCTTGTTTCGCGGTTTGTTTGAGATCCCTCGTCGCTTCACTCTGTCGGGATGACAGCTTCGTGGTTTGGTTGAGCTTATATCGAACTTGCGTTTATTAAGCCATGAGCCTAAAATTGCGCTCATGGCTTATGTGTTTTTGCAACCCACGCGGCATAAATGAGAACTCCCTCCCCCTGCGGGTACTCCCTCTTTCAAAAGAGGGAGAGTTGTTGTCCGCGTGACTTATTGCTGCCGGCGTTATCGATGTTTGGGCGTATTTCATTTTGCACATTGACAACGCCGTATTGTCGCAACCCGCGAGGCACTAATTTCATCAGTGCTTCTCGCGACCTGTTGCTGCCGGCGTTATCGATGTTTGAACTGTGCAATTATTTGTAGCGCAGTTACTGCACATTGACAACACTTTCTATTAGCAACCCACGCGGCACCACTGTCGCGGTGCTTCGCGTGACTTATTGCTGAAAGTGTTGTCTGAGTGACATCATCTGCAAAGCAGTGATGGCACACTCATCGCCTTTGTTGCCAAGGCGGCCGCCGCTACGCTCCTGGGCCTGTTGCAGGTTATTGGTTGTTATAAGGCCGAAGATTACCGGAGTGTCATACTCTACATTGAGTCTTGATAGACCGGCTGTGACTCCTTCGCATATATAGTCGAAGTGCGGTGTGTCGCCTCTGATTACACATCCTATGGCTATTACAGCATCGTATTTGCCGCTCTTGACCATCTGCGATGCTCCGAAGATGAGTTCGAAGCTGCCCGGTACGCTGGCGAGCGTTATGTCGCTTTCCTCAACACCGTTGTCGAGCAGTGTCTTTACAGCTCCGTCGCGCAACGCGTATGTTATCCCGTCATTCCACTCGGCATATACTATGCCTACCTTGCGTCCTTTGCCGTTCGCGACCTTTGTGGGGTCGTAGCTTGAGAGGTTCTTCAGTTCTGTTGCCATGATAATATCTTAAAAAAGGCTGCCGCATTTTCATGGACAGCCTTCTGTTCTGATGTTGTTGTTCGTTTACTTTACAGAGTTGATCATCTTGTCAGCGTCCATAGAGAGGTGAGACTCTGGGTACTCGTTCTTGATTCTCTCATAGAGCTTGCGTGCCTCCTCGTTCTTGCCTATCTTTTCATAGATAGCAGCTGCGTCTCTCCAGCACTCCGGTGTAACTGCTACGTTCTTAGCCTTGTCTGCTGCATCGAGAAGAAGGTCGATTGCCTTGTTCCAGTTCTCTTTCTGTGCATGGCAGTTGGCAAGGGCAGCCTTTACCTTTGGAGCGATAACCTGGTCCTCGCCGCTATACTCCTCAAGGTACTTGATAGCATTGTCGATGTCGCCTAACTGTATGTAGCACAAGCCTGCGTATGCCTTAGCGATGTTGGCTGCCGGTGTGCCGCTGTGGTCCTCGATAACCTTGATGAAACCTGCATTTACACCGTCGCCGTTGAGTGCCTGCTCGTACTCACCGCCTATGAAGAGGTGCTCTGCGTGGAAGATTGCCTTGTCGGCCTCGGCGTTCTTCGGTTCTACAACGTAGTTGTTATATGCCATGAAACCGCCTACAATAAGGATTATTGCCAGAATTGCACCGGTAATGACATTCTTGTACTTGAGGACAAATGCCTCTGACTTGCCAAGCATCTCGTCTGCGAGGATTGGAGTCTCTGTCTGTTTTTTGCTCATAGTTATATTGTTTTTATTATTTGCTTTCTGCTTTGCCGAATAGCCAAGGCAAGCATGCGCCTGATGACAATTCTGCACTTTAGTCTGCAAAATTAATCAAAAAACTCTTAGCTGAAAAATTATGGCGTTTTTTTTTGCTTTCTGGTGGAATTATCTTCCTTGTTTATTACTCTATTTGCGGTAAACCGCGAATATAGCCTGCACTCTCTGTAAAAAATATCAAAGCAAGCTTGATATTTCTCGCTCGTTTGTTTGTAATTTGCGGTAAACCGCGAATATAGCCTGCACTCGCTGTGAAAAATATCCAAGCAAGCTTGATATTTCTCGCTCGTTTGTTGCTATATTTGCAAAGCAAATCCTTTAATGTGGTTTGCCGGTAAACTCAATCGCATAATGAAGATAGAAAGCATCTCTTTGTTGAACTACAGGAATCTGGCCGACGTGAACATCTCTTTCTCGCCGGGCATAAACTGTTTTATCGGCAGCAACGGCATGGGCAAGACAAATCTGCTTGATGCCGTATATTACCTGTCGTTCTGCAAGAGTGCAGTTACCGTGGTCGATGGCTCCAATATAATGCACGATGAGCCGTTCTTTATGCTTCAGGGCCGTTACCTGAGCGACAGCGGCATGAATGACGAGGTCTCTTGCGGCATGAAACGTGGCGACAAGAAGCAGTTCAAGAAGAACGGCAAGGCGTACGAACGCCTTTCCGACCACATTGGAACAATTCCGCTTGTAATGATTTCTCCTGCCGATAACGAGCTTATCGCCGGAGGAAGCGAAGAGCGACGCCGTTTCATGGATGTTGTAATATCGCAGTACGACAAGGAGTATCTGAATGCACTTATCAGGTACAACAGAGCGTTGCAACAGCGTAATGTCATGCTTCGGGCTGAATATGAGCCCGATTCCGAAATGATGTCGCTCATAGAGGATATGATGGTTGTTGAGGCCAATACGATATATGAAGGCCGCAAGCGTTTCATAGAGGAGCTTGTTCCGGTGTTCAACCGCTTCCATGAGGCTATAACCGGCGGCGGAGAGAATGTGGGGCTGCGTTACCGCTCGCACATGAACGATGACACTCTCGGCGAGCTGCTTATGCTATCCCGTGCCGATGACAGGCATCTGGGATATACATCGAAAGGCGTGCACCGCGATGAGCTTGTGATGCATCTGAACGGGTACCCGATAAAGAAAGAGGGGTCGCAGGGGCAGAACAAGAGCTATCTTGTGTCGCTCAAGCTGGCTCAGTTCGATTTTCTCAACCGCAAGGGCGGCGAGACTCCGCTCCTGTTGCTTGACGACATATTCGACAAGCTTGACAGCAAGCGTGTTGAACAGATAGTCGGCCTGGTGGCCGGCGAGAGCTTCGGGCAGATATTCATAACCGATGTCAACCGTGAGCATATAGACGGCATTCTGGAGAAGATAGATAAACAGTACCGTCTCTTCGATGTGCAGAGGGGCTGTGTTGAACTTTTGAAAGAGAATAACGCATGAAGAGAGGCGAAACGAAATCAATAGCCGACCTTGTACGCGAGATGTGTCGCGAAGAGGGGTTGGAGACCCCGCTGAACGAGTATCGTCTGATACAGGCCTGGTCGCAGGTTCTGGGGCCGGCTGTGCAGTCATATACAAAGGAACTGAACATACACAATCAGGTGCTGTACGTAAAGGTTACATCATCGGTGTTGCGGCACGAGCTATTCATGAACCGCAAGTCACTTGTGCATAGGCTGAATAACCATGTTAAGGCACAGGTGATAACGGATATTATATTCCGGTAGGGCGCGAACTAATCGTTTTTCTTTATGGTTTTAAAGGAATAAAAGGTAAATTTGCACTCATGCAACCGTAAATGGACAAAACAGAATGAAATAAAATAGTATTATGCAGAATTCACATGTTAAGACAAGGCTCATTATCCTGAGCTTCCTGCAGTTTGCAGTATGGGGTGCATACCTCACATCTATGGGACGTTATCTTGGCGGTTACGGAATGGGCAGCAGTATCGGCTGGTTCTACTCAGTACAGGGTATTGTCTCAATATTCATGCCGGCATTGATGGGTATCGTTGCCGACCGTTGGGTCCCGGCTCAGCGGGTGCTTGCCTTCTGCCATGCAGTGGCTGCCATATTCATGGGCATTACCGGCTACATAGGAATGACAAAGGGCGCGGATGTGGCATTCAATGACCTCTTCTGGACATACACCGTTTCGGTGGCATTCTATATGCCTACTCTGGCACTCTCCAATTCGGTGTCATATACGGCACTTAACAAGGCCGGGCTTGATACGGTAAAGGCTTTTCCGCCTATACGTGTATTTGGAACGATCGGTTTCATCGTGTCGATGCTGCTGGTTGACTTTACCGGCTTCCAGAATGATTTCAATCAGTTCTTTACATCGGCTGCATGGGGTGTTGCTGTTGCTTTGTATTCACTTACATTGCCTTCATGCCCGGTAGATAAGGGCAGTGAGAAGAAGTCGCTTGCGTCGGCCCTCGGACTCGATGCCTTCAAGCTCTTCAACCAGCGCAGAATGGCTATGTTCTTCATCTTCTCAATGCTGCTTGGTGCTGCATTGCAGGTATCTAACGGCTATGCCAATACATTCATAAATGGTTTCAGCGAGATAGAGGAGTATGCAGGTACATTTGCAGTTGAGCATACTAACATGCTTATATCATTGTCGCAGCTCTCAGAGACTCTATGTATCCTGTTGATACCATTCTTCCTTAAGAGATTCGGTATAAAGAAGGTGATGCTCATCGCAATGCTGGGCTGGATGTTCCGTTTCGGCTTCTTCGCTGTGGGTGACCCTGGCATGCCCGGTGTGCTCCTTTTTGTGATGTCGATGATTGTCTATGGTGTTGCGTTTGACTTCTTCAATATATCAGGTTCGCTGTTTGTCGATAACGAGGTTCCTGAAAGCCTGCGTTCAAGTGCACAGGGCTTGTTTATGCTCATGACAAACGGATTGGGCGCATCTGTCGGTGTAATTGCGGCACAGGAAGTTGTGAATCATTTTACGGCAAACAATAATTTTGCCGGCTGGCCTACTGCATGGTATATCTTTGCCGGTTATGCCCTTGTGATAGCTATCCTTTTCGCAGTTGTATTCAAAGAGAAAAAAGCCTGATATGGTAGAGCTCGTTGTCTCCGATATGATGTCCAAAGTGACCGACCGCCGTGCGCATGTGCTCATGCTGCAGGAAAAGGAGGGGCTGCGCAAGATTATTGTGGCACTCGGCTTCATCGAGGCACAGGCAATAGCGTTTGCGCTCAGGAAGGTTGCGACAGACCGTCCGTTGACACACGACCTCTTCGGTCTTATTACAGCGGAATTCGGAATAGAGCTGCAGCATGTGTTTATAAACAAGATAGAGGACGGCACGTTTCATTCGCAGTTGTGCTACAGACAAGGCAATGATGTCCGGGTCGTTGATGCCCGCACCAGTGATGCAATAGCGATAGCCTTGCGTGTCTCTGCACCTATTTATATAGATGAGGGGCTGCTGAACCGCATGTGCATACACGATGAACGGAACGGTGCGATATCGATTCCTATAACTGCTGCCGATGAAGAGACACTTAAGGTTGCGATGGATAATGCTGTAAAGGCTGAAAACTATGAGCTGGCAATGAAACTGAAGGAGGAGATAGACTCAAGGCATCAGCCTCAGGCTGCCAATGACGGGAACACAGACGAAAATATAGAATAATGGCACTTTTTTATGTACCTGATATAGCAGAGCGTTGGGAACTCTCAGAAGAGGAGGCTGCCCACGCTCTGCGTGTGTTGCGCCTCTCTGCAGGTGCTGAACTGGATATAACCGATGGCAAAGGCATGCTTTACAAGGCACGTATATCATCCGTTACCGGGAAACACTGCTACGTGGAGGCTGTCGAGGCTCTTCCCATGCCCAAGAACTGGAAAGGCAGCATACATATAGCCATTGCACCGACAAAGAACATGGACCGCATCGAGTGGCTTGCCGAAAAGGCTACGGAAATAGGTCTTGACGAGATTGCTTTCCTCAATTGCCGTTTCTCGGAGCGTAAGGTGGTGAAGTGCGACCGCGTGGAACGTATTGTCGTTTCAGCAATGAAGCAGTCTTTGAAATATACGAAGCCTCTGGTTACGGAAATGACCGACTTCAAGAAGTTTGTCACGACGGAGCGTCCGGGTGCCAAGTACATAGCGCATTGCTACGATAGCGAGAGGGTGCTTCTTAAGGATGTCCTTGTGCCGGGCGAAGAGGCTACCGTGCTCATAGGTCCTGAGGGCGACTTCAGTCCCGAAGAGGTGGAAATGGCCATAAAGGCCGGCTATATTCCTGTAAGTCTCGGCAGCTCACGCCTGAGAACAGAAACTGCAGGCCTTGCTGCATGTCATACATATATTCTCAAGAACGAAATCTGATGCCACGCTATTTCATATATTTCTCCTACGATGGTGCTGCATACCATGGCTGGCAGGTACAGCCCAATGCAATAACGGTACAGCAGGTGCTCGAAGAGGCCCTTTGCAAGCTTATGCGGCAGCCGGTGCCTCTGACAGGTGCCGGGCGTACCGATGCCGGAGTGAATGCGGAGTGTATGGTGGCTCATGGCGATTTCCCATGCGAGGTGGATACCGGGCAGCTTGTATATAAGCTGAACAGGATATTGCCTCCCGATATAGCTGTCAGCGGCGTGCGTCGTGTAAAGGATGGTGCACATGCCCGTTTCGATGCTTTGTCGCGCCGCTATTGCTATAGAGTGGTGACGGCCAAATCGCCTTTTGCGAGGCGATATGCATGCCGGGTTATGCCCGAAACCGATTTCGAAGCGATGAACCGGGCTGCTGAACTCCTGTACGAATATACCGATTTCACAAGCTTCAGCAAGCTGCATACCGATGTCAAGACAAACAACTGCAAGGTTACCCATGCTGCATGGCGCAGGGTAGGGGAGCATGAATGGGTCTTTGAGATAGAAGCCGACCGTTTCTTGCGTAACATGGTGCGTGCCATAGTGGGCACGTTGCTGCTTGTTGGGCGCGGAAAGATGACACTTGACGGTTTCAGGGCGGTTATTGAGAACAAGGCGCGCGGAGAGGCCGGTGACTCTGCTATGGGCGAGGCTCTCTTCTTAGTTGGAGTTGAATATCCCGAAGAGCTGTTCCTATGATGTGGGCTTTGTTGGCATTCGTGTCGGCAGCTCTGCTGGGTTGCTATGACTTCTTTAAGAAAGTTTCGCTGAAGGAGAATTCTGTCATTGCTGTCCTTTTCCTGAATACGCTCTTCTCGACAATTATTTTTGCACCCTTCATTCTGCTTTCACATACAGGAGTGATAACAGAAGGACCTTTGTATGTTCCGTCTGCCGATGCCGATGTTCATCTGCTGTTGGTCGTCAAAGCAGTCATAGTGCTCTCCTCATGGCTTTGCGGGTATATAGGAATAAAGCATTTGCCTATCACAATTGTCTCTCCGATACAATCGACAAGGCCTGTGCTTGTGCTTCTTGGCGCGCTATTCATCTTCGGAGAGTCTTTGAACCTCTATCAATGGACAGGTGTGCTTATTGCCATACTGTCTGTGTTTCTTCTTGGGAGGAGCAGCAAGCGCGAGGGCATTGACTTCGTGAATAACCGTTGGGTTGTGTTTGTGGCTCTTGCTGCTGTGTTCGGAGCGTTGAGTGCTTTATACGACAAGTTCCTCATGCGTTCTCTTGAACCGATACTTGTGCAGTCGTGGTTCAATCTCTACCAATGTCTGCTGATGGGCTGCATAGCTGTTGCAATGAATGCCTTTTCATCGGCCCAACGTGGCCGCAAATTTTCGTGGCGTTGGTCAATCCCGTTGATTTCGCTATTCCTGGGAATGGCCGATTTCTGCTACTTTTCGTCGTTGGCTCAAGATGGTGCGCTCATAGCCGTGGTCTCTATGATACGGCGCGGAAGTGTTGTGGTGTCGTTTGCTTTCGGGGCATTTCTCCTGCATGAGAAGAACCTCAAGAGCAAAGCTGTTGACTTGCTGTTGATATTAATTGGATTATTCTTCCTATATTTGGGATCGAAATGAAAAAGTATATATACATATTGTTGTTTTTGATGCTCGCTGCGCCGTCACTTGTGAACGGGCAGAGCTTCAGGGAGATGTTTCTGGAAACTCCCGATTCTGTTATGCCTTTGCTGACAAGGCTCGACCGTTACGACTTCATTGAATACATGAAGGCCGGAATGAGGGCAAGAGCTACGAACAGGCTCGACGGCGAGAGCGTCCTCAAGGAGCTGACTGCCAACTATCTCTTTCTGCAGACAACGCCTTCATCGTCGATGCAGATGAAGATGTTGCCTTTCGGCAATGACTCGATAATGTGTGTCGTGAACAGCGTAAGGGCAGAGGCTGAGGATAGCCGCATTGCATTCTTCAATCGTGAGTGGAAAAGGCTCGATGCGCAGAAGATGTTCGCTCCTCCGGCCATAAGGGATTTCTTTGTCCCTGCCGATACGGTTGACCGCTATGTTGACAAGTGTGACATTTATCTTGTCTCTTTAAGGCTCAATCCCGATGACAACACTATGGTGGCAGAATATACAATGCCAGGTTATATGAGCAAGGAGGATGCTGCTGTTGTCAGTCCGTTGCTAAGGAAACTTGTGTATCGCTGGAACGGCAAGGGCTTCGTTATCGAGTGATTCTTACCGAGTCTATAAAGAACTCTTTCACCTCTCCTTTATTGTGTTTCCCGAAGAGCGTACGTGTGTCCTCAAGGAACTGCTTTAGCCTGAATTCTGCGTGCGGGTTCTTTTCGATTACGGTTGTTGCAGCCGGCAGAATGGTGAAGTCGCGTGTGCCGTCGCTTCTTCTTGGCGCAATCCATGTCAGGAGGTATTCCAAAGATGATACGCGGGTGTAGTTGAGAATCTTCTTCATGCGCATTCGCAGTGCTATGCCGCCGTCGGCATAACGCCTGTGCATGTTCGATACAAGATTGCCGAGCGAGTAGGCTACAGTATGCTTCTTTAGTGTGGAAGTGTCCTTACGAAGCTCTATTGGCTGGATTACATGCGGGTGGTGTCCTATAATGTGGTCAACTCCCTGTTCCAGAAGCCATCCTGCAAGTTCCTCTATTCTCTTCGGCGGCAAGCTGAGGTATTCGTCTCCCCAATGCATGCATGCAATTATGGCATCAACACCCATGCTTCTTGCTTTTTCGATATCAGCAGCCATAACGTCTTTCTCTATCATGTTTACGACCCATGGCTTTGGGGCTCTTCTCCCGTTTGTGCTGTATGTGTAGTTAAGGAAGGCTATCTTTACACCTCTTTTCTCTATCACTAATGGATAAAGGCTGTCGCGCTCTTCCATGTTGCGGTATATTCCGCAATACGGGGTCTTTAGGGTGTCGAGCAGATTAAGCGTATATATCGCGCCTTCTTCTCCTCGGTCAAGAATGTGGTTGTTGGCGAGGAGCACAAGATTGAAACCGGCATCTGTTATGGCATGCAGGAAGCTGTCGGGAGCGCAGAACGACGGGTAACCGCCAAAGTTTTTGCTGCCTATCGGGGTTTCGAGGTTAATTACAGAGATATCGGCTTTCTTGGCTTCCGATGAGAGGTACTTGTAATAGGAGGAGTAACTGTACTTCCCATCCTTCCCCTTTGCGGTAAGGAACTGGGTCTCATGCTGCATGGCATCGCCGACAAAGAACAAGTCGAGCTTCTGCATAGGAATATTGCTGTACTGCGCCTCGGTTTCAAAAGGAATGGCACAATACAGCAATAATGTTATAAGCAGGCGGAAACAGTTCGTCATTTGTATATTTCGCCTTTTCCTGCCAGTAATGTATTCTTCATGAGAGAGACGATAGTCATTGGACCTACACCACCAGGAACGGGGGTGATGAATGAGCATTTCGGTGCTACATTCTCAAAGTCCACATCGCCGCATAGACGGAATCCCGACTTGCGGGTGCTGTCGGGTACTCGTGTTGTGCCAACGTCTATAACAACGGCACCTTCTTTAACCATGTCGGCCTTCAGGAAGTGAGGCTGTCCCAATGCTGCAATTATGATATCGGCCTGACGGCACTCCTCTGCAATGTTCTCTGTATGGCTGTGGCATACGGTTACCGTAGCATCGCCCGGAGTCTGTTTTTGCATCATGAGGTTGGCCATGGGCTTGCCTACAATATTGCTTCGTCCAAGAACTACGCATTTCTTGCCTTTGGTATCTATATTGTAGCGGGCAAGAAGCTCCATGATGCCGTTTGGGGTTGCCGAAAGGAAACATGGAAGTCCTATGGAGAGGCGTCCGACATTTACGGGGTGGAACCCATCGACATCCTTGCGGTAGTCGATAGCCTCTGTCACTTTCTGCTCGTCGATGTGTTTCGGGAGAGGAAGCTGTACTATGAAACCGTCCACGTCTGGGTCATTGTTCAACTCATCGACTTTCTTGAGGAGTTCCTCTTCTGTTATGTCGGCTTCAAAACGGAGGAGTGTCGAGGTAAAACCGCACTCTTCACAGGCCTTTACCTTGTTGGCTACGTAGGTCTCGCTGCCTCCGTCGTGCCCTACAAGTATGGCTGCGAGGTGCGGACGCTTGCCTCCATTGGCTATTATGCGTTCTACTTCTGTCGCAATTTCCTTCTTGATGGCTGTTGCTACAGCCTTTCCGTCAATAAGTTGCATAAGATCCTCTTTTTGTGGTTAGTTGTTTTCTATACTTTAACGCTTGAACTTAGGCATCATTCCGCCCATCATGTTGCCGAACTTGCCGCCTGCAACACTCTTCATAGTCTTGCGAATCTGCTCGAACTGCTTCATGAGACGGTTAACCTCCTGCATTGTGGTTCCGCTTCCCCTTGCAATTCTCTCCTTGCGCGAGTTGTTGATAATGTCCGGGTTTGCACGCTCTTTCGGTGTCATTGAACGTATGATTGCCTCTACTCCCTTGAATGCATTGTCATCGATGTCGAGGTCCTTTACGGCTTTTCCTACTCCGGGAATCATTGCCATGAGGTCCTTTATGTTGCCCATCTTCTTTATCTGCTCTATCTGTGTAAGGAAGTCGTTGAAATCAAACTGGTTACGGGCGAGCTTGCGCTGGAGCTTCCTGGCTTCCTCCTCATCGAACTGCTCCTGTGCACGCTCGACAAGAGATACCACGTCGCCCATGCCAAGGATGCGGTCGGCCATACGGTTGGGGTGGAACTGGTCGATAGCTTCCATCTTCTCGCCGGTACCGATGAACTTGATAGGCTTGGTGACTACTGTGCGTATAGACAATGCTGCACCGCCACGTGTATCACCGTCGAGCTTGGTGAGAATTACGCCGGTAAAGTCAAGACGGTCGTTGAACTCCTTTGCTGTATTGACGGCATCCTGTCCGGTCATTGAATCTACTACAAAGAGGGTCTCGGTGGGGTTTACAGCTTCCTTGATTGCTGCTATCTCCTTCATCATCGCCTCGTCAACCGCCAAACGGCCGGCGGTATCTATTATAACGAGGTTGTAGCTCTTTGCCTTGGCCTCCTTTATGGCGTTGAGGGCTATCTGTACAGGGTCCTTGCTGTCCGGCTCGCTATATACGGGAACTCCGATAGCTTCGCCCAATACTTTAAGCTGGTCAATAGCTGCGGGACGATACACGTCACAGGCTACAAGTAATGGGCTGCGGTTCCTCTTCTTCTTGAGGTAGTTTGCCAGCTTGGAAGAGAATGTTGTCTTACCGCTACCCTGAAGACCTGACATGAGAATCACAGCCGGATGTCCTTCATAGTTTATTTCTGATGTCTCGCCACCCATGAGGGCTGTAAGCTCATCGTGGACTATCTTCACCATCAACTGGCTCGGATGAATAGATGTCAGCACGTTCTGGCCGATAGCCTTGTTCTTGACTGTGTCGGTAAAGGTCTTGGCAACCTTGTAGTTTACGTCGGCATCGAGCAGTGCCTTTCGTACATCCTTGAGGGTTTCTGCCACGTTCACCTCGGTGATGCGGCCCTCGCCCTTGAGTATCTTGAATGAGCGTTCAAGACGTTCGCTTAGGTTTTCAAACATTTTATTATATTTTTTTCGATTATTATTTCTCTATACTTATTATTCCGCCGGTAGATGTGTCGAACTTCACTTTGGTCTTTGCATTCTTGTTGAACAACACCTTTGAGAGGACCTCTGTAGTTCCGAGCTGTGCCAATGAAATTTCTTTCTTGTAAAAGCTCCTGGTCGGAGTATATATCTCAAACAGGGCTCTGCCGGGTATGTTGTAGCATACTCCCTCTTTCTTTATGATTTTCTTGGCCGGTACCTCAGCTGGCTGCGTATTGATGCTCTTCAAGTCCTTCAGACTGTAATATACTGGAGAACCGGCAAGGTTATCTTTGTCAACAACGCCCGACTTGCGGGAGAAACGGAACAGTACGGCCTTCGTTGTGTCGCAATCGGCTTTTGGCTCCAATGTGTAGCTGAAGCTGTGATAAACCGTATCAATACGTCCGGTGAACATCTCGGTGAGCACTCTTTCCTGCTTGTTTAGCTCGTCAAGCACCAATTGCATGGATAGTCCATCCTTTGGCATGTTCTCGGATAGTCCTCGTGTTATTGCCAGCTTGCTCTCGCGTATAGTGTATATCTCCTTGGCTGTAAGCTCGGCAAGCTTGGCTGTCGATGTGGCCTGCAGCATCTCTTCTGTCATGTATTGGCTGGCATCGGTCTGTTTGCCGGTCGGAGTGTATGCGTTCTGCTGTGTTCTGCTGTTCTCAGTGTTCTCTTCTCCCTCTATTTCAGTGTCAATGTTTATTCCTGCTATTATGCCTTTGCTGTCAACGGATATGCAGCTTGCAGTGCTGTTGTTGGCCAGCTTTATGGTGTACATCTTTTCTGGATTCGGCTTGCCGGATGTTTCTATTTTCAGTTCTTTCATTTCCCAATACGTTTCGGGTTTGGAAATACTGTTCTTCATGCGCAGATAGCGTTCTGCATATCTGCTGAACTCACCGGGAGTCTTAGTGATACATGCTGTTGAGATTGTCACATCAATCCTGGTGTCTGGGAGAGTGTATGTGACACCTTCATTCAGCCCTGTGGAGAATGGATTTACATCACCTTGTGCATAGCATGGGAGAGTGAATGACGCTATGATAATAAAAAACAGATTTTTCATAATTGTGCTTGTTTTGATGTAGGCGGAATCTGCATTCAGCCGCGAAGATAGTAATTTGTTTTTAAATGAGCCTTAAAATATTCATTAACTTATATTAATAAGGTGTTGCAAGGAACTTTTTTTAGTATGCAAGGCAAAAAAAAGATGTCTGTTGCTCTTTTTTCGGAACTTTATTCTATTTTTGTGACGAGAATCCCGCAATGCGGTATCTGATTATAATCTATTGTTATGTCAAATATAAAGATTCATGACAAGGAATTTGTCAAGACAATATCTCACGATGAGATAGTTGCTGAGGTCAAGAGGGTTGCTGCCAATATAAACCGGGACTATGCAGGCAAACGTCCGCTGTTGCTTGGCGTGCTTAACGGAAGCTTCATGTTTGCTGCCGAACTTATGCGTAACCTTGAAATAGAGTGTGAAATTTCGTTTGTCAAGCTCTCTTCCTATCAAGGAACAAATTCAACCGGTGTAATCAAGGAGGTTTTAGGCTTGTCTGAGTCAATCACCGGACGCGATGTCATCGTTGTCGAGGATATAGTTGATACCGGCCTGACAATGCAGAACATGCTTGAGACTCTCGGTACGCGAGAGCCTGCGTCAATAGAGATTGCGTCTCTGTTTGTAAAACCGGCCCGTCTTCAGGTTCCTGTAAATGTTAAGTACAGCGTATTTACTATTCCTGATAGGTTTATCGTCGGTTATGGTCTTGATTATGACGGGTTGGGACGCAACCTTCCCGATATTTATGATGTTGTAGAATAAACTTTATACAATGCTTAATATAGTTATTTTTGGTGCACCCGGAAGCGGTAAGGGCACCCAGAGTGAAAGGATTGTCGAGAAATATGGTCTCGACCACATATCTACAGGCGATGTGTTGCGTGCGGAGATTGCGGCCGGCTCGGAATTAGGCAAACTGGCACAGTCGCTCATTGATAACGGACAGTTGATACCCGATGAACTTATGGTGAGCATTCTTGCGGCCAAACTCGATGCCTTGGCTGGTGGCAAGGGTGTTATATTTGACGGTTTCCCACGGACAATTGCCCAGGCGGAGTCTCTAAAGAAAATTCTTAAGGAGCGCGGTCAGGATGTGACAGCGATGATAGAGCTCGATGTTCCGGAGGATGAACTCATGGACCGCTTGCTTAAACGCGGTCAGGCATCGGGGCGTGCCGATGATAACGAAGAGACCATCAAGAAACGTCTGGTAGTCTATCGTGAGCAGACATCTCCTCTCAAGGAATGGTATAAGAATGAGGGCAAGCATTGTTATATCAATGGTTTGGGCGAGTTGGACCGTATATTTGCCGATATAGTTGCGGCTATTGATTCTAAAATCTGATATACGGGATATGGTATATGAAGTTGCCGCTTGCATAGCGGCAACTTCTGCTGTTTATTATTGTTCTATTGTTTAGATTATTGATGTGATATGGCGGAATCAAACTTTATTGATTATGTAAAGATAGTATGCCGTTCGGGTAGAGGCGGTAGAGGTATGGCGCACCTGCATCGTGCCAAATATATACCGAATGGCGGCCCTGATGGCGGTGACGGCGGAAAAGGAGGGGATATAATCCTTAGAGGAAACAGAAATTATTGGACTCTGCTTCACCTCAAGTATCAGCGTCATATTTTTGCCGGAAACGGGCAGAATGGCGGTATAAATAAAAGTACAGGTGCCGACGGTGAGAGCAAGATTGTTGACGTTCCTTGCGGCACTGTGGCGTATAATGCCGAAACGGGTGAGTTTTTGTGTGATGTGATGGAGGATGGCCAGCTTGTGACTTTGCTCAAAGGCGGTCGTGGAGGTCTCGGCAACGTGCATTTTGCAACCCCTACACGTCAGGCTCCGCGTTTTGCCCAGCCGGGCGAGCCGATGCAGGAACTCACTGTAACCCTTGAGCTTAAGCTTCTTGCCGATGTCGGTCTCGTTGGTTTTCCAAATGCCGGAAAGTCAACTTTGCTGTCTTCGGTATCGGCAGCGAAGCCCAAGATTGCGAACTATCCTTTTACTACTCTTGAACCGAATCTGGGCATAGTTTCCTATCGTGACGGAAAATCATTTGTCATGGCCGATATCCCTGGCATTATAGAGGGGGCAAGTCAGGGCAAGGGTCTTGGTCTCCGCTTCTTGCGCCACATTGAGCGTAACTCTTTGCTTCTGTTTATGGTGCCTGCCGATGCGGATGATATAAGAAAAGAGTATGAGGTGCTGCTTAACGAACTTGCAACTTTCAATCCCGAAATGCTTGACAAACAGCGTGTGCTTGCTGTTACAAAGTGTGACCTTATAGATGAGGAACTGAAGGATATGCTCTCGGAGAATTTGCCCGAAGATGTTCCTTGCGTGTTTATTTCTGCTCCTACCGGTGAAGGTATCCAGGATTTGAAGGATGTTCTGTGGACTGCATTGAATAGCGAAGAGAATCGTCTGGCTGCAGTCAAGCGCGAAGAACTCGTGCATCGCAACTATGACAGGAAGATGCTGGCTGATGACTTTGCCGATTGGGAGCCCGATTTTGAAGATGAGCCTATAGAGAATGATGAAGAAGATTTAGGTTACGAGGAGTTTGACTTTGACGAAGAGTGACTATTTATATATAATAAGGTACAGCAGCCGCGGTAATATCGCGGCTGCTGTTTTTTTTATGTTCCTGTAGCCCTGCTGACGCTCCCATTTTTTCAGTATTTTCTGTTCTTTTTCGTAAAGGTCGTGCCATTTTCGTGATTTTTAATGTTTTTTAACATTGAAAAATGCTTTTTGAACCGCGTTTCTTCGTGGTTTTTGCACAAAAAACGGGTTTTGTCACATGGTTTCTGCTAAAAATAACCCAAACCCTTTTTTATTAGAAAAATAATTTTTACCTTTGCAGTCCAAAATGGACTATAGCGTTCACTTGTGAAGAAATATTTAAAAACAATATATAATAATTAAAATTTAAACAAAATGCCTACAATTCAGCAATTAGTAAGAAAAGGCAGAGAGGTGATTGTAGAGAAGAGCAAGTCGCCCGCACTCGACAACTGTCCGCAGCGTCGTGGTGTGTGTGTACGTGTTTACACTACAACTCCAAAGAAACCTAACTCTGCTATGAGAAAGGTTGCTCGTGTGCGTTTGACCAACCAGAAGGAGGTAAACTCTTACATCCCAGGTGAGGGCCACAACTTGCAGGAGCACTCAATCGTTTTGGTTCGTGGTGGTCGTGTTAAGGACCTTCCGGGTGTACGCTACCACATCGTTCGCGGTACTCTTGATACAGCGGGTGTTGCAAACCGCACACAGCGTCGTTCAAAGTACGGTGCAAAACGTCCTAAGGCTAAGAAGTAATTCAAAGCTAAGGCAAGCGGAGCTGAGTGGTCCGGGCTTGTAAAACTGCGGACAAGACTCTCTAAAAGATTTTTTTTTAACAAGTTTTGGTTTGTTGGAAGTTATAAAGGTTGAGTAAATGTCTCGGTGGAGACGTTGAAGAATTTGCAATAACGCAGCCAAACAAAACATTAATTTTCGTAAGAGAAAATGAGAAAAGCAAAACCAAAAAAGCGTCTGGTTCTTCCAGACCCAGTTTTCGGCGACCAGATGGTTTCTAAATTCGTTAACCACCTGATGTATGACGGAAAGAAGAATATTTCGTACACTATTTTCTATGGCGCTCTTGAGCTCGTTGGCAATAAGATGAAGAGCGAGGAAAAGACTCCACTTGAGATTTGGAAGCAGGCATTGGAGAACATCACTCCTAAGGTAGAGGTTAAGTCTCGCCGTATCGGTGGTGCAACATTCCAGGTTCCTACTGAAATTCGCGCAGACCGCAAGGAGTCAATCTCTATGAAGAACATGATTCTGTTCGCTCGCAAGCGTGGCGGCAAGTCAATGTCAGAGAAGCTCTGCAATGAGATTATGGATGCATACAACAACCAGGGTGGTGCTTACAAGCGTAAGGAGGATATGCACCGCATGGCTGAGGCTAACCGCGCATTCGCACATTTCCGTTTCTAATTAGATAATAGTCAATACGAAGATGGCAAACGAACTAAAATTTACCCGTAACATCGGTATTAGTGCTCACATTGATGCTGGTAAGACTACTACATCAGAGCGTATATTGTTCTACACCGGTCTTTCACACAAGATTGGTGAGGTACACGATGGTGCTGCTACCATGGACTGGATGGAGCAGGAGCAGGAGCGTGGTATCACTATCACATCTGCTGCTACTACAACATTCTGGAACTGGAACGGTACTCAGTACAAGTTCAACTTGATTGACACTCCGGGACACGTAGACTTTACCGCTGAGGTAGAGCGTTCACTCCGTGTGCTTGACGGTGCTATCGCAGCATTCTGTGCAGTAGGTGGCGTTGAGCCTCAGTCAGAGACCGTATGGCGTCAGGCTGACAAGTACAATGTTCCGCGTATCGCCTATGTAAACAAGATGGACCGTTCAGGTGCAGACTACTTCTCTGTAATGCGTCAGATGAAGGAGGTTCTCGGTGCAAATCCGTGCCCTGTGACAATTCCTATCGGTTCGGAGGAGAAGTTCCTTGGCGTTGTCAACCTCATTACTATGAAGGCCCTCGTTTACAGGGACGGTGCTTTGGATTATACAGTAGAGGAAATCCCTGCAGAGCTCGTTGACGAGGCAAATCAGTGGAGAGAGCACCTTCTTGAGAAGGCTGCTGACTTCGATGAGGAGCTGATGATGAAGGTTCTTGAGGATCCCGATTCAATAACAGAGGAGGAGATCATTGCAGCTATACGTAAGGGTACACTTGCATTGGAGATTACTCCGATGACTTGCGGTTCTTCATTCAAGAATAAGGGCGTACAGCCTTTGCTCGACTTTGTCTGTGCATTCTTGCCTTCACCGCTTGACACTCCTGCAATTGAGGGTATGAATCCTAAGACAGACGAGATGGAGTCACGTACTCCTTCTGAGGATGACAAGACATCGGCACTTGTCTTTAAGATTGCCACAAACCCGTTCGTCGGTCGCTTGATCTATGTTCGCGTTTATTCAGGTAGGCTTGAGTCAGGTTCATATATCTACGATACCCGTTCAGGCCGCAAGGAGCGTATCTCTCGTATGTTCCAGATGCACTCAAACAAGCAGAATCCTGTAGAGGTTCTCGGTGCAGGTGATATCGGTGCTGTAATCGGTATGAAGGACGTACGTACAGGTGATACATTGTGCGCAGAGGATGCTCCAATCATCCTTGAGTCAATGACATTCCCCGATCCTGTGATTTCTATCGCTGTTGAGCCCAAGACTCAGAAGGACCTCGACAAGTTGGCTAACGGTCTTGCTAAGCTCGCAGAAGAGGATCCTACATTTACAGTAAGAACTGATGAACAGTCAGGTCAGACAATCATCTCCGGTATGGGTGAGCTTCACCTTGAGATTATTATCGACCGTCTGAAGCGTGAGTTCAACGTAGAGTGTAACCAGGGTCGTCCTCAGGTTAGCTACAAAGAGGCAATCACAGGTACTGTTCAGGTTGACGAGACCTACAAGAAGCAGACTGGTGGTAAGGGTAAGTACGCGAAGATTGTTGTTTCTGTAGGTCCTGCGGATGAGGACTTCAAGGAGGGCAACCTTCAGTTCGTTAACGAGGTTAAGGGCGGTAACGTTCCTAAGGAGTTCATTCCTTCAGTACAGAAGGGCTTCCAGACTGCAATCAAGGCTGGTGTTCTCGCAGGTTACCCAATGGAGTCTTTGAAGGTTGTTCTTCTCGACGGTGGTTTCCACCCGGTTGACTCTGACCAGCTCTCATTCGAGGTTTGTGCTATCCAGGCATATAAGAACGCTTGCCAAAAGGCAAATCCGGTTCTTCTTGAGCCTATCATGAAGCTTGAGGTTGTAACTCCAGAGGAGAGCATGGGTGATGTTATCGCCGACCTTAACAAGCGTCGTGGCCAGGTAGAGGGCTTTGAGACAAGCCGTACAGGTGCACGTATCGTTAAGGCTATGGTTCCTCTGTCTGAAATGTTCGGTTACGTAACTTCATTGCGTACCATCACTTCAGGTCGTGCTACATCTTCAATGACATACGATCATCACGATCAGGTAAGTGCTTCTTTGACAAAGCAGATACTTGAAGAACTTCAGAAGTAATAAATAAAGCCTGCCGGTTAGCGAATGACTCTTAACCGGCAGGCAATTATGAATTTATAAACAATAAAAGACAATGAGTCAGAAAATTAGAATCAAACTTAAATCTTACGATCACAATTTGGTTGACAAGTCAGCTGAGAAGATTGTAAAGACTGTGAAGGCTACAGGCGCAATCGTTAGCGGTCCTATTCCATTGCCAACACACAAGCGTATTTTTACAGTTAACCGCTCTACCTTCGTTAACAAGAAGAGCCGTGAGCAGTTCCAGCTTTCCTCTTTCAAGAGACTTATCGATATCTACAGCTCTACAGCAAAGACAGTCGATGCTCTCATGAAGCTTGAGCTTCCTTCAGGTGTTGAGGTCGAGATTAAAGTGTAATTTTAATGTATTCTATCAATTTTTTAAATTAAACTGAAATGCCAGGATTATTAGGAAAAAAAATCGGAATGATGTCCGTTTTCAGTGCCGATGGCAAGAATGTTCCATGCACTGTTATCGAAGCAGGTCCTTGCGCAGTTACACAGGTGAAGACAATCGAGAACGACGGCTATGAGGCTGTTCAGATCGGTTTCCAGGATCAGAAAGAGAGCCGTGTCAACGCTCCTCTTGCAGGTCACTTCAAGAAAGCTGGTGTAGCTCCCAAGCGCCACTTGGCCGAGTTCAAGGGTTATGAGACAGAGCTCAAGTTGGGCGATGTACTCACAGTAGATCTCTTTGCAGATACTGTTTACGTTAGCGTAACAGGCACTTCAAAGGGTAAGGGTTTCCAGGGTGTCGTTAAAAGACACAATTTCGGTGGTGTAGGTCAGGCTACTCACGGTCAGCACAACAGAGCTCGCAAGCCGGGTTCAATCGGTGCTTGTTCTTATCCTGCAAAGGTATTCAAAGGCCTCCGCATGGGTGGACAGATGGGTAATGCACGTGTAACTACACACAACCTCCAAGTGTTAAAGGTTATTCCTGAGCACAACCTGTTGGTTATCAAGGGTTCGGTTCCAGGTTACAATGGTTCAATCGTAATAATTGAAAAGTAATGGAAGTCAGCGTATTAAATATTAAGGGTGAAAACACCGGTAGAAAGGTTACGTTAGACGAGTCTATCTTCGGAATCGAGCCTAACGAGCATGTTGTTTACATGGCTGTTAGACAGTATCTTGCTGCACAGCGTCAGGGAACACATAAGTCAAAGGAGAGAAGCGAGATCTCAGGTTCAACACGCAAGCTCGGTCGCCAGAAAGGCGGTGGCGGTGCACGTCGTGGTGACATCAACTCACCGGTATTGGTAGGTGGTGCACGAGTTTTCGGTCCTACTCCACGTGATTACAGCTTCAAGCTGAACAAGAAGGTTAAGCAGCTCGCTCGCAAGTCGGCTCTTTCACAGAAGGCTATTGACGGCGCAGTTGTAGTAGTAGAGGATTTCAACTTTGAGACCCCAAGTACAAAGGCTTTTGTAGAGGTGTTAAATAATCTTAAAGTTTCTGAAAAGAAGCAGTTGTTCGTTTTGCCGTCTAGCAATAAAGCAGTATTTTTGTCATCCAGAAATCTGAAGGGGACTCAGATGGCTATTGCTTCGGACATTAATACCTATGGTATAATGAATGCCGAGGTTTTGGTTGTGACTGAAAGTTCTCTCGAAGTCATTAGTAACATACTTAATAAAAACTAAGGAGGCATAACAATGGGAGTATTGATTAAACCTATAGTCACTGAGAAGATGACTAAAATTACTGACCAGTTTAACCGCTTTGGTTTTCTTGTTCGTCCCGAGGCTAACAAGTTGGTAATTAAGAAAGAGATTGAGGCGTTGTACAATGTAACTGTAGTTGATGTAAATACAATGAACTACTCTGGCAAGAACAAGAGCCGTTACACTAAGGCTGGCTTTGTGAAAGGCCGTACAAACGCTGTAAAGAAGGCTATCGTCACACTTAAGGAGGGCGATACTATTGATTTTTATAGTAACATTTAATAGAAATGGCAGTACGTAAATTTAAGCCTACAACACCAGGCCAAAGACATAAGGTTATTGGTACCTTCGAAGAGATAACTGCTACGGTACCAGAGAAATCGCTTGTAACCGGCAAGCGTTCAACAGGTGGACGCAACAACGACGGTAAGATGACAATGCGCTACAGAGGTGGCGGTCACAAGCGTAAATTCAGATTTATTGATTTCAAGCGTAACAAGGACGGTATCCCCGCAACTGTCAAGACTATCGAGTACGATCCTAACCGTTCGGCTCGTATAGCTTTGCTGTGTTATGCTGATGGTGAAAAGAGTTATATAATTGCTCCTAATGGTTTGGAGGTCGGCGCAGTTCTGATGTCAGGTGCAGACGCAGCTCCGGAGGTTGGTAACACTCTTCCTTTGAGAAACATTCCTATCGGTACTGTAGTTCACAACATCGAGCTTCGTCCTGGTCAGGGCGCAATGCTTGTTCGCTCTGCCGGTAACTTTGCTCAGATTGTTTCTCGCGACGAGAACTACTGCGTAATAAAGTTGCCTTCAGGTGAGGTTCGCCGTATCCTCGGTACTTGCCGTGCTACAGTAGGTACTGTCGGCAACTCAGACCACGCACTCGAGTGCTCAGGTAAGGCTGGTCGCTCACGCTGGTTGGGTCGTCGTCCACACAACCGTGGTGTTGTTATGAACCCAGTCGATCACCCGATGGGTGGTGGTGAAGGTCGTGCTTCCGGTGGTCATCCACGTTCACGTAAGGGCTTGTACTCTAAGGGTCTCAAGACACGTGCTCCAAAGAAGCAGTCTTCTAAGTACATCATTGAGAGAAGAAAGAAGTAATAATAAGGAAATTTTTGAAATAATATGAGTCGTTCATTAAAAAAAGGTCCATATATCAATGTAAAATTGGAGAGCAAAGTGCTTGCCATGAACGAGAGCGGTAAGAAATCGGTCATCAAGTCTTGGGCTCGTGCTTCTATGATTTCTCCCGATTTTGTGGGACACACTATAGCTGTTCATAACGGTAATAAA
>JAFWXX010000028.1 GCA_017522915.1 Bacteroidaceae bacterium
GACGAAAGCCGCAGGTTTAGATAATGCTGGTAGTAAATGGTCACGCGAAGCACAGACGAAGTTTGTGCCGCGTGGGTTACGGCAAGGCAGCATTATCAATGAATCTCAAAAACATTGCAAAAAAAAGAGAGATCTCATTATGCCGAGCGAGGAGGAGGAAGACGAAGTCAAATGTTCACTAAGGCCGAAGGACGAATTATGTTGATGATATAAAAGAACAATATACTTATGTTTAAAGATAAAGTAATCATAGTAACTGGCGGTGCAAACGGAATTGGCCGATGCATTGCCGATGAGTTCCGCAATCAGGGAGCCACCGTATATGTGATTGACAAGCAAAAGGGCAATCACTCTGTTGGAGACATTTCAAAGAAAGATGTTCTGGAGGCATTTGCAGCCGAGGTGCTGAGCAAACACGACAAAGTGGATATCATCATCAACAACGCCCTGCCACTGATGAAAGGGATAAATGAATGTTCCTACGAGGAGTTCCAATATGCACTGAGTGTGGGAGTAACCGCACCATTCTATCTGGCCAAGCTCTTTATGCCAAATTTGGCTAAGGGAGCATCCATCATCAACATCTCCTCTTCGCGCGACCGCATGAGCCAGCCACAAACCGAGAGCTACACAGCAGCCAAAGGCGGAATAGCCGCACTCACTCACGCATTGGCCGTAAGCCTGTCGGGAAGGGCAAGAGTAAACTCCATTTCTCCCGGTTGGATAGATACGGCATACACCGTTTACGAAGGCCCCGATGCAACGCAGCAACCCGCCGGCAGAGTCGGTAACCCAATGGACATAGCCAATATGGTGCTGTTCCTTTGCAGCGACAAGGCAGGCTTTATCACCGGCGAGAATATCTGTATCGACGGCGGAATGACCAAGCAGATGATTTATCATGGCGACCACGGTTGGAAGTTGGAAGAATAATAACTGTAAAATATAATATGAAAACGGAAATAGCTCCTCATGAAACCACACGTGCCGAAGCCTTCTCGCTTTGGATGACATCTCCTATGCCAATGGTGACATTGACAAAAACATTCAATGTAACCAAGCTGCTCAGGGCAAGCAAGAGACGTGGAATCAAATTTAACGCCCTGCTATGTTGGTGCATCGGAAAGGCTGCAAGCAACATAAAAGAGTTCTACATTCTACCCGAAAAAGAGAAGCTTTTCAAATATGACAGCATTGCCATAAACGTGATTGTAAACAACAGCAAAGGAGGAATCAATTCTTGCGACATTGCATACACCGACAATGCCGAGCAATTTGCCAAGGAATACAACCGGCTGACAACACAGGTTGCCACGCAGTGCAAGAGCTCATTCCTTGAGGAGAGTATGATTGTGGGAACATCGGCAATGATAGAGACCGAACTCGACTGCATTGTAAACCAATATACCGACAAGTTCTGCAACCCGATGCTCATGTGGGGCAGGTATCGCCGCAATTGGCTCAGTACCACATTGCCCATATCGTTTCAGTTTCACCATGTGCAGATGGACGGCGGACACGGTGCCTGTTTTTTAGAGCAGCTCCAGCAAGTGATTAATGAATTATAGCAGTTCCGTAAACAGAGAAACCATGCAAGCACCACTAATTGAAAACTCCACCAAAGAGGAACGCCGGGCCTACGTGCTCGACGCCTGGAAATGCCTGAACGATTGCGAGGTTTGTGGCAAGTGCCGCATCCTTAAAGGCCGCGACGCCGAAACACTATATGCCGACTACATCGACGGCAAACGCAGCTATATGGATATCACTTTGGAGATAAGGAAATAATAATAAATATAAAGACATAAGTACACAAGGAGTCCGTAAGGAGTGTCTTAAAATTAAACTTCAACAATACAGACAAAAACACTGTCCCTTTTTTTAAAGAGGGACGAGCGGAACATCGTGCAGCGGAAGGAGTTCATGCATGCATCTGTCATCTCGAAACGGAGTTTGCCTCCCAAAGGCAACGTATGTGAGAGATCTCTAATTTCGTGATATTGTTGAGATTCATTGATAATGCTGCCTTGCCGTAACCCACGCGGCACAAACTTCGTCTGTGCTTCGCGTGACCATTTACTACCAGCATTATCTAAACCTGCGGCTTTCATCTTTGCTCTTTCATCTTTGCTCTGTATTCTGCAGAGGGACGAGCGGAACATCGTGCAGCGGAGGGAGTTCCTGCATATATCCATGCTATTCACAGCCTTATAGTGAAGCTCAGCAAGCAAACATACTTTTAAATCCACCGAAGGTACCAATATTCATGTGTCGACCCCAAACTGCGTTTTTGTTCTTCTATCAAAACTTAAAACTTTGTTCTGACATTTCAATTGCAGCTTAGAACATTCTCTATCTCTTGCAGTTCTTCAGCAGTAAAGGCCGGGCTGTGGAGTGCCATTAGGTTCTTCTGCATCTGGGCTACGGAACTGGAGCCTATGATTACGCTGGTGACTCTTTCGTCGTTCAGTATCCACGCGAGGGACATTTCGGCAAGTGTCTGGCCACGGCGTTGGGCTATGTGGTTGAGGGACTGTATCTGCTGCAGGCGTTTTTCGGTCAGAGCCTCTTTCTTCAGGTGTCCGCCATGGGCTATGCGCGAGTCGGCCGGTATGCCGTCAAGGTATCGGCCGGCGAGCAGGCCCTGCGCCAGGGGCGAGAAGACGATGAAGCCGGCTCCGTTCTCCTTTGCTTGCTCTATGATACCGGTTTCTTCGGGTTCGCGGTCGATGAGATTGTACCGCCCTTGATATATGAGGCATGGCACATCACGTTCGGCAAGGTAGCTGTATGCCACTTGAGCTGCCTCCTTGGGCCATCGTGATATGCCTACATAGAGTGCCTTGCCACTGCGTACTATATCCACAAGTGCCTGCAAGGTCTCTTCGAGCGGTGTGCAGGGGTCGTAGCGGTGGCTGTAGAAGAGATCGACATACTCCAGATTCATGCGCCTCAGGCTCTGGTCGAGGCTTGCCATGAGGTTCTTGCGCGAGCACCAGCTGCCGTAGGGCCCCGGCCACATATCGTAACCGGCCTTGGTGGAGATGAACAGCTCGTCGCGGAACGGCTGAAGAGAGCTCTTCATAAGAGTGCCCAGAGTCTTCTCGGCCGAGCCTGCCGAAGGGCCGTAGTTATTGGCAAGGTCGAAATGGCACACTCCGTGGTCGAACGCATAATGCACCATAGCCCTGGCATTCTCGAAGGAATCGACATCACCGAAGTTATGCCAGAATCCCAATGATATCTCAGGCAGCATGATACCGCTCTTCCCGCACCTGCGGTACTTCATCCCATTCACATAACGTCCCTCATAGGGAACATATCCGCACTTTTCCATACACTCAAATATTTTCCGCCTCTAAGATAACAAATATATCGAATAGTTTCTCCGAATCATTTGCCAGCAATGTCGAGACTTCAAACAGCATTCTCATTTCTCCGTTTTGACATTCCCGGCTAACCACTCCCTATGACGCTCAAACCAATAGAGGTTGGATTTTCCGAGCCTTGCAGTCTGGCGAGGATGGGCAAGGCACAGCGCAGTATACTGTCTGCTGTTTACGGAGAACTCGACCTCGCCACCATAAGGCACAACCGATGAGAGGCTCTTTATCTCGGGCTTGAAGCGTTGCAGGAAATATCTTATAGGCTCATCTCCAAGCAGCACTACCCTTCTGGCACCCGAGGTCTCAAGCTCGGAAACAATCTCAATAATCCTAGCCTCGTCGGCTATGGGAGTTTCAAGTCTCGGGAAATTATAGTCAATATCGACAAAGCCGTCATACTGTTTTTTCAAGGCCTTCTCCTGTGAAATGTTTTTACGCGACTCGGGAAGCAGGTCGCACAGCCATACATCATCCCGGGTCAAGCCCAAAGGGTTTATATAGTTCTCGTCAAGACATCTGCCCGAAGGACCATTGAAAGCCTCATCGGCCGGTGCAAGATAACCATACTCCGGAGCAAGGTTTATCCTCTCAATAACCTCCTGTACATAGTCGTTCCCGCCTCGCCAGAAAATTTCCGGTTCACTTGCCACAGCCATAGCGCGGATGCGCAGCCTGCCGTCCGGCCCATACCATTTAACGTGTACCGCACTGGCATATACACCAAGAATAAACAGCTTCTTAGGCATCCCGTCATACACCTGCCCGACAGGCAGTATCGGCAAACCGAAAGGAAAAGTCTTCTTCATATCAACAATTATAGCACCATAAAACAACACATTAAAACCCAAACGCCCCAAACATCAACACATCGATAATTCGCGTATCACCATTCGCATTTATACTCGCAAAAGCCAAATCACTCAATCAAGTGTACCAAAAATATAATAAACACGCGATATATCCAAACATTCAGCCCCAAGAGGTTTTTCCAACAAAATCCTTTAGTAGATGACAAAAATTAATTTTTTGTCAGTTATATGATTGATTTTTTAATTAGTTATTACTTGTAAAAGTCCCTGAAAATTAGTAACTTTAAAGAAAAGTTTGACCGCTTTTTCCATGAAAGTTACGACAACTCTC
>JAFWXX010000029.1 GCA_017522915.1 Bacteroidaceae bacterium
TAACCACGTTCCATAAGTGAGATTAATAGTAAAAATGGTTAATAAGTATGTCAACAAAAAGTTTTTTACTTATATTTGCGGTAAAATCGGGAATGCAGTTTGCACTTGCATTGAAAAAATATTGAATGTTTTTTGATATTTCTCAGTTGTTCGTGTATATATATGCTTCAATCATTATAATTCTACGTGTTAAAATATGCTCGATAGTATCAAGGATATTCAAAAACAATATGAAACAGGAGAAAATCCTGTTCTTGTAATGTGCAGCGACAGGAATGAGTATGTGTGTAAGTATATGCGTTCTTTAAATCCTGCGTATAAGCTTGTGTGTGAATTTATTGGTTCTCATCTTGTTGAAAAATGGAATATCCGTTCTCCGAAAATGAACCTAGTGAAAATCAAGGCTGAGCATTGGAGTTATTTTTTATCGACAAATTGTATCCGTACTGCACCTGCGTTGGGGTATATGATGCTGAATAGTGTTGTTGATATTACACAGACAACGTATAGTCATATACAACTGTCAAAAAAAGTTCTTGCACAATTGCTAAAGATTGCTCTTTTTGACTTTTGGGTAGCAAATGAAGACCGTACATATAACAATGCAAATTTGCTGTACGATGTAAAATGCGATGAACTTGTTTCTATTGATTATGGTGGAATATTCAATACCTCGACATTTGAATATCCAATGTGTCAACTGACAATGACAGATACGATATTGTATGCAGAAATATTTAAACAATTTAAAAATAGATTTTCAAATAATGAAATTAGGACTGTTGCTGTAGGGTTGGAAGACTATTATAGAAAGTCGGTCGATAATTGCAGAGGTGTGCTTGAAAGTATAGTTTTGAGAATACCATTAGAATGGAAAGTTGATAATGATATTATATTTAATAAACTGATGCAACTGTTTGATGAATCGTGGGTGGATGATGTGTGGACGAATTTTGTTGAATGTTTAAATGATAATATAAATGAATAAGTTACAGTATAGCATAATTTTTGGTGAGATTAGACCCGAGATTTCTGAACGTTTGAGCCTTGGTGTCATTGTTGTTGATGGTGAAAATATTTCTGTTAAATACTCAAACAAGAAGCTACAAGTCTTGAAAAGTTTGTATTCTCAGAAGGAATACGACTTTGTTGGAAGGGTTGTTAGAGGATTGTCTAGAAATAATAAGATACCTTCAGAAGGTATAGTCAATTATTTGTCACGATACTCTAATAATTTACTATCTATTTCTAAATTGCAATGGATAGATTTGGAAGCGACTGAAAAGAGTAAGCAATGGTTGTATGATACATATGTAAAGGTGGGTTAAAACAACCCTTTGGAAATAAAACAGCAAAAAAAGAGCCTTTCGGCTCTTTTTTTTGCTGTTGTCCCCTTCGGGGTCATCCCATTGAGTCCATTGTTTTTGTCTTTGACAATCGCAACCCACGCGGTGCTACTTTGCAACACTTCGCGTGACCATTGCTAAACAATGGCCTCTATCATCGCTTCGCGATAATTGAACCAACCTTTTGTTGCCTGCGGCAATCGTATCCCGCACGGCACAACAACTCTCCCTCTGTTTATAGAGGGAGTACCCGAAGGGGGAGGGAGTTTGGTGCTACGTGCGACTAACTGCTACAATTTCTATATAGGCCATTTTTATGATAAAATGTTTGTCCCCTTTGGGGCCATCCCATTGAAGCAATTACAATCGCTTCGCGACCGCAACCCACGCGGAATAACCTTCGGCTATTCTTCGCGTGACCATTGCTTTGTAATTGCTTCGGAAGGAGTGACAAAAAAAAGAGCCTTTCGGCTCTTTTTTTTGTCACTCCCACTCAATTGTGGAACTTGGTTTTGGTGACATGTCGTAGCAGACGCGGTTGACATTCGGAACTTCCGCAAGTATGCGGTCAGTTATCTTCATGAGTATCGGCCATTCAATCTGCTCTATGGTTGCTGTCATGGCGTCAACGGTATTGACGGCACGTATGATTACCGGCCAGTCGTATGAACGCGCGTTGTTGCGTACGCCTACCGACTTGAAGTCGGGAACAACGGTGAAGTACTGCCATACTTTCTTGTCGAGGCCTGCAATCTTGAACTCTTCACGAAGGATTGCATCGGCTTCGCGCAATGCTTCGAGGCGGTCGCGTGTGATTGCGCCGAGGCAACGTACTCCCAGTCCCGGTCCTGGGAACGGCTGGCGATATACCATGTCGTATGGCAAGCCGAGCTCAAGGCCGCATGCGCGTACCTCGTCCTTGAACAGCTGGCGGATTGGCTCTACAAGCTCGAACTGAAGGTCTTCGGGGAGGCCGCCTACGTTGTGGTGGCTCTTGACCATCTTGGCTGTCTTTGTGCCGCTCTCGACGATGTCGGGGTAGATTGTGCCCTGGCCTAAGAAGTCGATGCCGTCGAGCTTGCGTGCCTCTTCTTCGAATACACGGATGAATTCGCCACCGATAATCTTGCGTTTCTCCTCAGGATCGGCAACACCTTCGAGCTTGCCGAGGAAGCGGTCTGTTGCATCTACATATACAAGGTTTGCGCAGAGCTGCTTGCTGAATACGTCAATTACAGCTTCGCTCTCGCCCTTGCGCATGAGACCGTGATTTACATGAACGCATACAAGGTTGTTTCCGATAGCCTTGAGCAGGAGGGCTGCTACAACAGAACTGTCAACACCGCCTGAAAGGGCGAGGAGCACCTTCCTGTCGCCTACCTGACGGCGTATGAGCTCTACCTGGTCGTTGACGAAGTTTGTCATGTTCCAGTTCTTCTCGGCTTTGCAGATGTCGAGCACGAATTCCTTTACAGCTTCCTTTACAGCCTCTACATCGTTGCCAATCTCGGCAATCCTGTTTTCGCAGAGTGCCTTGTCGTGGCCTGCTGCCATAACGGGGAAGCCGGCCTCGTATATGTCGTGGTTGACGTCGATGGCAACACCTTCGATGATGTTGTTAGGCCCGCCGTTGATAATTATACCTTTTACGTTGGGGAGTGCCTTCAGCTCATCGACGGTAATGTCGTGAGGGTAAATCTCGCTATAAACTCCCAGTGCGCGGATAGCTCTTGCAAGCACGGTATTCTCGTGGCTGCCGAGGTCCAGAATGACAATCATGTCCTGTTTCATATTCTTGTATTATTAAGTTGATGCGAAGTTACTTATTTTTCTCTTTTTCTACAATAGCAAGGCATGCTAATGTTTTGTAAAAAAAGGAGTGAAGCCGTATGGCCTCACTCCCGTATATGCGCGCTGTTATTTCTTCTCTTTCAAGAGGTCGCGAATCTCGGTAAGGAGCTTCTCTTCTGCGCTTGGCTCCGGAGCAGGTGCAGGAGCGGGTGCCGGAGCTGCCTCTTCCTCTTTCTTTCTTTTCTCTGTAAGGCGTGTGATAACCTTGATCATGATGAAGATTGAGAATGCGATGATGAGGAAGTCGAATGTCTGCTGCAGGAAGTTTCCGTAGTTGAGTGTAACAGCAGCTGTTTCAACTGTGCCGTCCTCGGCAAGAACCTCTGGCTTCATAATCCACTTGAGGTCGGTGAAGTTCACACCGCCGACCAGCAAGCCGATAGGTGGCATGATGATGTCGTTGACGATAGATGTCACAATCTTTCCGAATGCACCGCCGATGATTACACCGACAGCCATATCCACTACGTTGCCCTTCATTGCAAAGGCCTTGAAATCACTGAGAAATCCCATAGTTATATTTAATTAGATTAATGATTCTGTAAAATCTGTTTGCAAAGATAAGAAGAATTACGTAAAAAAATAAGAAGTTGTTAAAATTTCTTTCAAAATAATAGGCAAATGCAAAATCATGTATTAACGCGAAAAGGTTTTATGATGGTATCCGTGGTTCGTAGCATTTATCAATGTTTAAATATTTTTTGCCGCCAATATGCTTTTGTCCTTAAAAAATGTTATGTTTGCATAATGTGCGCAACTATGGGGCAAGTGTTCGTCCGTTGTGCGCTATCATTGATAACCAAAAACAAATGACAATATGAATGTAAAGAGTTATCTTGTTGCCGTAGTGACGTTTTTTTCTCTCCTGTGTGTGCCGCAGTACTCAGCTGCACAGTTCAGCAAGGGAACGGTAATACAGCTTGTGAACAAGAGTACCGGCAAGGCTGCCGCCGCAAATGTTTCAAAAGTCAGTTGTGTCGAACGTAACAGTGCCGACTATTCACAGCTATGGTATGTAGAGTCACGTTCATACAATGCAATCCCCATTGGCTACAAGGTCAGGTTGCGCAATCTCAGTAACGGCCGCTATCTGCAGGGCAACAATAACCCCTCGTCTCTTTGGAGTACCGTGAAAAACACAGGTACATATACAGAGCAGTATAACGGCGAGGATACCAAGTTCACCACAGAATTATGGGAGGCTGAAAGAGATGGTTATTATACATTGGGCGTGGATAACAAGAAAACCGGCAACACCGATTATTACTACGATAAACTGCATTGTGATGCTTCGGGAACTTGTGTCAGTTGGATGGGCTCCGCCGATGCATCATTATGGAGTATCGAGATAGTGTCGGGTGTCGATGTGCAGGCCCAATGGAACAAATTGGCCGAGTTTGAGAATATGGCAAACCGCAAGGATGAGTTCCAAGGCTACCTTAACACTCTCTTTACCGATAACCTTTGTACCGAGTTGCGCAGTGCTTACAAGTCGCAGAGCGCACTGGTTGCCTCGTCGGCATATCAGGCATTACCCCAGGAACTGAAGGATATGGCTCTCAAGGTGTGCAATGGCAATTGGGCAGAAACAAACAGGGACAACAGTAATGTTTCGTGGACAAGCACTGCTGCAAAGCGCTTCAGGGTGCAGACTATTGAGCCGTATTCGGTAGCCGAGGAGATAAGCAATGTTGTGAAGGTTGGTGCATACTCCAATATGAACAACCCGACAGGCATCTATGCCGGTGATATGAATATGATATATGTAATGGTTAAGGGAAATATTAACCAGGGTTCAGCGCTTTATATCGCAGGACTTGGTCACAACAGCAAGGATTATCTCACATCAATTAAAGGCAGCAACCCGGTGCAGCTGAGCACAGGTCTCAATATCATTCCTTTCTACGGCGACAAGAATATGCTCTATCTGATATATGGCGTAAACAGCCAGAGCAGCAGCTATCCCTTGGCAAACTATCCCGATATCGAGGTGCATATTGAGGGCGGTTGCATAAACGGTTTGTACGACCGCTCGATGAACGATGCTGCTATATATGGTGAACTCAGCAGTAATGCCTCGAAGGTGGGTCTTGAGTATTATGATGTGCTCGGTGACAAGTTTGTCTTCCACACGAGCTGGGAGACCGTGTTCAGGAACAATAGTGCCTCTTCTATAAATCGAGCATTAGATATATGGGATATGATAGGAAGTACACAGCATATGGTTATGGGTGTGTCATCGGCAGCCGAGACGGCAAACGACCCGCTTGGATTGCATACATATACATCTGATTTTTCATCAGTGTTCAATAACAGGCAATTGGTTCATACAATTCCCACCCTAAGTGCATATACACAGGCTCCTCACAGGATTCAGTTTGCGCACGGAGAGGGGTTGCTGCAAGGTGAAGTGATGGAGAAACAGGGGTACATTTGGGGACCTGCCCACGAACAAGGACACGCAAACCAGAATGTCATAAATATGGTTGGAACTACGGAGATAAGCAATAATCTGTTTTCAAATGTTGCTGTTTTCTATCAGGATTATCTTCTTTCCCGTGGTGGCTCCGTTGCCGATAATTGCGAGGGGTATAAATCGGGCACTGCTTGGCATTTCCGCGATTCCAATTCCCGAATGAGGATGTTTTATCAATTATGGCTATATTATCATGCGGCCGGTAAGAATAAAAATTTCTATCCTAAACTTTTCGAATACCTTCGCAAAGATCCTATGTCAATATATCCCTCGTCGAATGGGGATGTATATACCTCGAACGAGTCGCTCAAGTTTTATAAGTATGCCTGTTTGGCGGCTGGCGAGGATTTGACACCATTCTTCGAGGCGTGGGGCTTTTTTGTCCCGTTCGATAAAAGTACGATTACCGACTATAGTACCTACTCGATAATAAATAATGAGAATGATATAAATAATGCGAGGAGTACAGTCGCTGCTTACGGATATAATAAGAATTACGCGGTTCTATTCATAGAAGACAGGATTGGGGATGTATTCAGTAGAAAATATACCGGTCATAAAAAACAATGGATTGACAAGGCTCCCGAGAAGCTGGGAACTATCGGTATGTATTCCGATTTTGCCGGTGACAAATCCATAAACGGTGATTATGTGTGGATAGAGACTGAACATAATACTGTTGAGATTTCAGGTGGAACTGGTGCTGCCGGAGTGATAATAGAGCAGTCGGGTTCTTTGCACTCGTTCTTCAACACACTTGAGCTTGACCTGGATGATACAGTGTTGGGTGGAATCAAGTCGGGTGCATACAAAATAAAAGTTGTAGGTGTCGATGGGCTGTTATATGATGTGAAGAGTGTCGATGAGTCTGATAGTGATGCCGCAAAGAGGGCTGCGCTGAAATTGATGATAGACAATGCTGATGAAATTGTGAGATTTATCGATTACGATGGCTGCAGAGTCGGGTATTATAACCCTATATATACAGCTGGTATTGAGTTGTTGCTTGTCAAGGCGAGAGATGTTTACAATAAGAGTCTCAGTGAAGAATATGATATTTTTATTGACAAGCTAGTCGCCGAGATGAACGTGCTCAAAGAATTAGGTGATGCCGCTGTTATCAATGTCATCGACGGCGATGCATATCAGTTCGAAAACAAGCTCCACAGTGGTAACAGGATGTATCTGGCCGCAAACAACGAGGTGGACGGAGCTGCAAATCCTCCCACCGGAACCGATAGGTGGATACTTGAATATTCCGGAAATGGTGCCGGCTATTACATTAAGAACAAGAAGAATGGTCTGTATATTGATGAAATGACATCATATAGCCAGCAAGTCTATGCCGATGAAAAGTCGAGAAGTACGGCCGATGTCTATACTTTGAATCTTACTGCCGACAGAACGGTTTCTTTAGCCGGAAAATCTTATCTGCTACACCTTGATGCCTGGATGAATGTGGTGGGTTGGTTCAGCGATGCTGATGCTTCATATTGGTATGCACGCAGGGTCGATGTCTCAGAACTTAAGACTGCTATGTTTAGATTGGATAAAATGATTGCATGTGTTAAATGGCTTGTGGATGAGATGGGTGTGAATGTGTCATTTAGCGGAAATGTAACTGTTGGTGGAGTGGAAGAGCGGTACACGGATATTATAACAGTGCCACAGCTTGTGTCTGCAGCAATGGCTGTTCAAACAGCTGTCGCGTCCAAAAATGCATCGGATGTGTCTGTTTCGCAGATTAATTCCGTATATGGCACATTGGAGCAACACTATGATATCTTAAAAAAGGCTTATGATGCTGCAAATAATGTAGAACTGCGCGAGGCATACCGCCATCTTCAAGGCTGTGTCAACGAACTCAAATCATATATTTCCGGTGGTACATTGGCCGGTCGACTGCCTTTGCAGTGTGATGATGCGGGCGGAAATTACTATATATCATCCAATGCGGAGCAGAATGCCGGCGGTGGTATTGTCGATGGCGGTGGCGTAGCTGCTCTGATCGATGGATTGCCATCGACCTATTTCCATAGCCGTTGGTCGGGGGCACCAGTGGACAGCCCGCATTATTTGCAAATTGATATGGGAGCCGGCAATGCTGTTTCGGATTTTTATTTTAACTACTCGTTGCGCGAGAACAACTACCACACTGTCCCTACTGAAATAATGGTTTCGGGAAGTAATGATGGAGTGAATTTCGATGAGATTACAGTTATCGGCCGTGATGAACTTTTGGGAATGGAAATTGCCGATAATGTAGTATATGAATTGAACTCAAACTTTGCAACAGCAACAAAGAACGCCCGTCAACTGTCTGCTATCAAGCTGCTGAGTCCCGGTTGTGGAGAACAAACGGTGCAGATAACTGATAAGAACCGAATTTATAATGATATGACGTCCTCTACTTTAGATGTCATTGCAGGCGAGACGCTTACGCTGTCATTTGTGAAAGACGGTGACTGGAGCTGGTTGCACGGCTATGTTTATATAGATTATGAAAATGATGGTTTCACAGCCTCAGTTACCGGTTCCCGACCCAATGAGGATCTCGTGAGCTATTCGTTCTATGGCGGTGAGAATAACGAAAATGTCGGGTTCAACAGTCAAGGTGCTTCGTTGTCAGGGGATGGCCGTAATGTACTCGATGTACCATCTTTCACTGCACCGGAAAAACCGGGATATTACCGTATGCGTGTCAAAGCCGATTGGAATAGTATAGACCCTAAAGGTGACAACAACAGCAATTTCGGTGGTACGATAAAAGATGTAAATGGCAGTATCATAGATGTAATGTTGCATGTCAGTGACGGTGCCGATACATCATTGAACCCGTCTTTCATCTCTGATACAATTGTTTGTGGCAGAAACTACCGTTATTTGCGTTTCACGGTTACAGAATCGGCTTGTTTTGTGAATTCACATACTTGTACCGCAGAACAGATGAAATATAATGGGGAATATTTCTTCAGTATGTCGGAATTCGGAATTACAAAAATCGATTGTATAGAACCTGAAGGAACCTGGTTCCCGTTGTATGTGAATGATGCAATGGCGCTTGTGAATAATGCGGAGAGGATGTTGGAACAGTCGGTTTCCGTTGCACAGTTTAATACCTGTATCAAGGAAGTGCAGCAGATGATAGAACTGCTTAGACGAGCATTGAATACACCTCTTCCGGTGGAACTTACTCCCGATGTCAACAGTCCGGTATTCTATCGCATTGTTTCGGCGCTTGGCAATTCTCCTCTCGAGTATGAGATAGACGCAACTACTAATATGTACGACACTGCGGCGCCCCCATTGAATCTTGTGTCGTTTGCCGATAATGATGACAACGAGCTTGGGCAGGCCTGGTACTTTATGCGTGGCACTGATGTGGGTCACTACTATATATGCCCCAAACAGGGCGATGAAAAGGTTCTTGGCACTAACCCTGCGTGGCCGCAGGTGATGAAGACCGGCGAGAGCAGGGTGTGGTGTGTCGACAGGAGCGCACAAGGCTATGTAACCGAGTGGAAGATTGAGCTACTCGATGGAGGGGAGTTTGTCTTTGTGCCGGTATATGCCACCTCGCTTGTGTTGGGTCGTCCCGACGAGGCTGCCCGCAGGCTCGGTTTCGTCGATGATGCTTCGGCCGATGGTGCAAGGTTTGCGGTTGAGAGGTGCGAGCTTGGCGCCACAGCGATAGATGATGTTGCAGTCGATGTGGACTATGGGAAGAGGGGCATATATGACCTCTTCGGTCGTCGCGTAGACCGTGTGGCTGCTCCGGGTCTATACATCGTTGACGGTAAAAAAATGTACATCAAGCCTTGATTTTACACATCAATAGGCGAGGTTTTGGTATCGGACAATGTGAAAAGAGATTTTTATTGCAACTTTTTTATTATTTAACAGCGTCGGATGCTTTGTATGTTAAAACATTTTGTTAAATTTGCCGAGGTAAACTCGGCGAAGAGGGCTGTGCTTGCTGTGGAATGCCGACAGGCTTTTCATTCCGCTTGTGTGCGCTGTCTTTGCTATGGTGTTCGGCAGAATTATGAAAACAGCTAAGGTATTGTTTGCGGTAATGATTATGGCACTTGCGGTTGCAGCGTGCAGGTCTGCTGAATATTGCAATTGTGGATAACTAAACAAAGGATTTTTTTTAACCTTTTAAATTTATAAACTAATATGACAAAAGTAGGTATTAACGGTTTTGGCCGTATCGGCCGTTTCGTTTTCCGTGCCGCTCAGACAAGAAACGACATCGAGATTGTAGGTATCAACGACCTTTGCCCAGTTGACTACTTGGCTTACATGCTCAAGTATGACACAATGCACGGTATCTTCGATGGCACTATCGAGGCTGATGTTGAGAACAGCAAGCTTATCGTTAACGGTAAGGCTATCCGCGTAACTGCAGAGCGCAACCCAGCTGACTTGAAGTGGGACGAGGTTGGTGCTGAGTACGTTGTTGAGTCAACAGGTCTCTTCCTTTCTAAGGACAAGGCTCAGGCTCACATCGAGGCTGGTGCAAAGTATGTTGTTATGTCTGCTCCTTCAAAGGACGACACTCCAATGTTCGTTTGCGGTGTAAACGAGAAGACTTATGTTAAGGGTACACAGTTCGTTTCTAACGCTTCTTGTACAACAAACTGTCTTGCTCCTATCGCTAAGGTATTGAACGACAAGTGGGGTATCACAGACGGTTTGATGACTACTGTTCACTCTACAACAGCTACACAGAAGACTGTTGACGGTCCTTCTTTGAAAGACTGGAGAGGCGGTCGTGCTGCTGCAGGCAACATCATCCCTTCTTCTACAGGTGCTGCTAAGGCTGTAGGTAAGGTTATTCCTGCTTTGAACGGTAAGTTGACAGGTATGTCAATGCGCGTTCCTACATTGGACGTTTCTGTTGTTGACTTGACAGTTAACTTGGCTAAGCCGGCTACATACGCTGAGATCTGTGCAGCTATGAAGGAGGCAGCTGAGGGCGAGTTGAAGGGTGTACTTGGTTACACAGAGGATGCAGTTGTTTCTTCAGACTTCTTGGGTGACACACGCACTTCTATCTTCGACGCTAAGGCAGGTATCGCTTTGACAGATACATTCGTTAAGGTTGTTTCTTGGTATGACAACGAGATCGGTTACTCTAACAAGGTTCTCGACCTCATCGCTCACATGGCAACTGTTAACGCTTAATCCGTTAAACGTTATTATAAGGCGGGTTCCGTAAGGAGCCCGCTTTTTTTTGTCCCCATACCCGTTGTTTTCTATGGATAAATCATTACCTTTATAAAAATTATATGAATGTTGCACATTCCGGTGTCTTTTGTCTTGCGGCATGGCTCCCGTATGCAGTACACAACTTATACCTAATTATAATAATATAACACGACTATGAGAAAAAGTATCTTTTTCCTTCTGCTCGCAGTGGCATTTCTCCTGACCGGTTGCGGCAAGAAGCCCCATACCTTTGAGATAAAGGATGGCAAGTTCCTCTACGACGGCAAGAAGGTGCAGCTGATATGCGGTGAGATGCATTATCCGCGTATTCCGGTTGAGTATTGGCGCGACCGTATGCAGCGTGCCAAAGCGATGGGTCTTAACACCATTTCGGCCTATGTCTTCTGGGCTGTACATGAACCTCAGCCGGGTGAGTTCAACTTTGAGGGGCAGGCCGACATTGCACGTTTTGTTGAAATTGCCGAAGAGGAGGGGCTCTATGTGCTTCTGCGTCCAGGTCCATATGTATGTGCCGAGTTTGACTTCGGCGGCTATCCCTATTGGCTGCAGAAGGACAGTACAATGAGATGGCGAAGCGACAATCCTGCTTTCCTTGCGGCATGCGAGCGTTACCTCAATGCGTTAGGCAAGGAGCTTGCTCCGCACACTGTAACAAATGGCGGCAACATCATCATGGTTCAGGTAGAGAATGAGTACGGTTCGTACAGCGACGACAAGGTATATCTTGGCAAGCTTGCCGAAATGATAAAGAATGCAGGATTCAATGTTCCTCTTATGACATGCGACGGTTCGGGTCAGATGCCTAACGGATATATCCCCGGCATCCTACCAACAGTGAACGGTGCTGTAGGCGAGGATATAATGACCTCTATAGACCGTTTCTATCCGGGCGGCCCTTACTTTGTGGCTGAGTTCTATCCTGCATGGTTCGATGTGTGGGGTTTGCCTCACTCGGCTGTCGATTACCAGAGACCGGCAGAACAGCTCGACTGGATGCTGAAGAACGACGTTTCGGTGAGCATTTACATGTTCCATGGCGGAACGAACTTCCACTATACCAACGGTGCCAACACCAATAACGGTTCGTATGAGCCGCAGCCTACAAGCTACGACTATGACGCTCCGCTCGGGGAGTTCGGAAATGCTTATCCTAAGTACCATGCGTTCCGCGAGGTGATACAGCGTAACCTTCCCGAAGGTGTAGTGTTGCCTCCTGTTCCGGCCGACAATCCTACAACAACATTTGCCGAGATTGAGCTGACAGAGTGGGCACCTCTATCTGTTGCGTTCGGCGAAAGGGTGAAGTCGGAAAAGACAAAGACTATGGAGGATATGAACCAGGATTACGGCTATATCCATTATGAGACCGTTATCGCTGAGCCTGTAACCGGCAAGCTTGTCATTGACGAACTCCGCGACTATGCTGTAGTGCTCCTCAACGGTGAGGTTGTAGGCAGTCTTGACAGACGTTTCCGCCAGAATGCGTTGCAGCTCGATGTGAAGGAACCGAATTCAGTGCTTGAGATACTTGTTGAGAACGGAGGCCGCGTAAACTACGGAAAAGACCTTGTGAACAACCTCAAGGGTATAACAAAGGGCGTTACTCTGGCCGGCGAAGAGCTTACCGGCTGGGTAATAACATCGTTGCCTCTGCATCGTGCCGATGTTACAGAGTTTGTGTTCCCTCGCTTGCGTCACGAAGGCAATCAGCCGGGCTTCTACCGCGGAACTTTCACTATAGAGAAGATTGGCGATACATTCATCGACATGACAGGCTGGGGCAAGGGCGCTGTATGGGTAAACGGCAAGTCTCTCGGCAAGTTCTGGGGCATCGGTCCTCAGCAGACAATGTATCTCCCTGCTCCGTGGATGAAGGAGGGCGAGAACGAAATCGTGGTATTCGAGATGGAGGCTACAGGCAAGCGTACCTTGCATGGCGTTGACAAGCCTATACTTAACACTCTCGGTCCCGACAAGAACTCATTCAAGACATCACGTGTATATGACCGTGTTCCGGTACTCGACGAGTATGACGGAATATTCAAGGGCAAGGTAGAGAAGAAGAGCGGCTGGCAGGAGTTTACATTCGACGGAATGAAGACCTTGCGCCACCTCTGCATTGATATCCGCAGCACTTATGACGGACAGAACTCTTGTATTTGCGAGATTGAGCTGCTCGACGAGAACGGCAATGCCATAAACAAGAAGAAATGGAATATCGTGCATACCAATACCGAGGCTCTCGGTGAAGGCATTGCCGAGGATATGATTGACGGTGACGAGGCTACATACTGGCACTCGGCATGGAAGAAGGATGTGAAATCTTTGCCTCACCAGATAATTGTTGACCTTGGCAACATACGTACTGTAAAGGGATTCCGCATCTGCATGCGCGATGTAAATCTCCCCGGCTGCATAAAGGATTTCCGTCTCTACGGCCGTCCGCAGTTCTTCCTATACGAATGAAAAATAGAGGATAACATACAATCAGGGGCTGACCATGCGGTCAGCCCCTGATTGTGTCTTCGGTTACTTTATCTCTACGATTCTGTTCACCTTGGTCTCTTTCGAGGTGGCTTTCTTAGGGATGTTGATGCATAGCACTCCGTCACATACCTTTGCATCGATATTAGTGGTGTCGGCATCGTCGGGCATGATGAGTGTCTGCTGAAACTTCGTATAGGAGAACTCACGGCGCAGATAGCGTCCTCTCTCCTCGCATCTCTCGTCCTTGCACTCTGTTTCCTTTGCCTCTTCCTTGCCGTCGCAGCATTTGCCGTCTTTCTTCTCACAGTTGCAGTTCTTCTCCATTGTTATGGTAAGGTCGTTTTCGCTGTCGATGTGTATCTTGAAGTCCTCTTTTCTCATTCCCGCGGCAGCAACCTCCACTTTATACTCCTTTTCTGTCTCGAATACGTTTATCGCAGGTGCAGTGCTACTGTTGCGTACAAGAATGTCGCTGTTGAAGAAATCGTTGAAAATACTTGGGATCCAATGCTGGCCTCCGCGTTTCATAAGCATGCTCATAATGGTAAATTTAATTTGTTATACATAAAACGGACTGCTGCCGTGCCGGGTAATAACGGCCCCGATTTGATGCAGGTGTTGGCCGGGCCGCAGTCTCTCGCTTGAGTGACTTATTGAATACCCGCCGGCAGCAGTGCCGTTCTCAATGGTATAATGGCTCGCTGCATGCTTTGGTTCGTTCTGGGGAGTGGATTTTATGATAAATTATTATATAGCAAGAAAGGTTGCCGCAAAAAACGGCAACCTTTCTTAGTGTATTGTATCTCTGGTTTAGAGTCCTCTGTTGCGTAACAGCGCGTCGATCTTGGGCTCACGTCCACGGAAATTTATGTACATTGTCATTCCGTCGTCGATGCCGCCCGGTGTAAGTATGTACTTGCGGAACTTGGCTGCAACCTCCTGGTTGAATATGTCGCCTGTCTCCTTGAATGCATCGAAAGCGTCGGCATCGAGCACCTCGGCCCACATGTAGCTGTAGTAGCCGGCTGTGTAGCCGCCGCCCATGGTGTGGCTGAAGTTGGTCATGCGGTAGCGTGGCAGAATCTGTGACGGTATGCCTCTCTCGGCAAGTTTCTCAGCCTCGAAGTCCATTACGTTAAGGCCTTCGGGTATCTCCTTCAGAACATGAAGGTCCATATCGCTGTACGATGCAGCAAGGTACTCTACGGTAGCAAAGCCCTGGCCGTACTTGTCGCTCTCCTGTATCTTCTCTACAAGCTCCATTGGAATGACCTCGCCTGTCTGGTAGTGCTTTGCATAGACTGCAAGCACCTCCGGCTCAAGTGCCCAATGCTCGTTTATCTGCGATGGAAGCTCCACGAAGTCGCGCTCGACACCGCTTGCTCCGCTGTACTGTACATCGCGCATGAAGTTATGCAATGCGTGTCCGAACTCGTGGAACATTGTCTTAACATTGTCTATGCTCTGCAGTGCAGGGGTGTTGTCGGTGGCTGCTGTCATGTTGCAACTGTTCACAACAACCGGTATAATACGCTTGCCGTTCTCGTAGCTCTGCGGACGGAACGATGTGCACCATGCTCCGGCACGCTTGCTCTCACGCGGGAAGTTATCGCTGTAGAATATCGCAAGGGTAGTGCCGTCGCGGTCAACTACTTCGTATGCCTTAGCTGTTGGCTCGTATGCCGGAACATCGGCTGTAATCTCCTTGAAGGTGATTCCGTAGAGCTTGTTTGCCACGTGGAATATGCCCTTCATCACGTTGCTCTCTTCCATGTATTTGCGTATCTCCTGCTCGTCAACAGAGTACTTTGCCTTCTTTGCCTTGTCGAGGTAGAACATGTAGTCCCAGCCTGCCGGCTCGAAGTTCTTGCCCTCCTTGCGAATCTCGGCGCGTATGTCGTCAAGCTCTTCCTTTGCCTTTGCTACGGCTGGTGCCCACACCTGGTCGAGCAACTCGAATACAGCCTCAGGAGTCTTGGCCATGCGCTCCTCAAGAACCATCTGGGCATAGTTCTCATAGCCCATAAGCCTTGCCTTTTCAAGGCGTAGGCTTACAATTCTGGCACATACCTCCTTGCTGTCGTAATCGTTATCCTGGTTTCCTCTGTTGTAGTATGCCTTATATACCTTCTCGCGCAGTTCTCGGTTCTCGCAATACTGCAGTACGGGGTTGCAGCTCGGACGCTGCATGTTGAACATCCATTTGCCCGGCTGACCGTTGTCGGCTGCCATCTTTGCTGCCGCGTCGATGTTTGCCTGCGGCAATCCCTTCAACTCTTCTATGCTGTTTGCCGTAACGAATGTGTTGTTGGTCTCGTGCAGAAGGTTCTGCGAGAATGTGAGCTGGAGCATGGAGAGCTCCTTGTTTATCTCGCGCAACTTAGCCTTCTCTTCTTCGCCGAGGTTCGCTCCGCTGTTAACGAAACGCTTGTATATGTTCTCAAGTATCTTGCCCTGTTCAGGAGTGAGTGTCAGCGACTCCCGGCTGTCATATACAGCCTTTACACGCGCAAACAGCTTGTCATTGAGGTATATGTCGTCGTTGTGCGAAGAGAAGAGGGGCGACATCTCCTTCTGAAGTTTGCGCATCTCTTCTGTTGAGTTGCTGCTCGACAGCGGGCTGAATGTTCCGCGCACCTTGCGTAGCAGCTTGCCGCACTGGTCAAGGGCTACTATGGTGTTCTCGAAGGTGGGAGCCTCGCTGTTGTCTGTTATTGCTTCTACTTCGGCCTTCTGCTCTTCCATGCCGAGCATCATGCCCTCGCGGTAGTTGCCGATGGTGATGCTTGGGAACGGTGCAATGCCGTGAGGCGTGTCGAAGTTGCCCAACAGTGGGTTTTCGGGCTTGTCGGGCCCGCATCCGCATGCGGCCAAAGCTACTGCCGCTGCCAATACTTGTTTCATGATTTTCATATCGGTTATTATGGTTTGATTTTGTTTGTGTGCGATTTCTCCGGCAGCATCAGATATGTGCAATGCCCTCTATCTCTACAAGCAGTTCGGGGCGGCAGATGTCGGCAACAAGGAAGAGTTTGTCAATTGAAGGGTAGTGTGCTTCCATATATGCCTTTACCTCTTCAAGGCTGTCGGCATTCTTTACATATACACGCAGCAGGGTGTAGCGCGAACCGTTGTTCTCTGCAGGAATGTTGTCCTTTGCCACAAGCCTGTCCATTATCTCCATTGTCTCTGCGGTCTGTACTGTTGCATCGTCACTGGAGTTGCTCTGTTCGCCTTTTATTGCAGCTGTTCCCGAAATATATATGGTATCTCCGAGGATACGCGCACGCTCGAACTTTGGAGTTGTCTTTTCGGTGAGCACATCTATGACTTTGCCGTCAAGCACCTTCTGGGAGTAGTTGTGTGCTGCTATCTGAAGCGGGTTGTCAATTGCCTTGTTTGTCGCTTCACTGCCTTTTATTGCATACAGCTCGACCATTACGCCTCCGGCACTGGTGCCTATGCCTGTCGCTGCCGGGTAACCGTTGCTCCAATTGCAGTTGCTGTAGAAGATTGAACGCGCGTCATTTAACTCCTGATAGTTCTGACCGCCGTCTTTGCCCGATGTTATGTGCTGGATGTAATTCCACTGACGGTATATATTGCTCGCGTCGAAACCGTTGCTCTGCAGTATGTCGTTCAAAACAGAAAATATCTCGGTAGATTGTTCAAAAGCGGAAACAGATACATCGTGAGGAACAATGCCGCATGTAATTATCTCCTTGGAATCTCCCCTTGAGAGTAAAACGTAATTGTCGTGCCTTTCGATGCCGATGCCGCAGTCGTTAAGGTATGTTATCTCTGCAGCCAGCTTGTTGCATTCTGTGCCCTGTGCAATATAGCTCATCAGCGGAGTGTTGAATGGAATTGTCTCCTTTACAGTTGCACGCAGTGTATCGAGTGTGTCAATATATTCCTTGTCGCATGAGGCATGGTAGAAGAATGAGACCTTGAGCACTCTTTCTTTCTCTTTAATGTGTAACAGAATATCACGACACATCTCTTTTAATGTGTCTTTCTCTCTTGCCGTGATTATTGACCGTGACTTATTGAACATTAATGCAGTATTCCTTTTTGGGATGCAAAAATATCAGGCTTGCATGAGTGTTTTAAAGCAAGCGCACTCAATCTTTGCGCTTTGGCGCAAAGATACAAACAAACGAGTAAGAAATATGAAGTTTACTTCAATATTTTTCAAAGCGAGTGCAGTGTATTTTCGGGGTTTTCCTCAAAGATACACAAAAAACATCAAAAAGGTGCTGTTTCCTATAATTTGTTGTCAAGCCAGTTTAAAGCGCAAACGTAATGTGCTGTTCTCAAAAGAGTGGCTTATTATGCGGAATGTGCCTATCTCGCTTGTGTTGCCTACGTGTGCGCCAATGCATGCGCATGTGTCGTAATCGCCTACACGTACTATGCGCAGCGTGTCGCTTGCGTCGGCAGGAAGCTTCCCTAAGTCAACACCTTGAGGTACGTTGTCGCGTGTGACGAACTCTACCGTCACCGGCAACTGCTGGGAAATAACCTCGTTGACACGTCTTTCAATCTCCGCAATCTGCTCTTCTGTAGGCTGGCAGGGCAGGTTGTAGTCGCACTTGCTCTTCTTGCGCTCGATGTGCGCATTGCGGCTGCGCTCACATCCGAACATACGCACCATAGTCTGGTTCAGTATATGCTCGCAAGTGTGCATAGGCGCAATTGACATATCTTGAAATTTTGCTGCAGGTTGGTTTATTTCCATAATGTTCGTTATAGTTCTACAATGTATCTCTTTTTAAGGTATTCCAGCCATTTTCTCTGCTCATCCTGTTTAAAACAAGAATCTATAAGCCTAAACAATGATTCGTATGTTATGTCTATAAAACTATTACAGCCTTTCTCGGTAAGCAATTGTTTATATTCGGGTATGGCATATTGATGGAAGTGCTTGTTGCCTTCGGGGTAAAGGTGTATGTAATGAAATCTTTTGATCTCGCCTTTTCGCAACATTGAATATCCTAATATATGGTTACGCCATATTTGTCTTAGGTGGTTAGCTTTAATGAATGAAGTTATATTTAAACTTGGAATAAAATAATTTGATTCTTCGCTCACTTGTCGATATTTTCCGTTGGGATCCTCAATATCCTTTTTCTCCTTAACTCCAATGCGATAGCCATTTTCTGTGTATTTCACTTCAATGCCAATGCCACCTTTGGCATTTTCTGTCGTTGTGTATTCAATGAAAGTGTCGAAAGATGTACCATCTTTCAAATATTCGCTTCTGTCTGGTGATTTGCCTGCAAATTCAATATGTATTTTATCTATGCGTGAAATACCTCCTCCGATAACCTCGTTGAACAGTGCTGTTGCAGCACTTAAGTCTTTCTCCATAGGGGTAAATATGTTGTATGGAATATGTTCGCTCCTTAGCATATTTGAAAAAAGAGCCGACGTTCCAAATGATTTAAACTTATTTTGAATAAAGCCCCTGTATGTGTCGCAAAATATCAATCCTTTTTTTGCCGCATCGGGAGTAAGCATCACTTGCGGGTTCTTCTCGTCGTAGTAATTGTTCAACTCTCTTTCCCTAAATGCGAACTGATGAGCACGTGCTTTTGCTTTGAATTCATCATCGTAGCGATATGTTTTACCTTTTGTCATTTTTAATTCGTGATTTTGCTCTTCGTTATGCATAGGAGGGTACTCCTGTTTATTATGGTCGTTAAGCATCGGTGTTTCGGTGGTCATAAGTCAATATGAGTAATATGCAAAATGTGCATAAATGTTATTTTAGTAGCAAAAGTAATCTTGATTATCGGTATGTGCAAACTTTGCCATTCGCTTGCACAATTTTTGCCCGTTTTTTTGTATCTTCACTTAAGTGGAGTTACTTTTTGCAGTCGCTGTGAAAATATTGAAGCAAGTTTCATATTTTCGCTTGTTTATTCGTATCTTCGAAGTAAATAACAAACATATTTGTAATACATAAATAATAAGCACTAATATGAGCAGAAAAAGACTGTTTTTTGATATGGATGGGGTTATCGTTGATTTCCAGTCCGGTGTTGCAAAGCTAAGTGAGGAGACTAAGAAACTTTATGAGGGTCGTATAGATGAGACTCCTGGGCTGTTTGCACTCATGGAGCCGGTGCCGGGTGCAATAGAGACTGTACAGCTTCTGGCAAAGCATTACGATGTGTATATTCTCTCTACTTCTCCCTGGAACAATCCTACGGCTGCAAGCGACAAGATAGAATGGGTGAAGAAGTATCTGAACGGGGTGTTCCACAAAAGAGTGATTCTGACTCACCATAAGGAGCTGCTGCAGGGTGATTACCTTATCGACGACAGAGGCAAGAACGGTGCCAGTGAGTTCCAGGGCGAGTGGATTCATTTCGGCTCGGAGAGATTCCCCGATTGGGATGCGGTACTGGAGCACCTGCTGATGTAATGAAATCGGATAACAGCTGACAATTATTCAAAAATGCGCACGGGCAACTGGAATAAATCCGGTCGCCCGTGTATTGTTCTATTCTTTGATTTTCTTGTGGAGATTCGTCTTCTCGATATATTTCATGTTCTTTATTATGGCAGCCTGTCTCTTGCGTATGTATTTCGAAGGCTTCTTTGAACTGAATTTCCTGGGGTTTGGCAGTGTTGCTGCTATGAGGGCGCACTCCTTGCGGGTGAGCTTGTCCGGTCTCTTATTGAAGTTGGCTTCGGCTACAGCCGCTACGCCATAGAGTCCTTCCCCCATCTCTATGCTGTTGAGATAGACTTCCATTATCCTCTCCTTGTTCCACAAGAGTTCAATGAGCATTGTGAAATATGCTTCAAGCCCTTTTCGCAGCCATGAACGTCCGTTCCATAGAAAGACATTCTTTGCGGTCTGCTGGCTTATGGTGCTTGCTCCGCGCAGTTTCTTTCCTTTCTTGGCATCGGCCTGGGCTTTTTCTATCTGTTCCCAATCGAAGCCGCTATGCTGCATGAAGTAGCTGTCCTCGGCTGCAATTACTGCCAGCTGCATGTCGGGTGCAATCTTCTCCAACGGAGTCCATTCATGCTTTACCGGGATATCTTCAGTTATGTTGCGTATGAGCATGAGCGGTGTGCCCGGTACGGGTATAAAGCGGTAGGCTATCACCCATAGTACCGAAAGTACCATAAAAGTGATGACTGTAATGAGCAACCACTTGAAAATTCTTCGCAACATACAGAACCGATTGTTGTGTGTTATATAATAAAGGTGTGCAAATCCTGCACACCTTCGTTGTTCTTACTTTTTCTTTGAAGCATGTTTCAGGAAAAGTTCAAAATCGAAGTATATTCGTCTTGAGGGGAACTCTTCGGATGGCTCAACAAGAATGATGTTGCATAGGGATTCCTTGTCGAACTCGCGTGTGATTTCTCTCTTGATGTTGAGCATGCCGTACATTACGTAGTCCTGGTCCTCAGGTGTGATGATTGTGAACGGCGATTGGCTGCTCTTGCCGTCACCGTACTGCGTTATCATGCCCATGATGCCATAGAATTTCTTTACGTATGTCTCGAACTCCTCTTTTGTGCGGGCGAGTGCCTGAGAGGTCTTTATCATCTTGAAGAGCGCGTTGAGGCTGACCGGGTTGTACTCCAGAATCTTCTGTGCGAGCTCATAAGCCTCGATATGCTTTCCTTCGTCATAAAGCCTGTTCAGTTCTTTCTCGTTGCTGTCGGTGCCAGGCTTGTAGTTGGGGCTGAACGTCTGCCCGTAGTAGAGCAGGGCAATGTCATCGACACGCAGGTAGGGGTCGTCATTCTTGTAAAGGGCAAGAATGTCGTTGTAGTATTGCTGTTCGTTCTTTACAATCTCTTCGATTGTTGTAATGTCAAGCTTGACTTGTGCATTTGTCGCTGCCATTGAAACAAACAATAGCATTGCTGTCAGAAACTTCTTCATCTTTATATTATTTTATTCTTATTATCACTCCGTTGTTAGCCGGTACGGTTATTGCAACCTTGTCGTGCGGATTGGCGAAGATCTCAATGCTCTTGCCGCTTATGAGCTCCTTGACCTTGTGGGTCTCGTTGTCGTAGGCTGCTCCAAAGAAGGCAAATGCCTCTTCGGGTATCGTTACCTCGCACTCCTTGTCGTTGCCGCTGAAGTTGGCTACGACAAGCAACAGCTCATTCTCAGTTCCGCGAAGGTAGGAGAAGATATGGTTGCTGTCGTATTTGTCACAGTGGGGGTTGGCATACTGGAGTCCGTAGTACTGTCCTTCTGAAAGAGCCTTTTCGCTGTTGCAGAGGTTAAGAAGATGCGAGTAGTACGACTGCAGGCTCTTCTCCTGTTCTGTCAACATCTCTCCGCTATAGCTGCCGTCACCCTTCCAGCGTCTTAGGGTATCCACACTCCAGTAGTCGAATATGGTAGTGCGCCCATCTACGCCGCTGTATCCTTCCTTGTCCATACCGCGCTCTCCCAGTTCCTGTCCTGCATAAAGCATAAACGGCTGGGTGTCTATAGTTGCCGACACGATAAGTGCTGCGAGTGCACGCTCTGCGTTGGCAGCGAAGAAGTCCGAAGCGATACGCTGTTCATCGTGGTTTTCGAGGAATGTGAGCATGTGGCTGCGTATGTCGGCTGTGCTCTGCAGCGTGCAGCTGATGTTGTTTGCCGATGCCTGTCCGCTCATTACACCTTTGAGCGTGTCGTAAAGCCCGACTTTGTCATATAGATAGTCGAAGCCTCCATCCTTGATGAAAGAACGGTATATATGAGGCTGGTATATCTCTCCTATGAATACAATTCCAGGGAACTCCTCCTTTATCTTTGTAACAGCCCAGTTCCAGAACTCGACAGGAGTCATCTCTACCATGTCGCAACGAAATCCGTCAATGCCTTGTGATGCCCAGTAACGGAGTATCTTCAGCATCTTGACCCATGTGTTGGGTACGGGCGAGAACTGGCGGTTGCCGGTGCGGTAGTCTATTCCGTAGTTAAGCTTTACGGTGTCGTACCAGTCGTTGCGCGATGGAGAACCGAAGCAGTCGTTTCCTGTAGCACGCAGCGGTGTCTCGCTGTACTCCTCGTCGGCGCAGTCCTTTGCGTCGATATTGCAGCCGTATGACTGGTTGCCGAGGTAGTAGAAGTTGTTGTGCCCGGCAAAGAACAGGTTGTTCTCGTCGTGCTCGCCGAAGCTGTATGTGCCTTCGGGCATGTTGTCGCTATGGTAGTGACGTGCCACATGGTTGGGGATGAAGTCCATGATGACTTTGAGCCCGGCCTTGTGGGTACGGTCAACAAGTGCCTTGAACTCTTCGCGGCGTTTGCCTACATTGACTGCCAGGTCGGGGTCGTTGTCGTAATAGTCCTTTATGGCGTAAGGCGAGCCGGCTTCGCCCTTTACTGTTGCAGGGTGGTCGGCCGGAATGCCGTATGCCTCGTAGCTTGTGCGTGTGGTGTGTTCAATCACTCCTGTGTACCACACGTGAGTGGCACCGAGGTTACGTATCGCACGCAGTGCCTTTGGAATGATGTCATTGAATTTTCCGCAACCGTTCTGCTCGATTGTACCGCCTGCGACACATCTTTCGGTACTGTTTCCGAACAGTCGTGGCAGAAGCTGATAGATGATTATCTTTGACATGATACTTGCAGTTTCTTTGTTTATTCGCCTATAGCGGCCTTTATCTTCTTTATTAATCCTTGCTGTACATTGCCCGGCCCGCACTCTACGAATTCCTGAGCACCGGCATTTATCATGTTTGTTATCGTGGCTGTCCAGCGGACCGGTGCAGTCAACTGTGCAATGAGGTTTGCCTTAATCTCTTCGGGATTGGTGTGAGGCTTCGCATCGACGTTCTGGAATACAGGACAGCACGGTGTGCTGAATTCTGTCTCCATTATAGCCGCTTCAAGCTCCTCCTTTGCCGGCTGCATGATAGGGGAGTGGAATGCTCCGCTGACGCTCAACGGCAACGCTCTCTTGGCACCGGCCGCCTTGAGTGCTTCGCATGCCTCGCTGACTCCTTCTATACTTCCCGAAATGACAATCTGTCCGGGGCAGTTGTAGTTTGCCGCAACCACAATGTTGCCTTTTGCATTGATGCCTTCACATATCTCTTCAACACTCTTGTCGTCGAGTCCAAGTATTGCCGCCATTGTCGATTCCTGCATTTCACATGCCTTCTGCATGGCAAGGGCGCGTTTGTAAACAAGCTTGAGCCCGTCCTCGAATGTAAGTGCGCCGGCTGCTGTCAGTGCCGAGAACTCGCCCAGCGAATGCCCGGCAACCATGTCGGGCCTGAAGCTTTCGCCCATTGTCAATGCCGATACGACTGAGTGTATGAACACAGCCGGCTGGGTTACTCTTGTCTGCTTCAGTTCTTCGTCGCTGCCGTTGAACATAATGTCGGTTATGCGGAAACCGAGAATCGCGTTTGCTCTTTCAAAATATTCTTTTGCAACAGGGTTGTTCTCGTACAGTTCCTTGCCCATTCCGCTGAACTGCGCTCCCTGTCCTGTAAATACAAATGCTTTCATTTAGAATATCACTTCTCTAAGTTGTTTGTACATAGTGTGTTGATTGCAAAAGGTCCAATCGCCGAATGTGACGGGTGTACTCTCTTCCGCGTCACATACGATTGTTGCCTACTATTGCAATAAAATGCAAAGATAGTGCTTTTTTCATTATTATCCTTTCTTTTCTGCAAAAGTATATTCAATAACGTATTGCCGAAGGTTCTTGTTTTTTGCAATCTATCGTTAAATACGATACCAACTATCGTAAAAACAAATGGATTCGTAATGTGAAAGAAAATTATAGATAGTAAATTTGTGCAAAATTTCATAATTAGGCATTTTAGGGAAATAATATATATCATCAATAAATTAACCAATTATGTTTAAGAATTTTACGGGATACAAGATCCTGGAGAAAATCCAGAAGAAAAAATCCCACAAGAGAGAGAGAAAACTTCCTCTTAATGCAATCAAGCTGCTTTTCATAGTAGCTCTTTCTTTGGTAGTGGCACTTGTTCCTGCCGAGTCGTTCGGAATCGAAGGATTGACCGACATTCACCAGCGCATCATTGCATTGTTCGTCTTTGCAGCCCTCATGTGGCTTACCGAAACAATGCCTTCGTGGGTGACATCAATGATTGTCGTAACAGTGATGCTGTTCACCGTATCGACAAGTGCATTCAGTTTCCTGCGTCCAGAGGACGGAGTAGGCCTTGTTCCTTTCAAGAGCATCTTTGCATGTTTCTCTAACCCGACAATCATGCTCTTTATCGGTGGTTTCGTGCTTGCAATCGGCTTGACAAAGGTTAAACTTGACGTTGCTCTCGCCCGTGTCCTTCTCAAGCCTTTCGGCACACGTTCTGAGATTGTGCTTCTTGGTTTCATCCTTGTTACAGCCATATTCTCGGCTTTCGTGAGCAACACAGCTACGGCTGCCATGATGCTTGCATTCCTTACACCGGTACTGCGTTCTCTTCCTGCTGACGGAAAGGGCCGTATAGCTCTTGCGCTTGCAATTCCTGTAGGTGCTAACCTCGGAGGTATGATTACTCCTATCGGTACGCCTCCTAACATGATTGCACTCGACTACCTTGCTTCACAGGGCATGGGAATCAGCTTCGTTGACTGGACAATAAAGATGGCTCCGTTCGTTATCCTGCTTCTTGTGCTCGCATGGATTCTTCTGCGTATTCTCTTCCCGTTCAAGCAGAAGAACATAAAGATTGAGATTGAGGGTACTATCCGTTGGGACTACAAGACATGGTCGGTAGTCGTTGCCTTTGTGCTGACAATCTTCATGTGGATGTTCGGTACAGATATGTGGGGAATCGATACAAACGTTGTTGCAATGATTCCTATCGCAATATTCTGTGCTACAGGTATCCTTACACGCCGTGACCTTGAGGAAATCAACTGGAGCGTTCTATGGATGGTTGCCGGCGGTTTCGCACTCGGTGTTGCGCTCAACTATAAGGGTGAGGGCTCAGCAAGCCTTAGCAGCCTTATCGTCCAGTCAGTGCCATTCGACAACTTCTCTCCGATTGCAGTGATGATTCTTGCAGGTCTCATCTGCTTCGGTTTCTCTAACTTCATCTCTCACTCGGCTGCAACATCGTTGCTTGTTCCGGTGCTTGGTGTGGTTGCAAGCGGTCTTGGTACTGCGCTTGACGGTGTAGGCGGTCCTCAGGCAATGTTGGTAGGTATTGCAATAGCATCATCAGTTTCAATGATTCTGCCTATCAGTACACCTCCTAATGCCATCGCTCACTCAACCGGTTTCATCGAGCAGAAGGATATGATGAAGGTTGGTATCATTGTTGGTATCTTGGGTATCGTACTCGGTTACGCAATGCTTATTTTCATAGGTTTCTGATAACCTGATATATCATATTTTCCGCCACGCAGCCCTCTTTTTTAAGAAGAATAGAGGTTTTGTGTGGCGGATTTCTTATATTCGCACTCGCGAACATTGTATTATAATATGGAACTTCGACAATTAAAATATTTTGTAAAGAGTGCCGAATATCTCAACTTCTCTGTAGCTGCAAAGCACCTGTATATTACACAGAGTACACTTTCGCAGCAGATAAAGCAACTGGAGTATGAATTGGGCTTCGAACTCTTCCTGCGCAATAGCCGGCATATATCGCTTACCGAAGCCGGAGAAGAATTCCTTCCGTTTGCGCGCAAGACTATACTTGATGCCGAGGACGGCGTGCAGCGTCTGCACGACCTGCAGCACGTTAAGACAGGCACATTGCGTGTAGGTGTCACGTACAGCCTGAGCACTGTTCTTACAGAGGGTCTGATAAGTTTTATGAAGACATTTCCCGGCATAAAGCTGGAGATATTCTATAAGACCGTTGACGAACTCCTGGTGCTGTTGCGTGAGCATAAGGTCGATTTTATCCTATCGTACAAGCCGCTTTCCGATGCTCCCGACGTGGATTCCATGCCGCTTTTCGAGAATACATTAGCCCTTGTCGTTTCAAAGGAGCATCCTTTGGCTTCGTGCAAGAAGATAAAACTCAGCGAACTGTCGGGCAAGCCGCTTATTCTCCCGTCAAAAGGGCTTCAAGCACGTACCATGCTCGACAAGCTTGTTGACGGAAAGAATATAGAACTTGTGTATAAGCTCGAACTCAACGAAACGAATATCCTTTTGCAGATGGTCGCTACAGGAAACTATGCTACGATACTCTCAACTTCGGCTGTTTTCGGCAAGACGCGTTTTAAGGCCATTCCTCTGGATGAGCCTGGCAATGTAATGGAAGCATCGCTCTTGCGTCTCGAAGGTGCATACCAGAAGAGTGCGGCAAAGGAGTTTATCGATATATTGCTGAATACCGAGGCTGTAAAGCGAAGGCTTATGAATCTGTTTGAATAACATATAAATACTTCTTAATAATGAAAAAAATCTTAACTATTCTGTTTTTCGGCTCATTGGCGGCTGTTCCGTCGGGTGCCCAGGAGATTATTGACTCGCAACGCGAGAAGGAAATCTATGATCGTTTTGTTTCGGTTCTGGATGGCGGAGAGGCCGGCGATGTTGCCGATGCTATGCTTTCCCACAACGACATATCATCAGTGAGAGAGAAGGTGTGGGGTATATGGAAAAGTGCTGTAGAGAATTATGAAGAGGAGAAGTTGATAGAACTGGATATCCTTGAAAACCGCAAAAGCGGTTCATGGGTTCTCCCCTCTTCACTTGAACCGAACGCAACTATGCCATATTACTATGGATGTAACGAGTATCCATCATTCGATGCAGAAAAAAGATATCCACTTTTCCTCTATATGCATGGTTCCGGTGACAAAGCACAGGAGTGGGAAACCGGTATTGGACTCTCTCTCCGCCGTTTCTATTCTCCTGGCATATACTTTGTGCCGCAGATACCCAATGCGTACGGCGAGTACTACCGTTGGGCTATCCAGAGCAAGCAGTGGGCATGGGAGAAATTGTTGCGTCTGGCCTTCCTGAGCAAGAATATCGACCCTAACAAGATATATTTCTTTGGAATCTCTGAGGGTGCATACGGCAGTCAGCGCCTGGCATCATTCTATGCCGACTATCTTGCTGGTGCTGGCCCTATGGCTGGTGGCGAGCCGCTCAAGAATGCTCCTATGGAGAATGTTGCTAACATTGCATTCTCATTGCGTACAGGTGCTTTGGATGACGGCTTCGGAAGAAACATTCTCACTCAGAAGGCTCTTGAGGTTGCCGATGAACTCGAAGCTGCGCATCCTGGTTACTATAACCATAATATAGAGGTTATTGAAGGTGAAGGCCATACCATTGACTATAAACCTACTACGCCATGGCTTGCACAGTTCACCCGTGATGCACATCCCGACTATGTATATTGGGAGAATTATGCCATGTACGGACGTTACCGCGAGGCCTTCTATAATATTAAGGTCATTGCTAATTCTACAACAAGCTCTAATGCACGTGCATGTTATGAACTGAAGAGAGATGGCAATACGATTGAACTGAATGCAAATATTGTCAACTATTCAACGACATATACTCAGGGGGGTATAGAAATGTTCTTCAGCAAGAAGTATTCCAAAGCAAGGAAGGGAAAAATAAGAATCTACTTGAACGAGAACGAGTATGACCTGTCGCAACCCGTAAGGATTATCCTCAACGGCAATGAGATTTTCAATGGCATGGTAGAGCCTACACTTGAGACTATGGTCGAGAGCTGCGCGTTGTTCTATGATCCGGAGCGTTTGTTCCCTGCAGCAGTGGATGTTGATATTGCGGCCATGAGTGCAGTTCCTACATCTATTGATACTGTATATGACACTGCTGATGACAATGCTGTTCAAAAAGGTATCTATGACTTGCAGGGACGCAAGATTGAGAATCCTACGAAAGGCATTTATATTATTGACGGTGAAAAGGTAATTCTCAAGTAGGGTAGAACCTATATACAAAACAGGCCACGGCATTTCCGTGGCCTGTTTTGTATATAATAATAGGATGTTTTCTTACTCTTCAATCTCGATGGCTTCGTTCTCCTTTACCTCCTTTGGCATAATCTCGCCCTTAAGGTAGAGTTTTGTCATCTCATTTACAGCGTTGCTGTGTATCGTGATGCTTGTCCTGAATCTGCGTGGAGACTTGTTCTCGGCATTGTATGTTACAAAGATAGTGTCTGTTGCCCCAGGCTTGATAGCATGGGTAGGGTACTTGCGGCCTGTACAGCTGCACGATGTAATTATCTGGTGGATGTACAGATCGGCATTGCCGGTATTGGTGAATGTGAAGTAACACTCCTTTATCGGTGAATCGTTTGTTATCTGTCCGAGATCGATAGTTGTCTTGTCGAATCTCATATCGGCTTTTTTCTTGCCGTCCGCCTGAATGCCAATGGCGAACGTAACCGCCAAAAGCAATAATAATGTCTTTTTCATAACTGTATGTTTTTCCTTAATACATCTGCAAAGTTACTCTTTTTTGCAGTATATAGTCTAAAATATACCTTTTTTAACCTCTCTTTACCTGTTTTACACCTTTTACTCCTTCTATTTTGGCAATGAGCTTGTTGAGTTTCATGTTGCCGTTTATCAGCAGAGAAAGCGTGCCGGAGAATAGCGTGTCGTGCGATTCTATGTTTATGCCTCGCATTGTAACATCCTTCTCCTGAGAGATTAGCGATGTGAGGTTGTTCACAACGCCAATGTCGTCGTGTCCTACAATACGCAACGTCACCGGGAAAAGGGTGCTGTTGTTGTCCATGTCGCTCCAGCGTGCCTCAATTACACGGTAGGGATAGCGTTCAATGAGCTGTCTTGCGTTGGTGCAGTCCTTGCGGTGTATCGATATGCCTCCGTTTATGGTTACGAAACCGAATATCTCGTCACCGAAGATAGGGGAGCAACAACGCGCCAGCTTGTAATCGACACCTTTGAGGTTGCGTTCAATGACGAGCACGTCGGACGAGCCTTTTGAATCCTTGTCGCTGATGAATGTGAAGCCGTCGGCACTGCGCGGCTGTTCTCCGTTTTCGCTTTCTGGGTTGAGCAGGGCCTGGTATCTCTTTAGTATATCGGCCATGTCAATGGTGCCGTCCGCAACATTCTGGTAGAAGTCGGTAAGCCTCTTGAAGCCCATCTTGCGTATAAGGTGGTCCATGATGGACTCGTCAAAATCTATCTTGTGGTTCTTCAGCTTGCGTACTACAGCCTCACGTCCCATGTCGGCCTGGCGGGCAATGATTTCTTTCATTGCCTGGCGAATCTTGCTCCTTGCTCTTCCGGTCTGTGCGATGTTGAGCCATGCCTGTTTTGGAGTCTGGCTGTTCGATGTAATGATCTCTACCTGGTCACCATTGTTCAAGGCATGCCTTATAGGCACATTGCGCCCGTTTACAAGCGCGCCGGTACACTTGCATCCAAGCCCGGTGTGTATGCTGAAGGCGAAGTCGAGCACCGTAGCTCCTTTCGGGAGCCTGTAGAGGTCGCCACGAGGAGTGAAAATGAAAATCTCATCCTTGTACAGCTCCATCTTGAACTTGCTGTCGGTAAGGTTCTCCTCGCTCATGTTCTCCAGTGTATCGCGTATCGAAGCCAACAGATTGTCAAGCCCCTTTTCGCTCTGTATGCCTTTGTATCGCCAGTGCGCCGCCAGTCCATGCTCGGCAACGGCATCCATGCGCTCTGTACGTATCTGTACCTCGACCCAGCGTCCTTCGGGGCCCATTACTGTTGTGTGCAGCGATTCATAACCGTTGCTCTTTGGTACCGAAAGCCAGTCGCGCAGACGGTGCGGGTTGGGGGTGTACATGTCGGCAACAATGGAATATACCTGCCAGCATTCGCTCTTCTCGTTCTTTGGCTCGCTGTCGATGATTATTCTAATGGCAAATAGGTCGTATATCTGCTCGAACGGCCTATGCTGTTTCTTCATCTTCTGCCATATGGAGTTGATTGACTTTGTGCGTCCTTTTATGCGATACTTTATGTGAGGCATCATCTTAAGCTGCCTCTCTATCGGCTTTATGAATGATGCCATGTAGTCCTCGCGCGATGCGGCTGTCTCCTCAAGCTTGCGGCTCAATTCGGCATATACCTCGCTTTCGGTATATCGCATGGCAAGGTCCTCCATCTCCGACTTCAGCTTGTAGAAACCAAGCTTGTGTGCGAGCGGAATGTACAGCTTCGAAGCTTCGCGGGCAACCATGATGCGTGCATCTGTGTCTTCGTGGCTGAACAGCGCGCGGAGCAGTACCAGACGGCTTGCAATCATAATGAGTATGACTCGCATGTCGTTGGTGAAGGAGAGCAGCAGATTCCTGAAATTCTCGGTCTCTATTGTAGGGCTCTTTGCATAAAGGGAATTTATCTGCGCAAGGTTAGTGAGTATCTTTGCTGCATTCTCCCCGAACTGCCCCCTTACCTCATCAATGCTTACACAGCCTGCCTGAACGCAACGGTTGAGCAGAATGCTTGTGACGATTTCGTGCTGGAATCCTATTTCCTGCCCAACAAGGGATGCGGTCTGCATGTCTGTCACAACGGGATTGAATCCAAGCGTATCACGTACAATCCTGCCTTCGGATATGGCTGTTCCTATCTTGCCTCTGATGAACTCGTAGTCAGCATCAGGAATACCGCCGTCTGTGTTCTCTATTAACTTCTTTTCAAGCTCCTGGACCTCTCTCCTCTCTTCGTCAGTAAAAATCAGAATCTCCTCCATTGTCATCTATCTTGCTGTTATTCCGCGAAGTTAGCTTTTCTATTTTATTTCGGGAATAAATTCCATTATAAATTTACAAAAGAGTAGGGGATGATGCACCAATATTTTCTTCTGGCTATTTTCCCTTTCTTGCTGCTATGCTCTTATATAGGCATAACACTCCTTTTATAGATACGTACAGTATCCATGATATTGAAAAAAGGAAACAGACCATTATTCCATAAATTCCGGCATTCTTGAAAAACACCCACCAGCCCGGGCCATCATTCCCTTCAAGGATATTTATGTCATACCATCCATAGTGTGTCGATTTCCAAATCTCCATATACAATACAAGGGATACGGCAGATACAGTGGATAACAGCAATAGCCAACGCCACCACGTCATTGTAAAACCTTGCTTACGCAATGCCCACACTATCCAGGGAAAAAGCATGATACCCCAAATTGCAAGCGACTCTATCCGTTGTACTTTATTTACATTCTCCATTGAAAACGTAAAACTGTAATACTCCTTGAAATATCCGTCTGCACCTGCCAGTTCATGACAGTTATCCCTGCCTTCATATTCTCTGCCATCATTATATGCCGACAATGCAAAATGGGATGCAAGGATAACAAAATACAGGGTAACGATTAAAATTCTTGAGAACTTATTGTTTATCATAATAACAGTAATGGTTCTATGGTTATAACCCATTTCTCTTTTCAACTCTTTTCTTCTCTCTCAGTTCGTCAAGGTATGCCTTTACATCTTCTATCGGACGGAACGGCTCTACTATCTCAAGATCGGTGTTGATGACTGCATATACCTCTTCTTCATCATATGTTTATGGTCAAAAGGTATTGTCATTTTATTTGTATGGATTCTATCGCTCACTTCTCTTTTGCAGGCAGTTCATTTGAGATTGTTGCCGGTTGCTCTTCGCTATAATGGCTGTAGTACATAGGAAGAACCAGATATTTTTCTCCCTTGTCCGATTTCAGGCAATAGATATTATTACCGCAAGGAACTATGTCGTTGAACCACTCCTCGCTGACAAGTTCGTGGCGTTCTATGTCATATATGCGATGTTTTCCCTCTTTGGTAACCATGCAATATGGCTTTGAAGGCAGCATAATCTCGATATACTGATACTCTGCCGGGAGAATCATCTGATATCTGTCTCTCAAACCGTATCCGTTCTCGCCTTTTACAGCCAACAATCCGTTCTTTGCCCATGAGTAACTGTCGAAATGCCCGACACGCCTTGCTTCCAGTACCGAGAACGGATTATATCCGATAGCCATTACGGGGATGAGCAATGCAATCATTGCATAAAGCCCGGCACCAGCCATCCTTTTGCCGGTAGTGTCGGCGAAACGGACCGTGGGAATCATTATCAATGCAAATGAGAATATCAGCAATGCAATGCGTATCATTCCTGTTGTATATTGTGCAAACCAGAATATTACAGACGCAACAATAATCATTACATACTCATTGGCAACAGCCTTTCTATGCATATACCAGTTCACAAGGAAATAGAAAGCTGCAGGAAACATGCATGTACAAATTACCGTTTTCTCTTCCAGGCCCAATGAACACACATAGCATACTGCGAACATCGCAAAAACCAGCAATACGGCAATCTCGTGACGTCTTAATAAAGAGTTGTATCTCCCACGGTAGAATATTGCCGGAGCAAGCAGTGTCATTACTGCAAACGAAAGCACTCCCGTACCAATGCTGCTTATTTTCATTACTATTGCAGCACATAGTATTGCTGCAAGAATATATGCGTGCAACCCGATGCTTTTCCATATTCCAATGCGGCTGGGGCGGAGCTGTTTCTTGTATATCCTGTACACATATACGGCCAATGGAATACCTATAAGCCAGATACAACCTATTATAATGAATATGAGTGAGTTGTTGTATAATTCCCATAAGAGGTTCTGGAAGTCGCATGCCTCAATAAACCGTACATCGAACAGTGCAGATGTTTTCATGAGTAGAGTGACCCATGGCATTGTAAACAAAGAGAATGCAATCTCCCTGTAACTGTGTGTGGCAGAAACAGCGAATATTGTCATCAGGCCCAACAAGACAATCGGTACCGATGCCAGATTGCTCTTGCGGTACAAAATAAAGCCAAGCCATATCCTGAGCAACGGAAATGACAGTATGAAAAGGCTCGGTACTCCGCTCTGTACATTGTCGTGTAGAATGAGGAAGAACATGATAGTACAGATAATGATATCTGCAACAAGCATGTATTTGGAAAGGTGAGGCTTATTCATAGTTTCAATCTTCTATCAGTTTCTTATTCGTAGTACCATTCATAGCAAAGAATATCAACAACTTCAAATTCTTTTTCTCCATCTAACCATGATTTTAATTCAGGTTTTAACTTGGAGATATACCCGTCTTTTATCCAGGTTCTCAAATCTTCCTTGCTTATCTCTCGCAAGAAGTCCATATATCCCACAGTTAATTCGACCTGCGGAATATTATATCGCTTTGCAAAAGCCTCTACTGCAGGTAGTGAGACTATCGGTAGTTCCATACGATAACGAGGAGTGCTGTCGCCTCGTCTTTCAAACATTCTGATTTGCGTTCCCATTGCCATAACTATACAAATTTATATAATTGTTTATAATGTCTGAATTAACTCTTGATGAAATGATATAATTACTCTTCTATCATTTCATATTCGACCCCGAACCATTCATCGAGAGTCTCCTTGACTTTTGCATTGATTTCGGGTGTAATCTTCTCTTTTATTTTCTTGTAAACATAGAGCATCGCTACACCGTCATCCAGAACTCCAAGAAACTTATATACAGAACTCGGAACAAAGTCAATAGGTATAATAACATACACGATAGCCGCATATACAAGAACGCGATCGAGTGTAGATGTCTTCTCATCCTCCATTACATAATAGAATTGCAGCATCGGGCGTGTTGCAGTACGCCCGGCCTTCAATGCCCACGGACGCAACTTGTCCATCAAAGCGTTTATCTTGCTATTCCAATCAATATTCTTTACGCGCTCCAAAAGTGGCTTAATATCCTTACCCATTATCAGGTAAGCAAGAATCAAAAGTGAAATTGTAATCAACATATCGCTTGAATTTTATTGTTCGTCTTATAGAATAGAGCATAGTTTTATGAATTTCTATCTCTATGACACTGTTTTTTCTTCATCTTCTTTCGGAAGTGTTGTACTCATTGTCGGTTTTGCTCCTGAGCTCTCGCAACAACCCAATTTATAAAACTTCTCAAACCGGGATTTTCGAGATTTCCATAATTGCTATGCGTAGTTTGGTCCATACTGCCCAGCACCAACGCACCATCAAAGGAGTATTCCAACGTATAATATTTCGCATTGTTATTGGTAGTGTTAATCAGCACTGCACCAAAAGCAGCCTCCGGAACCTGTCGAGGCTCTGGGAAGATGTAGAGAACCATCATGTATGTATCGTTTATCTTTATTCCATCGCAATGCAACTCATCCCATTCCAGGAAGAAATTCTCATCTACATGTTTCTTCATAAAGTCTTCCCACCCCTCTGTTGCCATAATGGCATTTGGAGATATTTTCCCTTCTGATACACCGGCAACGAGGTCGGGGATAAACCTATATTGCAAGAAATAACGGTACGAGTGTTTCTCATCGTCAGTTAACTCTCGCTGTGGTTTTACCTCTGCGACCGTCTCTTTTTGTCGCTTCCCGAATATTTTATTCCAAAATTTGCTCATAGTTCGTTTGTTTGATAATATAGAGTAAAATGCTTCTTAAATCTATCAATCGACATTAGGAAGGAGATAGTCAAGAACTGATTTCCAATCAGGGAATCTCTCTGATCCAAATTGTATCCACTCGCCCTCGAACTCACTTGTTCCGTTCTTGCCTCGATCATCAATCAATATATCACCTTTGCACAGATTCTTGCAATGAATGATCACCATTCGTTTGTGGAATACATCGTCTAAATAACGGGTTACCCACAACACCTTACCTCGCCACACTTTCCATCTTATGTATAGGTTTCTGAGTTTCATCATAGTTTCATTAAGTTCAATTTCAGATAGTAAAGTTACTACAATTCTATCATTTATTCTTCATCTTTCACTGGCATCTCGTCAACAATCTTTGCCTATACGATTATCTGTTACCATAAATAGTCCTATTGTTTTCTTAATGCATCCGCAGCCCAACGAAGATACATTGCAGCTTTATCATCTGCCTGGGCTGCATATCGCAATTGTGTTTCATACTTATCCATCTCGTTCTCGGCATAACGAGAGTAGGTCTTCGCACGATGCAAGTCGCCACGCTTTGTATAATACGCTACCTCGCGTTGGTATCCTTCTGCCTTTTTGAGATAGTATGCAGCTTCGCGACGATAGCCATCAGCTTTCTTCTGATAATATTCTGCTTCTCGCTGATAACTCTGAGCTTTCTTTATATAATAATCGCTTTGTGCGAGTACTATGTATACCGAAGTCATTAGTAGCATTAATAGTAGTATTCTTTTCATAGACTTTCATTTTACATTATGAGTAAAAAAAAGCAGAATCTATCATTAAGATTCTACTTTTAATTATCAATCTGTCTATTTAATACTATTCACTGCCAGATAATTTGGGATCAAAAATCAATTCACAGGAGAGACAGTATGTCCCACTTTCAATTTTCATTTGCGAACAAGGAATTTTTAAGTTCTTTGTAATTTGAATCAATCTTTTTTTGTCTTCTGGAGTAATATTACATCCCAAATAAATATGCGTAATAGCATTGGTTGTCTTTACACATCCTTTGACTATATCAGAAGAGTGTAGTAGAAGCCGAACTTCGTTTTCGTGTTCGTACTGCTTATTCTTAGTCCTTAACACTTCTGCGAGCAGCCCTTCAACATTATCTTCAATTCGGATTGTTTCAGGTGCTGATTCTGTATACTTGACCCTCATCCAAACATTCTCTTGAATATTATTTACAATATCATATGGCTTATATCCATCTAAGATCTGTGAGCTATATTCAATACAGAATCCTTTATGCCCATCTGCATAATAATCCCACATAAGACGATTATCTCTTACTGATAGTTCATCTCCCTCAAATAAGCAATATACATAACGTCTTTTTATTTTTTGTTGTAGGTCATCGAACAATCGCTCATCTTGAGTAAATTTGCCGTCGAATGCATCGCTCAACTGTGCCATAGAGGGAAAGAAAATCTCTTGTTTCTCTAGTGTGGAGATATTTAAATCATCACATTCCCGAAATTTGTAGTAACTCATAGTTTCTTAATATTATTAGCAAATACATCATATATTCCATCTTTTGCATGGAGTTTATAATCCATCTCTATATGGTATGATTTATCTTGCTCTACTTCAAACTCAAAAGGAGTTGATATGATTCCTGATGGAGCATAGGCTGTAAGTTTATGCTTGCCAGGTGATGTTTTACGCCTCAATGTATATCCTTTGATGAAATTACCCGTACCAATCTCCTTATCATCAAGAAGAATCTTGTATGAACCATCAAAATATGGAAGTTTATGTTTTTTCTTATCGAGATGAATTTCCAATTCAACAGATGTCTCTAAAAGTTTTTGTTGAGTATATATTGCAAATCCCCGTCTCAACCATTGGGCGAATTGAAGTGCGGGGCATAGTTGCTGTACTTCTCCTCTATATTCATTTAATGATAATGCGGATTGCTGAACATTTTTAGAGGCAATCGTATTGCTTGGTTCCAACTTTCCTAATCGTTCCACTCGCTTTACTACCTCTTCTGAGAGTAAACGGCGTGCTGGTCGGGAGTAATTTCCGACAAAAGACAATGCTAAATATTGATTGTCAACCCGAATATTTTGCGATTGTAGTTGTTGTATACCCCATTGAACAACATCATAATTATATCGAATACACGCAGCATGGAGTAATGCTCTTTGTAATGTAGATGCTCCTACATATTTAACAGCCACATCATCGGCATCGTATTCCATCTGTTTGGCAAGTCGAGAATATGCCTTGTTAATGCGGTTACAAATCCATATAGCAAAATAGGTAAACAGCAATAATTGCAACTTCATCTGTGTCTCCCAAGTTCCTTGTTTCTTTAATTCTTTAATTGAAACAAAGGATTGAGAGAACTGTCCGATTGTATAGACTGATATTGAGTTTCTCATCTCTTCTTGAACATAGTGCCCAAACTCATGGTAGAGCATCGCTTGTATTTCGTCATCATCCATCTGTGTCAAGAACCCTAAACCGACCACAAGATTCCTATTCGGCTCAAAGAGTATATTTCGCAATTGTGGCTGAATGAATACCGCAGCAGTTGCGTCGGGGCAAATATAAACCTTACGAATAGGCGATAAATTCAGAGAAGTCGTAACCTCGTTTATAATAGCGAACAGTGTAGGATATTCCTGTTCTGTTATTGGTCGGAATGTCTTAGGCAATGAGGTCTTGAAACGAAATGATTTTACCATTTCCCATAGCAATAAACCTCCGGCCAAAGATATAATCGTAAGTTGAAGTGGTAATTCGTGATCATTATGATAACGGATTACATAGTATCCAAACCATAAAGAAGCCAAAGCGACTAGTACAAAACAACAACAGCCGATTATGTAAATCATAACCGACTTATTGATACTTTGCTTTAATTCTTCGACTTTACGATTCATTATTCATCATCTTCTTCTATTCCCTCGTCTGCTGTTTCATCAGCATTACTATCACCTAAGAATCCAGCCATAGCTAATGGCTCATACATTGGTCGTATTGAAGCTGCTGCAACATTTTCCCAGGAAGGGAGTGAAATAACATTCTCCGATGGGAACTCATCAATAGCTCTACGAGATACATTCAGTATCTCAAACGTATCAATATCCATAGCCGCATCAACCATTGCTGATTCTTTATCTGAAAGCATACCTTCAAGATATGCAGCTAATTCCTCATCTGATATTTTATTGAACTGTTTCATAAGCCTCAACTTTTTCATTAAACAATGTCGTTGCTCGCAAAGCAACCATAAAACACTCTTCAAAGACTGCATCTGACATGTTGAACAATACAGCCTTACGTTCCTTCAAGTTTGCTTTACCATCAAGCACTCGACCAAGCAGTTCGAAGTTACTTATTTGAATTGTATTATTTTCCATATCCTATTGCAACCATCTGTTTCTGTAAACCTTTTCTCACCCGATTATAACGAGTGTAAACATATCCGGCAAATTGCGTATCAGTCTTAGCATCTGTGCTTAAATTCTCATCTTTTGCCATTAAAACTTTTGCCTCATCAAGAATGTCGCCAGGCTTCTCGCCATCTATTAGGATGCGCTGGACTAAGAATCTATCAAAAGGCTGTAATCTCCTAATAATCTTATTGAGATCTTCCATGAAGAAAGCTTCCCCATTACTATCATTTTGCAGGTTCTTGACAAGTGCAATGTTTTCATCCAATGGCAATAGTTCCTTGTCTCGCTTATGCAGGAAATATCGAGACGCTATAATTGTTACATATGAATTTAGCGAACAAGTATATTTGAATATCCTTAACTTGTGCCAATTATCATCCGAGAGGAACTCATAGAATTCCCCTATAAGTTCCTCTGGCGTATGTTTCTGCTGACAAAAGTACTGCCCAATGTATATCAACATCGGCTTGCACCGCACAAAGAAGAAGTCCTTAATTGTGCGGTGGTCACCAATGATTAGGTTACTTACGATTTGTTGGTCTGTCATTTTAATATGATTTCTTTATCTTACCAGTTCCATCACATTTTGAACATTCTACATGACCATCACCGCCACAAACAGAACAAATGCGATCTTCGACCTGTGGAACAGGTGCTCCCATCCAACCTGTCCAAGATGTATACATACGCCTTAATACATGCTGTCCATTTACCCAGCCGTATGCATATGAGCCAAATTCAGTTGTCCATGGATTGGTATATAAGTTGGGGCAATCCTTTTCGCCATCGCCACCACAACTACTACATCTTGACCATCCATCTTGTTTTACTGTAATTGACTCTTGTTCGTCTCCGCAACTCACGTACACAGTTCCACTTCTTGGAGGATCATCATAATTACGATTACAAGAAATTTTAATTCTATTTTTGTCGATAACAGATGTTGATATCCAAGATTCATACTCCGAAATAGATGGTTGTTTGTGGCTATCATTATAAATTGTTACATATTCAGAATCGCCCGAAGTACCAAATTTGATTGAACTTTTTGCTGCACCAAAATTAGTAGGATCTCCATCTTGAGATACGCTTATATCTCTAAGGTCTCCATTATTTGATTTTATGGTGATAGTTCCGGATTTGATTTTTCCAGTATTTGCTGGTACCTGTATTTCAAGACGTTTGTCCTCTAAATCTGCATATGCAGTAAGCCAACTTGGAGAACTATAAACAGACCACGAAGTGCCGTCTGTATACACATCAATTGGATAACACATGCCTTCACCACTGCCTTCTTCTGCCATAGTTAGACTTGTCTTTTCAACTCTAAAGTATGTAGCTAGGCCTGATGCCTGCGATACTTTAACTTTTTCGACATAATCATTGCATCTAATAACAACATCACCGGTTTTGCTGCCCTCATTATTAGTGCCCGTGGTTAGTACGATAGAAGCGACCATATTGTCCCCATCTTCTGTTATATTCTTTGATACTGAGAACCAAGATGCAGAAGTTGACACTTGTAAATCACAACCATCTGTTGTAGCAGTGATTTGATTTGACGAGCAATTTCCATACTTGTCAAAACTAATTTCAGAAGTATTAGTTTTCAAATAAGTGGGCAAACCAGAACTTTGACTTACCTTAATTGTCTTTGAAATACAATTAAATTTTTTACCAAAGAATGATGAATAGGTATTAACAGTAATATATGCACTCCTTTCGTCATCTGTATTAGGTACAACATTTATTGATAGTGTACCCCCATCTCTATTAACATCTATCCAGTTCGATGACTCTTGTACATCTATATTTATGTCGTTAGCGTCTGTTGAAATGGTTATAGTTTTGTTTCCACCTCTCTTACCCAAAGAGACATCGCCAGAAACATCAAGGTGTGACACAGGGAAGTAGTTAATTAAGCATACAACAATGGCTATTACAATAGCAATAATCAGTAGTATAATATTACGTATTTTCCTTGCTTTCTTTTTATTAGCAAGGCTATCTTTAGCCTCTTGTATAAATCTACCGTTCGGATATTTTTTGATGTAACTTTCAAGACCAGAGATAGAATTCTGGTTTGTTTTATAAAAAGCAAGCTCCTTCGCTTGTGCTTTTAACTGCGCAACTCTTTGTGCGGCTTCACTTCTATGTAAGCCATCTATCCACAATTCAAGGTATTTCTCGAATTGCTCTATCGTAGAACACGACTTAAAAGCAGACATGTCGGCATCGACCAATGACTTCAATCTGTCGACAATTTCCTGTGGACCGCTAATGTTTTCTAGAATTGTAGGCAACTGCAGGCTTTCGATATTCAATTCAGCACAGCATTCGCTAATACTTAGCTCATCAATTTTTTTGTATTCCATATATATGTTATTTTAATTATTATCGGTTAAGTTGCAACAAAGAACTACATATTATTCTAATAATTCTACGACGTTTTTTTAGAGAACAGATTAATAATGGTAATGTTATTGGCAGTAACAAACATAAGGGATATATCCATACAACAAGTACTATTAGAAGAATTGGAAGTTTTACAGTGATGATGTTATCCTGCAGTCCAATTCTCACATTAGGGAATATGGACAACAAACCATTCTTTTTAAGATTGAGTTTCCCATATCCGTTGTTTATTAATATGTCAATTATGAAGTCCATACTTATATTGTCAGGCACATTAATTACACCTTTTTTCTGTAAAAATGGCATAACAAACTCTCCTTTATCTCGTGCACAAGATGATAATAATGGATTTGCGGTGGAATTTACACATAATAAGAAAGCCTCTGAATATCGTTTTTTAGCAAATAAACGATTGAACTGTTTAATAAACTCTTTTTGCACATCTAAACATCCCTCTTTGTCTGCCTCATTAATTTGAGATAATTCTAACATCCGTTCATAAACATTTTTAGCAAACTCACCATTGGGATTTGTATCCAAATACTCTTGACATTCGGCCAATGTAAGGTCATTTATAGATTTTATCTTCATATTACAAACTGCGTAATTTTCTAATTCTATGAATAATAAATTATTTACCAGTTAAATTCCTTTTGCAACCAGCGCCCCAATGCTAATCCCGCAGGGTAAATGATATATCTATACTTATTCCACCAATTATAAGGCAGGATTTCATTAAGAATAGTTATTATAATTGTTCCGACGACCAAAACAACGACTATAATACCAATCCACGCAAAAATTGTTTTTACAATATCATTTGAAGTGTTTGTTTGAGCAGCGGAAGACACCACATTCCCAGAATCCCTTTTACCCTCACTTTGGGGTTTGCGAATTTTCTTAGTTTCTGATTTATTTGTACATTCCTTTAGTTTGTCTTGTTGTGCTTTCGCAAGTTCTTTAAGATGTCTTTTTACCTCTATAAGATGTTCCCCATACGGATATTTGCTGATATACAATTCGCAATCAGCAACAGTAAATTCTTCTATTTGTTTGTGTTTAAATGGGTTCATTTACTTCTTTTGTGTTATTGTTAGGGTATCGTTATATTGACCATACTTCGCTGTAATTATGGCCTCTCTTCTTCCGTCAGACTCGTATGGTTGTACTTGAAGTATTAAGTTCGGAGTTTTACTTATGACCTTTACCCAATCAACATTTGGAATAAAATCTACATTGGTGTATGACTTATTATATTCAACAACCAACGATTGACGCCCCTCAACTCCTACGACAATTTCAGAGTTAAGAAACAGACGATTTTCATAAGATGGTTTTGATTCGGATGAAATATTATTGATTACCTCATGCTGATTGGTTTGCTCCTTATCATACCCCATCGTCCCGAAAGATGGACTAGCACAATAGGTATACAATAATCCAAGTAAAAGCAATACGATAACTCCTAATAACACTTTTATCAATAAGTTCTTCTTTTTGATACTTTTTTTGGCTTCTTCAATGTCATATTGTAAATATAGGATTTTTGAATTAGCGTCGTCTAACTCTCTTCTCAATTGTTTGTCCATATCTTCCTCCTCTTTCTTTATAGTGACAATTCTTGCTTGATCTTTTTCTTTACAAGTTGAACATATCCCGGCTGATGTAAATGCTGAAACATACTCTTTACATTGAGGGCAAAGTTGTTTTACTGTATATGAGCCAGGTGCTACAGCTGAACTTAAACAGTTCATGAATGCCCCTTTCTTATTGGTTGCTTGCTGTATATTGTCATTGTCAATAAGTAAAGAAACATTGTCTAGTGTCAATGCTGCAGAAACAACCATATCCTTATCAAGATTGCCTAATGACAGGCATTGGAATAAGTCAGTATTTAATGTTAGATTTACTTCGCGACCAGCTCGTATATATTTATATCTATCTGAAATACTGGCATCAGTAGCGCTATATCGTCGTTCGGATGAATTCCAATATGGTTCAATCTCTTTTGAATATAGTTCTTTAAAATAATCTATATCCGACGGAAGTTTGACCTCATCTGGGATGAAGTTGGTTATAACAATTGAGAAAAATCCATACACAGGTCGCCCAAGGGAGTCCTTAAAATGATTTTCAGCCAATAAAGAATTCCAACAGCAACAACCCCAAACAATGACATCGTCAAACTTGATCAAAATCCATTTAGGAATAGTAAATTTAGGATTTGAGTCTCCTGTTATTGACAATATGTGTTTTCTGATAAAATCAACTTGATTTTTAGGCAAATCGGGCAGTACGAAATCGCCATAATCAATATGACTGTTTCTAGTATAACAATAATGCTGAATCTTCATATTACTTAAAATGTTATAACTGCTGGTTTACCTCCAATATACATTTTTAGGATATTGTTGTTAAATATCTTTCTAGCTATCTGTGCCTCATTTGCAGACAATTCAAGTCCGTTAAATAATGGGAACAATATTGGAATATGGATATTTTGAGAAACATCTAGGTGCAAACATCCTGTCAATTTCTTTTTCATATCCTCATTAAACTCGCCTGCTCCTAAATTTGTACCCAGTGAGACGGCTGTAATTCCTACAGGATTTGGATTTGCTTTAGAAAACAATGTTGTCATATTGGTCTTTAACTTCTCCATTGCAAGATTTAGTTCTTCATCAGACAATATATCTTTTTTAGTTATTGTCAACAGAATTGGAACTTCTTGCTGCAGGTATTGACTAGCTTCGCTCATAATTAGTTTTAAATGATTCAACCTATTATTAGCTCTTATAACGGATTCAGCCTTAAGATCTCCTTTCCTATAAGCATCGGATTCATCTTCTTGGTTTTTAAGACTAAATGCTTTCATTAAAGTATATGCATCAATAAAAACTACTATACAGCTTGACTCTTTAAAGGTCTCATATAGTTTTTCACGCTCATCTTGTGCTATATCCGAGTCATCATACAATGCTCCCCCTCGATAATCATAGATTTCAAATTGAGTCCTTTTAATTCCGTTAATGTACAATTCATATGGAAATTCTCTTGTTTGGTCACTACCTCTAGGCCAAACAGCCTGGTCTCCATTGTCCATATCCTCAATTCCTTCATTCAAAAGAATATTTCTATTTACACTTGTGCATAAAATTGAAACACTTCCTTCTAAAGTTCGGATACCTTCTGTTAAAACATGAGATGCTGCATATAAATAACAGGTTTTACCTGATCCACTTAATCCTAGAAAACAAATTTTCATAATGTATACATTGTATAATTAATTATCCGATAAAATTTCCTCCGCGAACAGACCTTTGTGTTCCAATATCTTTCAATTCTGGCATTAATATTGCACATTTGGTTCTTGCGTATTGTGCATCAAATCCACTATTCTTACTGTTATAGGACACTAATGTGCAATGACTTTGCATATATTTCTCAAAAATAGTGTCTATGATGTTGCTATGTGCTCCACCTCCAACAAAGACAACCTCTTCTATATCATTCCAAGATTTAGATGATGACTTTAATGCATTGGTACACTCTTCAAAACATTGGTATAGGAATGTTGTCATCTTTTGCTCAAAACTACTGCTTAGAGAGTTCCCTTTTGCAGATATATTATTGGGCAGTACGACCTCATCTCCATTATTTGCCATTATCTTTATTCTCTGCATCATTTGCCCTAGTAATGCTATTTCTATACTACTATGAGATGATGCATCATCGCAATCTATCAAAGAGAGCATATCAAAAGATGAAAATCCCAAAGTGCTATTAGCATTTTGATACAAACACTTTGTCTTTTCTTGTAGAGTAACTCGGAATGCACTTTCTCCAAAATCAGCAACAAGCACTAAGTTTGAATCTGGGCTAATTATGCGTTTTAATACCTCCCCAGCCTGTATAGTTTTCACTTCGCTAAAAACTATTTCAGCAATACTCTTTAACTCAGAATCTACAGTGTTGTTATATAGCAATACAATTCCGATATTTGAATCGTTATAATGCCTAACAGATGCTTGTTTTATGGTTTCGAAGATTGCTTTTGCAATTAAAGATTTGTGTACAGAATGTAACCAATCACGCACCCTCATATTAGGATTGCTCACACCAAGCTGTGAGGCATAATCTCCCATTATTATTTTTTTATCTTCAGTAACAACAACCACTGATGATAGTAATGTGGTTGTATAGTCACCCATAGGATAAGATAGTCGAACGGGGTTATTACCCTTGTCCAGCACAGAAGCTTTGATAGTAGATGCTCCCAAATCTACAGCTACCCAATTCATAATGAATCCTTTCCGTATATATAATGGTTATAAATTCTTATTTCACGAAGAGCCTTTTCATATTTCTCTTTTTGTTCTTGCAATCTTATCGATAGCAATTCATAAGACTTCGCAATAATGGCATATGGCTCGGACCTAGTTGGCGACAAATCATACCATGCATTATATTTTGTTTTCCAATAATTCTTGCGTTCTGTGGCAAGTACAATCATCTTAGATATGTCTGTATCTTCTGCAACATTTAATTTATTTACTGCCGAATGTCCAGATTCTCCACTAATAACAAGAAACTCCTTCATGAAATCATCATCTACTGCAACTGAATTCTCGTATATTCTTAGCAGAAGACTCCATTCTTTTAACTCATGTAAGTCATTCTCAATAGAAGCAATCTTTGAATATAGGGCATTCAAAACATTCATCCTTTCTTGAGAGTCTGCGTTCACTCGATCTTTATTGATAGCTTCAAGCAGTTGTATAACACCTCGCTGAGCTTTAATCAACTGTGCACGGTCTCCAAAATGAGATACTACAAGTTTTATAAATGTGTCAAATCCAGATTTGATTCTTAGAATTTGAGACAACTCAGGCAGTGTGATTTCGGCATTATTTTGTAATGCTCGCACGCACACATAAATACCATATAGTCCATATTTTAGCACTAACTTTTCTCGGTGATTCTTTGATAATGCTAAGAAGTCATATTCCTTGACAAACAGATCTGGGCTAAAAAATAAACGAGTAATACATTTATCATCGAGCCTTGCAAGTTGCTTAAAGGCGACTATATCTTCATTTGTAATTGAAGATGCAGAAAGTCCCATCAAAGCAGAAACAGGTAATATCCTAAATAAGACTTTATTTACTTCAGAACGGCTAGACAAGGTTCGTTTAATTGCAGAATCTGATGTTTCAATAGGATCGTTGTTTTTCATTATATCCCAATTCATGTCAACCTTGGACAATACACCCAAGGCATTCATAGGGTTTATTGAAAATGACATATTCGTTTCTGAATTTTGAAACTCATTTATCAGCTTAAGGGTATCCTCAGACAAACTCTTAGAAAACAACAAAATTACAGCATCGGGATTGACTGTTTTAAGGAACTCAATGGTATTCTCTGAATCAACTCTGCTTGTTGCATCCAATCCCGGTGTATCAATAATATTGATATATTTCAGCATTTCATAGCTAGAGGTTACTTCTATATATTTCACCTCAGCTTTCAGCGATTGTTGTCCTTGATGAGAAGCCCAATCTGCCCAATCAGTCCTTGCTATCGTCTGCATTTTGCCACTTTTGAAATGGACGATAATAGGAGCATTATCATCTCCATATTTCAACCAACTGACATTAAATGTTTCTGCCTCGTGTCCAGTTCTTACAACTTCAGCTTTGCCCAATATAGCATTTACGAGCGTCGATTTTGAACTACTGATTCTTCCTACTATTGCCAATTGCATTGGCTCACGCATACGAGAATCTACATCGCATATGGATTTTTGTGTATTACTCATCCATCGCGATGTAGACATAATCTGTTTGCACTCAGACAAACAATCTGCAATTTTACTATATACTAAACCGTCATTGTGCATTTGTGAATGGATTAGAATAAAGCAACTTCATCTGAGCAGTTATTGTCTCACAAAATTTAGATTTTTGTTCAAGTTCTGCAATTAGCTCCTTATTTTTATGTTCATTTGTTCTACTTTCCTGAATAGATACTTGTAGTACTTTCATCCTATCTTCGATATCCTTAATAATAGTTTGTAGAACAGATAATAGATTTTGATGAAATTTAGCAAACCTATTATTGGTTTGATTTCTCAAATCTGTTAGTGCCAGATTGATTTTTGGCAATATTTGTTGCTGTATTTCTGCTTTCTTTCTCGTTTCATTTTCGTTGGAAACACTTCTCCAGACAAGTCCAACAGCGGCTGCCAATCCAACAGCCCAACCAATTGGACCACTAGCAAGAACGGATACAACTGTAAGAGATAATCCGGCTTTACCTGCAGTAGAGAAAAGCAACTGGCTTGTAAAAGAGTTGAGTTCTTTAAAATCTCCTGTCATTAATGACATATTGCTACCAACAGTATCCGCGATATCTGATTGGATTTTCTCTGAAATACCTTTAAATGCGGATTCTATTCGTTCGTCTACATCATACGACAACCGTCGTAAACGGTCGTTAATTTGAGCAACGAGCCATTTACCATCGTTATTAAGTCCCTTCTCACTAGTCAACAATTTATTAAACTCAATAGAAGTCAATTCTCCTCCACGAGTAGATATTAAGTTTGCCACATCATTCCTAGCATCTTCAAATATAGAATTAATTTGCAATCGAGTTTGAGATGTTGGAGTTTCTAATTCCTTACGGTAAGATGCTAACGCAATCTGCTGACTCATCAATGATTCTAATTCTTTTTGTTTTTCATCTGAACTTTGGTTTAGAGCATTGATTTCGTTTGATATAACTATTGACGCATTGTTTAACTCTGCAATTATAAAGTCTCTAATTTTTTTATACTGAAATTTTCTGCTTGCTGTTACTTGTGAGATGACACTTGTTAGCACAGCGTCTTTATTTGACTTATGCAAAAATTCTTCATCCTCTAACGTCGTGTATAGCTCCCAATATTTCGCTGATGTAGGAATGATTTGAGGGCATATTGTATCAGCGAACTCAAGTTTTACCTTATCAAGGTGAATGTTCAATGTTTCGCTCAGCAATTCATCACATTTATTGACCAATAATATACATGGCTTATTAATGAGTTGAATATGGTCAATGTAGAATCTCTTTTCCGAGTCTGTAAGAGGTTCGGCTGCATCTGTCACAAAAACAATTACATCAGCTTTGGGCAATGCCATATGAGTCAAAATTGCATGACGAGGATCAAGTCCACCAATACCTGGAGTGTCAATAATTGTAATTCCGTTTTTCAAGAATGGGCATGGATACGATAACTCGACAAGTACAGTATTGTCAATATCGAGTACATCTCCCATTGTGTATTTTTGTATGTCACCCCATTCTATCTCCTCCGACTTTAATGATTCCATCAAGGTCGGCACTGGCGATTCACCTATTTTGAAACTATCTGGACTTATGGCGTTAGCGGTATCCAATATGTTACCATAATACCTAACTGCTTTTTTTACTGCTCCATATTTGATTGTGGTGATTACTGATGTAGCAATACCGGTATCAGTTGGGCATAATTCAGCTCCAATTATAGCATTAACAAGGCTAGACTTTCCTCTTTTGAATTCACCACAGAATAATACTGTAGCAGAATCTTCGGTAGTTGTAATAGCCTTATCGATCTCCGAAACTATGCTTTTCTTTCCATATGTTTCAAGGGTCGGCGCAATCTGTTTAAGAAAGCTTCTGAGTTTATCTGCATCAGTCTTCATTTCACATATACATTAAAAAGTCAGTAGAATAATCCATACAATTGCAATCACAATAGCTCATAATATCTAACTGCTGTTGACAAAGAGCCATTGAGTTGAAATCACCGATAGCATTAAATTGGCTCATACAATCATTGTAGAACATATTGTAATCTACTCCCATACCAGCTAATGCGAATCTATCAAAATCCATCGGCATATTATATCCCATTGGTTGAATGTCACACCAATTAATGTCGTTGAAGCCATCAAAGCAAGTAGGACGCATATAGTCATTAACCAATCCACAGTCTAAATAATCATTAAACATGTAGTTATCCGAGAAGATATCATTAAATCCAATGTTATTGTTGGCGAAATCAAGGTATGCATTGGTTAAAGATGTCATTGGAGACATGGTTGGCATAGGAGGAACGAAGCTACCTACAGGTGGAACAAAATCGCCCATAGGCATAAATGGAGGAAGTCCCATGCTGATGTCGTTGAATATTTGGAAGTCAGGATAACTTACTCCTGCTACATCAGGTATATGACCCAACTCTTGGTCGAAGTTTTGCATGCCTTCAGCAAATTCCGGTGCAGACATATCGGTTGATACCATATAGCAATTGGCATCAGACCAAGCGTCCATAAATTGATCCAGTGGATATGGTTTGCCATCATCTCCACTTCCCGGATCCTTAACAATGACCTGAATGTTATTAGGGTCAGAAGTGTCTATCCCTGCAACAATTAAAGCATGATTGCCTCCTGGCTCTCCAAAGAAATCGTTATACCAGTTTTTTAATTTGTCACTAATAGAATCATTATGCCACATCTCATTAGCATCAAGTCCAACAATCACTTTATGACCTTGAGCTAATTCATTGACAAGATTGAAAACATTTGCTCCCTCTTGTCTTGTTACGGGAATATTCGCCAACTCAAGAAGATTTCCAACATCCTGAGGGGCTGTTCCTCCATTATACCAACCGTTTACAGCTGCGGTTTGTACTAAATCTACTTCTGAAACCTCAATTCCAAAATCATTCAATATGAGTTGCTGGGACTTAATTGCGCATGAATCTGGAAAGATCTGCTGTACTTCTGGGTTATAAAAATCTGCCATAGTTTTAAAAAGTTTTGTTTCTTTTAAGAGTGCTAGGCTAATGATATTCTATCACAAGTAGTTATTTTTCTTAAATTATTATTACACTGTTCCACGAAAGAACTCCAAATTTTATGTAAAGTTAATAATAATATTCCAATCAGACGCCGTAATAACAAATTATTTTTTCAATGTCGTTCCACGAAAGAATAATTACACATTCAACTGGCAGACAAATACTTATTGGTCAATAGAGATGGTAATATCCTGATTTATACGGTGGTTACAATCGCCTTTTCATACTATTGCATTCTTTAAGATTGTTTTACATCAAACACATATATGATAACACAATTATAATATTTGCATTAAATATTATTCATAACTACCTAACAATCTATAATTTACGCATAAATGATTGTTCTTTCGTGGAATGCGGTCAATGCCTGTATATACCTCTGTAAACGGGTACTGTTGCTCGATGAGTTTTTTTCTTACTGCCTTGTTATAGATGGCTCGAAGTACTCGCATATAGAACGACACCGAGTTGCGCACTAAACCCCTCTGAACAAGAAATGCGTTATAATCTGTAATCACTTGCTCTGTCAAGGCGGATAACGGTAGGTACATATTGTCCAGAAACTCGCTAAAACTGCACATTGTCTTCTCGTAATTTTTGGCAGTTCCGAGGCGGTTTGTCGCCCGTAGTTGCTCAATTTGCGAACGCATATAATCGAGTACAAGAATATGGCTCTGAGGCGATTTGTAGCGATTGATTATCTCACTTACAGAGTAATCGACACCACAACTGTCGAGGTCTAAAATAACCCTTCGCAGCAATGCCACATCGCTGTCGATGCGGTTCTGAATCATCAGGCTATTCGGAACTGATGGGTCTAACTTTTCTTCATTGGTATTCCACTCTGATGGGTGTACACGAAGCTTTGTTGTAATCTGTTGTGTCTTGCGATTGTGGGTAATCTGGTAGTAGATAACACCTGTTTTGCCTTCTACTGATGACGGGCGTAACTTAACTTTGATGCTTGCCATGGCTCTTTTGCTTTATTGGTTGTACTTCTATGTTCCGGGAGCTGTTTTCATGCTTCCGGAAATGAAGTTAATAAATGCCTTTGACCAATCTTCTGCAATCTCTTGCAACATGGCTTTCTGTATGTTATTGCCAATGCTTATGCTAAAAAACTGTTTTTTTTTGCCATTTATGGAAAATATTTCTATTTTCGCAGTAATTAACGTGAGTCCGATATAAAATCAACCAAATCGTGAATAAGAGATCCCTCACACAAGGTTCGGGATGACAAGCCTTTGGTTAATTGGAGAGAAAACAACTTAATCCATAATATTATGATCAGTAAAGCAGACCAGGCGCTTTTGAGCAAGAAGGGCATTTCGGCAGAGCAGGTTGCCGAGCAGTTGAAAACATTCAAGACCGGTTTCCCTTTCCTTAAACTGGAGGGAGCGGCTACTATCGGCAAGGGTGTGCTTAACCCTTCGCAGGAGGAGATTGAAGAGTATCTTAAGGGCTGGGACAACTATTGTGCCGGCGGCAATGCTATTCTTAAGTTCGTTCCGGCTTCGGGTGCGGCAAGCCGTATGTTCAAGGACCTGTTTGCGTTCTTGAGTGCCGACTACGATGTGCCGACTACCGATTTCGAGAAGAAGTTCTTCGATAATGTCGAGAAGTTTGCTTTCTACGGTGACCTCAACGAAATGTGCATCAAGAACAACAAGCTTTCTGTAAAGGAACTTGTAGATAAGGGCCAGTACAAGAGCGTTGTCTTCAACCTTCTCGATTTCACAGGCATGAACTACGGCTCATTGCCTAAGGGATTGCTCAAGTTCCACACATACGACGGCGATGCACGCACATCGGCCGAAGAGCATTTTGTCGAGGGTGCGCTCTATGCTGCCACAAATGGGGTAGTGAAGCTGCATTTTACCGTGTCTCCTAATCACAAGGCTCTCTTCGAAGAGCTTGTTGCCGAGCGCAAGGCCTATTACGAGAATCTCTTCAACGTGAAGTACGATATTACATTCTCTGAGCAGAAACAGAGTACAGATACCATTGCGGCCGATGCCGACAATGCTCCTTTCCGCGAGAACGGTGCTCTTGTATTCCGCCCGGGCGGTCATGGCGCGCTCATTGAGAACCTTAACGACATCGATGCCGATGTAATATTCATAAAGAACATCGACAACGTCGTTCCCGACCGCCTGAAGCCCGATACCGTTACATACAAGAAACTGCTCGCCGGCATTCTCGTGAAGGCTCAGCAGAAGGTGTTCGAGTATCTGCAGCTTATCGACAGCGGCAAATACACACATGAGCAGGTGGAGGAGATGATACGCTTCCTGCAGCAGGATCTGCAGTGCCGCAATGCCGATATAAAGGATATGGAGGATTGCGACCTTGTTCTCTATCTGCGCAAGAAATTCAACCGCCCGATGCGCGTGTGCGGTATGGTTAAGAATGTAGGCGAGCCCGGCGGCGGTCCGTTCCTTGCATACAACCAGGACGGTACAGTATCGCTGCAGATTCTTGAGAGCTCTCAGATAGATATGTCGAATGCCGATGCGAAGTCTATGTTCGAGAACGGCACACACTTCAACCCTGTTGACCTTGTATGTGCTGTAAAGAACTACAAAGGCGAGAAGTTCGACCTTCCCAAGTATGTTGACAAGAACACCGGCTTCATCTCCCATAAGTCAAAGAATGGCCGTGAGCTGAAGGCTATGGAGCTTCCCGGCTTGTGGAACGGTGCCATGAGTGACTGGAATACTCTCTTCGTTGAGGTTCCTCTTGTTACTTTCAACCCTGTAAAGACGGTGAACGACCTTTTGCGTGAGGTTCACCAGTAATATGATATCCTGGATAATCGGGAGGTGTTGCAACTGCAGCACCTCCCGATTGTTTTTAGTTGTACATATCAGTTCTATTGTTGTCCTATTTCGTGGTTGTATTTGGGTTATTGAAAACAAAACATCTATATTTGTTCCAAAATCAAAATATAATATATGGATAAAGTTTTGAGCTTCGATACAGACCGCGTGATGCTTGTTGAGATAAAGGAACGCCCTCATAATATAGTGCCGACGAAGTGCAACTGCCATTTCATCATTCTATGCGAGGAGGGTGAATGCGATTTGGAACTGGATTATACCCAATACAAGCTGAGGAAAGACGGCATGCTGACAATCTTTCCGTTCGATATCATAACAATAACCGGCTTTACTGAAACGTTCAACTGTTCGGTACTGATATTGCCGACAAGCACATTTGCCCCGATAATGCAGGAGATTAATTTCTCGCAGGCCGATTTCATCAGGCGTAATCCGCTGCAATACTATGACGAGAAGAGCCTGTCGCTGACCAGAAGAATGTTTGCCATGCTTAAGGATGCCGGCAGTATCCTCGATTATGAACAGTTTGAGACGGTTGCCATCAAAATGGTTGCTTCCCTGTATATAATACAGAAGAACTACAACCAGAAGAATCATGCAGGCAGCAACGAAAAGAGTGTATATATATCACGTAAAAGAGAACTCTTCCGCAATTTTATAAAGGAGCTGATAACTTCCCACTCTGTTTCGCGTGAGGTGCTTTTCTATGCCAATGAAATGGGTATCAGCAGCGGATATCTCAACGAAATATGCAATGAGGTGTCGAACCACTCGGCTAAGGAGATAATCGATTCGGCTGTGGTTGCACGTCTGAAATATGAGCTTTCATATACCTCGAAAAGTATTCAGGAGCTCTCCGACGAGTATAATTTCCCAAGCCAGTCCTACTTCAGCCGTTACTACAGAAGGCTTGCTGGAATGACACCGAGCGAGTTCAGGAAATCGCGTTCGAAATAACAGCGTGAATGTTGTGCCGCTCTTTGGTGCAACTTTCGTCCGTTTGTTATATCTTTGCCTATATTCAATCTCATGGGCAAAGATATCTTTTACTATAACGAGTTCAGCGCGTATCTGCATTCCGTTTTCGGGCGCAAGGTGCAGAAGATAACCCTTGACGGCGGTTTCACATGTCCAAACCGTGACGGCAAGGTGGGGCGGGGCGGCTGTACCTATTGCAATAACCAGACGTTCAATCCTGCGTATTGCCATCGTCATCTTCCTGTCAAGGAGCAGATGAAGGAGGGCATATCGTTCTTCTCGCACAAGTATCCTTCTATGCGTTATCTTGCCTATTTCCAGGCATACACCAATACCTATGCCTCTCTGGATATCCTCAAGCAAAGGTATGAAGAGGCTCTTGAAGTGGATGGCTGTGTAGGGATAGTAATAGGCACGCGCCCCGACTGCATGCCCGATGAACTGCTCGACTACCTTGTCTCCTTGCAGGAGCGTACGTTTGTCCTTGTAGAGTACGGCATAGAGAGCACCGATGACAATACGTTGCTGCGTATAAACAGAGGACACGACTACAAGTGTGCTGCCGAAGCCGTGGTGCGTACCGCATCGCGCGGTATCCCGGTGGGAGCACATATAATACTCGGCTTGCCGGGCGAGAACAGGCAACGGCTCATGTTGCAGGCAACAGAACTTTCGCGCTTGCCGTTGACGACGCTTAAACTGCATCAGCTGCAGCTTATCCGCGGTACACGAATGGCGCAGGAGTATGCCGAACGTCCTGCCGATTTTACACTGTTTGCGCTCGACGACTACATAGAGACAGTAATCGACTATGTAGAGAGGCTTCGCCCCGATATCGTGCTTGAGAGGTTTGCTTCGCAGTCGCCGAAGGAACTGCTTATAGCTCCCGATTGGGGGCTGAAGAACCACGAGCTGGTGGATAAGATAAAACGCCGCATGCGTGAGCGTGGTGCTTGGCAAGGGCGTTTGTACAGTGAATAGCAAAATGGACTTCTGCATGCAGAAGCCCATTTTGCTATCAGTTCCCGTTCCATATTTCCCATGATGCCAGTGCCTGCAGGTACCACATCTCGTATCCGCTCTTTGTGGCTGCGCCCTGTTCTGCTCCTTTCCGCAGGAAGAGTGTCTCTTCGGGGTTATATACCACATCATAGAGCAAGTGCCTGCCGCTTAGCATCGGGTAGGGGATGTCCGGGCACAAGTCAACGCCATGCCCTGTCATGCCCAGAGGAGTGCAGTTTACTATGAGCGTGTGGCTCTCCATAATCTCCTTTGTTATGTCGCTGTAGGCTATAGCACCGGTTCCGGCTTTCCTCGACACGTAGAGGAATTCAATGCCCAGTCTCCTTAGCGAGCATGCGACAGCCTTGGATACACCTCCCGTGCCCAGAATCAGAGCTTTGCTGTGCTTGCACTCTACCAGGGGCTTAAGCGAGCGTGTGAAGCCTATAACATCGCTGTTATGCCCTGTTAGGTGCGGCTTGCCATCGGCATCGTGGGTAACTTTTACAACATTCACCGCGTCAATCTCCCTTGCTTCGTCACTCATCGATTCAAGATAGCGCATCACGTCTATCTTGTAGGGTATGGTGACATTGAAACCGCATAGTTCGGGGTTCTCCTCCAGAATGCGGGGGAGCTCCTCTATGCTTTCAATCTCAAAAGGAATGTAGCGGGCATCAATGCCTTCGTCGGCGAACTTGCCGTTGAAGAAGGCCGGTGATGCCGACTGTGCTAAGGGGTAGCCGATAATGCCGAATTTTCTCATTATGGAGTTCTATTATCCGAGGTAGCTGCTTATGTTCTTCTCTATGCGTGCATTGATGTCCTCGCACTCCTCTTTCACGAACTTCTCGCCTGTAATGTTCTCGTAAAGCTCGATGTAGCGGTTGCTTATGCTCTCGACAATTTCGTCGGTCATCTCAGGAACCTGCTGGCCCTCCTTGCCCTGGAAACCGTTCTCCATGAGCCATTCGCGAACAAACTCCTTGGAGAGCTGTTTCTGTGCCTCGCCCTTCTCGAACTTCTCTTCATATCCTTCGGCATAGAAGTAACGGCTGCTGTCGGGTGTGTGAATCTCGTCCATCAGGTAGATAGTGCCGTTATGCTTGCCGAACTCATACTTGGTGTCAACAAGAATGAGTCCTCTTTCGGCAGCAATCTCTGTTCCGCGCTCAAAGAGTGCAAGGGTGTATTTCTCCAGCAATGCATACTCTTCGGGAGTTGCAAGCCCCTGTGCGAGAATCTCCTCCTTTGAAATGTCGGCATCGTGCTCTCCAATTTCAGCCTTTGTCGTAGGAGTGATTATCGGCTGAGGGAACTTCTGGTTCTCTCTCATGCCTTCGGGAAGCTTTACGCCGCAAATCTCGCGTACACCGCTCTTGTATGCACGCCATGCCGAGCCGCAGAGGTAGCCACGTACAATCATCTCAACCGGGAAGCCTTCGCACATTACACCAACAGTGACCATAGGGTCGGGTGTCGCGAGTTTCCAGTTCGGGCAGATGTCGGTTGTGGCATCAAGGAACTTCGCTGCAATCTGGTTCAGCATCTGTCCTTTGAAGGGTATGCCTTTGGGCAACACTACATCGAATGCCGATATGCGGTCAGTGGCTACCATAACCAGCTTGTCGTCGCCCACTGTATATACATCGCGTACTTTGCCGTGATAAACGCTCTTCTGTCCCTTGAAATTGAATTCTGTGTTTGTTAATGCTTTTGCCATTGTATTATGTTTTTATTGTTCTTTCTTTGTATTCCTGCTCTCCTTTTCATACGCCTCGTATGCCTCGACGATTCGTGTGACGAGCTTATGGCGTACAATATCTTTCTTGCCGAGCTTTACAAAACCTATTCCCTTCACTCCATCGAGTATGCGCAACGCGTGCATGAGTCCCGAATTGCTGTTCTGCGGAAGGTCTATCTGGGTAAGGTCGCCGGTTATAATCATCTTGGTGTTTGTTCCCATTCGTGTGAGGAACATCTTTATCTGCTGCGGGGTAGTGTTCTGCGCCTCGTCAAGGATTACCACCGCATCGTTGAGGGTACGTCCGCGCATGAACGCCAACGGTGCAATCTGTATCACGTTGTTGTCCATGTACTCCTTTAGCTTTGCAAGCGGAATCATATCCTCCAGCGCATCGTAGAGCGGCTGCAGGTAGGGGTCAATCTTGTCGCGCATGTCACCGGGCAGGAATCCCAGTTTCTCTCCGGCCTCTACTGCCGGTCGGCTGAGTATGATTTTCCTTATCTCGCGGTTCTTCAACGCCTTCACTGCAAGCGCAATGGCCGTGTAGGTCTTTCCTGTTCCGGCAGGGCCTACAGCGAACAGCATGTCGTTCTTCCTGTACTCCTCTACAAGACGGCACTGGTTCTCGGTGCGTGGGTAAATGGGGCGGCCGTTTATGTTATATACGATAACATTGCTGTCGCTTCCCTTGTCACCCTTCTTGCCGTTCACCGCATCTATTATGGCCTCTTCGTTCAGGCTGTTGTACTTGTTGCAGTAATCCTTGAGCAGTTCTATTACCTTGTTGAACTTTTCGAGCTCGTCATCGTCGCCCATGGCCTTTATTATATTGTCGCGTGCAACGATACGCAGCTTAGGATGCAGCTTCTTGAGCATCTGAAGATGTATGTTGCCTGCTCCGTAGAAGCCAACAGGGTCAATGCCGTCGAGTATAAAATGTCTTTCAATCATTGTCGTTCAAATCATTTCTTCTTTATCTCGGCTTCGAAGCGGCGCGAAGCCTCGCCGCCTTCGCTGCATGCGCATGGGCCGGTAATGCATCCGCCGGGGCATGACATTACCTCTACCAGTTTGCCGGGGCATTTGCCTGTCTTGGCGTATGCACGCAGCATGGCAATGTTCTTCTTGTGCAGGTCGGCTATTACCACACCCTCTATGCTTTCGTCTCCAATATGGTTCTTTACAGCCGTGAACACGCCGGTTGTCTTTGCGAAGTTGTGTGCATCGCGCGATGCTGCTTCGGTCGGTGTATATGGCATGGTGCTATCAATATCCACTCCCATTCCCTGTATCACAGCGTCGAGCTCGCGGAAGGTCCAAACGAAATCGACATTCTTGTCAGCGGCACCCTCGGCTTTCTTTGAGGCACATGGCGCAATGAACACTGTAGTGCATCCGGGGAATTTCTCCTTGGCATATTCGGCAGTGTAGTGCATGGGCGAGCCTGTCGATGATACGTACTTCACAAGGTCGGGTATATGTTTCTTTGCCAGGTTGACGTATGCCGGGCAACAGCTCGTTGTCATGAACGGCTGTCCTTCCTCAATCTTCTCCTTCAGTTCCTCGGCTTCGCGGCGTATGGTCTCTTCCGCACCGTAGGCAACCTCGATTATATCGTTGAAGCCTATCGCCTTCAATGCACCATATACATGCTCTATCGGCTTGCCGAACTGTGCCAGCACTGCCGGGGCAACCATTGCGATTGTCTTTTCTCCTGTACGCATGCGCTTGAGTACATCGAACACCTCGCATTTGTCGAATATCGCGCCGAACGGGCATGCATTGAGGCACTTTCCGCAGTAAATGCACTTCTCCGGGTCTATGTGCTCTATGCCGTATTCGTCCTTTGATATAGCCTTTACGGGGCATGCCTCCTCACATGGGACAGGCATGTATATGATTGCATGGTATGGGCATACCTGGTGGCACTTTCCGCAACTGATGCATTTGTCGTGGTCGATGTGCGCCTTGCCATCCTTGTCATAGTATATAGCATCCTTGGGGCAGTTCGTGTAACATGGCCGTGCAACGCATCCGCGGCAGAGGTTCGACACCTCGTAGTTTATCTTTACGCAGGATGAGCATGCTTCGTCCATTACGTGGAGAACGGCACCGTTCTGCATGTCAACCTCCTTGCGCTCAAGCATGCGCTTTGCGTAGGTGCTGAGGCTGTCCATCTCGTTCACCTCGTCCTTCATGGTGAAGCCGAGCATAGCCATGGTCTTGTATTTCACTACTGCGCGTTCCTTGTGGATGCAGCATCTTCCCTTTGGCTTCTGGTTGCGGGGGTACATCTCGTAAGGCATACTGTCGATGGATTCAAGGAGCTCGCCTTTCTTCCACATTGCAACCAATTTTGATAAAAGTCGATATCGTACAAACATTACATTATTATTATAAGCCATAATTAATTGTAACTATACTGGAGTTCGCATATATTGTCATCTCAAATGCATGTGAGAGATCTCTTATGCCGTGAGGCTTTGGGGATTTCTCGTCGCTCTGCTCTGTCGAAATGACAGGACCGCAGTTTTGCTTGAATTTAAACAGCTTCTTAAAGAACTTCCAAATTCGCAGTAAAATTATTTAAAAAAAAACTCGATTTCAACTATTTTTGCAGTAATGTTCGTAAACACCCTGAATTTCTTTGAAATCATAGGGCGTTTTCCCGTGCAGAGGAATCATGTAATTGCATGCAAATATGGAAAAGAGAGAACTTGATGCTCTTGTAGAGATACTTTCAAGGAAGGAACCTGTTCCCGAAGAGGTGTGGAACTTGCTCCTTGCAGCCCCGTCTGTGAGCGACAGGGAGTATCTTGCCATGCGTGCAAGGGAGGTGGCTCAGGCTTGCTTCGGCAAGGGGGTCTATGTACGCGCGCTCATAGAGATAAGTTCCTATTGCCGTAACAATTGCCGTTACTGTGGTCTGAGGTGCAGCAACGGCGATGCCAGGCGATACCGTTTGAGCAAGGGCGAAATTGTGGATTCATGCCGCAAAGGGGCTGCTCTAGGGTTCAATACCTTTGTGCTGCAAGGAGGTGAAGACCCTGTACAGAATGATGCGTGGCTTGCCGATGCTGTGGCTGCAATAAAGGCCGAATTCCCCGAAAAGGCTGTTACGCTTTCTGTGGGCGAGCGTTCGTCCGAAGGATACGCGCTCCTGCGAAGTGCCGGTGCCGACAGGTATCTGTTGCGTCATGAGACTGCCGATGAGGAGCATTATGCGTTCTTGCATCCGCAGACGATGAGTGTGGTAAACCGCAAGCAATGCCTTTATGAACTGAAAAGGTTGGGTTATCAGGCTGGTGCAGGCATGATGGTCGGTTCTCCGGGGCAGGAAACACGGCATCTGGTTGCCGACATGATGTTCCTCGATTCGCTTAAGCCGCAGATGATAGGCATAGGGCCGTTCATTCCGGCAAAGGGCACTCCGTTTGCCGGCGAGAAGAGCGGCAACGTAGAACAGGTGCTGTATCTCATCTCACTCTTGAGGCTGCGTTTCAGGAGTGCTCTCATACCTGCCACGACAGCCCTTGCTACATTGTGCAGCGACGGAACGGAACGGGCAGTGCTGGCAGGGGCAAATGTGGTTATGCCGAATCTTACACCGCTTGAAGCAAGAGACAAATATACGATATACGACAACAAGAAGAGCAACGGCAGCGAGTCGGCCGAACAGCTTTCTCTGCTCGAAGAGAAGCTGAGTGGCATTGGCTATCATATTGATTATGGCCGCGGCGATTATGAAGGCTTTGAAAAACTAAGATATGTATAATCCGAAATCCAAAACAGCAGCTGAGTTTATCAGTGACAGCGAGATTCTATCAACGATAGAATACGCGCGTGAGAATGCGGCGAACCGCGCATTGGTGGAATCGGTCCTTGAGAAGGCACGTGCTTGCAAGGGACTTACTCATCGTGAGGCAGCCTTGTTGCTTGAGTGCAACGACCCCGATTTGACAGAACATGTGTTCAGGCTGGCAAATGAGATAAAGCACCGTTTCTATGGCAATAGGATAGTGATGTTCGCGCCTCTCTATCTTTCCAACTATTGCGTGAACGGCTGTGTCTATTGCCCCTATCATGCAAAGAACAGGACAATCAGTCGCAAGAAGCTTACTCAGGAAGAGATTCGTGCAGAGGTCATTGCCTTGCAGGACATGGGACATAAGCGTCTGGCTCTGGAAGCCGGCGAGCATCCTCTCAAGAACCCGATTGAATATATCCTTGAGAGCATAGAAACTATCTACAGTATAAAGCACAAGAACGGTGCCATACGCCGTGTAAATGTCAATATAGCGGCAACTACGGTCGAGAATTACCGTCGTCTGCGTGATGCCGGAATAGGAACATATATTCTTTTCCAGGAGACATACAACAAGTCCAATTACGAGGCATTGCACCCGACTGGGCCCAAGAGCGACTATGCGTGGCACACCGAAGCAATGGACCGTGCCATGCAGGGCGGCATTGACGATGTAGGCATAGGCGTCCTCTTTGGTCTTGAGACCTACCGTTACGATTTTGTCGGTCTCCTGATGCATGCCGAGCATCTTGAGGCAACATACGGTGTAGGGCCGCATACGATAAGCCTTCCCCGTCTCTGCAAGGCCGACGATGTCGATACAGATGATTTTGAGAATGCTGTGCCGGATGATATCTTCTACAAGATTGTGGCAGTGACACGCATAGCAGTCCCTTATACAGGAATGATAATATCCACACGCGAGAGTGCAAGGAGCAGGGAAAGGCTGCTTGAACTTGGAATTACCCAAATAAGCGGTGGCTCGCGCACCAGCGTAGGCGGATATGTCAGCCCGGAACCCGAAGAAGAGAACTCGGCGCAGTTCGATATTGCCGACCACCGTTCGCTCGATGAGGTTGTGGAGTGGCTCCTCGACCTTGACCATATACCGAGCTTCTGCACGGCGTGTTATCGTGAGGGGCGTACAGGCGACCGTTTCATGACGCTTCTCAAGAACGGGCAGATATCCAACTGCTGTTTGCCGAATGCACTCATGACTTTGAAGGAGTATATAAGGGATTATGCCTCTCCTGCTACCCGTGCAAAAGGCGAAGCTATGATAAAACGCCTGCTTGAGGATGTCCCTAACGAACGCGTACGCAACAAGGCAAGTGAATACCTTTCGAGAATCGATAACGGCGATAGGGATTTCAGGTTCTGATATCATTGAAAAATCAACAGGCATAAGAGACGGCTTCTTTTGCCTGTTTTTTTATATAATATTATATATTATACCAATTAATTTATTTATATTTGCCAAAAGTGCGAATATGACACCTGCAATAAAGGTGTATGACATAAATATAGTGCATTAGCTTTACTATCTTACTGATGGGGGCATTTTGCTCCGACGAGGTCTATCCTTGTTAAACTTGGCGGTTAAATCAAAGAAAGAATAGTAGCAAAGTTAATGTCCATGCTATAGCAGCGTGGACAACTTGCTTATCTTTCTTTCGGGTAACGCCAAGACCTCATCAGTGGATAATGCAAAGTTGTCCACGTTTTTTTTGCCATATCCCTCTGGTGTAGCCATTAACGGTTGTACAGCACTATTGTTCTTTGATATTCTTTTAAAATAAATCAATTTAAACATTTTAACATAATTTAACTTTCGGGGGGGGGGTAAAAAGTCGGCTTATTATTACTTTTGTCACATTGTGGTGATGTAGGCAATAGTATTAATTATATAATTTTATACCTTATGAGAAAATTTACTCTAATAATCGCATGGTTGTTCATTGCAATAGGTGCAATGGCACAGACATTTGTCCAGCCCGAAGTCGGCAAGTTCTATAAAATCAAAGGTGATCACGGAACGAACCATTGGGTAGCAGTAACTACAGCTGGCAGCAGTGTTGCCATGTCATCAAATGAGGATGCAGCTGCTGTATTTCTAAAGACTACTAATGGTTTCCAGGAAGTTACAACAAAGAATTATCTGGGATACACAGGAGGTAAATTTACATTTAATAGTACTGCTCTTAATGTTGAACTCCGTAATACAGGACAACAGGCAAACAGTGAAGGCAAATATGCAATTGTATCAGGTGGTAACTATATGTATAATAATAGTGATGATGGTATTGCACATGAATCAAGCTCATGGCTTGCTATTCCACGTCTTTGGGGTTTTATAGAGGTTGAATATGATGACGAATACAATGGAAAGGTTTTTAGGCTAACAACATACTCTAGTAATAATTTCAATAAATACCTTTACCAGAAGACCGATGGTACAACAGATTTGTACTATAATGGTACAGATGATGATACACGGGCTTACTGGAAGTTTGAAATGGTAACGATGGGTGCATATAATATTAAGAATATACATACAGGACTTTATATTGATGTTTTAACAGGCAATAATGATTTTGTAAATATGAGTGAGACTGCGCCCGGTCAATATGAGGTTATAACACAGATTGGAACAGAGACTTCGGCTAATGGTAAGTATTATATAAAGAAAGTTGGTGCAAATTGCAGTTTGCACTCAACTGATGGTAGCGGTAAAGTGAAAGGCTGGGAAGGTGGTGGCCTAGGTAATCAATATGTGTTTACAGAGATTACGGATTTTTCTCACACTCTTAGCATTGGTGCGACCGGCTATGCGACTCTATGTCTTGGCTTTGATGCTGAAATTCCGGTAATCGACGGTGAAGGAAATGGTGTGTTTATTGCAACACGCAGCACTGTGGCTGGCAATGTTCATTTGACGCAGATTGCTGGTGTGTTGCCAGCGAACACTGCTGTTATTGTAAAGGCACCGGCTAATACTGATTGTGAATTTGCATATTCAACTTCAACCGAAAATTATGCTGATGTTGATGAAAATCTTTTGACGGGTACGCTTTACGACAAGACTGTTACGGGTGAGGCTTATGTACTTGGTATTATTGATGGTGTAGTAGGTCTTTATAAGGCTACAACAAGCGGATTGGAAGATGGCCGTTTCAAGAATAATGCTAATAAGGCATATTTGCCTGCCGGTAATGTTGCAAATCAGACTGCTGCATTCTACGGTTTTGATTGGGACGGCACAACAGGCATTGACCAGATAACAGATAACAGAGAACAGAGTACAGCTATCTATGACCTTACAGGTCGTCGTATAGAGGCTATTACTGCTCCTGGAATCTATGTCGTTAACGGCAAAAAGGTTTTGGTTAAGTGATTAGAGGTGATATAAAACTGTAACTGCTAAGGTATGCCCTTGCAGTTACAGTAAACATAATAACGAGAAAAACGAAACTAAATATGAAGAAGACTTATATTTCACCTCTTATGACAGAGGTAAACTTAGAAGCAGAGCAGATGCTTGCAGCTTCATTGAAAATGGATAATGAAAAGACAGTAGATACCTCAGCACCCGGCAATCAGCTTGGCGGCGGTCACCGCGGTGAATGGGGAAATTTGTGGAAGTAAAGAAAACGGAGTTTTCTTTACTCGACAGCACGAGCGGTGATAGGTCACGCGTAGTGCGGACGTAGTTCGCACCGCGTGGGTCACCAAAATCGAGTGTTGTCAAGTAAGGCATTAAGACTCGACAGCACGAGCAGCAACAGGTCGCGCGTAGTGTGGCTTTAGTCACACCGCGCGGGTTGCAATAGAGCAAAACGAGTCAATGGGGCTGGAATTAATCCACAATTTACCTATCGCGAGTTTTGCAGCAACAGGTCACGCGTAGTGCGCCTTAGTTCGCACCGCACGGGTCACCAAAAGCGAGAGTTACTGAGTAGAATAATATAATAGAATATAAGTTATATAGTGATTTTTTCATTATAATATTGAGGTTCAGGAGGCTGTGTCCCATAGGGGCACGGCCTTATGAGTTTATTAAGATTTTTTTTATTAACCATAAATGTTTTACCTATGAAGAAATTTTTCTCTATTCTGTTGGCTGCGTTGTGTCTCTCGACACAGGCATACGCCGACAAGGTGACAGCTTCGACTACATTGCCTTCAGAAGGCAAACCGGAGCATGTTTACACAATGGTGAACGGTAACGGAGCCAATGTGGGCCCTACAACCGCACCTGCGACTGATGAGAACGGTCTCTTCGCTTTCTATGCGGTAGAAGGTGTTGACGGTGCGTACTACATCTACAGTCACAATGCTAAGAAGTGGCTCGGCTACACAAAGGCTGCAAGCTACAGTTCTAAGAAGGGTTTCGTAACTCTTAGCGATTCAAGAGTTGACGGTGCCTATTTCAAGGTTGACAACTACTCTGGTGACAACTACCAGATTCAGCCTTACACAACTGCCGGTTCAGCTCAGGCAATCTACCTTAATTGGTATCAGGGCGTAAATGCCAATGCCGGAACGACACTCGGCCTTTGGACCGATAACGGTGCTACCGATGCCGGCAGCCGTTACACACTCGCTGAATACGTAATAGTTGAGCGTACCTACACAATCACAGTTCCTGATGGCGTTACACTCACTATCGGCGGTACAGAGTATGCCGATGGCTCTACTATCACTGTAGAGGGTTCACTTGACAAGAGCAAGGTTTCGGTAACTGCTCCCGAGGGTAAGTTCGCAGTTGTTTCTGTTGATGATGTGAACAATACCATCACTGTAAATGTTGCGACACTTCCTGTTCTCCCGGATTGTGAGACATACACGAATGCATGGGTTTATCCTAAGCAGCAGGAGGATGTGGGTGTTGCAAAGATTGCCGAGGCTGACGGTGTATACACACTCAGCAACAATGTCCTTGCAGCAAGCTATATGAAGGTGGGCAATGCCCTTTATTTTGCAGGTTCAAACGCAATGAATCTTGTTGCAGGTACAGAGCCTTTCACAGTGGCATTCGGTAGCGGTGACAATGTTTCTGCTTCGGCAATGACCCTCAAGAGTGTTGAGACCGAGACTCTTGCGGCAAATACATCTGCCATTGGCGGTGCAGAGCACTTTGCAGGCGTTCAGCTTGTAGCAAACTATGAGTACACATACAAGGAGACAAAGATTGAGATTGTATGGCGTGCGGTACTGCGCGACGGCAGCCACTATCTGCGTACCGAAATGGAACTGACAGGTGTTGATGATGTTGACATGTACAATGTAGTTCCAATGATTTACAATGTCGATACAGAAGCTGCGGGCTCAGCTCCAAAGGTTGTGGGCAATACACGCGGTGCCGTGCTCATGAGCGACAAAATCTTTGCAGGCCTTGAGACTCCTACAGCATACAACACCGTTGGCGAGGCTACAGGCGACAGCGACCCATGGACACTCTCAGAGACAAAGAATGCTTCTCTCACTGCATCTTCTTGGACACAGGTAGCTGCAGCCGATGTTCCGAAGCGCGTAGAGGAGGCTACAGGTGCGAACTATCCTAATGTTTACGCATATGATATGGAGAATGTTACCTTGAAGGAGGGCCAGAAGGTTTCAATCCTTGTGAAGTACACAAGCGGTAACCACCGCCTTAACTTCGGCGGTGCCGTATTGCTCGATGCAAACGGTGCTATTGCTGCAGTTGACTACCACAGCGGTTATTCAGGCGGTCAGCACAGCAACAATACATTTACATTCCTCGCTCCTTATGACGGCACTTTTGCTGTGCGTGTGTTTGTTGAGAACAAGACCGAGACTATCGATGCGTCAAGTACAATGACTGTCGATATCTACACAGCCAAGGAAGGTGCTGTAATCAATACTGATATTGTTGGTATCCAGGGTCTCTGGAGCCGCAACACAACACTTGCTGCTGGCGATACATGGAAGGTTGCTGCTGTTGTAGGTCTTGTAGCGCAGGACGGTACACAGAGCAAGACAAACATCCGCGAGACTCAGAAACGCCGTTCATTCCTCGCATACAGCGAGCGCGAGCGTGCAGTGCCCTGGAGAACATTCCCTCACTACAACAGCTGGTACGAGCTGAACATCAACCGCAACAATGCGGCTCCAGGCAGCGAGCATACAAACTTTACAGCCGAGGATATTCTTGCTGTAATGGAGCAGTGGAAAGAGAAATACTTTGACAAGTACGGCGAGGGTATTGCAGCCTTTGTAATTGATGACGGTTGGGACAACTACGGTCCTTGGACATTCCACAGCGGTTTCCCCAACGAGATGCGCGATATGTCTATTTTGGCCAAGGAGATGAACGCCGGTATCGGCGCATGGTTAGGCCCTGTAGGCGGTTATGGCCAGAGCGGTAACTACCGTCGCCAGTATTGGAACGGCAAGGGTGGCATGCAGCTCTCTAACCCTGCTTACTATGAGACATACCTTGCTGCTGCAAACAACCTCGTATGCCAGCAGGACGGTGTGGCTGGTTTCAACCGTGAGACCGATAACTACGTATTCTTCAAGTTCGACGGTATCTCAGGCCAGTTCTCAGCTGTAGGTCCCGATGCAGGCGACACAGGTAACGAGAACGCTGAGGGTATCATCCGTCTTGAGCAGTACGTTCGCGAGAATATGCGCGAGGATATCTTCTTCAACACTACTGTAGGTACATGGGCTTCTCCGTTCTGGTATCAGATTTCCGATGCAACATGGCGTCAGGAGAACGACCACGACCGTATCGGCAACAACAGCATCAACCGCGAGAACTGGATTACATACCGCGACCGTCTGGTTTATCAGAACTATGTACAGAACTCTCCAATCTGTCCGATCAACACTTTGATGACTCACGGATTCATCCTTTCAGAGGATGGACCTCCGGCAAGCGATTCAAGAGACTACAATGCTGTTCTCCGCGAGCTCCGTTGCGCATTCGTTTGCGGTTCGGGTATCGTTGAGCTTTACACCAACTGCAACCTGATGAACACAATCAATAACGGCAAACTTTGGGAAGATGTAGCTGAGTGTGTTGCTTGGCAGAAGAAGAATGCCGATGTATTGCCCGATGCTCACTGGGTAGGCGGCAATCCTTGGAACGGCAGTGCTCAGGAGGTTTACGGCTGGGCTTCTTGGAACGGTGCTAAGGCTACCTTGGCTCTCCGCAACGGCGGCAACAGTGCACAGACCTACACCTTCACACTGCGTGAGGCTCTTGAGATTCCTGCGAACATCACAGGTGCAATTATCCTTACAAAGTCATTCAATGTACAGGATGCTCTTCAGGGTTTGACCGAGGGCGTAGCTATTGATGTTGACCAGCAGCTGACAGTAACTCTCCCCGGCAGCACAGTATTTGCATTCGACGGTGTGAATGCCGACCCAGCACAGGTTCCTTTCGAGGTTATAGGTACTACACCAAATACAGGTGTTGAGGCTATTGAGGAGATTACACTCACTTTCAACAGCGAGGCTGCAGGCGAGTTTGACCAGAATTCAATGACAGCTATGAAGTTCAAGCAGGGCAACAATGTTGTAAGCGGAATCTCTAACTATGTTGTGAACGGTAATGTGCTTACAGTGACTTTGACTACCAAGGTGAATACTCCGGGCGAATATACACTCGTTATCCCTGAAGGCCTTATCACACGTGCAAGCGACGGCAAGGCGTTCTCCGGTGAGTTCAATTTCACTGTAATTGCTCCGGATCCTCTTGAGGTTGTTAGCGTTGAGCCTGCAAGCATAGTACGCGAGCTTAAAGAAATTACACTCACTTTCAATAGCGAGGTTGCCGGCGAATTTGACCCTTATGGTATGACTGCCATGAAGTTCAAGCAGGGTAACAGTGTTGCTTGCGGTATTTCTAACTATGTTACAAACGGCAAGGTGCTCGCTGTTACTCTTGAACAGACAATTACTGAAGAGGGTGAATATACACTCGTTATCCCCGAAGGCCTTATTACACGCAAGAGCAACGGTGACAGCTTCTCCGGCGAGTTTGCATTTGAGGTTGGTGTGCCGCCTGTTGACTATACTCCTACAAACAACGGCACAAGAACAAATACAGGCCGTGTAATAAAGGGTATTACTCTTACCGGTGCATCTGGCGTAAATGAATATACTCTTACATCTCAGGAACAGACACAGGATTATACCGATGCAACAGAAAATGTTACATTTACAGTTGAACCTGGTGAGGAACTGACAATTACATTCAACAAGACAGGTGAATGGATTCACCAGTTCGTGTTCATTGATTTCGATGCAGACGGTTTCACTGCAAGTATTGCCGAGGGTAGCGAGTGGGCTCCTGCAGAGGACCTTGTAGCATATTCATTCTATAACAACAATAGTTCAAGCGATGCAAGCGGTTGGAATAGTGTAGGTACATCAATCACAGGCAATAACCGCAGTACTCCGGCTGTTCCTGCGTTCAAAGCTCCCGAAGAGGAAGGTACTTACCGCATGCGTATCAAGCAGGACTGGAGCAACATTGACCCGGCCGGTGACGCTGACGGCAAGTTCGGCGACTTCAAGGCTAACGGCGGTCAGATTATCGACGTGCTGCTTAAGGTGGCATATCCTACCGGAATTGAGGCTGTTGAAGGTGAAAACGGAAAGGTGGAAGGTATTTACGACCTTCAGGGCCGCAAGATAGAGCAGATTACAACTCCCGGCATCTACATTGTGAACGGTAAAAAGATGTTTGTGAAGTAATTTCGTGTATATGTCATCCCGAACCAAAGGGAGGGATCTCTGAAAAGATGGAGATATCTCACATACGTTGCCTTTGGCCCCTTTGGGCGGCGAACTCCGTTTCGATATGACAAGAACTATCAATCAGCACGCGCCATGGCGCGTGCTGATTTCATCTGAAAAACCTTGATAACTATGAATGACAATAAACGATTGCTCTCGTTAGACGTTCTGAGAGGTCTTGACTTGATGCTGCTTGTAGGCTTGCAGCCTGTATTGCGTCATGCATTGATAGAACTTGACTGTCAGGCACTGAACGAAACCCTGCTTTATCAGCTCGACCATGCTGAGTGGGAGGGCCTTCGTGTATGGGACCTTGTTATGCCTCTTTTTCTTTTCATGTCGGGTGTGACAATGCCGTATTCTCTCCCTAAGTATAGAGCGCAGAACGGAGACAGCGCAGTGTGGAAGCGTGTTATTAAACGATTCCTCTTGCTTTTCCTTCTTGGCATGCTTGTACAAGGAAATATACTCTCTCTCGACCCTGATAGAATATACATATACAGCAATACCCTGCAGGCCATAGCTGTGGGTTATCTGCTTGCTGCGCCATTGGTGCTTTATCTGAAGCCTGGAGCGCAGTTGATTGCAGTTGCGCTTCTCCTTATTATATATTCAATACCGATGCACATGCTCGGCGACTGGAGCCCGCAAGGGAACTTCGCATCTATCGTTGACAAGGCTCTGCTATGCCGTTTCAGGGATGGCAGTACGGTAGCTGCCGATGGAACTGTAGAGTTCGCTTTGTGGTACGACTATACATGGATATGGAGCAGCATTACCTTCTGCTGCACTGTCGCTCTCGGAAGCTTTGCCGGGCATCTTGCAAAGAACGGCAATGCGAACCGTGCTGCAACGGCAAAGAGGCTTTTTGTTATTGCCGTTGTGCTGTTGTTGCTCGGATGTCTGTCGGGAATGGTTCAGCCTATAGTAAAGCGTATATGGAGTGCAAGCATGGTGCTTTATAGTGCAGGCTGGTGCTATCTGTTGCTTGCATTGTTCTATTGGTGGATAGATGTGAAAGGACACACAAAGGGGTGGGGATGGCTGCTCTGCTACGGATGCAATGCAATAACAGCATATCTTATCGGTGAACTGGTGAACTTCCGTTGCATAGCAGCGTCGTTGCTCTATGGAACAGAACAGTATTTTGGAGGCTGGTATCAGGTGCTCCTTACCGCATGCAACAGCATGGTGATATTCTTTATTTTAAAACTTATGTACAAGCACAGGCTTTTCCTTAAAGTATAAAGGATTTCTTTAATGATTGTTTCTGTAGTATATGTAACAAAAGGGTGTAGAAAAATATTATCATCCTTATGTTTTTGCATAAGTGCGATTTTGCTATAATTGCAAATTGAAAAGGGTGTTGCAGGACAATGTACACTGCGTTATAATTCTTTATGAGGTCAATGATATGAAAATCACCAAATATCTATTGTTATGAAAAAGATTGCTATGTTTGTTTTCGCGCTATTGTTTGCGACGGCTTCTTTATTTGCTCAGAACGAGGGTTTTTCTAAGGTTACCAAAAAACTGGAGAAGGCTGTGCATTCCTTTAAGTATAAGCCTGAAGAAAAGAATTTACAGAAGTTGGAGGATACTTTCCAGAAGTCTTTGAAGTCAGATCCTGCCCAGGAACATTATATGTGGCGGTTGATGGGTGAGGCTTTCTATTTTGTGAATGTAAAGGAGAAAAGGGACTTCGGCAAGGCTTTTGAATACTACACAAAGGCTCTTGAAATGGTTCCTGAATCACTGCATGCAGAGCGTTCTGTGTGTTTGTACAATCTGGGACTTATGTATCTCAGGGGACATCATGTAGAACGCAATCTTGAGAAGGCTGTGGAGCTTTTTACTGAGTCGAGTAAAGAGGGGTATCTCCCGGCCGATGTCGCTATGGCTAAAATGTACAACTTTGGCTTGGGCGTAGAAAAGGATTTTGCAAAAGCTGACGAGTTTTATCTGAAGTTAATTGAGCAAGGACATAATGTCTTCTCCGAAAGGTATTCAATGCTGTATGTTCAGGCGAATGCAGATGCTCCTGATGATGTAGAGGCAAACAACCTCTTTGAAAAGGCTCTTGTAGGTCTGTTCCTGGAAGAGAGTGAAGAGGTTATATTTAAGGACCTGATGAAAGCTTCGGATATGGGGCATGCAGCTGCAAAGACGACTCTTGCTGAGTTGAGGCTTGCTGGAAAATTTATCTCAGAATCCAGTCTGGATCTTGGCGTTGCCGAGCAACTGACCCAAAATGCATCTGCAAAAGGATATGTACACGGTATCTTCGTTCAGGCACAGATTATAGAGAGAAGTACATGGGGCAAGATGTTCCAGTGGGATCGTGCAAAGCAATATTGGAACCTGTATCAAAAGGCTGCAGAATTAGGGCATCCGTTGTCACAATGCGCAGTCGGTGTAGTCTATTCAGGAGAGGCTCCTCCGGTGTTGTCTCTGCTGAAGATGAAACCTGATAAGGAAAAGGCATACGAATGGTTCTCCAAGGCTGCAGAGCAAGGTTGGCCAACGGCTAAGAATAAAGCACTGCAATATAAATCCTATGCCAAGTGATGATTTTCTTATATAACAAAGGGTTAAAGCCACAATGCTTTAACCCTTTGTTATTGTCGTTGAGGATATGTTGCAGTTTTTTTTCATTTCATAATGTTTTTTCGGCATATAAAACTAATTTTGCCGATATAGAATTTATTTGAAATGACAGAAACTTCACGTTCCAACCGTTGTCACATAACAATATTCGGTCGCAGGAATACCGGCAAGTCATCGCTTCTGAACCGTCTTGCAGGGCAGGATGTATCTATTGTGTCGTCTGTTGCCGGCACGACAACCGATGTCGTATGGAAGAACATAGAACTGCCGGGCATAGGTGCTGCCGTGATAGGGGATACAGCCGGCTTTGACGATACGGGCGTTGTCGGTGAGATGCGTGTCGCCGCTTCAAGAAAGGTCCTTTCACGTACGGATATTGCTCTTCTGCTGCTCGGCGACGACCCTTATGATGCTTCCTTTGAAAATGAGTGGATAAAGGCAATAAAGGCACACGGAATTCCCTTTATGCTTATCATGAACAAGTGTGACGCAGAGGGTAGTGAGGTGCGGCTTAAGGAGTGGCAGGATGTGTTAGACGATAATGTGATTCCGTTTTCTGCCATTACCGGTGAGGGACTCACGTCGTTGATTGATAGGATGGCCCGTTGCTACAGGAACGATGACGATTATGACGATATTACATATACCCTTGTAAGGAGTGGCGATATCGTGGTTCTTGTAATGCCGCAGGACAGCTCCGCGCCTAAAGGACGTCTTATACAGCCTCAGGTGCTGACGCTCCGCAATCTGCTAGACAAGCACTGCATTCCTCTTTGCTGTGCTCCGGAAGAGTTCTCTCAATTACTGAGTTCATTAACAGTTCCTCCGCAGCTTGTAATAACCGATTCGCAGCTCTTTGCCGAGATTGAGAGGGTTACCCCGCCCGGAACAAAATTAACCTCCTTCTCGGTTCTTATGGCTCGTCACAAAGGGGATATCGATGCTTTTCTTAATGGGGCCGAAGTGCTTCGTTCATTGGGACCCGATGCCCGGATACTTATAGCGGAGGCATGTTCTCATGTTCCGCAGAACGAGGATATCGGCCGTGTAAAGCTTCCGCGCATGTTGCGTGCCAAGCTGGGTAATGGTATTTCGATTGATATAGTATCAGGCAATGATTTCCCCGATGACCTTGCCGGCTATGACCTTGTAATACATTGCGGGGCATGCATGTTCAACCGCAGGGCGGTGATGTCGCGTGTGCGCCAGGCTAAGGCGCAAGGCGTGCCGGTTACGAATTATGGAATTGCAATAGCAACGCTAAGCGGTATAATTGACAGGATTACCGTGTAGTGTAACCATGTCGCGTTATAATCAGGACGCGACAATGATATTATTGTGATATAAATGTGAAACCTATGCTATGAAACAATATACCGAAATAGAGAATTATGACGATTTGTCGCAGCTCATTGTACCGGGTGCCCTGCTTGAACATTATGCTTTCCAGAACATTGAATTCGGGCGCAATGCAGTGCAATGCCGTTTCAAGGATTGCATATTCTTCGGTTGCACGATGCCCGATGTTATGAGACAGGAACTCTCTCCCGACTGCATTCTCTTTCCCAGGCTTTCTGTTCCTTTCAATATGTTCCGGGCTAAACTGTATTCAGCTGCGGAACTGTATGCCGGATACGATTACCGTTTTCCCGATACTTTTGCGCAGTGTTACGATACCCGTATATACAGGCATTATGTTTCGGAAGGCAAGCTGGCCGGTGATATAGCAGAGACTGCTGCACGTTCGCTGCACGACCATTCTATAAGCGATGCTTTGCACGATTTCCTTGCCGGCTATGACGAACGCAGTGTTGTAGCTGTAATGGGCGGGCATGCCTTGTTGCGTACCGATGATATGTACCGTAAGGTTGTTCTGTTAAGCAAGCATCTTGCCGAGAATGGTTGTCTGATGGTTACGGGCGGTGGTCCTGGGGCTATGGAGGCTGCCCATTTGGGTGCTTGGCTTGCAGGACGTGCTGACAATGAGGTGGACGTGGCTTTGGGTATGCTGGCTTCGGCTCCTTCGTACAAGGATTGCGATTGGCTTCCGTCGGCTTTTGCTCTTATGGAGCACATGCCGCGTGTGAGCGATTGCAGCAGCGTTGGTATTCCTACATGGTTCTATGGACATGAGCCGGCAACTCCGTTTGCTACGCATATTGCAAAATATTTCGATAACAGCATACGCGAGGACGGTCTGTTGGCTATAGCGAAGGGTGGTGTGGTCTATTCTCCCGGCAGTGCAGGGACTATGCAGGAGATTTTTCAGGATGCTGCTCAGAACCATTATCTTACTTGCGGTTATGCGAGCCCGATGGTTTTTCTCGGTATTGAGTATTGGAGTGAGAAATTCCCGGTATATCCTTTGCTTAAAGGGCTGCATGAGAAAGGCTGCTACAGGAATCTTATGCTTTCGCTTACCGATTCACCCGAAGAGGCGGAGCGTGTTATAATGCGGTTTGTCAGAAACCGAGTATGAATGTGAATTCGATATAACTCAGGTAATCAGATTATTATATCGAACTCCTGTTAATAATAGAAATGCGGAGTGGTTCAAGCCACTTCACATTTCTATTATTTAACAGCTTCTTACTTTATATATATCTTTTTGCCATTGATAATGTATATACCTCTGGTCGGGGTTTCTACTTTTCGGCCTTGCAGGTCGTATGTACCTTTGCTATTTGCTCCTTGCTCTGTTATCTCTTCTATCCCTGTCTCTACTTCAACAGCCGATTTCTCCAGTGTCCATACGCTTGCACCCCATGTATAAGGCTTTGTGAGTATGTAGCCCCATGCATCGGGGTTGGTGTACCAGCCGTGCTCGCCGTCGCCTGCAATAATTGCAATTCCTTTGCTGCCGGTATCGGTTGTGGTCTCCTTTAGAGTCCATGCATAGTCACGGCCTACATACAGAGTCTGTTCAACAGCATCGCTGCTGATGTATGCAGCCTGGCCGTTAGCCTTGTTGTAGATGTTTACAGTGCCGTCGCTGTTCTTTGTAAAGCTCCATAGGAAGTTGTCGGTTGTGCCTTTTGCCTTTGGCTCTACGCGGTTGTTGCTGTATGCTGCATAGTAGTTTGTAAAGTATGCATTGCGTATGTAGTAGTATGCACCGGTGTCGATGGCATCGGCCATAGTTGCGCGTGGCATCATCATGAACTGGTGGTAGAGTGCAACGTATGCATTGTACTGCTGCTCGGTAACGCCGCCTTCTGCAACAGCTGCTCCGGCCGGAGTTGTCACGTTGTTCAAGAGGTACTCAAGAGCTTCTTCTGTAGGCTCTCCAACCTTGCCCGGCTTTGCATTCAGGGCGATGAGTTCGCATTTCTTTACAAGACCTGCAAGCTGGGCTGTAAAGTCTGTCACCTCTACAAGCTTCCAGGTACCGTTGTAGCAGAGTGCAGCCTCGTCCTTTACATATACATCGCCCGATGGTTCTGCGCTCAAACGCTTTACACTGCCTGTCATTGCTGCATTGTAACCGCTGACAGCAGATATTGTCACTGCCCCCGGCATGTATGTGACATCGCGTGCAGCAATGGTTGCCTTGTCGATTCTTACCGCTGTTCCGTTGTCAGTTGTTGTAACTGCTGTATTGTAGCTTGGCATTGTTATGGCCTTGCCGCTGTAAAGATTTCTCATTATATAACCGCCGTCGGTTGTCTCGAACTGCCACAACTCCTCCGGCTCAACCTGTGGTGTGTAGTGGAAACGTATGCCGTTGCCGCTTTGATACATTGTAGAGCCTGCATACTGACGCTTGTAGTAAGTGGATGCCGAAACAATCTGGTATGTTTTTCCGGCTTCGGGCTGCAGAACAGGGGCGTTCTTGTAATTATTGATAGCTGTTGTCAGTTCTGTGACATCGTCACCGTTTACTGCGTCAAGTGCTGTCTGCAATGCATCGTACAGTTCGGCAGCAGGGTAGCCAACGCCTCCGCGTATGCTGCCTGCAAGGATAGATTCGGCCTCCATGACTGCTGTTTCGGCAGCGGTGTATTCCTTTGGCTCAATGTAGTGCTTCGCGTATGTATAGCCAAGAAGGTCAAGAATCTCGTCATGGCTCTGCAGTCTCTTGTAGAAACCGCTCCAATTCTTCTTGCTGCTGGGGAGCCAGCCGGTCTCGGCAACAGCTATCATACGTGGCAACAGCTGGTACTCAAGCTCTGTATTGTCGTTTAGAGTCTCTGCCCAAAGGTTGCACTGAACGCCCATGCAGTACTCCTCGCGTCCGCTGAGTGAACCGGCCGGGTTCAGTGAGTATGCCTCTTCCAATGTGTTTGTATTTGTCTCGCTCCAGCCTCCGTAGTATGGCTCGTCAATGATTGTCTTGTCCGGGCCTACCTGCATGAAGTCGATATATACATGTGAATATGGGGTGGCGATGCTCTTGAAACCTTTGTTGGCAGCCTCGGCTGTCTTTCCAAGGCTGTTCCATGCCATGATGACTGGCTTTACTGCATTGTCGCTTGTCCAGTGCGAAAGCAACTCGTCCCATACTACAATATCCTTTCCGTGCTTGTTCTTGAGGTATGTACCCAATTCCTCTACAAGCCATGACTGCAACTCATGTACACCTGCAAGTCCTTCTTCCTGTACGCGGCGCAAGCAATCCTCGTTTGTCTGCCATTGGTCGGTGGGGCATTCGTCACCGCCAATGTGTATATATGGGAAGGGGAATATTTCCGCAACATTGTCGAGTACGCACTTCAGAAAGTCGATGGTCTCGTCCTTGCCGATGTTCAGGACATCCTTCGATATACCTCCGTCAATGCGCACTGAATACTCCTTTGTCGGGTCGCAACTCAATTCTGGATAAGCGGTAACTGCAGCCACCATGTGTCCGGGCAGGTCAATCTCAGGCATGATATCAATGTTGAGCTCGGCAGCGTATGCCACAATCTCACGCAGGTCATCCTGGGTGAAATACATTCCACGGCCATACTCTGTATCGTCAAAGAACTTGCTGCCGTCGCCGGGGCTTGTAAACGAACCGGAACGTATCGCACCCACTTCTGTGAGCAATGGGTATTCGGGTATCTCTATGCGCCAGCCCTGGTCATCGGTGAGGTGCCAATGCAAGCGGTTCATCTTGTAGAGTGCCATAATGTCGAGCACCTTCTTTACCTCGTCCTTGTCGAAGAAGTGACGCGCCACATCCATCATGAAACCACGATGGCCGAACTGTGGCTGGTCGGCAATGGTTACGAAAGGAATCTCCCATTTTGCCTCGTTGTTGAGCTCCTCGCCGAAGAGGTCGCGTGGGAGCAACTGCTTCAATGTCTGTATTGCATAGAAGAAACCGGTCTTTGTGGCTGCCTTGATTTCAATGCCGTTTTCGTTTACGTTGAGCGTGTAACCCTCAGCCGGCAGTGAGGCATCGGCTGCAAGCCATATTTCGCCGGCCTCAGCCGAAGCTCCGCTCTCCTTGACAGCGAGTGATGTACCCGATGTCTTTGCAAGCATTGAGGCAAAATCGCTGACATACTTCTGTGTGCCGTCATTGGGGTATGTGATGGCCTTGAGAGATGCTACGGCAAGGTTGCCCTCTCCGACTGTGATTTCTGCAGGGTAGGGGATGATTGAAATGTTGCCAAGGTTCTCGAATACGGCATATTCTACGAACTGTACAGGGTTGTTCTGGTCTGCCTTGTCCCAAAGGCCTACGCCACGGTTTTCCGCGGGTCCGCCCCAAAGATTCATGGAAACGGAAGTATTGCCTTTCGGTTGAATCTCATAACCGCCGCTGTATGTGCTGTTGGCGGTAGCGTTGATAAAGAACTTGCTTACACCGGTTGCTGTGGTTGCAGATTTTACCATCTGGTTCTTGGCTGCAGAACTCACATACAATATATTTCCTTTCTTGTTTGTGAATGTGTAGCCGTTTGTCGCATCACCGGTAATCTTCCACAGCTGTGCGTCGCTGCCGGTTGCTGTAGCTGTGGTAATCTGCGCTCCTGCCGTTTCGGCAGTGAGTGCGTTCCCGCCGTTCATGAACTGTATGAGATACCATTTGGTGTTCTCACCGCTGCTTATTGTCGGGAATCCTTGTGCAAATGAGCCGGCCAGGCCTGCAAGCATGCACGACAAAAGAAGTAAAGTTTTTTTCATATCGTTGAATTTATTTAGGTTAGTTATGTCCGAAACTTTCATATATTAACCTGAGTTCGATATAAAATTTTCGCTATAAATTGGTGTGTTTGTATAGTGTTTGTCATCTCGAAACGGAGTTCGCCGCCCAAAGGGGCTAAAGGCAACGTATGTGAGAGATCTCTTTTTTTGCAATGTTTTTGAGATTTCTCGTCGCTACGCTCCATCGAAATGACAGGTTCGCAATTTGAACGAGTTTATATCGAACTGACGTTATATTATATGATAATTCTGCAAATATAATTTTTTTAATAATATAGTGCAAGGCTGGTTCTTGAAATGATTTCATTTGAAAAAACAACCGGGCTTGTTTTGTTCTACGTTCAGCTTTGACTATCTTTGCAATGGTGTGCGCGGTAGCTGTTTCTATCCTGTTCCCATAAGATTGCTATGAAAATATATTGCTATATATCACTTTTTTTCTTTATTCTCTCTTGCGGAAACGATATTGTTGTAGAGAATGTTGCAACAGTCTTTCCCGATACCATTGCCGGCAAGCCCAATAGAATTACATATATAAACTCAAATAGGGCTTTCAACGACCTTAATGATACTCATCTTGCTGCGGCTCAGAAAATTGGGATAAAGCCGCTTGCATCGCGCGACGGCATTCCAACGGCTTCTAAGAAGCTATATCTTATCGGAGGCCCAATGCGTTATAATGAGCCTTTTGTCGTTGATGAGCTTACTCATTCGAGCCCGTTTCTTGTAAAGGAGGCTTATGACCTTCTTCACGATATCGGAAAGAATTTCCAGGATTCGCTGAAAAGGAAAAATCTGCCGGCATACAGCGTTATTGTATCTTCGGTGCTGAGAACAGATGCCGATGTAAAGAGCCTTTCACGCAGGAACGTGAATGCCTCAAAGCGTTCGGTGCATTGTTACGGTACTACTGTCGATATCTCCTACCGTCGTTTTGAAAAGCATGACGATGAAGGCCCCGATGCCCGTGAGGTTGACTTGAAAGCCGTTCTGGCCGAGGTCCTCCGCGACCTGAAGAACGCCGGCCGTTGCTATGTGAAGTATGAAATAAAACAGGCTTGTTTCCATATAACAGCAAGGAAATAGTAGGGGAGGTTATTGCTTATCTACTATGGAGTTGGCGTCTTTTGATTAGCTCCAATTCATCATAATATATCATAAAAAAAGAGTTCCACTCCTGCTATGGAATGAAACTCTATTTCTATGCCAGTATAAACAGTTTTTATCGAATTACATATCGTCTATAGATAATCCTCTATAAATAAACTCATAGTTCTTGAATGTGCCAACTGCTTTAAAGAACAACTCGGATTTGGCTCTTAATACAACTTCATCAAAGTTCTTCTCTTGACGCTTAACTTCGATAAATTCTATCTTGTTTTCCAATTCATCTTCGGCTACTATGTCAATTTCATTTTCTCCCTTGCGGTCATGCCAGTATCCAAGGCGAGTATATTCACCAGACTCTTTCATTACTTCAATAAAGTAGCTTTCGAGAGATTTACCGCTGAATGTGGAAAAGTCACGTTCAACTATCTTTCTCAATCTGTCATTACCACCAGCCTCAATGATGTGTGTATATTTGTATATGAAACGGAACCAGAATTTTAGAAACTGGTCGTTGATGGCATAATGCACATTCTTATTGCTTGACTTCTCGTAAATAGGTTGCATCTTACTTATCAAACCATATTCCTCGCTTAGGTTTTTCAAGTACCCAGACAGCTCTTTTATATTGAGAGCATTTTCCAATTCATGGCGTGTATTTCTACCTTGTGCAATGAGTGTAAGTATTGAGAAGTAGATACCATAGTCTTTGCCAAATTCATCGACAAGCATATTCTTACCCTCAGACAAAAAATAAGAGTCTCGCTCAAAGAACATGTCAAGCATCTTCTTCTCCGTAAACTTCTTTCTGTCAATAAACAACTCAACATACTTAGCCACACCGCCAGTTAGGGTATAAAGAGCCAACAAGTCAGACTTTTTATAGTCTTGACAATATTCAGACATGATTTCTTTTAGGACTGAGGGCTTAAAAGGCCTAACATGCATTGTTCCTGTCTGTCTACCAAAAAGTGGTTGCTTCTTATCCTTGAAAATCTTATTCATTAAGGTATTCACAGAACCTGCCACAATTAGGTTGATATGAGCCTTATTTTTATAGCTATCCCATATGTTTTGCATATCGGAATAGATAGATGGATTTACCCTATAGAAATCCTGGAACTCATCAATAAAAAGGTTGATATGCTGAGTCTGAGACAACTCCATGATGAATTTGAATACGGAAGCAAAAGACATTCCCTTGCTGTCAAGCATGGGCATGTCCAGTTTTGTGTGAATCTCATCAACAAATATATCGCATAGATCTGCTTCCGCTTTACGAGCAACAAAAAAGTATAGCATAGTCTTGTTCTCATAAAACTTCTTGACCATCTCAGTCTTACCAATACGACGTCTTCCCGTAATGATAGTAAATTGAGCTACCTCATGAGACAATTCCTCAATTTCTCTAAGTTTTTCAAACTCTTGTTCTCTATCAAAAAATCTCATATCTACAAGTTTTATCGTAATATATATTACCGTAACAGCGGTTACGATAATGCAAAAGTACAAATAAAATTATCATTCGTGCAAGAAATCCATAGTTTTTATTGTTTTTGCAGCTAATAAGTGCCTCCGACACCTAAAATGTCGGTGATATGTCGGAGACAAAACCACTTGAAAGACAACTGTGAGTAAGCATTAACCATTTAATCTCCGACAAAACAACTTAAGTGAAATGTCGGAGACTTTAACTGGTTCCTTTCATTAGTTTGTTTCGGTTATTATTGGCCCATATGTTTAAGATATAACGCACTCCTAAATTGTTACAAATGACATTTTTTGTGTATTTTTACCTCTTCTCTTGATTAGGGCTTTTATTTTTAGTAAATTTGCAATGTTATGTGGTGTTGTCACATCGCATGACTTGTTTTATTGTTAAAGGCGTTTACACGCTTTGTTTTTATCTCAGAAATCTAGCAAATTTCAAAGCAAGTTAAAAACAGAGTCTTGTAGATGCCCCAGTTTGATGTTGTTCATCTTTTTCCAACAATGGTTGGATTAGGATGTTATAATATCTGCGTGGGGTTCTACATTGCTCATTTCAACTTGCTGGGTATGCTAGAACCTCTGAGGTGGAGTGGGTATATGTAGGCTTCACGCTTCTTTTGTATCCTTTCAATTCGTGTACCGCCGTTTTTTGAATCCTTAATCTAATTTATTATGGAAAGGTACACTTTTAAGCCGGAACTTCCTAAAATCGTTACTTTGACAGCTGCTTCTTTCAGTGGTGAGGAGCTGGAACAGATGATTGACAGAATGGTGATGATGCACACTCCCACAGGAGGTATTGTGGAGATTCTTCCGAGTAGGGTGCTGTTGGACGGTGAGTATGAAGAGCATCCATTTGTTTTTACTGACAACAAGGGTGCATCGTGTCATTATACGGCTTTGCTTCTTAATGGGCATCGTATGCAAAAGGCAGAGGAGAGGAGGATTGCCTTGAATTATGTGGTAAAATGGTTCTTGAAGTATGCCGAAGAGTATGGTATGGTTATGTCGGCAAAACCGGTGCAATATATCTAATCATGCAAAATGAGGATGACTTTGTGGTCATCCTCATTTTGTTAACTGATTGGTTTTTCAATTGAAAAGCTCGTCCCGTTGAATGTATGCTATAACATCTCCGCGGTTGACTCTGTCACCCTGTTTTGCGCATATCTCTATCACGCGGCCTCCTAAGCCTGTGGCAACCGGCTGCAGCTGGCCCCACGGCGTTATTATGGTGCAGAACATCTCGTCGGCATCGACATGGCTGCCAATTGCAGGAGGCATGGATTCGCCTTCAACGGCAACTTCCCATACAATCTGTCCTTTTTCGGGTGCCACAATAGGGTCGGCCTTAGCATGCTTTATAGCCTTTATCTCCTCAAGGCTGACACCCTTGCTTGCCATTTCGGCATCCTTGGCCTTTTCTATGTCGGCAAGGAAACGCTCTTTGGCAACACCGCTCTTGTAGTCACGGTATTGGCGTTCGTGCATTGCAAACTCCCATAGCTCTTCATCGTCCTGTCCGGCATCCCAGCCAAGCTCCTGCATCTCCTTGCGGAATCCTTCCAAGGCATCGGGGTAGAAGCTCTGCGGGTCGGCTGTGGTGAATTCATAGCCTTTTTCCTTAGCAAGTTCCTTTATCTCTGGTGCAACATCGCCAGGCAAGCGACCGCTCTTGCCGAGAATCATTCCCCACATGCTTTCGTCCATGCGACTGAATCGCGGTTCGTCCTGGGCACGTGAGAGCAGGTTCATGAGTGCGATGTTCTTTACATATTGGCTGAATGGAGTAACGAGTGGGGGATAGCCGACGCGTGGCCAAACATAAGCGACCTCATTGAAGAGCTCGACCATAAGCTCGTCGAGTGTGTATGTCGGCTTGCCTTTGCTCTGCAGGATGCCGTTGATGCCTTTATGTACACCGGCAAGGTCGGACATCATGGAACCCATCATGCCGCCCGGCAATCCGCTGGTAAGCAGGAGAGAGCTCATGAGCTTGTTGTTCTTGTCCATGAAAATGCCTAACCAGTCGTCGATGAATTCCTGAGTAAGGCTGCGTGCTTTCATGTATGCGTTCATGTTGATTTTCGGCACGTTGAATCCTGCATCTTTAAGCATTGCTTGAACGCTTATGATGTCCGGGTGAACCTTGCCCCATGAAAGAGGCTCTATTGCCGTGTCTATTATGTCGCAGCCGTTCTTGCATACTTCGAGAATAGAAGCCATGGAGAGACCCGGACCGCTATGTCCGTGGTACTGGATTATTGTTTCTGGGTGCTTCTCCTTTATGCTTCTTGTAAGGCGGCCAAGGAAATCGGGGCGTCCGATGCCGGCCATGTCCTTGAGGCATATTTCTGTTGCTCCGGCTGCGATGAGTTCGTCGGCAATATTGCTGTAGTACTCAACAGTGTGGATAGGGGAGGAAGTGATACAAAGTGTTGCCTGCGGTATCATTCCTGCCTCAAGCGCGTATTTGATTGACGGTATTATATTTCTTGTATCGTTCAAACCACAGAAGATACGTGTTATATCAACTCCCTGCGCCTTCTTTACCTTATACATCAATCGTCTTACATCGGCAGGTACCGGGAACATTCTCAATGCATTGAGTGCTCTGTCGAGCATGTGTGTCTGAATGCCGGCGTCGTTGAAGGCCTTTGTGAAACGCCTTACAGCCTGGTTGGGATTCTCTCCTGCCATGAGGTTCACTTGCTCGAATGCACCTCCGTTGGTTTCTACGCGTGCAAAACATCCCATTTCGATGATGGCCGGGGCTATTCTTTCGAGCTGGTCGGCCAATGGTTGGAATTTGCCTGATGACTGATACATGTCGCGATAGACAAGGCTGAATTTAATCTCTCTTACCATATCCTATTATATGTTTGTTGTTTGTTATGGCACCTGTAGGGTGCATTTTCTTTATGGCAAAGTTAACGACTTTATTCATATATCCTAATTTTTACTGTTTTTTTTGTCTGTTCTTCTGTTTTTTCTCTTTTTGTGATATGTTGAGGTTGCCTTTGTTCTCTTTTCAGTGCGATTGTAACCGGTTCTTTTCAGAGGTCCGTTTTTGTTCAAAATTTACGGTTATACATGTAAATTGGGGTGAATATATGGAATTTGAGTGCGATTTGCAGTTTTTAAAATTATTATTTCGCCACTAAATAGTTGATTTCGCCACGTATTTAAATGATTCGCCAAGACATGCCGCTCTATAGCGACAGATTTGAAAATGTATTGAATCATTTGCGAAATTTGCATCGGGAAAGCTGCTGACAGCATTCCTGACAACATTCGAACATTATTATATTTGACATGAAACATTTTATTGAGTATGTAGAGGCTGCCATTAAGGAAAACTGGACAAAGCCTTCCATTTCGAACTATGGCACAAAAACATATAATTTCTCTGGCATTGCTGAAGGTATTTGCAAATGGCATATACTTTTTGACAAATACGGAATAAAGAAAGGCGACCACATTGCTATCTGCTCGCGAAATTCGGCGGAGTGGTGCATGGCTTTCCTTGCAATTACATCATACGAGGCTGTTGCAGTTCCTCTTTTGCCCGACTTCTTGCCTGAGAACATGGTGAATCTCACGAAACTTTCCGACAGCAGGCTTATGCTTGTTGACAACAATATCCTTGCTGCATTGAAGAAGGAGAATTTGACAGGAGCGTTTGCCGATGTAGAAGGCTTTGTCAGTATGGTGGATATCGTAAACTTCAGGTCTGTAGAAGGTTATGAATCTGTCGTTGATGTTGAAGCCGAATACTCCAGGCTCTATCCTGCCGGCTTGAACGCTGCCGCTTTCAAACTTGCTCACGGTGCTATTGACGATTTGGTGCTTATAAGCTATACATCGGGCACCAGCAGTTCGCCCAAAGGTGTAATGTTGCCGGCACGCTCACTGTCGGGAAATGTGGAGATTGCTAGAAAGCTGGTTCCAATTGCTGTTGAAGAGCCGGGCAACTCGCTGTCTATTCTTCCTCTGGCGCATATCTTCGGTCTGGCATTCGATTTCCTTTTCCTTTTCTCCAGCGGTTGTCACATAAATATATTTACCGAGAAACCTGCCCCGGCACGCTTGCTCAAGGCTCTGGCCGATGTTAAGCCGTTCATATTCCTTACAGTACCACTGTTGGTAGAGAAGATTTTCCGTTCTAAGGTCATTCCTGTATTGCGCAAGCCTGTAATGAAGGTGCTTACTTCTATACCGGGGGTCAGAAGACTTATATTCAATAAGGTGCGTTCTACAATTCTTGATACATTCGGCGGTAATCTCGGTAAGGCCGGATTCTTTATTGGAGGTGCGGCTATAAGCAATGATGTCGATAAGGTTATGAAAAGGATAAGGATACCTTATGCTGTAGGCTACGGCATGACAGAGTGCGGTCCGCTCATCAGTTATGTTGCATCATGGCATCCTTCAATAGATGATATCGGCGGTGTGGCGAAGCCTACAATAGAGTTGCGTATCGACTCGGACAAGCCTGCTAAGGTTCTCGGTGAAATTCAGGTGCGCGGTGATGTCGTTACTACAGGGTATTACAAGAACGAAGAGGCTACAAAGGCTTCATTTACAAGTGACGGTTGGCTCAAGACCGGTGATATGGGTACTCAGGACCGTAACGGTACTGTATATATAAAGGGCCGTTGCAAGAATATGATTCTTACCGGCAGCGGACAGAACATCTACCCCGAAGAGATAGAGGATCTCATAAACCAGCAGCAGTATGTGCTTGAATCATTGGTTGTGGGCCGTAAGCATGCTCTTGTGGCTCTGGTTGTTGCCGATTACGAAACAGCAAGGAAGGATGGTATAAATGAGAGCGAACTTCAGACTGTGCTGGAGAACAGCATATTCGCGCTGAATGCCAAACTGCCTTCGTACAGCCAGATAGGCCGTTGCGAATTGCGTCGTGAGCAGTTTGAGAAAACGCCTAAGCTAAGCATTAAACGGTTTATGTATAATTAATTCAATATTTGATAGTTATAATAAGTTATGAAACACTATTTGTCTTACATTGATGAATCAATCAAAGCCAATTGGAATCGTCCTGCTTTGAGCAACTACGGAGCGAACACATTGACTTATGGTGTTGTTGCATCTGAAATAGAGAAGATGCATATCTTTTTCGAGAAATGCGGTATTGCCAAAGGCGATAAAGTGGCAATATGTGCCAAGAACTGTGCCGAATGGTGTGTCTCATATCTTGCAGTTGTGACTTACGATGCTGTTTGCGTGCCTCTTCTGCCCGATTTCCTTCCTCAGAACGTTGCTGACCTGACACGTCTGTCCGACAGCCGTATTCTTCTTCTTGACAAGGTTATATTAGGTAACCTCAAACGTGATAACATAGTTCCTCAGTTCTCGGAACTGGATAATTTCTGCGGATTGGTGGATATTGTCGGCCTTGAGGTACACGAGAACTGCAACGGTGCTCTTGACGGCATAAACGAGGAGGTTGAGAAGACATTTGCAACACGTTTTCCTAACGGAGTAACTGCCAAGCGTGTCGATTATTCAAAGACAAATTTCGATAACCTTGCGGTTATAAGCTATACATCGGGTACAAGCAGCTCGCCTAAGGGCGTAATGCTTACATCGCGTTCATTGTCATCGAATGTGCAGTTTGCACGTACCCATATTCCTGCAAATAGTGATGACAGGATTCTTTCAATCCTGCCTCTGGCACATATATTCGGACAGATATTCGACTTTGTGTATCCTTTCACATGCGGCTGTCACATAAATATATATACAGAAAAACCTATTCCGGCCCGCTTGCTTAAGGCATTGGCCGATGTGAAGCCCTACATGTTCCTTACAGTGCCTCTTCTGATAGAGAAGATTTTCCGCGGAAGAGTTATGCCTCAGCTGAAGACTCCTTTGATGCGCGTATTGCTCTGCATCCCAGGACTTAAGAATGTTATCTATAAGAAGGTATGCGACAAGCTGATTGCAACATTCGGAGGCAATGTCGTGAAAGGCGGTATAATTCTCGGCGGTGCTGCGTTGAACAAGGAGGTTGAGGCGTTGATGAAGAGAATGAAGCTCCCTTATACTGTAGGATATGGAATGACAGAGTGCGGTCCGTTGCTCAGCTACCAATGCTGGGAGAAGTTCGTGATGCGTTCATGCGGAGTTGTAGCGCATCCGGGTGTGGATATCCGCATCGACTCCGAAGATCCGGCGAATGTTCCCGGAGAGATACAGGCCAAGGGCGATTCTGTAATGGTGGGCTACTATAAGAACGAAGAGGCTACCAAGGCCACATTCACCGAAGACGGCTGGCTCAAGACCGGCGATATGGGTCTCATGGACAAGGACGAGAACATATTCATCAAGGGCCGTTGCAAGAACATGATTCTTACTGCCAACGGACAGAATGTATATCCTGAGGAGATTGAGGACCTTATCAACCAGCTTCCTATGGTGGCCGAATCATTGGTCGTAGGCCGCAAGCATGGCCTGGCTGCTCTTGTTGTGCCTAACGTAGAGGAGGCCGAAGCTGCCGGCATCAAGGGTGAGGAGCTCAAGAAGGCAATTGAAGAGAATCTCTTTGCATTGAATGACAAGTTGCCTGTATATAGCAAGCTTACAATATGTGAACTGCAGGATGAGCCTTTTGCAAAGACTCCTAAGCTAAGTATAAAGCGATTCATGTACAAGTAACATAGAATACTTTAGATAGTTGATTGATTTTATCCGCCGGGGCAAGCAACAAGCGTGTTGCTTGCCCTGGCATTTTTTTTCTTACTCATGTAAAAATGTGTTAAAAATCAAGTATAAATGTACAATCTTTGATGATTCAATGTACAATTTGTGTTAATCTGCGGAAAATATTAACACTTTTAGAAAAAAACGAGGACCTTTGCAAAGTCGAACCCGGTTCGGCGCAAATGTTTGTAAACGACAATAGATATAAGCATGAGACATTTTGTAAGCATTTTTAATGAGTCTGTAAAAACGCATTGGAATCTTCCTGCAGTTTCTAATTTCGGTGGAGTTACATATACCTATGCTCAGTTGGCAGAAGGTGTGGCAAAGTACCATATCCTATTTGAGGGAGCCGGCATAAAGAAGGGTGACAAGGTTGCACTTTATGCACGTAACTCGGCTGAATGGGTCATTGCCTACTTCGCGACATTGACGTACGAGGCTGTTACTGTTCCGTTTCTTCCCGATTTCCTCCCGGCTGCTGTGGCCGAGTTGGGTGAATTCTCGGAGTGCAAGCTCATTATTGCCGATGATATAGCCATTTCGGGTCTTAAGGAGAATGGGGAGAATATCAGCCGTCTTCAAAAGAGTGCCGGTTTTGCAGGAATAATCAACGTCAAGGACATATCTGTAGATACCGCATGTGACAAGACTCTTGAGAAGGCTCACGATTCCATTGAGGATACATTCAAGTCGCTCTATCCGTCGGGAATGAGTGCTGCTGACGTGAATTATTACAAAGAAGAGAGAGACCCGGAGGCGATTGTGGAAATCAGCTTTACTTCCGGTACAACCAGTGCGACATCAAAAGGCGTTGTCCTGCCGGCACGTTCGTTGAGCGTTAATCTTGATTTTGCAAAGCGTGAGATTCCGGCTGCAGTCGAAGGTCATATATTTGCAATACTTCCTATGGCGCACATGTTCGGACAGACATTTGACGTGCTTTTCCCGTTGTCAAGCGGTTGTCATGTGTATGTGATGCCCGGAAAACCGACACCGGCACGCTTGTTGGGAGGCCTTGGAGCAGTAAAGCCGTTCATGTTCCTTACAGTGCCAATGGTGGTTGAGAAGATATTCAAGTCAAAGGTGTTCCCGGCAACACGCAAGTTCCCTGCAAAGTTCCTGCTTAAGGTTCCGGGGCTCGACAGGATTGTCCTGAACAAGATAAAGAGAGCGTTGCTGACTGCCTTCGGAAACGGTTTCACAACAGGTCTCATCATAGGCGGTGCTGCATTGAACCGTGAGGTTGAAGATTTGCTCAAGCGTATGAATTTCCCCTATGTGGTAGGCTATGGCATGACAGAGTGCGGCCCGCTCATCTCATATCGCGACAAGAGCGAATATGTAAAATACTCATGCGGTACAAAGGCGCATCCGATTGAGCTCCGCATCGATTCGGCCAATCCACGTCGTGTGCTCGGAGAGATTCAGGTGAAGGGCGATGCCGTAATGCTCGGTTACTACAAGAACGAGGAGGCTACAAAGGCTGCGTTCACCAAGGACGGCTGGCTAAAGACCGGTGACATGGGTGTCGTTGACAGCAAGGAGAACCTCTTTATAAAGGGACGTTGCAAGAATATGATTCTTACAGGCAGCGGACAGAATATATACCCTGAGGAGATAGAGGACAAGATAAACAATCTTCCGTATGTTATTGAATCGCTTGTGGTGGGACGCAAGAATGCTGTCGTTGCTCTTGTAGTTGCCGACTATGAAGGCGGCAACAAGGCGGGTCTTACCGATGAACAGGTGGAGCAGAGCATAAACGAGAGCGTGCTGGCTTTGAATTCGGAGCTTGCAGCATACAGCAAGATAGGTTATGTGGAGACACGCCGCGAACCGTTCGAGAAGACTCCTAAGCAGAGCATCAGACGATTTATGTACTCCTGATTCCATTGCAGTAACTGAAACTAAACGTAAAGGAGACTTTCCGCGGAAAGTCTCCTTTATGTTTAGTTTGTCTTGTCTGCTTTTATCAGTCCCGGTTTCTTGCGGGAGGTTGTTCCCTTATACACTGCTTTTGTAAGTGTCTTCTTCGATATCTCATACTTAGGGGATATTTTACGCTCCTTGTCTCTAAGGCTGTGCTTGAAGAGCCATTCGTAACACTCTACCATGTAGAATATGCGTGCAAGCAGGGAGTGGTTCACGCCTTTGAGGCGGTCGTAATGCAGTCTCTTTGTTCCGTCTTTTACCTTTTTCATCTCGTTGACAACAGCATCGCTGCACTTGACGCTTACAGCCTTGTCGGCAGTGCCGTGTACAATCCATAGCGGAACTTCTGTAAGCCCGCTGTAGTCGGCCTGCGTTCCTCCTCCGCAGAATGCCATGGCGGCTGCAATCTCCTTCGGGTGGGTTGCTGCAAGGTCAATCGTGCCATATCCTCCCAGGCTCATTCCCAATACATATATGCGTGTCGAATCGACATTGTTGTTCTGTTTTACCCACTCTACGATGTTCATTATCCGTGATGGTTTCCATGCTCCTCCTGGGTTCTGCGGAGCCAGTATGTATGCATCGATTTCGCGTCCTTTCTCAACAGCGTCAATGGTGCCGTACCTGCGCACCTTGTCGATATTTGTTCCGCAAAGACTTGCTCCGTGAAGGAATATCACAAGAGGTTTGGGCTTCTCTTCGTTTGCCGGGCTGTAGAGCCAGAAGTTGTACTCCTCCTTGACTTTGCCTTTGTGTGCAACCAATGACTGGGCATGCAATGTGCAGCACCAGGCCATGCATAGCAAGGTCATGAATATGGCTATAGCAGTGTTTCTTCTCATTTTATGCTCATTTTATATATTGAATTCCCTCGTGAACCTACAACTACCTGATTGCCGGTTACGGCCGGTGACGACTCGAAGTTGTTGCCTACATTCTTGCGGCACAGAACCTTTCCGTCAATACCGTTGATGAGATATGCGTTTCCTTGTGTGTCGCCGGTAAAGATGAACATCTCGTCATTCTCGTTCAGGAAGCCTACCGGAGACGACCATGCGTAGTGCGATAGCTTTACCCTGTAAACAATCTCGCCAGTCTTGCGGTTTATGGCAACAAAGTCGCCGTTCTGGTTCTTGGTGTTCGCAACGCAGTTGCTGAAGATAAGCTCCTTGCAGTTGCCGATGCCTGGCAATGGCGAAGCATAGTATCCTCCGTCGAAATGCTTCTCGCCTACATCGGCTCTGCGTGCAGGAGATGATACCTCCCATATCAGGTTGCCGTTCAAGGCATCCAGCTTGCGGAAATAGGCTGGGCCGTCAGGCTTGCGGTCAACCTCGTTGCCGATGTAAACGAACGGTTTGCCATCCTCTTCGCATACGACAATTGTCGCATCGGTGTCATCACCGTTGTCGAAGCACCATACAGGCTGCATTGTGTTGAGGTTTGTACATACAATTATTCCATGGTTGTCGGCCGTGTATCCGTAGTTGCGATATACTGATATTGAAGCTTCCATTCCTGGCGCAACTCCGTTACGCGTGTATCGCAAGGTTGAGTGAGGAGTGATATCCCCGTCTGCACATTTGTATTTGTATAAGGTACCGTTCTCTCCCGGCCAGAATAGGAAGTTGTCCACTCTCAGGGGCGATGAGTCGAATGCCCCCCAACGACGCTGGGCTTTTCTGTCTTCAGGTATAAACCTGCTTACTTTTCCTTTGTTCAAATCGACAACCATGTGCCCGAACGGTCTTTTTGCCGGTACTCCTTGTCCTACATACAGATTACCGTTCAGAGTTGGGTCGAGAGATACGCTTCCTTTTATAGGATTGCCCACGTCTATGGCTTTCCGTGATGGCTTTCCGGTGTTGAAATCTATAAAATAGAGCATGTGGCATAGTGAGCCTACAATTATTTCCCGGTTGGCGAAATTCTCGTTCACGACATTTTCGGCCTTGAAACGTGCTGCTATGCTGTCGGGCCAATTCACATATACCGGCTGTCCTGTCCAGCCCGAACCTCCTCCCCATTTTGTGGCGTTGGTATCGGGTGGTGTCATTGCAGTGTTGAACTCCCAATCGACGATTATTGTATCGGGAGTGCCTGTTACCTTGCCTGCATAGCCGGCATCCCTTGACATATTCCCTCTGAATGTGAATATTCCCGGAGCATTTGCGTACATATCGGTGTAATCGGATATTTCTGGTGCTGTCACTGTATCCAGAACCTCTATCATATGCCTTATCATGGTCGATGTTACGTAAGCAGTGTCGGGCAATGCTTCGATGACCTCTTCCGGTTCTGCTGTCACAACAGTTATGCTGTCGATGTTTGGGCTCTCATCGGTGCTGATGTTCTTCTTGCTGCCGCCGCAGCATGTGAATGAAGCTGAAAGAAGTGCTGCAATAATGATCAGTGCCTGTTTTCTCATTTTGTTTTGTGTATTGTAGGTGGTTTCGGGTAAATTCTGTGCTAAATTACACTCTTTTCCTTATATCTCAAAAAAAGACTTAATTTATATTAATATATGGCCTAATATCCGCTTTGTCTTTCAAGAAAGCTGTTTCTGTTTAAAGAATCTATTTATTGGTCCTTTTGTGTTAAAGTAGGTTAAAAAATATCAAAAAAACAGCGAAAAACATATAAAAATTGCACATTTAACACTGTTTTGTGCAAAAGCTATTGCAGATTCAAAAAAAAAGTGGAAATTTGCAGTCGGAAAATCAATCACACTATCTTTTAATGAGACACTTTATAAGTTATTTCAACGATTCGGTCAAGAATCATTGGGATTTGCCTGCCGTTACAAATTTCGGTAAGGAGACATATAAATATTCCCAGGTGGCCGAAGGCATTGCCAGATACCATATCCTCTTTAAGGAGGTTGGTATAGCAAAGGGTGACAAGGTTGCACTCTATGCACGTAACTCGGCAGAGTGGGTCATTGCCTATTATGCCACATTGACTTATGGCGCAGTAACAGTTCCCTTCCTTCCCGACTTTCTTGCAAGTGCGGTTGCTGAGCTCAGTTCATTCTCGGAGTGCAAGCTTCTTATAGCAGACGACATTGCTGTCAAGGCGTTCGAGGAGAGTGAAGACAATTATGCCGTACTTGACAAGGTAAATGGTTTTGTGGGAGTGCTTAACGTTAAGGATATCAGTGTTGTACATGCTAATGGCGATACTTTGGCGAATGTTAGGAGCAAACTCGATTCTCTCTATAATTCGCAGTATCCTTCGGGTCTATCTCCCGAAATGGTGAACTATTACAACGACAGCTTCGGATTGGAAGATGCCGCTGAGATAAGTTTTACTTCGGGAACGACAAGCGCGACTTCGAAAGGTGTAATTCTTCCGGCGCGTTCGTTGTCGGTGAACCTTGAATTCGGTTTCCGTGTAGTGCCTTCTGCTGTCGGCGGACATATATTTGCAATATTGCCTATGGCCCACATGTTCGGTCAGGCTTTTGATGTGCTTTTCCCGTTGTCGAGCGGATGTCATGTGTTCGTTATGCCGGGCAAGCCGACTCCTGCACGCCTCTTGGGAGGTCTTGCTGTAGTAAAGCCTTTCATGTTCCTGACTGTTCCGTTGGTTATAGAGAAGATTTTCAAGTCAAAGGTTTTTCCTGCAACACGCAAGTTCCCTGCAAAGCTGTTGCTTAAGATTCCGGGACTTGACAGAATTGTATTGAACAAGATAAAGAAATCTCTTCTGAATGCTTTCGGCAACAATTTCACTGTAGGTGTCATCATTGGCGGCGCAGCTCTGAACCGCGAGGTGGAGACTCTTCTGAAACGAATGAAGTTCCCTTACACTGTGGGCTACGGCATGACAGAGTGCGGTCCGCTCATATCATATCGTGACAAGAGCGAATATGTGAAGTATTCATGCGGCACAAAGGCGCATCCGATTGAGCTCCGCATCGATTCGGCCAATCCTCGTCGCGTGCTCGGTGAGATTCAGGTGAAGGGCGATGCCGTAATGCTCGGCTACTACAACAACGAAGAGGCTACAAAGGCTGCATTCACAAAGGACGGCTGGTTAAGGACCGGTGATATGGGTGTTCTCGACAACAGGGGTAACCTTTATATAAAGGGCCGTTGCAAGAATATGATTCTTACAGGAAGCGGACAGAATATATATCCGGAGGAGATTGAGGACAAGATAAACAACCTGCCTTACGTTATCGAGTCGCTTGTAGTAGGCCGCAAGAATGCTATTGTCGCTCTTGTCGTTGCCGATTACGAGGCCGGCAAGAAGGCCGGATTGAGCGAAGAGGAGGTCAACAAGGTTGTCAATGAGAACGTGCTTGCGTTGAACTCGGAGCTCGCTGCATACAGCAAGATCGGTTATACCGAAATCCGCAAGGAGCAGTTCGAGAAGACTCCGAAGCAGAGTATAAGACGATTTATGTACAATTGATATCTCCATAAAAATGAAGCTGACTAAAAAGGCTATTTTGTTGTTGCACTCGCCCTCAAAATGCTCATTTACGCTTAGTAAACTGTGCTTTTTCGGGCTTCGCAAGCCTAAAAATAGCTCTTTTTATTCAACTTCTTACAAACGAGGGTGTCCCTTTAATACTTTTGGGTCACCCTCATTTATGTATATGCCTGTTTTGCCATGACTTTAAAAAGAGGTATCTTTGCACTGCAAAAAGAGAAATCATGAAAGTTACCGTCATACAGCAGGATATCGCGTGGAAGGATATCCCGACAAACATCAAAAGGCTTGAAAGGCTCGTGGCATCGGCCGAGCGTTCCGACTTGTACCTGTTTCCGGAAATGTGCTCGACGGGCTTCTGCATGCAGCCCGAAGGGGTTGCCGAAGAGGCTGAAGGAGCTACAGTACAGGCAATGAAGAGGCTGGCTGTAGAGTACGATGCTGCTATGGCGGTACCGGTGATGACACACGAGAACGGCAGCTACTATAACAGAATGTATTTCATTACTCCTGAGGGAGTAATGGGAAAATACGACAAGCACAACCTGTTCGAGTACAGCGGCGAGGACAAGGTCTTTGTTCCAGGCGAGGGTAAGGTAATATGGGAGTGGCGCGGAATACGCATACGACCGGCAATCTGCTACGACCTCCGTTTCCCGGTGTTCCTTTACAACAGGGCCGAATATGACCTTCTCCTCATTGCAGCCAATTTCCCCGACAGCCGTCTCCTTGCATGGGATACGCTTGTACGTGCCCGCGCAATAGAGAACATCTGCTATGTTGCGGCAAGCAACAGAGTGGGGGCCGACGAATTCGGTACATACAAGGGGCATAGCGTAATACTTAACCCTTACGGCATGACATTGTCGAAGTGCCGTTCACGCCGTCAGGGCAGTGCTACAGCGGAACTTGACGACGAGATGATAGCCAAGATGAGGGTTATGGCGCAGTTGAACAAGTGACGCTTGCCGGGCTCTGTCACTCAATAATCCTTGAGTATTCCGGAATCTCCTGAAGGAAAGTGAAGCTCTGCTTTCCGTAATCCATTCTGCAGCAGTAGTGCTGCACTCCGTTGCTTATTATCAGATAATCGACACGCAGTGTGAGGTTGTAGCGCGAAATCTGCGCAAAGACCTCCTTTGTTATCTTAACTGTCGGTGCCTTGTATTCGATTATGACGCGAGGGCGCAGTGCCTTGTCATATATTACAGTGTCGCACCTGCGGTTCATGCCGTTGAGCGTTATCGATACTTCGTTTGCCATGAGAGAGGCCGGGTAGCCTTTGTGCTCGGCAAGGTAGTGCACGAAGTGCTGGCGTACCCACTCTTCGGGAGTCAATGCCACGTAGCATTTGCGGAGCATGTCGAAAATCTGATGTTTTCCGTCATGCTCTGTTATTTTTGTTTCGTACGGTGGTAGGTTTAACGCCGACATTTTATATATTTGCAATTTATTGCGAAGATACAAAAACTCCTTGCCTGTTGCAATATGTGTGTCTTAATCTTTGCATTTTTACAATAATAATATGGCAAAACATACATACGAATCCATAATGTCGGAACTCAAGAGCGGTACTTACCGGCCCGTGTATTACCTCATGGGCGAGGAGGGATATTTCACCGACAAGATTACCGACTATGTAATGGAGAATGCTCTCACCGAAATGGAGCGCGACTTCAACCTCACTGTCTTCTATGGTCTTGAGACGACTATGGACAATGTGGTTACAGCTGCAAAGCGTTTTCCAATGATGGCCGAAAGACAGGTCATCATCGTAAAGGAGGCCCAGATGATAAAGAATACCGATGCCTTGCTCTACTATCTGCAGGCACCGCAGCCTACAACGGTTCTCCTCTTTGCCCACAAGAACGGTTCTCTCGACAAGCGCAAGAAGGTTGCTGCGGAGCTTGAACGTACGGGCGTTGTGCTCGACTCGAAGAAGCTGCGCGACGACCAGCTGCCGGCTTTCATTACCGGATATATGCGCGAAAAAGGACTCACGGCCGACAACAAGTCGGTGCTTATGATACGCGAGTCAATCGGTGCCGACCTTGCCCGCATTGCCGGAGAGATTGACAAGCTTGCCATAGCTCTCCCAGCCGGTTCGGCAACAGTCACTCCCGACCTTGTTGAAGAGCATATAGGCATAAGCAAGGAGTATAATAACTTCGAGCTGCAGAATGCCATTGTGAACAAGGATATATACAAGGCGAACAAGATAATAAACTATTTCGCGCAGAACCCGAAGAAAAACCCGATACAGATGACTCTGGCACTGCTCTTCAGCTTCTTCTCCAATGTGATGATGAGCTACTACGCTCCCGACAAGAGCGAGAGGGGAGTGGCTGAGTTCCTCGGCTTGAGAAGCGCGTGGGGTGTAGGTGACTACATCAAGTCGATGAAGAACTACCGCGCCATGCATGTGATGGAGATTCTGCATCTCATCCGCCTTGCCGACGCGCAGTCGAAAGGTGCAGAAGGACCGCAGACTCCCGACGGTGAGATAATGCGCGAGCTGCTGTACAAGATACTGCATTGATGCGTACGGCATGGAATTATCCCAATAAATGAAAAGCATAATGACAAATATAAATCTAAACGGTTCGGATATTGTATTCGAGCAGGACGGAAAGCTCTCTTTCAACGAGGAAGAGCACCGCTATTCGCTCGACGGAGTTGGTGAATTCAAGTCGGTGAGCAACATCGTAGCCATGTTCTTCCGCGAGTTCGACGCAGTGGGCATAAGCCTGCGCAAATGCGGAGGAGACGAAATTGAGGCTGCAAGGCTCCGTGAGGCGTGGGAGAGTAAAGGTGCAATCGCAAGCCAGGCCGGCACATTCATGCACAAGCAGATTGAGGATTATCTGAACGGCAAGCAAGTGCCCGATCTCCTGTGCGATGTATCGTACGAAGGGTGTTATGTAAGACTAAAGGAGCGCATAGATATCTCGCGCGAATGGAGCTTCTTCAAGTCCTTTGAGAGGAATACCGATTTTATCCCTTTCCGTACCGAGTGGCGTATATATGATGCTGATGCACGTATGGCGGGCACGCTGGATTTCGTGTGCGAGTGCAGCGACGGAACATATGAGATATACGACTGGAAGCGCAGCAACAAGATTGACCCTACCGAGCGCAATCCTTGGGCTAACGGAATGAACGGCCTTGAACATCTTACCGATACTGCTTACAGCCATTACTGCCTGCAGCAGAATCTCTACCGTTATATGCTGGAGAAAAACTACGGAATAAAGGTCAGCCGCATGAATCTTGTTGTGCTTCATCCCGAACTCCCTACATACCGTGTCGTTCCCATTCCGCCCATGGACCGCGAAGTGGGCATCATACTAAAGAAACTGGGTGCTTGAAGTACACAAAATAGAGCTCCTCTTGTTTGGAATCAAAAGACAATATTGTGATTAAGAGAGTGCATAGACAAACTTGTTTGAGCTATGCCGAGCGGGAACAATTCAGACGAAGTCAACTGTACGAAGTGACTGAGGAGATAAAAACTTAAAACTGCACACCGCTTTGCGGAGAGGGCAACCCAAGGTAATATACACAAAGCGAACACCCCCGTTAGAACATATTCTATCGGGGGTGTGATACCTTAAAAAATGACTTCTTAGTCACCTTCTTTACATTCTACATTCTTTTTATTTCATCAGCTCGATGCTGCGCTTGACGAAGTTGTTGAGTGCTTCGCCGGTGAGCATGTTGTTCTGCAGCAAGGTGATGTCGATAAGCTGCTTCACAGTGGTGTCGTTGGCAGCATACTCGCCCAGGATTCCCTCCTTCTCGCTCTTTGCGGCAGTAATCTCCTTCTCAACCTCGAACATCTCGTCCTTTTCGCTCTGCGGCACTTCGTCCTCTTTCTTTCCGCTGCGTGCATCGTAGAGCTCCTTGCGGCGTTTCTCAAGAGTCTCTTTCTTCTCGTCTATCGGTTTGAGCTTATCGGCACATGCATTTTCGGCATTCTCAAGCACACGCTTGATTAGAGGGTGCTCCTCATTAAGCATCACGTTGTACATGTCGGGCATCTCGCCGTAGAACGACATTCCCGGCTGTATTGCAGCCATATCCTTCATGCGTCGCATGTACTCGGCCTGTGTTATCACTACCGGCGCACCGTTCTCGCCCATAGCCTGAGAGGTAACTGTGAACTCCTTCTTCTCCATGCTTGGCAACTGGCTCTCAAACACGCCTGTCAGCACCTCGCGCTTGCTCTCGGTGAGCGAGCTTCTCTTCATCTCTTCCTTGACGATAAGGTTCTCTACTGTGTCGCTATCGACGCGTGTGAAGCGTGTCTTCTCGAACTTGCGCTCAAGAAGGCTTATGAGCGCGACATCCAGCTGACCGTCCATCAGGAGCACGTTGTAGCCCTTGTTCTTGGCGTTGTCGATGAAACTGTACTCCTTCTCCTTGTTGTTGGAGTAGAGATATATTACGTTACCCTCCTTGTCGGTCTGTTCGGCAGCTACAAGGTTCTTGTACTCCTCGTATGTATATTTGTTGCCGTCGGTGTCCTGCAAGAGAGAGAACTTGTTTGCCTTGTCGTAGAAATCCTCCTCGGTAAGCATGCCGTAGTGGATGAATATCTTAAGGTCGTTCCATTTCTCTTCGAACTCCTTGCGGTCGTTCTTGAATATCTGCTGCAGGCGGTCCGATACCTTCTTCGAGATGTAGGTCGAAATCTTCTTAACGTTGGAGTCGCTCTGCAAGTACGAACGTGACACGTTCAGCGGAATATCCGGAGAGTCAATTACACCGTGCATCAGTGTGAGGAAGTCGGGAACGATTCCCTCTACCTCGTCTGTCACATACACCTGGTTGCAGAACAGCAGAATCTTGTTCTTCTGCAGCTCAAGGTTGCTCTTTACCTTAGGGAAGTAGAGTATTCCGGTGAGGTTGAAGGGGAAATCGACGTTGAGGTGAATCCAGAAAAGAGGCTCGTCGCTCATAGGGTAGAGCTTGCGGTAGAACTCCTTGTAGTCCTCGTCCTTGAGCTCACTCGGCTTGCGTGTCCACAGCGGAGTAGTGTCGTTTATTATGTTGTCCTCGTCGGTATCGACCTGCTTGCCGTCCTTCCACTCCTTTTTCTTGCCGAATGCAATCTCTACAGGGAGGAAACGGCAGTACTTGTTAAGGATACCGCTTATGCGGCTCTCGCTCAGGAACTCCTTGCTGTCGTCGTCGATGTACATGATGATGTCTGTTCCGCGCTCACTCTTCTCAACCTCTTCGAGAGTATATTCGGGGCTTCCGTCGCAGCTCCACTTTACAGCCTGTGCTCCGTCTTTGTACGACTTTGTGACAATCTCAACCTTCTTCGATACCATGAAAGCCGAGTAGAAGCCGAGGCCGAAGTGACCTATGATGCTGTTTGCGCTGTCCTTGTACTTCTCAAGGAAGTCGGTTGCACCAGAGAGAGCAATCTGGTTGATGTACTTCTCTATCTCTTCGGCAGTGAGGCCGATACCGTTGTCGCTGACAGTAATAGTATCCGTGCCAAGTGTTACAGTAACCTTTGGAGTGCCCATCTCGCCTTTGAACTCGCCCTTTTCGTAAAGGGTCTTCAGTTTCTGTGTCGCGTCAATGGCGTTCGAAACAATCTCACGTAGAAAAATCTCATGGTCGCTGTACAAGAACTTTTTGATTACGGGGAATATGTTCTCGGTCGTTACCCCAATGTTTCCTTTTTGCATATCGTTTGTTTTTTAGAATTGCATATCAACTGCGGTTTGTTCCGCACATACTTATATAAACAAAAAAAGTGCCAGTTGTTCTGTGACTGACATTTTGACAGACAAGGAGTGACTAAAAAGCGCATTGCTGCGTTACGCTCGTTTTTGATGTGAGTCATTTAGGAATACTAAACTCCTCACATCCAAAACTTCGCAAGCCTTGTACTGCCTCTTTTTATTCACTCCTTGATTGCTGAGATTTGAAACTAAAAAGTGCATTACTTCGTTACGCTTGTTCTCAAAACGGGTATATTTTACAACTATAAGACCGAACCAAAATTGCTTTTGACCCGGTCTCATAGCTGTATCGTTGAATGCTTTTTCAGCAGAAAATCAGAATCATCATCTGTCCTACAAGTATTCTCAGGAACATTGCGAGAGGATATACCGTTGCATAGCCTACGGCCGAATCGCCTCCCTTGCACTGCTGGTTGGCGAATGCCAGAGCCGGCGGGTTAGTGCATGAGCCCGAAATCACTCCGGCCAGCGTGTTGTACTTTATCCTAAGTATATAACGGCCTGCAAGCCCTGCTATAAGTATAGGCACAACAGTGATAACCGCTCCGTATAGTATCCACATGTAACCGCCCTTGTTTATGATGCTGTCAACAAAGTCGCCTCCTGCACCCAGGCCCACACAAGCAAGGAACAAGGTTATTCCAATCTCCCTTATCATAAGGTTCGCGCTAGTAGTAGTGTATGTGACAACACCCAGTTTTGGGCCGAAGTAGCTGACAAGTATAGCCACAATAAGAGGACCTCCGGCCAAGCCGAGCTTGAGCGGGGTAGTGATCAGAGTTCCGCTCAAAGGAATGCTTCCCAATACACATCCCAATGCAATGCCTATGAATATCGGTATTAGGTTCGGGTGGTCGAGGTATCTGCGCTCGTCACCGAACATCTTCTTTATATCGTGTATTGCAGCCTCATGCCCCACAACGGTAATGATGTCGCCAACCTGCAGGCGGAAACCGGCTGTAGGGGCCAAATCGACACCGGCACGGTGCACGCGTGTGATGTTCACTCCGAACTCTCTTCTTATGTTAAGCTTGCTCAGCTTTGTTCCGTTAAGCTTAGGGTTGGTGAAAGTAATCTTGCGCGACACCAGTTCCTCGTCAATCTTTATCCACTCCTGCTGTACAGGTACTCCAATAAGCGACACCAACCTGCTCTCTATCTCCTTGTCGGCAATCACAAGCACACGGTCGCCTACCTCAAGCCTGCTTTGCGAATTGGCAATGTCGCAGTGGCCTGTTGCCTTGCTTATTATGCGCGATACAATGAAGTTGAGGTTGTTCCTCTTGCGTATCTCCTCCAGTGCCATGCCGGTAATCTCCTTGTTCGTTACCTCAAGCGACAGACGCTGTATATCGACATTGCTGCTCTTCTCCTTGTTGAATCTCTTTTCTCCCTTGTAGATGAACTTGATTGCAATTATTGACAGTATGCAGCCTATGACACCAAGAGGGTAGGCGACACTGTAGCCAAGCGCAATGTTGGAACTGTCGTGCCCGAACATATCCTTGTATGCGGCAGCTGCAGCACCCATTCCCGGAGTGTTTGTCACAGCACCCGACATTATGCCGGTTATAGTGTCAACGCTCTCGCCTGTCATGAAGATTAGCATCACGGCAGCAAGCACATCGAACAGCACAATTATACAGGTTATTGTGTTGAGCTTCAGACCGCCCGACATGAAGCTGGAGAAGAAACCGGGGCCCACCTGCAATCCAATGGAATAGACGAACAGTATAAGGCCGAACTCCTTTACAAAGTGCAGCAGCTCGCCGTCGAGCACCATTCCGAAGTGCGATAGGAGAATACCTATGAACAGCACCCATGTAACTCCAAAAGAGATACCTGCAATCTTGACCCTGCTCAGATACACACCGACGCCAATAGCGACAGCAAGGATAATCATTGAGTGTGCAACCCCTGAACCGAATAGCAGATTGTTAAAGAAATTTTCCATAATAAACAGCATTTGTTTTTAAATTTTTGCAAAATTACTAAAAAACGGAGTTTGTATTTTTTTGCATTTATGATATGCTGCGATAGTAATTATCGATATTGCCGATAGAAAGTATGAGGCTAAAAAAGGCTCCGAAAGCCTAAAAACAGATCTTTTCATTCAACCTCAAAGCAATGAGGGTGACCACCAATTTAAGTGGGTCACCCTCATGTGTGTTATGGGTTGGTTGTCATTTCTTTACTTCAAACTTCATTTTTTCTTCTCCGGCCGTTACAAATATAGTGTCTCCCGGCTGCAGTTCGCCGTCGAGCAGGAGTGCCGAGATTTCGTCTTCAACATAGTTCTGCAGGGCTCGCTTTAGCGGGCGTGCTCCGTACTGTATGTCGTATCCCTTGTTTGCAAGGAAGTTCTTTGCTTCGGCTGTAAGTTCTATGCTGTAGCCTAGCTCCGTTACACGCTTTACTATCTGTACAAGTTCAAGATCGACGATGTCTATGATTGCTTCCTTGCCCAGCTGGTCGAAGTTTATTATCTCATCGACACGGTTTAGGAACTCTGGCGCGAAACGCTTGTTGAGTGCCTTCTGTATGACGTCGCGCGAGTATTTCTTGTCGCTGGCACGCTCGTCCTTGGCGAAACCTATGCCTGCGCCGAAGTCCTTTAGCTCGCGTGTGCCTACGTTAGAGGTCATTATTATCACGGTGTTGCGGAAATCGACTGTGCGTCCATAGCTGTCGGTAAGACGGCCTTCATCCATTACCTGCAAGAGCAGGTTGAATACGTCGGTGTGGGCTTTCTCAATCTCGTCGAGCAGTACAATGGAGTAGGGGCGTCGGCGCACTCGCTCTGTGAGCTGTCCGCCCTCCTCGTAGCCTACATATCCCGGAGGTGCTCCGACAAGACGTGACACGGTGAACTTCTCCATGTATTCGCTCATGTCTATGCGTATGAGTGCATCGGCACTGCCGAACATGAACTTTGCAAGCTCCTTTGCCAGGAGTGTCTTTCCTACTCCGGTGGGGCCGAGGAACATGAATGTGCCTATAGGCTTGTTGGGGTTCTGGAGGCCTACACGGCTGCGCTGTATTGCTTTGGTTAGCTTCTCGATTGCGTTGTCCTGCGCTATGACCTTGCCGGTGAGCTCGCCCTGCATTCCCTTGAGGCGTGTCCATTCGTCCTGCTGCATGCGCTGTACCGGAACGCCTGATATCATAGAGACAACACGTGCTATCTCCTCTTCGTTCACGGTCTGTCGGCTTTGTGCAAGGCTCTTCTCCCAGTCGGCTTTCATTGCAGCCAACTGGTTCTGCAGCTCTTTCTCCTTGTCGCGCATGTTGGCTGCGGTCTCGAAGTCCTGACGCTTGACGGCTGCATTCTTCTCGCTGTTGACACTGTCTATCAGAGCTTCCTGCTCCTCAATCTCCTTTGGCACTGTTATGTTGCTGATGTGCATGCGTGCCCCGGCTTCGTCCATTGCGTCTATGGCCTTGTCGGGGAAGCAGCGGTCGGTTATGTAACGGTCTGTCAATTTGACACACGCAAGCAGTGCTTCGTCGGTATATGTGACATTATGGTGGTTCTCGTAACGCTCCTTGATGTTCTTGAGGATAGTGTATGTGTCCTCGGTAGATGTGGGCTCTACAAGCACCTTCTGGAAACGGCGTTCAAGAGCTCCGTCCTTTTCTATTGTCTTGCGGTATTCATCGACTGTGGTGGCTCCGATGCATTGTATCTCGCCTCGTGCAAGAGCCGGCTTGAGGATGTTTGCGGCATCCATTGAACCGGGTGTTGAGCCGGCACCTACAATGGTGTGTATCTCGTCGATGAAGATGATTATGTTTGGATTGTTCTCCAGTTCTGTTATTATGGCACGCAGGCGTTCCTCGAACTGTCCGCGGTACTTTGTTCCTGCCACTACAGCTGTCATGTCGAGCGATACGATGCGCTTGTCGAACAGCATGCGCGAGGTCTTTCTCTCAACAATGCGCTGTGCGAGCCCCTCTACGATGGCCGACTTGCCGACACCCGGCTCGCCTATAAGTATGGGGTTGTTCTTCTTGCGGCGGCTCAATATCTGCGAGATGCGTTCTATCTCCTTCTCACGCCCTACAACAGGGTCGAGCTTGCCCTCGCTTGCTGCCTTTGTCATGTCGAAACCGAAGTTGTCGAGGACCGGTGTGTCGTTCGACGGTTTTGCCTGCTGTGTGCCGGCATAGCTGTGCGCGCTGCCCTGGCTGCCCTTCGGCAAGGTGTCCTCATCGTCGTCGTCCTGGTCGGTGAAACCGAAACCGTTGCTGATGTTGCTGCTGTCGGGGGTCTTTGACTTTATCGCATCAAAAATCTGAGAATATGTAACATCGTTTGCCTCAAGAATGTCTGCGGCAAGGTTGTTCTTCTCCTTCAGTATGCCCAGCAGAAGGTGCTCGGCATCGGCAACGGCCTTGAAGCTGCGTGCCTCAAGGGTGGTGAAGCGCAATATGCGTGCCGTGCTCATGCTCATCTCGACGTCGGTGCTGTATGGCTGGTCGGCAAGTGATGCATCGGTGCATCTTCTCTCTATCGCTTCCTTGATCTCCTGTATGTTTACGTTCATGCTGCCCAATATGTCGAGCGCACACCCTTTTCCTTTGCGTATGATGCCCAGCAACAGATGCTCCGGGTTTATGGTGCGGCTGCGCAAGCGGGTTGCCTCCTCCTTGCTCAGTGACAGTATTTCGGACATTTTCTGCGAAAATTCATTGCTCATTCCTTCTCCTCCAATTCTTCTTGTGAATAATCGTGTATAGCTTTTCTTTTTTTCAAATGCGAAGTTAGGGTATTATAGAACCCGTACGCAATATTTTTACATAATCTTTCTTACAAAAAGCGTGCCAAACTATTAATTTTTCGAAAAAAGTTCACTTCGGTTGAACAAAAATCGACAAGGACGGTGTCTGCTTATGCATTCTGACACGGCCCTTGTCGGTTAATAATTTGTTTAGAAGCTGTTTAGGCTTATTCCGATTGCTGATCCTTGCTTATCTTGAATCCCAGCTTCCTTATATATCGCAGGGTTCCGAGAGCCGTGTTCCTGTCATACTCCTTTTCAATCTCAGGAAGTTCTTCGTACGGTACAAGACAAGGGTGCTGCTTCAGCTCGTCGTTGCGTACCGGCCCAAGAGTCCAGCCCTCGTCCATACGTTCCTTTGCCCACACTTCGTGTACGTTCTTTGCTATGAGTTCAACGGCTTCGTCAAGCTCTTCGGGCAGCTGAACGTCGGAAATGTCAACCGGAGCAGGAATGTATCCTTTGCCAGAAGTGGAATCCGACGCGGATTTCATATCGCAGTCAGGAGCTGCTTCAACTGCTGTAGCTGCTTCTGCTACGGCATTGTCGTGTTCGACGTGCATTCTTATATGTTTGCTTCCTAATTTCCACATCGTAGGGCATAGCATATAGAATGCTATTGTGAATATTGTCGCCAATTCAGGTACGGTTTCTATTGAGAAAGCCAGGGTGTCGTATATGCCGTGAGCAAGAATAGGAGCAATGAGTATCATGGCGTTGTTGAAGTCGCGCTTCTCTCTTGAAAAACGTGCAAGAGAGTAATAGTAGCCCATAAGCACGCCAAAGAAGAAGTGGCCAGGAACTGCGGTCAGTGCACGGGATATGCCTGTAGATATATATTCATCCGGTGAATCGTATAGGTACAGAAGGTTCTCTATGGCTGCAAAACCCATAGAAACACACACGGCATATACAATGCCGTCCATTCTCTCGTCGAAATGCTTGCTCTTCCTGACAAGCAGCCAAAGGATGATGAACTTTGCAATCTCCTCCGGTATTGCCGCACCAAGGAACGATATCTTGAGGCCGCCTATGAAGTCTGTCGCCACTTCGGGGTAGAATCCGCCAAGCAGCAACGGTACCGATATTGCCAATGATAGCGGTACCGACAGCATTCCCAGAAAGAAGGAACTTATCAGCTCGCCCTTAGGCTCTGGGCGGTTCTTGTCCTTGTTGTAGATATAACAGAGCAGAATGACTGCAGGCAAAAATGAGAGGAATATTATATAGTGGTCCATCGTGCTTTGGAGTTATTGGCAATTATTCAAGGTTCATATTCCAGTCTATGTCTAACTTTGCACCGCACTTGTCGCAGAATACCTGGTTGAAGTAAAGAGGTGTCATTATGCCTATTGACTTGCACTCAGGGCAATGGAACCTTGTGTCGGCTTTGCGTATGCGCTTAAGAAGCTCCTTGTAGAGTTCGGTCTCTTCTCTCTTGATAATGTCGTACCCTAACTTGTGAAGCAGCTTGAGCGTGTTCATGGCCATGGAACGGTCCATGTCTTTCTCTTTTTCGGAAAGTTCGGAGTATGGCATCATGCATGGGCTCTCTTTTTTCTCGTCATTCCTCTCCGGGCCATAGCTCCAGCCTTGTGCAATGCGTTCTACTGCCCAAATCTCATGCGCGTTTTCGGCAATAGCTTCGCGCAGTTCTGTCAGTTCTTCATCCAATTTTACATCAGAGATGTCTATCGGTTGCGGTTTGTAGGTTTTCATAGATATACGGTTTAATTGTTTTTGTTCTTGTTATTATACTTCCTGCATGCGTAAGGGATTATCCTTGTCAGCTCTCTGTCGTACTCCGAGATATTATAGTCTATTTTGTCCAGTATCTTGTTTGAACAGATGTCAAGGTGCTTGTACATGCTCTTCTTTTCCTTTTTTATTGCTTCTGAAGCGTCTTCATCCGGGATTTTTGCACTCTCCTGCTCTTCTGGAGTCAACGGGCTGTAGTGCATCAACAGTTGCTCGATGACCCATCTGTTGTGCTCTACAAGGCCAAGAGTCTTTAACTCACCTTCGCTGAAGTCTCCTTCAAGAGGGTTGAATCCTCCGTTTCTTATACAGCGTGCCTTGCTCCAGAATGAGTTGATGTTATAAATGTTCGACCATGTCATTGCTTGCTTTGTCTTGCCTTTGGACTGTGGCTCCTGCTCTCTATTCTCCTTAAGCTTATCGACGTATTCGGACAATTTTACTATATGCTCTATTTTTTTCTCGTAATTGTTTACATCGGAATTGCCGTTCTCTAAAAGCAGCAGATATTCTTCTTTCCATTTATTGTACCACTCATCTGTTTCTGCCTTGTTCTCCAGCTTGTATGTTTCTATTCCTAGAATATCGGAAGCAGAAGCCTTTTTGCTCAGTTTCTTCTCGATACTGCACATGTTGTATGCTATACCGATATATTCCGATATTGTTTCTGCAAGTTCGTTTGCCGAGCAGTCATAGCATTTGTCGGCCATGCCGAATGCCTTGAGCTTCCCTTTGTATTTCCTGTTGCAGTTAAGATTGTCGATAATCTCAGTGTTGTATCTCTGGTAAACAAGAATCTGAAGCGTGTTCTTGCTGCTGTATATTGCTCCGGGGAGGTATATTGCAGTTGCGACGGCCCTGTTGTTTTCGGGGTTGCATATAGCAACTGTCAGCTTCGCATTATTGTCGGCACTGATGTCTGTAAGGTACTTGCGCACGACCTCGCTTTCGATGTTTCCATGTATGAACTCCCATTCAATGTCTATGAAATCTTCTCCGAGATATGTGCCTTTGAAAGGCGATTTGGAATCCTGGTCGGACAGAGGATTCTTCCAACGGCTCTCTTCGGTCTCAAAGAATATATCGTCTTGTCTTGCTGCATTGACATATCTGTGCCTGGAGACAGAGAATAGCTCGCTGTATCTGCTGGTAAAGAAGTCCATCTCCTGTTTCATGTTGGGATCTATAAGGGTGATTCTTGTCCTCTTTTTCTTCTCTTCGAAGTTGGGATAGTGTGCTATGTGCGCAGCTTCGATTGCCATAGCTGTACCCATACGAGACATTCCTACAATGACAATATGTACATACGAATCTTCATTCTCCTTTATTCCGGTTTCGCTTTCCAACGGAATGTAATTGTAACCTTTCTGTTCCGAGAAGAGTGAATTGTTCACGACTACATTCTGCGCCCACATCTCGTAGTAGTTGAACGGGCGGAATTTTAAACAGCCGGCATTGTCGATGTCGGTAATCTGCATAACATTGAAAGTGGTCTGGTACTCGAACATCACATGAACAGTAATCTTATCCTTGTCGTTGGCGGTGCATATGCCGAGCTTTCTTCTTTTTTCAACAGACGACGCTGAACCGTATATGTTGGCAATATGCCTCATGCAGGTCATGTTCAAGGTGTCGTGGTACGATTCGATGTCATCGTCCCTGGAGTCCTCGCCAAGTATGTATATCTCTTTTGCTGTTTCGGGGTAGAGGCTCTTGATGTCCTTTACAGATGTCCTGCTGCCGTAACGTACAATTATTTTCTGCTCTTCGTAAATATTGAGCCCGGAGAACAATGTGTCTCTGAATTTGGCTACGTCACCCGATGTCTGGATTATAATGTAGGGCAATTTCCCGTCATCGCCGGGTTTCAGCAACTGTCTTACAATTCCGGGGGTTACGTCACTGCCTCCTATGATGATGTAGTGCGGAACCTTGCTGAGTACTCTCTTGTATGGTTCCTGTCCTTTTAGCCATCGTTCCTTGCGGCGTTCAATCCAGCTTATGATAGAAGTAATCATAAGGCCGTTGAACAGCAGTATTCCCAATGAGGTTACTATGGTTGTCCATATCCTTATCTCATGAGAGGTCAGCTGCTGGTTGCCTGGGTCAACAAAATGGTAATATGTTGACCAGAACAGTGATGGCGATGCGCTTTTCTCCAGTTCCTCGTTGAATACATCCGATTCATTTATGTTGAATATCATCAGTATTGCCGTGAAAAGAAACGGCAAGAGGAATACAAGGCTTATTGTCTTTCTGAGGAAATTGCCATGTATAAGATGCCAGTCGAATTTTATACCGTTTGCTGCAATCCGGCAGGCATAGATGATGTATCCTAAGCATACGTAGCTCAGCAGATAACAGAATGCTCTGTTCAGGTATGTTATACAAGCGTATTCCCTGATGCCGGCAAGCTCTGTTATCTCATGGTAGTGGATGCATAGGATAGCCGATGCTGCAAAAAAGAACGGAATAATCCACCTGTTTCTTCTGTGGAACTTGCTTTTGTACAACCCATGTGACTTAAGGAGTGCATGTACTGCTATGGGTACTGTGCTTCCTCCGATGTATAGAAGAAGGTTTGCTATAATGCTGTTGTCGTGCGATGCCAATATCCATACAGAAGTAACTCCTACTATTGATAATGCTATATACATTATAATGGCGGGCAACCCCAAGGAGCAGTTATCGCCTGCTGTCTTCTCTTTTGTTATCATATGATAGGGAAATATATAAATGCAAATATATATTATTTTATGTAAAAAACAGACAGTAGGAGTGATTTTCATTAACTTGCCAATAATTAGGCATCTGCTTCTTTTTCGGCTCTGTTTCGTTATAGTCTCTGTTTTTTTTATTAATTTCGCAAGTTGAATTGCCTTTGGTGCTTTTGTGTTGCCTGGGCTATGTATATTAACAGCAAGACAAATCAATAATTTTATAATATGTTCCGTACTAAGACTTGTGGCGAACTACGTTTGGCCAATGTTAATGAGAGCGTTACTTTAAGCGGCTGGGTACAGCGTGCACGTAAGATGGGCGGTATGACATTCGTCGATCTCCGTGACCGTTATGGCATTACGCAGCTTGTCTTCAGCGAGGACGCAAATGCCGAGTTGTGCGAGAAGGCTTCGCACCTTGGCCGTGAGTATGTAATTCAGGTAACCGGTATCGTGAGTGAGCGTCAGAGCAAGAACTCCAATATCGCTACCGGCGACATTGAGATAATCGTGAGTGAACTGAATATCCTCAACGAGGCTGCTACGCCTCCGTTCACCATTGAGAACAATACAGACGGCGGTGATGACATACGCATGAAGTACCGTTATCTCGACCTTCGCCGTGAGGCAGTGCGCAAGAACCTCGAACTGCGTCACCAGATGACAATGGAGGTGCGCCGTTATCTCGATTCAATGAACTTCATCGAGGTTGAGACACCTATGCTCATCGCTTCAACGCCTGAGGGTGCGCGTGACTTCGTCGTTCCTTCACGCATGAATCCCGGTCAGTTCTATGCTCTTCCTCAGAGCCCTCAGCTCTTCAAGCAGCTGCTTATGGTATCGGGCTTCGACCGTTACTTCCAGATAGTGAAGTGTTTCCGCGACGAGGACCTGCGTGCCGACCGTCAGCCCGAATTCACTCAGATTGACTGCGAGATGAGTTTTGTAGAGCAGGAGGATGTAATCTCTTTGTTCGAAGGTATGGCAAAGCACCTCTTCAAGACAATACGCGGCGTTGAGCTTACAGAGCAGTTCCCGCGCATGACATGGCACGATGCCATGAAGTATTACGGCAGCGACAAGCCCGATACACGTTTCGGCATGGAGTTCGTGGAGCTTATGGACATTATGAAAGGACACGGGTTCGGCGTCTTCGACAGTGCAGAGTATATCGGCGGTATTTGTGCCAAGGGTGCTGCGACATATACGCGCAAGCAGCTTGATGCGCTTACCGATTTTGTACGTCGTCCGCAAATAGGCGCGAAGGGTATGGTCTATGCACGTGTAGAGGCCGACGGCACTGTAAAGTCCAGCGTTGACAAGTTCTATACACAGGAAGTCCTTCAGGCAATGAAGGCTGCTTTCAATGCAGAACCGGGTGACCTTATCCTCATCCTTAGCGGCGACGATACAATGAAGACACGCAAGCAGCTATGCGAGCTCCGTCTTGAGGTCGGCAGCCAGCTCGGCTTGCGCGACAAGAACAAGTTCTCTTGTCTCTGGGTGGTAGATTTCCCGCTCTTCGAATACAGCGAGGAAGAGGGCCGTTACATGGCAATGCATCATCCGTTCACTTCGCCGAAGCCTGAGGATATTCCTCTTCTCGATACAGATATGGGTGCTGTACGTGCCAATGCCTATGACATGGTCATCAACGGTGTAGAAGTAGGCGGCGGTTCAATACGTATTTACGACAGCGAACTACAGAACAAGATGTTCGAACTTCTTGGCTTCACTCCTGAACGTGCACAGCAGCAGTTCGGCTGGTTGCTCGATGCCTTCAAGTACGGTGCTCCTCCTCATGGCGGTCTTGCTTACGGTCTCGACCGTTGGGTGAGCCTGTTTGCAGGCCTCGATTCAATCCGCGACTGCATTGCGTTCCCTAAGAACAATTCAGGCCGCGATACAATGATTGATGCACCTTCGGTTCTTGAACAATCGCAGTTGGATGAATTGAACATTCTTGTTAATATTGAAGAGAAGTAATATGGCGGAGAAAGCAAGAAAGAAGAGCGATGCCCGCATTGCCAAGGAGCGTAAGCGCAAGGCGGCTGCGCAGCGTCGCAGGATGGTCAAGCGAATTGCCATAATTGTTGCTGCGATAGCATTTGCTACATTGATGATATTTGCATTTGCTGCGCCACCGAAGGCGTTGTAAGCATATCAGCATAAAAAAATCAACTGCCGATTGGCAGTTGATTTTTTTATGCTGATGCTTTCTCTGTTACTTGAGATTCTTCTTGAAGAAGTCGGCAATGCGCTCGAACAGGTGGAAACGGGTGTTGGCACCGTGGTAGATGCTGTGGTTGCTGTCGGTGTAGAGTGCAACCTCGAACTTCTTGTTGGCCTGTGTAAGTGCATTGATGTAGTGAATCATGTTGCGCAAGTGTACATTGTCGTCTGCTGTGCCGTGTACGAGCAACAGATGACCGTTGAGCTTGCTTGCATTGACTATGGCTGACCCTGCATCGTATCCCTCCTTGTTCTCCTTTGGAGTACGCATGTAGCGCTCGGTGTAGATTGTATCGTAGAAACGCCAGTCAGTAGGTGCTGCAACAGCTACTCCTGCCTTGAAGACCGCTTCGTCCTGGCTCATGGACATGATTGTGTTGTAACCGCCGAAGCTCCATCCCCAGATGCCGATGTTGTCCTTGTCAACGTAGGGTAGTGTGCCCAGGTACTTTGCGGCCTCTACCTGGTCGCCCGGCTCATACTTTCCTATGCTAAGGTATGTACACTTGCCGAACTTGGTTCCGCGTCCGCCTGTTCCGCGTCCGTCAACACATACCATGATGAATCCTTCGCCTGCCATGTAGCTTTCGAACATGGCATTGCCATAGTTGCCCATGTGCCAGTTGTCTGTAACCTGCTGAGAGTAAGGTCCGCTGTACTGGAACATTACGACAGGGTATTTCTTTGAAGCATCGAAGCCGTACGGCTTTATCATCCAACCGTTGAGCTCAACTCCATCACTTGTCTTGAATGTGAAGAACTCCTTGCCCGGCATGTCAAACTTCGCCAGTTTCTCTTTAAGCTCGCTGTTGTCGATAAGCCTCTTCAGCTCCTTGCCGTTGTTGTCCTTTACTGCTACGATGTGCGGTGTGTTGATGTTTGAGAAGGTGTTTACAAAGTATTTCATGCCTTTGCTGAAGACTGCCTTGTTTGTTCCGTTCTCATCGGTGAGCCTTGTCTTCTTGCCCTTGGCATTTACCTTATATATGCACTCACGCAGAGGGCTTCCTTCGTTGCTTGAGTAGTAGAACTCGTTCTTCTTGCTGTCCCAGCCATAGAAGTTCTTTACCTCGAACTCGCCGCTTGTGATTGGACGTACAAGCTCGCCTGCCAATGTGTAGAGATAGAGCTGGTTGTAACCGCTGCGCTCGCTGTGAAGAACGAAGTTGTTGTCGAAGAACTCAATTCCTGTATATACGTTCTCGTTGAGATAGGTGTCGCTCTCTTCGCGCATGATGGTCTTGCTTATGCCCGAAAGCGGGTTCACGGCCTGTATCTCCATTACACTCTGGTGACGGTTGAGGGTGAGCACTGCAAGCATTGCCGGGTCTTTGGTGAACTTGATTCTTGGGATATATCCCTCTTCGGGGATGTTCACGTCGAGCTTGCGTGTAACACGGCTCTTGATGTCGAATGAGTGTACCGATATCTTTGCGTTCTTGGCTCCGGCTACCGGATACTTGAAGCTGTATGGCTTGCTGAAGTCGAAATATTCATTGCTCTGGCCACCGTTGTACATTGGCATGTCGTACATCATGACTTCGCTCTCGTCGTACTTGATGTATGCAATGACCTTGCTGTCGGCACTGAAGTCGTATGAACAGTTGTTCATGAACTCCTCTTCGTTCACCCAGTCGGGTATGCCGTTTATTATCTTGCGGAACTCGCCGTCCTGTGTAATCTGCGACTCACTGTTGCCGAAGAGCAACTTTACAAGGAAAATGTTGTTGTCGCGTACGAATGCAACCATTGTGCCGTCGGGCGAGAATTTGGGAACCTGCTGTGCACCGTTCTGTGACAGAGGCTCAGCTGTGTTGTTCTTGCGGTTGAAGATGAAGTGCTCTGCAGTGAATGAGTTGCGGTAGATGCCGCGTGTCTTTGTCTGCAGCAGTATTAGCCTTTCGTCGGGCGAGAACTGGTAGCCGTCTATTCTCTTTCCCTCGAAACCGCGTGCTGTAGCCGCATTGAAAAGAGTTTCGACAATCTCTCCGTTCCTGAAAGAACCCATGAGAATCATGCTTCTGTCGTCGCTCATGCGGGCGAAGTGCTCGCCGTCGGCCATTGGCTCTATGGCTGCATAGGTCTTTGGCCAGAAGCCGCCGTACATTACATCGCGTAACGTGACATTGTTCCCGGCATAAGCCGAAATTGTCATTGCAATAAATGCAAATAATGAAAATAGATGTTTCATAATGGTTTATTTTGTTTAGTTTTTATCTTTGTACCACGAGGCATACATTATATAGTCGTTGGCTATACGTTCGACAATATCCTTCTGTTGTTCCTTGCTAACCTCCTTTATCTTCTTTGCCGGTACGCCGGCGTATATCCAGCCGCCTTCTACCCGCATACCGGATGTAATTAGTGCATTTGCAGCAACGATGGCTCCGCTCTCAACTACGGCATTGTCGAGCACTGTGGCACCCATGCCTATAAGGCAGTTCTCCTCAATTGTCGCTCCGTGTATTGTCGCGTTATGCCCGATAGAGACATTGTCCCCGATTATTGTCTTTGAACGCTGGTAGAGCGCGTGAACTACGGCACCGTCTTGTATGTTGACATTGTTGCCGATTGTGATACTGTTTACATCTCCGCGCAGCACGGTTCCGTACCATACCGAGCAGTTGTCGCCAATAGTCACGTCACCGATGACTGCTGCAGTCTCTGCCAGGAAACAATTTTCGCCAATCTTAGGCACGAACCCTCTTACTTCCTTTATTATAGCCATTCCTCTTTACTCCTTATTGCTGTTCTCTCTATTTGTCCGATGGTAGCGGCGTCTGCGGTTATTCCTTTTCTTTGGCGCGTCACCGGGTGCACCTTGCGCTTCGGTTTTCTGCTTTGGAGCTGCCGGGGCTTTGCTTTCGTTTTTTTTGCCTTTGTCATTGCGCCTTTTGCCGCTTCCTTTCCTGTCGCTTCTTCCGTGTGTCTTTCTGTTGCGCCCGTTCCTGCCTTTTGCACCTCGTTTCTCCTTTTTCTTAGGTTCGTAGGCCGGTGCTTCTCCCAATTCGGCCGGCACTTCCATCTTCGGTACATCCTGCTCGATGAAATCCTCTATGCGCTTGAAGTACTCCTGGTCTTCCTGCGACACGAATGTTATGGCACGTCCTTTTGTTCCTGCACGTGCAGTACGTCCTATTCGGTGTATGTAGTCGTCGCAGTCGCGTGGCACATCGTAGTTTATTACGATGCGTATGTCGTCGATGTCTATTCCTCTGGCAAGAATGTCTGTAGCCACAATCATGTCAATCTTGCGGCTTTTGTACTGGTACATTATTTCGTCGCGTTCGCTCTGGCTGAGGTCGCTATGCATCTCGCCTACATTGAAGCCATGCTTCCTTATGGTCCTGGCAATCTCCTTTACCTTTGTCTTGCGCGATGCAAAGAGTATGACCCTCTCGCTGCTCTCGCTGTCGAAGATACTGTTTATGATTCCGAGTTTCTGTCCTTCATGGCATATATATGCCTGTTGTGTGATTCCGTCGGCAGGCTTTGCAAGAGCGAGTGTTACCTGAAGAGGGTCGGTGAGAAGGTCGCTTGCAAGCTTGCGTATCTCTTCGGGCATGGTTGCCGAGAACAGCATTGTCTGCCTCTTCTTCGGGAGCTGCTTTGCGATTGTCATAATATCGTTGCAGAATCCCATGTCGAGCATGCGGTCGGCCTCGTCAAGAATGAAGAACGAAACCTTTGAAAGGTCGATGTTGCCTAATGTAATATGGCTTATGAGCCTTCCGGGAGTAGCCACTATTATATCGGCTCCCTTTGCCATTCCACGCAGCTCCTGTTCGTATCGTTGTCCGTCATTTCCTCCATATATGGCAACGCTCGATACCTGCATGAAGTATGTGAATCCCTCTAACTGCCTGTCTATCTGCTGTGCAAGCTCTCTTGTCGGAGCCATTATAACGCAGTTTATTGCATCTTCGGGGTACTCTCCTGTGCATAGCCTGTTAAGCACCGGCAACAGGTAGGCTGCAGTCTTTCCTGTTCCGGTCTGCGCTACGCCTATGAGGTCACGTCCATCCATCAGGGGCTGCAGTGTCTGTTCCTGTATAGGCGTGCACTTCTCGAAACGCATTGCGTCGAGAGCGTCAAGTACTTCGTCTTCGAAATCAAAATCGGTAAAATACATAATAGCTTATCTTGGTGCTTTGCGGTATAGGTATATCGCAATGAATGTGTATAGGATGTTCGGTAGCCATACGGCCAACGCTACAGGCATCTGTGCTGCAAAAGCCGAAGATATTGCCTGGAACAGAATGTATGAGAAACTAAGTGCCAGTCCGATACCGAGCGAGAGACCCATGCCGCCTTTCTTTTTGCGTGAGGATAGTGATGCGCCTATAACGGTGAGGATGAAGGCTGCAAACGACATTGCTATGCGTTTGTGGTACTCAATCTCAAATCCTTGTATGTTCGCCATTCCACGTGCCTTCTGCTTGTCGATGTAATCGCTTAGCTCCGGGCTTGTCATGGTCTCCTGTTCGCCTTCCGATATGAGGAAGTCGCTCGGTTCGAGCGGAATTACCGTATCGAGCGGTTCGCGGTTGCTTGAGCGTATAACCTCGACATCGTCGCGCAGCTCTCGTATCATCCATCTTCTGGCTGTCCAGGTATGCGGTTTTTCGGGATTGTATGTGATAGTGGCGGCTGTCATGTGCGAAACGAGTTTCTTGTCCTCAATCCTGTCGAGTGAGAAACGCCATCCCATGTTGTTGCGGCTTTCGAACCTCTCCATGTAGGCAATGGTGTTCTCGTCGAGCTTTATCTGTATGTTGGCAGCCGATTCGGTCTTTTTCTTCCTGTTGTGCTGCTGCTCGAAGGCAAGCCTTGTCTCGTTTCCGCGCGGTATGATGTATGCGCTCAGCACGAATGTCATGATTGATATTATGGCGGCGGATACCATGTATGGTTTCATCAGTCGTCTGAAGCTGACACCCGATGCGAACATCGCAATGATTTCCGAGTTGTCGGCAAGTTTCGATGTGAAGTATATGACCGAAATGAATACGAACAGCGCACTGAAGGTGTTGGCTAGTGACGGAGCAAAATTGAAGTAGTAGTCGAATATGATTTCGCTTGCAGTAGCGTTCGATGTGGCAAACTTGTCAATCTTCTCGTTGTAGTCGAATACAACGATGACAATGATGATAAGTGCCAGCGAAAAGAAGTATGTTCCCAGGAACTTCTTTATTATGTACCAGTCAAGCCTCTTTAGCTTTAGATTGTCGAGCCATTTCATTGCTGAATGCTTTTTGTGTTCTCTGTTTCTTTTGTTGTGTTTATAAACGTCGTGTAACCTCCTGCAGCATATTCTTCTTCCAAGCTGCATAATCGTCGGCAAGAATGTGCTTGCGTGCCTCCTGCGTCAGCCATACGTAGAATGCCAGGTTGTGTATTGATGCAATCTCCAGGGCAAGCAGTTCCTGCGCTATGAAGAGATGCCGCAGATAGGCCTTGCTGTAGAGCGTATCGACGAATGATGCTCCGTCCTCTTCTATTGGCGAGAAGTCGTATTTCCACTTTTCGTTGCGCATGTTCATTATGCCGTGCTTTGTGAACAGCATAGCATTGCGTCCGTTGCGTGTAGGCATTACGCAGTCGAACATATCGACTCCGCGTTCTATTGCTTCCAGGATGTTGGCCGGTGTGCCTACTCCCATCAGGTAGCGCGGCTTGTCTGTCGGAAGAATCTCGTTTACTACCTCAATCATCTCGTACATCTTTTCGGCTGGTTCTCCTACGGCAAGGCCGCCGATGGCATTTCCTGCAGCCTCCTTTGAAGCTATGAACTCGGCCGACTGGCGGCGGAGGTCGGGATATACGCAACCTTGCACGATAGGGAAGAGCTGCTGTTCATAACCGTATTTAGGTTCAGTCTCTTTCAGACGGCCTATGCAACGGTCGAGCCAACGGTGTGTCCTCTCCATTGACTTCCTGGCATAGTCGTAGTCGGCGGTGCCGGGGGTACATTCATCGAATGCCATTATGATGTCGGCACCGATGCTGCGCTCGATGTCCATTACCCGCTCCGGCGAGAAGAAGTGCTTTGAGCCGTCGATATGCGAACGGAATTCCACTCCTTCCTCGCTCATCTTGCGTATATCCTTCAATGAAAAAACCTGAAAGCCACCGCTGTCGGTGAGGATAGGGCGGTCCCACGCGTTGAACTTATGAAGACCGCCGGCCTTTTCAAGAGTGTCAAGGCCCGGACGAAGGTAGAGGTGATATGTATTGCCCAGAATAATCTGCGCCTTTATATCGTTCTTAAGGTGCGGTATCTGCACTCCTTTTACCGACCCCACTGTGCCAACCGGCATGAATATGGGTGTCATTATCTCGCCGTGCCCGGTAGTGAGCACTCCGGCACGTGCCTTGCTGTTGCTGTCGGTATGTATCAGGTCGAATTTCACGTCTTATACCATTAGATTAATAGGATTTTTTACTTTCTCGTCGAGCAGTGCAATCTCAAGCACATCGTTGATATCCCTTACATAGTGGAATGCAAGCCCCGAAAGGTATATCTCCGGTATCTCCTCGATATTGCGTCTGTTCTCCTCGCAAATTATAATGTCGGTTATTCCGGCACGTTTTGCAGCCAGTATCTTCTCCTTTATGCCGCCTACAGGCAGAACCTTTCCGCGCAGCGTAATCTCGCCGGTCATTGCCAGGTTAGGCCTTACCTTGCGTTGTGTGAGTGCCGAAGCCAATGCGGTTGCCATTGTTATTCCGGCCGAAGGGCCGTCCTTTGGTATCGCGCCTTCGGGCACGTGAAGGTGAATGTTCCATTTCTCGAACACCTCGTAAGGTATTCCCAACTGTCCTGCATGTGCCTTGATGTATTCGAGCGCAAGCATTGCCGACTCCTTCATCACGTCGCCGAGATTGCCGGTAAGAGTAAGTTTCTCTCCCTTTCCTCGACTCAGGCTCGTCTCTATGAAGAGTATCTCGCCGCCTACAGCAGTCCATGCAAGTCCTGTAACCACTCCTGCATAGTCGTTGCCCTGATACTTGTCGCGTGTGAATTCCTTGACTCCAAGAAGCCCCTTGAGGTCGGCCGGCTTTACTGTCGTAATCTCGAACTCACCTGTTGTTGCCTTCTGGCATGCAAGACGACGGAATATCTTGCCTATTTTCTTCTCCAGGCCACGTACGCCCGATTCGCGGGTATAATCCTCGATTATGCGTTCAAGGGCTGCCTTGCTTATGCTTATCTTCTCCTTGGCAATACCGTTGGCCTCTTTCTCCTTAGGAACAAGATGACGTCTTGCAATCTCAATCTTCTCTTCGGTCAGGTATCCGCTTACCTCGATCAGTTCCATGCGGTCGAGCAGCGGGGCCGGGATGTTGCCGAGGTTGTTGGCGGTTGCGATGAACATCACCTTCGACAAGTCGTAGTCTATGTCGAGGAAGTTGTCGTGGAACGTGTTGTTCTGTTCCGGATCGAGAACTTCCAGCAATGCCGATGAAGGGTCGCCGTGCATTGAAGCCTGCCCGACCTTGTCTATCTCGTCAAGAATGAATACCGGGTTGTCTGTACCGGCCTTTACGAGGTTCTTGAGTATTCGTCCCGGCATTGCTCCGACGTATGTCTTGCGGTGTCCTCGTATCTCCGACTCATCGTGTACGCCACCGAGCGACATGCGCACATACTTGCGCTTGAGCGATTCGGCTATCGATTTGCCGAGCGAGGTCTTTCCTACTCCCGGAGGGCCGTAAAGGCAAATGATAGGTGACTTGAGGTCGCCTCTCATCTTTATCACGGCAAGATGCTCCAGAATTCTCTCCTTGACCTTGTCGAGCCCATAGTGGTCGTGGTCGAGGACCTTGCGCGCATTGTTTATGTCAAGGTTGTCGCTTGTGCATTCGCCCCATGGCAGGCTCACGAACATCTGAAGGTAATTCAGCTGTACATGATAGTCGGGCGACTGCGGATTGATACGGTCGAGCTTTGCAAGCTCTCTGTTGAAGATCTCCTCTGTCTCGGCACTCCAGTTCTTCTTGTCTGCCTTCTCACGCAACTCCTGTGCGTCCTGCTCCTGAACGCTTCCGCCCAACTCCTCCTGGATGTTCTTGAGCTGCTGCTGAAGGTAATATTCCTTCTGCTGCTGGTCGATGTCGCTATGTGTCTTCTTCTGTATCCTTTCCTGAATCTCAGCAATCTGCTGTTCGTGGTTGAGTATCGACAGAAGATGATATGCCCTCTCTGTCGTAGAGTTCTCGTTTAGAAGCGCAATTTTCTCGGTGAGGGATATCTTCATGTTTGCACATAGGAAGTTAATCATCGCCTCGTCGTTCGTGAGGTTCTTTATCGCAAATGACGCCTCAGGCAGTGCTCCGGTAGCCTTGAATATCCTTACCGCTGTTTCACGGCATGTTTTCATCAGAATCTCGTACTCCTGGTCCTGCTTCGGCTGCATTTCTATCGCATTCTCGATGCTGCCTTTAAGGAACGGCGCAGTCTGTGTAATCTCCTTTAGCTTTATTCTCTGGAAACCATGAAGGATTACTGTAGTCGATTTGTCGGGCATGTCGAAGACCCTTACAATCTTAGCTACGGTGCCGATAGGGTAGAGGTCTTCCATTCCGGGATTGTTGATGGTGTGGTCGCGCTGGCAGAATACACCCATGTATCCCTTGTTTTTCTCCACTTCCTTGACGAGACGCAATGAAGACTCCCTTCCTACCGATACCGGCAGTACCGTCGTAGGGAACAGAAGCATGTTGCGTAAAGGCAATATGGGCAACTCCTCTCCAAGTTCTTCAATGTGCAAACTCTCAGAACCGCCTTCCTGGAAGTCTGCTATAAGCGAGAAACCGCTCTCGTCGAAGACGGTCTCCTCCAGGAAACTTTCAATCTCATTTCTCTTTTTTCTTCCCATAGTATATTGCAATGCCTTGAGGCATTCTCTTTTTTGTTGTTATAACCATATTTGTGTACGGAGCGCGAAGATACGATATTTTAATGATTTGCTGAAATCTTTTCTATTAAATAATATTATATATATAAAAATAGAGGCGTTTACCGGTATATTTGCATGGTAATGGAACAATGCTTGCCGTCTGTTTTCTATTTCGGTTTATTTATACTAAATTTGCATTTTCGAACATCATACCGTAGCCTTTGGAAGCAAAACGCAGAATACTGTTCCTCATAAACCCTAAGTCGGGTGTTCAGAACAAGAGGAAATTACCGCAGCTTGTTGAGAAATATCTTGACAAGAACCGCTATGCTCCCTTTGTCGAATTCACCCGTTATGCCGGCCATGCTTCGGAGTTGGCATCTGCTGCTGCAAAAGATGGTTTTGATGTCGTTGTTGCAGTTGGCGGAGACGGTACAATCAACGAGGTCGGCCGTGCTCTTGCCCACACTTCAACGGCTATGGGAGTTATCCCATGCGGTTCGGGCAACGGTTTTGCACGTCATCTTGGAATACCGATATCGGTAAAAGGGGCGATTGACTTCATAAATGTAGCCGAGCCTCTCTGTATTGACTATGGCAGGCTCAATGGGCATCCGTTCTTCTGCTCATGCGGAGTGGGCTTCGATGCGCTCGTAAGCAATGATTTTGCCAATAGCGGAAGCCGAGGCATGTTTACGTATATACAGAAGACTCTCATTGATTGGGTCACTTATAAGCCCGAAGTCTATGAGGTTGAGACTGAAAGCGGCTGCGCAATGCATAAGGCGTTTGTCATAGCTTGCGGAAATGCGTCGCAATATGGCAATAATGCATATATAACGCCTTTTGCGTCAATGCGTGACGGAATGCTTAGCGTGTCGGTCCTTTCACCGTTCACTGCACTTGAGGTACCTCAGATAGTTACACAGCTTTTCAATAATACACTTGCTTCAAACAGCCACATGACAACATTCGGTGCGCGTTGGATTAAGATAAGACGCAAGGTTGCCGGTCCGGTCCATTACGATGGAGAACCTTGTGTAATGGATGCTGAACTGATGATTGATATTGTTCCCGAAGGCATTAGTGTGTTAGCGGCCCCCGGTTGGGACGGAACATGTGCGCCGGTGCCCATATACAAGCAGTTCTACGATATTGTGGCAGGTGTTATGGATTGATTTCCCACGCCTGGATAAGAATCTGTTTTTGTTTCGAAAATAATTTACACTATTTTGAGGTAGAAGTCGCGCAGGATTTCTCGCGCTTCATCGCTGTAAACTCCAGGTTTATTCTCCAGTATAAGAATGCTTTCATTGCATTTGATGCAATCTCCCTTGCAGAATTCAATCAGCACCCTCTTTGCTTCTTTTCTTGGCGTAGTCTTTATATATGCTATTCTGATAGGAGCGAATCTGTAGCTGTTTGCCGAAGAACGCCACTCATTCTCTATGTCACACGGAATTATTATAGAAATCTTGCCGTTTTTGGAAAGCAACTTGTCGGCCTTTTCAAAGAATGCATCGCTGCCAAGGCTGTCGCTATGCCGTGCAAGCGTGCGTGAACTGTCATCGCACTTAAGGCTGTTGACGAAGTAGGGTGGGTTGCTTACGATTGTGTCGAAAGTCTCTTCGGGATTGTACTTGAGCAGGTCGCCGTTTATTATCTCTATTCGGTTGCCCCAAGGGGAATTGTCGGCATTTTCTCTTGCCTGTCTTGCAGCCGAAGCGTCAATTTCAATCCCGGTTACAGTGGCATTGCTGCGTTGTGCTGCCATAATGGCTATCAGCCCGCTCCCGGTGCCGATGTCAAGTATCCGGCTGCTCTGTGAGCAGTCGAACCAACCGCCAAGGAGACAACCGTCGGTTCCCACTTTCATGGCGCAATCACCTTGTTCAATGGTGAACTGTTTGAACTTGAAGTAGCTGTTTGACATCTGTTACCTGTTTATAAACGAAAGAAGGCTTTAAAGCCTTCTTTTGAGCCGAGTTGGGGACTCGAACCCCAGACCTACTCATTACGAATGAGTTGCTCTACCAACTGAGCTAATTCGGCAGTATGTTTGTTTTTTCCGTTCGCCTTTTGCCTCGTTTTGTAAGGGTACTCGACCCCCAAACCTGCACCTCGTTCATCTTTGGACGAATGAGTTGCTCTACCAACTGAGCTAATTCGGCAGTGGCAAATATCCTCTTTTGCGCTGCGAAGATAGTGCAAAAGGTGCGGAATTCAAAATTAGAAACGAAATTTCTCTATCCGTTCCATTTAAGGCGTACCTGGCTTCCGGTTTCGGGCAGTACAATTTCCCTCAATGGCAGTATGGAAAGCAGGTCCGATTCGCTGTTTCCGGTGCCAGGGTCAAAGTTGTCGGGCATTTCAAACAGCGTCCTGTAGCCTCCCTTGAACCCGAATCTTTCATAGTACAGGCGCAATTTCTCGTCGGCCGGTATTGTGACAAGCGCGTGAAATCCTCTTTCCCGTGCAATCTCTATGGCTTGTTCAATGAGTTTCGATGCATGGCCTTTACCACGCTCTTCGTATGCAGTTGCAACGCCGTACATATATCCGACACTTTTTCCGTTCATCTCAAAAGGCAATATGTGGAGCATCGATAACACTCTATCCTCATTTTCAATGAAAAGTGCCCTGTCGGGAGTGTGGTAGCACTCCATGAACTGCTCTATGAACTCATCGCTGTCTCCGAATGCCTCTTTCCATAGTTTCTTAATAGCCTCTGTGGTGTTCATTGGTGCTGTAATCTCTTTTTACAAAAGTACTCCATTGTCGGCAGAATGCAAAAACAGTTCCCGTTTTTTCCTTAAGATTAATGCTGTTACTGTTATCTTATCTTAACAGTTCTTTGATTGTCCGATATTTTAGCTATCTTCGCACTATTGCGTTACGTATTTAAATAAAATAACAATATGGAAGTAAAGAAGTATATACAGGAGAACGAAGGACGTTTTTTAAGTGAATTGGAGTCGTTGATACGTATTCCGAGTATAAGTGCAAAGAGCGAGCATAAAGGCGATATAGCAGCCTGTGCCGAAAGGTGGAAGCAGCTTCTTCTTGAAGCTGGTGTTGACAAGGCTGAGATAATGCCTTCGAACGGCAATCCTCTGGTCTATGCCGAGAAGATTGTGGATGCATCTGCGCCTACGGTACTTGTCTATTCACATTACGATGTCATGCCGGCCGAGCCGTTGGAGCTATGGAATACCAATCCGTTTGAGATGGTTGTTAAGGATGGCAGGATATGGGCGCGAGGTGCCGATGATGACAAGGGTCAGGCAATGATACAGGCAAAGGCGTTCGAGTATGTTGCAAAGAACGGTATGCTTAAGCATAATGTGAAGTTTATCTTCGAGGGTGAAGAGGAGATAGGTTCTCCCAGCCTTAACGCCTTTCTGCACGATAACAAGGAGCTGCTCAAGGCCGATATAATACTTGTCAGCGATACAAGCATGCTTGGTGCCGACCTTCCTTCGCTAACAACAGGTCTTCGCGGACTCGCATATTGGGAAGTAGAGGTGACCGGCCCTAACCGTGACCTTCATTCCGGCCATTTCGGAGGTGCTGTAGCCAACCCTATAAATGTGTTGTGCGAGATGATAGCGAAGATGACCGATGCCGACGGGCGAATCACAATCCCCGGCTTCTACGACGATGTAGAGGAACTATCTAAGGAGGAACGCGACATGCTTGCATCAATACCGTTCGATGAAGAGAAGTACAAGGCAGCCATTGATGTCAATGCGCTTCGTGGCGAAAAGGGCTATTCAACTCTTGAACGCAACAGTTGCCGTCCTTCGTTCGATGTCTGCGGCATTTGGGGCGGTTATACAGGAGAGGGCAGCAAGACAGTACTTCCCTCAAAGGCCTATGCAAAGGTCTCCTGCCGTCTTGTGGCTCATCAGGACCATGCCAAGATATCTCAGATGTTCGTCGATTACTTCTCGTCCATTGCTCCCGATTGCGTGAAGGTGAAGATAACTCCTATGCATGGCGGTCAGGGATATGTATGTCCTATTACTTTACCGGCCTATAAGGCTGCTGAGGCCGGTTTTGAGAAGGCTTTCGGCAAGAAGCCTCTTGCAGTGCGCCGTGGCGGAAGTATTCCAATCATAAGCGATTTTGAGAAGATTCTTGGCGTTAAGACAATACTCATGGGATTTGGCCTTGAAAGCGATGCAATCCACTCTCCGAACGAGAATTTCAACCTCGACATATTCCGCAAGGGTATTGAAGCTGTTGTAGAGTTCCACAAGAACCTGAAACTGTAATTAGTGTCAGATGTTTAACGTTTAAAATTGAACTTCCACAATGCCGGATTTTAAAAGAAAAGACAAGCATGTGCTTGTCTTTTCTTTTAAAACTCTTTTGAGCGGTAAACGGGGCTCGTAACCGACGTAGTCGCTTTGCTTGCAAAGAACGGCTCACCTGCAAAAGTTGGGGGGGCTCGTTCCGGCGGATTTCCTAATCCGCTGGCTGTGAGTATAAGCATCTCCCGATGCGAGAATAGGAGTTTCTTTTTTTCGGGATTAGGAAATCCCTATACTCAATTACAGGGGATGAATGAACATCCCCTGTGACGGGAAAATGACTGCTCTTTTTTGTCCATTGGGGATGTTCTTCATCCGCGGTAATGGAAAAGTACAAATAATGGCTAATATTTCTTGTTCTTCTCGTTCCGGCGGATTTCCTAATCCGCTGGCTATGAGTGTAAGCATCTCCCGATGCGAGGAATAAGAATTCCTCTTTTTCGGGATTTGGAAATCCCTATACTCAATTACAGGGGATGAAGAACATCCCCTGTGACGGGGATTTACCCATCTCCATGCTCATGGCAGCCCAACCAAGACCTACAGTCAGCAGCAGTGTAACCACAATAAGGATTGCCGAACGGAAACGCAGGTTCTGGGTATACTTCTCGCTAAGGAAGAACAAAACAGGGATAGCCAACAGAATCACGGCAAGAGCATAAGGCAGGATAAGACCCAACAATGCAAACACACACATAAGAGGATAATATATCAAGCAGCCATAAATAATTGGCTCTAGTATAAAGTGCCCCAAAATTGGGAATGCGAAGTGCCAGAACATGTTTTCTACGACATCATCATTGCGTTTGGCAACCTTGTTGCCATTAGAATCCTCATATACATCATAAGGCTGACCGCCCCAATGACCAAACTTGCCCCAGAACACAATTGCCAGAACAAGACCTATCACAAACAGAGGCCAAAGCCATGCCGATGTAAAGAAATTCCAGTTCACGGCAATTCCAAAATCCCCAACAGTGAACATTTCATAAATAAAGAATATTCCTCCTGCAACCAACAAACCGGCACATATTTTACTTGCAAGTGCATAATTCTTCTGCGAAAATTCAGGAATACGATTAATAAGTTTTGAAAAAACACTTTCATAGTAATAAGTAATAATGATTATAGTGTTATGACAAATATTTATCCCTCAATAGGCTTCAGGAAGTAGAAACAGGATGTAGTGAAGAAATTGCGGACCCATGGAATTCCACCGATAGCCGCATATAATTTCCTTGGACGAAGATTGAATTTCACCTCATAGTGCGGATTGATGAAATAAAGAGTCCTGTCAATGGTTTCAAAACCTTCTTTCCTTACAGTCCTTTCAAACAACTCTATCGGACATTTAGTGCGCTTTATATCCAATAGTCCGCTGACACACTCTTCATTCTCCTTGAAGGCCTTAAGAATCCATCCATATAATGCGGCCGGAAGCAAGTGAAAGAACGGTAAGTGCGACAGAAAACGGCTTTGACACAACTGTTGATGACCACCGAACGGCATATGCCAAGCAGGAAAAGAGATAAAGATTACCCCATTTTCTTTCAACATCTGCTTACACTTCTGCACAAACCCACTCTTGTCATATATATGTTCAATCACATCATGGCATATTACAAGGTCAAACTGATGTCGGAGCTCCTCTATCTGGAAAACATCGGAAGCAATGAAACGTCCTTCGGCACCCTCCTCCTCGAAGAATTTCCTGGCGTCCCTTATACGTCCCTCGCACATGTCCACACCAACTACATTGCAGCCCATACGCGAGAATGGCAATAGATTCCCGCCATCGCCACAACCAATCTCCAATACATTCAACTTGTCGCATACCTTGCAGAATTGTTGGATATAAGGAATAAAGTACTTCTCACTTGTAACAGCGAGCTCGTTAAAATACTGTCTTCTGTTATGATGTCTTGGTTGCATTTATCTTCTTATTACAAAGTCATTACAGTTAACGACGGCTACACCGTTAGGAGCCGCACCCTCTATCTTTACAAAGATATTGAGCCAACTCCAAGTTCTGTTTTTTGCGTACCAAGTTCAAATCCAAGTGTCATAGAGATATGTTGGTCTCCTTTTGACTGTGCAAACGACATTGTGCTTAAAAAATACAACGATACAATTAGAAATAATTTTTTCATGACCAAATTGCTACCATCAGCTCATAGGCATATCCAAATTTGAATAGAAAGGGCATAAAAGAAAGTGTGAGCCTACTTTAACTTTTCCAAACGGTAGGCCTTCGACTGCCTTGTAGATGGATAAGAAAAAACAGCTCACACCCTTGGCTATATATGTTGTGAATACATATAACAAACCAAAGGGAGAACATTTTTACCTATTCCTATCTACTAATGAGTTGTCGAAGTTCACCGTTTAGGAATAAAGCTAAAACGCTTCCTATTTATGTCTGTTGCACTTGCAACGCTACAAAATTAGAAAACATTTTATAAATGTCCAACTGTGAGCTGTTATTTCTAATGTCTTATTTCAATGAATTTTCCAATTCAAACCTACAGTTAAATTGATATATCTTTCCTCTAATTTTTTTTATTAACGGCATATGTTTTGACAGAGTTATATATAAAGAAAGAAGCAAACACAAACAAAAAAGAGTCCCGAAATTCTTTGGAACTCTTTCAGCGGTGTGTACGGAACTCGTAACCGACGTAGTCGCTTTGCTTGCAAAGAACCCGCGATGCTTTGTATCGTTATGACTTTTTAAGGGGTTGTAGCAAAAAGCAATGTATTTAATAACAAATGACAACCTAAAGGCTGTCATTCATTATTTAAGAGCGGTAAACGGGGCTCGTAACCGACGCA
>JAFWXX010000030.1 GCA_017522915.1 Bacteroidaceae bacterium
AGAGCGGAAAACGAGGCTCGAACTCGCGACCCCAACCTTGGCAAGGTTGTGCTCTACCAACTGAGCTATTTCCGCATAATTTCAAATTGCTCTTAAGTTTTGCTTATTCTTGCCAAGGTTGAATACCTTATTCTTTTGTGGCAAGGTTGTGCTCTACCAACTGAGCTATTTCCGCGTTTAGCTACGCTTCGTTTTGCAAACTAATATTCAAAATTTCAAAGAGAGCGGAAAACGAGGCTCGAACTCGCGACCCCAACCTTGGCAAGGTTGTGCTCTACCAACTGAGCTATTTCCGCATAATTTCAATTTGCTCTTAAGTTTTGCTCATTCTTGCCAAGGTTGAATACCTTATTCTTTTTATGGCAAGGTTGTGCTCTACCAACTGAGCTATTTCCGCATAATATCAAATCGCTTCGCGATTCGCTTAACGGGTGCAAAGGTAGTATATATTTTTAAACCTGCAAAACTTTTTGCGTGTTTTTTGCAAAATATATTCTTATTAATATTTACAGTTGTTGTGTATTGCTTAAAATTCGGACTCCCGCTATGCATCTTATCTTTTATCAGAATTTGTTCAAAAATATTTCAAGCAATTTTGTAAATCCCTTTGCGCTCTTGTTTCTTTATCAACCTTTTTCTTGCTAAGAAATCCATTATAAGGCCTCAAATCTTTCTCAGAGTTCTTAACCTTTATTAACTATAAAAATTAGTTTTGTAACTATAAAATATAGTTCTTTGTAGCGTCAACTATAAAAAATAGTTGACGTGCATTGTTTTTATAGTTTGTATTACATATTTAATATATTGTACCGTTATGAAAAGTCTTACAAATAGAGAAGAGGAGTTGATGAAACTCTTTTGGGAAAAAGGACCTTTGTTCGTTAAGGAGATAATTCCGTTGCTTGATGACCCTAAGCCTCATTTCAATACAATATCAACAATTGTGCGTGGTTTGGAATCCAAGGGTTATGTCTCGCATGAGGCTTTCGGCAACACACACCGTTATTTCGCGGCGGTCAGTGAGAGTGATTATGGCAAGAAGACTCTTGGAAGTGTTGTAAACCGTTACTTCGGAAGTTCTTATCTTAATGCAGTATCTTCTTTAGTGAAAGAGGAGAAAATATCGATTGATGAACTCAAGAGTCTTATAGAATTTGTGGAAAAACAGGGAAAATAACAAATAGCAATGGCTGCATTCTTTATATTCGTTCTTAAGTCGGCATTCGTGCTTGCAATGCTGGTGTCGCTGTTCATGATTTTCATGAGCCGTGAGACTTTTCACAAGGTGAATCGTCTTGTAATGCTCTCTATTATCTGCATAGCTTTGTTGCTTCCGGCTGTGAATCTGGGTGTTGAATCGCCGTTCAAGAAACTTGCCGCATCTATTGAGAACTGTTTTGCATCGGAAGAATCCGATGGAATAGTTATTGATATATCCGGTTTTGATGAACAGCCTGTTTTTACTGATGTAGCCTTGGATATTCCGTCTCTTGAACCGGCAGAGGAGAAGCCTTTCGACTGGTTGCTGCTTGTAGTGGTGTTGTATTTTGCCGGTGTGGCACTGCTTGTAGTTCGTCAGGCAGTAATGTATGTTCAAGTAGCACGCATAATAGTACGTAGCAGGGTGGTGGATGCTTCGCAATACGGATGCGAGGGTATAAGCCTTAGGGTGCATAGCGGTAAGGAGAAACCGTTCAGCTGGTTCAGATGGGTCGTGGTGAGTGAAGAAGACTTGAAAGATGGTGTACGTGAGATACTTGTGCATGAAACGGCGCATGCACGTGCCGGTCACTCTTGGGATATCATGATTGCCGATGCGGTGATAATAATGCAGTGGTTCAATCCCATTGCATGGATAATGAAGAACTGTCTTAAGGATATACATGAGTTCGAGGCCGATGAGGCTGTAATCAACTCAGGAGTCAATGCAAGGCAATACCAGTTATTAATAATAAAAAAAGCCGTTGGCGCAAGGCTCTACTCTATTGCCAACAGCTTTAATCACAGTTTAACTAAAAAACGTATCACTATGATGTGTAAAGAAAAATCAAAGATGTGGAGATGTGCAAAGGCTTTGTACATCGTTCCTGTAGCAGCCATTGCTGCGCTTGCTTTCACTACTGTTGAAACGGTAAATGCAACAGAGAGTGAAAACCTTTCCAAAGGTAGTGAATTTGTCGCTAACAACGAAAGGGAATGTATTGAAAATTGCATCAGTTACAGTGATTGCACTGTGAAACCGCAATTTCCCGGTGGAGAAGCTGCATACCGCGAGTGGCTTGACAGCTTCAGTGAACCGTTGGCGGTAAAAGCGGAAGGTGCAACGTATGACATTGACTTTTTTTTCGTTGTAACCAAAAAAGGCAAGGTAGCCGATTATCTTGTCGGAACAGTGGGTAGCAGCACCTTGAATCATGAGACAAAAAAGAGCTTGAACAAAGAATTTGACAGAATGCGTGAATCCCTTCCCGATGGATGGACTCCGGGTGAAGTCGATGGCAAACCGGTAGATGTATGTATGACGGTCAAATTTACTAATGTATCCAAGGATGTAGATGTGAAACCCGTGCCGGAAGATGATGAAGAGAAGGTCTATCAAGTATGCGAGAAAGCACCGGAATTTCCGGGTGGCATGGATGCAATGATGAAGTATCTTTATGAAAATATCAAATATCCTGCAGAGGCCGAGGCTGCCGGTAAGGATGGTAGAGCTATCGTGCAGTTTATTGTGAAGAAAGACGGTTCGATAGGCAATGTGGAGATAATACGAAGTTCGGGTGATAACTCGCTCGATACCGAAGCTATACGCGTGATAGCCTCAATGCCCAAATGGAATCCCGGAACGCAAGGCGGCAATCCGGTGAACGTGAAGTTAACTCTGCCGGTTGTTTTCAAAGTACAGAAATCGGCAAAGAAACTGTCTGGTACTCTTAATATTGATGACAAGGGTTCTGTATCGGTGCCGAACGCTCATAACATGGCAATTGTTATAAACGGTAGATTTTACGATGGGGATAATTTAAAGGATATACAGTTGAAGAGTGAAGATATTGAGAGCATCACGGTTGTATCCATAGACCAGCTCACCGGCAAAGACCATGAAAAGTGCAAGGCTCTTGGCAAGAAAGGTGTGATTTATATTGATATGGAAAATGGTACTCTTAATCTTGACGACAAGGGTTCTGTGTCGGTGCCGAACGCTCATAACATGGCAATTGTTATAAACGGTAGATTTTACGATGGGGATAATTTAAAGGATATACAGTTGAAGAGTGAAGATATTGAGAGCGTGACGGTTGTATCCATAGACCAGCTCACCGGCAAAGACCATGAAAAGTGCAAGGCTCTTGGCAAGAAAGGTGTGATTTATGTTGATATGAAAAAATACCGATTCATTACATTGGGAGATAATGAGGAGGTGTTTATGGTTTGTGAGCAGCAACCGGAGTTTCCGGGAGGCATGCAGGCTTTGATGAAGTTTCTGCAGACAAACATAAAGTATCCGCTTGAGGCCCGTAACGCTCAATTACAGGGAAAGATATATGTGCAGTTCGTTGTGAAGAGCGATGGCAGTATTGCCAATGTAGAGGCCAAAAAGGCCGATTACTCTTTCCATGGCACTGTAATGCAAGGAAGTGTCGAGGAGATGGAAAAACTTTTTGGGGAAGGTTGCAGTGTCGAAAGGCTTGATGATGTGGTGGCTGTGGCATATGCAAACGGCGAGAAACAGAGTATCGATACCTCGGCACCAGGGAAACATCCGGCAGCAAAATACCTTGCTGCAGAAGCGGTGCGTGTTGTTTCTGTAATGCCCAAGTGGACACCGGGAATGCAGGATGGCAAGCCGGTGAACGTGCAGTACATGCTGCCGGTAATGTTCCGACTGCAGTAATCGCTTGTATTATAGGGGTGAAATAAAATAGCCGGCTCAACGGCTGTTGTGTCAATAAACGGATTGCGATGTAAATCAAGCATACACGGCAGTTGTTAAGCTACTCTTTAATATATTATGCTTTTGGCAGTACTTATACTGCAAAGTTTTAGCGAACAAGATGCAAAGTGAAAAGTGCGTAGGTTTGCAATATGTTCTGCTAAATTTGCATTGCCGAGGAATTTCGAGATTTAAATAATATTAACGGTAGCGGTTGTAACAAAAATGATTTACGCGCGTCTTATATGTGTTAAGGAACGTAGAATTTGATAAAAAGAGCCTGCCGGGTTGGTGGTTCTCCCGGCAGGCAGTGGGCATGTCGCATATTGATGCTTTAACATCTTGTCATGGCAGATGTTTGAACATAGATACAAATTTATAAATAAAGCATTAAAATAAAAGCGGCATGCCCATTTTATTCCATTTTAACGCAAATTAACAATTGGGGGGGTGGAACAGAAATAAGTGTTAATTTTGCAATCAGATAAAAATAGACAACCAATATGAAAAGACGATTATTACTTTTTATAATATCCATATTAGCAATCTCTTTTATACATGCGCAAGGGTTTGTCATACAAGGCCGTGTAGTCGATGCAAATAATGTCAATGATGTTCTTCCGCAAGCATCGGTACAATTGCTGCGTAACGACACGGCATTCGTTGCCGGCGTTGCTGCTGATGAGAGTGGTTTTTTTGCCTTAAAGGCAAAAGAGGAAGGGAAATATAAATTGCAAATATCGTTTGTAGGTTATGAAATACTTGTGAGAAAACTTGAACTTAAGAAAGAGAATACTCTGATAAAGTTGGGGAATCTTCTTTTGAGGCAGGATGAAAGGCTCTTGAAAGAGGTGCGGGTGACAGGGCTTGCGCAAGAACTTACAATAAAGGCCGATACCTTTCTCTATCATGCCAATGCCTTTCGAGTGCCTGAGGGCTCTACCATATCTGCCTTGATAAAGCAGTTGCCGGGTCTTGCTATGGATTCAGAGGGAAATCTTACCTTTCAGGGAAAGGAAGTGAGTTCAATTCTTGTCAATGGCAAGCCGTTTATCGGTGATTCAAAAACTGCAATGTCCAATATTGTGAGCGATGCAGTACAGGACGTTGCTGTATATGAGAAGAGCGATGAAGAGAAAGAGTTTGCCGGTGTTCACGACACAGAAAAAGCTACCGTTGTCGATTTGAAGATTAAAAAGGAGTACCAATCGCAATGGAGTGTCAATGCCGATGCCGGTTTGGGTACGCACAGCAAGTATATTGCAAAGGCATTTGCCTCCAATTTTACCGACAAAAGGCGTAGTGCATTGTATGCTCAAGTAAATAATATAAGTGAGAATCTGGTCGCTGATGAGAATGGTAATTGGCAGAGCGACTCATGGCGTATGAGTGGTCTTTATACCTATCGTAAGGCCGGTGCCATAATGTCGTGGGATAACGGGAAGGCCAATAAAGATGCACGTTATATGAAACTTGATACCGAGATTGAGATTGGGCACGAGAGTGGAAATCTCGACCAGACAGTAAATATGGAGTATCTTCTCGGAGGCGGCATTAATCATTTTTCGTATATGCGTTCAATGATGTCGGTGCGTGACAGGAATATTAACACGAAAGTTGATTTTACATTCAACATAGACACGCTTAATCGCCTTACAGCAACACTTGCCTATCGCTATCAGGATAATAATAATAATAATTTATCTAATTCATCAACATATTCCAAGATTGCAGATATTGCTAATCCCGAAACGGGGCTGATAGGGAATGATGTTAGCGAAGAGTTGAAAGCTATGGGAATAAACTCGAACGCATCACAAGGATATAGCTCGCGCCGCAATAGCGAATTTACAATAGATACTCGCTTTGTCCATCGTTTCAAGAAAGAGGGATATTCACTGAATGCCGGTGTGGAATATTCTGTCAATACAGATAGTGAGTACTCTGATGGACTTATTTGTTACCGTTATTTTAATAGCGGGAATCCGTTTATTGTTGACAGACGTTATAATGTTACACCTTACGATAATCGCGATTTCGAGGCAAATTTGGCTCTTCAAGGGGCGTTCAATAAGAATATCCAGTTCACGGCTTCCTATGGTTTCAGCAGCAAAAAAAATGATGATGAGTGTGATATATACAGACTCGACCGTTATCCCTATTATTCGCAACAGGACATTCCTTTAGGTGTGCGTCCATCTACGGCCGATTCTCTTGCAGCTGTGATAGATATTAAAAACAGTGAGTATTCCAATAGTACACGTAATAGCCATAATCTCTCTTTTGGATTGAGTGGCGTATGGAACAAGGTAGAGGCAAGTGCCGGTGCAAATATTGAATATAACGATGAGAGTCTTTCTTTCGAGAAAGCTGAAATGAAATATTCGCCTTCGCGAGGCTACTTCAAATGCATGCCAAGAGTCAGCTTTAAGTGGAAGCCTGTTAAGAACGGCGAGATAAGATTGTCGTATTACGGCTATTCAACCCGTCCGTCGTTACTTGAACTATTGCCTATTACCGACACGAGTGACGAAATGGTAGAACGTGTAAACAATACTGAATTGAAAACTAAATGGACTAACAACTTTAATCTGTATAGCCGTTGGTTCAATGAGAAGCGTGGCGACAGCTATAGTCTTTATGCATATTACTCTCAATCTAATAATTCAGATATAAATATTATAGTTACCGACCCTCTCTCAGGAAAGAAACGTTACACCAAAGATAATGTAAATGGTAACTATAGTATATATGTAGGTTTCAATACCGAGCAGCCGCTCGACAAGGAGCGTCATTGGACATTGTCTTTGAATGGCAGTTACAACATAAATCGCGACAAGAGCTATATGGGAACAACAGGTGATGAGTTAGGCCTGTCAGTTGTTCATCGGCATTATGCCAGAACAAGTATGCTCCTTAAGTGGCGCAGCGGGATGTGGAGTGTAAATCTCAGCGGTAAATACTCTGCAGAGATTGCTCGTTATGGCAGCACTCCTGAATATAACCAGGACGGGCATACTTTCGAGTGCAGTTTTCAACCGCAGGTAGAACTCCCGTTCGGGATGAAGATAAATGCTTCTCTCATGTTGTACGGACGTCGCGGTTATGCCGATGATATAATGAATCATAACCAATGGCTGTTGAATGCAACAATATCGCAGTCGTTGCTTAAGAACAAGGCACTAACCTTGCAGCTCGAAGCTGTTGATTTGTTGCAGCAACGTACAGCTGAATATAGTTACGTCTCACCTTCCATGCGTTATTTCAGTCGTGAAAAAGTGTTCTTTAGCTATGTTATGTTACATGCAATATACAGATTTAATATCGGAGGAAGCAAATAAAGGAATACACTTTCTTAAGATACCGGTATGTTTGCAAAATATATCGTATGAACGGTGTCGTATTGTGGCAGTTGTAGAAAATTCCCAATTAAAACAATATTCCATGAAAGGTTTTCTTTCATGGAATATTGTTTTAATGATATGAGAAGCCTTATCTTGCTCCTAACGGAAGTACCCGCATCCATACCTCGCTTATCCAGCCGCTCTCCTCATTGCCTCCGAGGTTGTATTCGATATAAAGGATATTCGGGTTCTTATCGCTTACCCTGTACCTAAGGTTCGATATAGTATTGTTGAGGTTCTTGTCGATGTAGTGCTTGTTTATGTACTCCAGGTATGTACTTCCGGATGTCATTTCAATCTCACCTTGCTGTGTTATGAATGTGACCGTGCTTATTGTAGGATTCTCCTGGTTTTCTTCCTTTATCGGAATATCGACACCGGCCATTACGCAATACGACTTGTCCTCACGTATTGTCTTGTATATCTCCTTGCCGATGTAGATAGTCTGGCCATCGGCCTTGACAACCTCCTCGACGTACTGCCATATGCCAATAAGCGGTTTAATCATTTCCTCCTTGTTCTCTTTTTGTGCATTGACTGTACACAGGCTGCCGAAAATCATGACAGCTAACAATAGCATAAATTTCTTGGCATTCATAGTAGTAGGATTTAATGGTTATTAACTCTCCCGCAATGTACGATTTTTTTTACAAAAAATATTATATACCGTTTATTTTTTTAATGGCATTGGCTAAATAGAAATATTGCTTTTGGTTTGTTGTATTCTTCTTCTGGATACAAAACCTTTTCCGGTTTGTTCTGTTATTATATTCTTAGTAACTTTGCATGAATCTCTTGTGCTGCATATCTCTTATGAAATACATATTGGCTTTTATAGGTACGGTTTCTCTTGTTCTGGGCGTCATAGGCATCTTTCTGCCGGTGTTGCCTACAACTCCTTTTCTGCTTCTGTCGGCAGCTCTATACCTGAGAAGTTCAAGAAGACTGTACAACTGGCTTTTGTCGCACAAGCATCTGGGGCCATACATAAAGAACTTCTATGAGAAGAGGGCTATTCCCCTAAGGGTGAAGATTGTGTCGGTAAGCCTTCTGTGGATAACTCTTCTCTATTGTGCTTTCTTTGTGGCATCGGCATGGTGGATGAGGATTCTTTTCATAGCCATTGCTACGGGTGTGACTGTACATATATTGGGATATAAGACATTGCAGAGATGAGTACACTCATCTCTGCAATGTCTTTACTATCTTTTCCAGCCATACGCGGTCTGTATCATCGAATGTGTTTAGCCTCTCGCTGTCTATATCCAGAACGGCCGTTATCTTGCCGCCGGCCTTGACCGGTACTACAATCTCGCTTTTCGATTCGCTGCTGCATGCTATGTGACCGGGAAACTTTTCGACGTCCGGGACGACCTGTGTCACTCCTTCTTTCCATGCTGTGCCGCATACGCCTCGCCCGAATGCAATCCTGCTGCATGCCAACGGCCCCTGGAAAGGCCCCAGTACGAGTTCATCGCCAATGATACGGTAGAACCCGGTCCACCAGAACCCGAAGGTGAAGTGTATCATTGCGGCCACATTTGCCATGTTGGCAATATCGTCGCATTCTCCCTCTACAAGTGCGCATATCTGCCTGTATAGCAGTGCATACTTCTCTTCCTTGCTTCCTTGTGAAATATGTAACTCTTCGGCCATAACTGTCAGCTGCAATTAGTATGGTTGTCTCTTTATCCGAAATCGGACATATCGACAAGCTTGTTCATTATAGCATATACCGTAAGTCCGGGGATACTGTTTATTCCTAGCTTCTGCGATATGTTGCGTCGGTGTGAAATGACTGTATAAATTGATATGTTGAACTCATCGGCTATCTCTTTGTTCGTCATTCCTTTCGCAACAGCCTTCAGTATGTCGCGTTCGCGTGCCGAAAGCTCGTTGATGTCGCTTCTCGGATTCTGTATGCACTCTTCTATAGCATTCCTTATCTTCTGTATTATGCGGCTGGCATTGTCGTATATGCCTATGCATTCGTCGTACTGGCGCAGGACACTCTCTTCGTAGTTGCTGTGCGTGAGGGCTACTATTGCCGCTTCGGAGCCTCCGAAGTAGGAACGCATATCGAACCTCTCGTTGAAGTCGATTACGGCCGGGTTGACAATTATCACATCGGCATTGTCGTTGCTGTTGTAGTAGCTGGGGTCAGCGAGTGTCTGCACGATAGTGAATTCCGGGTTCTTGCCTATAATGGCACTTATGCCCGATGCCACAATCTCCGACGGCTCAATCAGCACTACCTTGTATTTGCCTTCTCTATTCATGACATTTCTCCAATTTTTCTACCAGCGGAATAAGCAGCTTGTTCTCTATGAGAGAGTGCTTGCGGAGGTCATTCTCTACACTGTAAATATCGTTGAGCAGTTCGAAACGCAACGGTGACGAGTACTCTTCGGTAAGGTACTTTATTATGATATTCTTGAGGTCGTTGAGCTTCTCGTTTATATTGCTGTGGTTGTGCTCGAACTGGCTTATGCTGTATTTCCCACGTTCCATGCACTTGTCGGCCATAAGGCTTTCGATGTAGGGGAATACAACATCCTCCTCGTACATGAAATGGCTGTTGACCTCATTGTCGTAGTCGTCGTAGAACTTGTCGATGAGCTTGCGGCTCATTTCGTCAAGTTCATTTACCATTCTATGTATGCTTTCGTGTATTGCAGGGAAGCATACACCTGTATAGTAGCGGTGCGATGCACGGAGATATGTGGTTATGTTCTTTATGTCGCTTTTGCCGAGGCTTTCAACCTGCGGAACATACTCCCTGAACGAATATATATTGCATATCATAAGGAACAGGTCGGCCGATATTCCGTACCGTGTACATAGCTCGGCTACGGTCGCCTCGCCGAAGCCTAACCTTATGTCAAGTCTTTGAAGAATCGACAGCAGGCTGCTGTCGCAGGCAAGAAGGTCGGAAACCTTCATGCGTTTAGTGTATATCCTTGTCTTGTCGCTCATAATTCTTTTCTTTTTTCAGTTGTTCAGTAATGTTTATATAAGTCCGCCGATGGTATATGCCATATATCCGGCAATCCATGCGACTCCGGTGTTATATACAATGGAGAAGAGTGCCCACCAGCGGCTCTTCGTCTCGTCAGCTATTGTGGCTACAGTCGCTATGCACGGGAAGAAGAGCAGTATGAATACCATGAATGCTGCTGCCGAGCGCGGTGTGAAGTCGCCCGAAGCCTTAAGGTCTTCTTCTATGCTCTCTTCGGAGTCGCTGCTGTATAGCACGCCAAGCGTGCTCACGACAAGCTCCTTGGCCGGAATGCTTGTCAATATTGCAATGCTTGAACGCCAGTTCTGTCCTAACGGCTCAAGAACAGGCTCTATAAAACATCCCATCATGCCAATGAACGAACCCTTGTGAATACCCGCATCGGCAGTGCTCTCATTTTGCTCTGTACTCTGTACTCTTTGCTCTTTGCTCTTTGCTCTGTACTCTGTTCTCTGTACTCTGTACTCTGTACTCTGTACTCTTTGCTCTGTACTCTCATCCGGTCTGGGGTAGTAGCTCAGGAACCATATTACAATTGTAGAGAGGAATATTACCGTTCCTATCTTCTTTATGTATTGTGCGCACTTCTCCCACATGTGGCGCAATGTGGCGCGTAGGGTAGGCCAGCGGTATGGCGGAAGCTCCATTACAAACGGGGTCTCGTCCTTCGAGAACTTTGTCAGGCGCAGGAGGCGTGCGGTAACGACTGCAACCGCTATTCCCAACAGGTATAGCCCGATAAGTATGACCGGTGCATAACCTGGGAAGAATGCGGCACTGAAAAGGACAAGTACCGGCAATCGTGCGCTGCACGACATGAAAGGCGTGACAAGAACCGTTATAATGCGGCTGCTATGGCTCTCAATGGTTCGTGTGGCAATTATTGCAGGGACATTGCATCCGAATCCCATGAGCATAGGAATGAATGATTTGCCGTGAAGTCCCATCTTGTGCATGAGACGGTCCATTATGAATGCGGCACGTGCCATGTAGCCAGAATCCTCCATAAGCGATATGAAGAGGTAGAGTATCAGTATCTGGGGAATAAAGACCGCTACACTGCCTACTCCTCCTATGATTCCGTTGACAAGAAGGTCCTGTACTGCTCCTGAAGGTATAATCCTTGAGATAACTTCTCCTGCCCATCCGAAGAGGCCTTCAATCCACTCCTGAGGGTATGCACCAAGCATGAATACGGAACTGAACATCACCCACATTACAAGCAGGAATATAGGGAAACCTAACCAACGGTTGGCTACAAGGCGGTCGATGCGTCGCGTCTGCTTGTGTGCATCGCTGCTTCCTGGCTTGAATGTCTCTTGCAGCGCACCGTTGACGAATCCGTATTTGGCACCGCTTATGACAGTCTCAACGTCGGCACCGGCCTGCGCCTGAACCTTTCTTGCTCCGGCTTCAGCTATGTGCTGCCAGCGTGGCAGCTCAAGGCATCGTGAAAGTTGGTTCAAAGCCTCTTTGTCGCCTTCGAGAAGCTTGATAGCCCAATAGCGTACGGGAAATTGCTGCGGAAGGTTTTCGGCTTTATGAAGTTCGGCCGACAATGGCGCAATCTGCTCTTCGATAATGGTTCCGTAGTTTATGTGAATGTGGCGTATCGTGCTGTTCTGTCCCTCGAAGAGCTCAATTATGGTGTCAAGCAATTTGTCGAGCCCCATTCCGCTTTTTGCAACTGTGGGTATCATGGGAATGCCCATCATGCCGCCCAAGTGCTTGTAGTCAATCTCTGCACCCCCTGCAAGCAGCTCGTCATACATGTTGAGTGCCACAACGGTACGCAGGTTCATGTCAATGAGTTCCGTTGTAAGGTAGAGGTTGCGTTCAAGGTTCGATGCCACAACGGAGTTTATTATGACGTCCGGTATCTGTTCGAACAGATGACGGCGCACATAGATTTCCTCCGGGGAATAAGCCGATATCGAATATGTGCCTGGCAGGTCGGTTATGTTGATTCTGTATCCCTTGTAGTTGAAGCTTCCGCGTTTTGCATCGACAGTAACACCGCTGTAGTTGCCTACATGCTCGTTCTGGTTTGCCAGTGCATTGAATATTGAAGTCTTGCCGCTGTTGGGGTTGCCTACCAAAGCTACATTTATGACATTGTTCCTCTTGGTCTTTATCTTGCGGAGCATGCAGCTGCTGCAGCTCTCTCCGCTGCAACTGTCGCATACCGACTGGCTTGTGAACGTAGGTGCCGGGGTCAGCTCCTTTTTGGCTTCCTCTTCGGGAAGAACCTCTATCATGGCAGCCTCATTGCGCCTAAGCATTACGTCGTAGCCCATTATATGGTACTTCACCGGGTCGTGCATAGGTGAGTCGAGTACCGACTTTACCTTCTCGCCGCGAATGAAGCCCATTTCCATTATACGCTTACGGAATCCTCCGTGTCCCGACAAACGCACAATCACCGCAGTTTCTCCGTTTTTCAGTTCCGACAGTTTCATCTGTTACAGTCTCTATCCTTTCAGAAGCTGTTCGGGCTTCTAAAAGATATTTCCATAATGAGGCCTTTTCCTCTTTTTAAAAAGTTGTTCCAGCCCCTATTTTTGCATTTTATGCAAAAATACTCTTCTTTTGGAATAATGGCAATAGCTATCTTTTTTAAATTGAAACAATAATTAGTTATTTATGACTATTAACGCCGAATGGAAAGATGTTGCGATGAAAAACAATCCGATTCATAATATTTTGTTATTGCAGCCTTTGTAAGTTGACTCTATCTTTGCAATGTGAGAAGTCTGATGCTTCGCACGTGAATTAACCGAACAAATGAATTGTATTATCCCGCATCTGTGAATACAGAGCAAAAAAACAGAGGAGAACGTTTTAAGCCGGCGTTCTCCTCTGTCCTTTTCAACTAATCAATTCACTGTATGAAAGCAATGCTTTCTTTTTTATATGTTTCTTACTGTGCAACAAGTGACAGAAGTCCTACAATACCTACGAATGCACCTACTGCACCTACCACATTGGCTACATCGTTGTCGCAGCAATCTCTCCTTGGTCTTGGAGCGGGCTTTGGTCTTGGAGCCGGTTTGTTTACAATTACAACAGGACGTTGTGGCTTGTTTACTACAACAATCTTGTCGGGCTTGCCGTTTCGGTCGTTCTTCTTGTAGTTCCTGTTGTCGTTGTAACCCTTCTTGTTGTCCTTGTAATCTTTTATGTCTCCTTTCCTGTTGTCACGGTTTTCTACTCTTGGCTTGGCATTGCCTCTGTCATTCTTTGCCATCATCTGTGCAGGCATAAGCATTCCGCCTATCAACGCTGCAATAACAATCATCTTCTTCATAGTCGTAATCTTTAAATGGTTAAACCTGTTTTGTCTGTTTGTCTGATGCAAATGTAGTGGCATAAAATACCCCTTGCAACGTTTATTTCCTATTCGTTAAAGGGGAAATGCCTAATTGATATTCGGGTTTTCCTCTGCCGGGCATTATAGAGTGAAATTCCATTATCCCTTATTTTCCGATTTGCCGGCAAAGTAATGGGAGAACGCCGGTCGGTACGTTCTCCCATCGATTCATTCGTTTATAAAAAGAATGCTTGCTTTATTATTAACTCATTATTGTGATACTGCCGATACTATACCTATCAAACCTACCAAAGCTGCTGCTGCGCCTATAGCATCTGCTACATCGTTGTGGTGGCAGTGGTGGTGTCTGCGTGGCGGTGGGGGTGGAGGACAGTAGTGTGAATTGTAGCGTGGACGGTGCGGCTTGTTTACAATAATCACCTTGTCACCTCTATGGCCTCTGTCGCCGCCTCTCTTGCCATGGTACCCTCTATGCTCTTTTCCGCCTCCTCTTTTTCCTCCTCTCTGTTCAACTCTAGGCCTTTCTCTACGGCCCCTGTCATTGCTTGCCATCATCTCTGCAGGCATTAGCATTGCACCTATCAATGCTGCGATAATGATTTTCTTCATAGCTGTAATCTTTAAATGGTTAAACATCTTTTCTCTGTTTGTCTGCTGCAAAGTTATCGGCATAAAATTCCCCCTGCAACGTTTATTTCCTATTCGTTGCAGGGGGAATTCCTAATAGTGTGTAGGGCTTTCCCTTATATCACCTGTCTGGATGAAGTGAATTTATATCAGCCCTGTTTAATGAAACTTGCTTTCAGTTTTTTGAACCGGAGAAAAGCGAGACTGTCCATGCAACCGCAATGCTCACTGCTATGCCTATTGCTCCGAACAGCAGGAAGTTGGCATCAGTATGCTCGCTTATCCAGAATACTACAGCCTCGCCTGCAACAAATCCGGCAAGAGCTGCATATCCTTTGACACGCTTCATGAATACGGCGATGAAGAACAAACCGCCAAGTCCGCTTGTGAGCAGTCCTAACGTCTCGTTGAAGAAGTCGAGGAACGACTGTATGTCCCATGTTGCCATTAACAATGCAAGCAACAGGCCGACCATACCGCTTATGCACGATGCCCAACGGGCTACTGATACAAGCTGCTGCTCGTCGGTAGAACTGCGGAAACGTTTCCAGAAGTCGATAGAGAATGCTGTAGCCACACTGTTAATGTTACTTGAAATGGTACTCATGGTCGCAGCGAAGATTGCAGCAATGAGAGCACCGGCTATACCGGCAGGCATCTGGCTCATCATGAAGAACGGGAATATTGCATCGGTCTGTCCCATGGTAACATCCAGTTCTGCCGGATGGGTATTGTAGAAACTGTAGAGTCCTGTTCCAATCATGTAGAAGGCTACAGAAACGAACACGCTCATCACACCGTTTACCAGAATGCCTCGTCCTGCCGATTTCTCATCAGGAGTGGTGAGGTATCGCTGGATTACTGTCTGGTCCGAGGTGTATGAAATAAGGTTATTTGCCAAACCGCCGAGAATTATGACCCACCATGTGGCCTGCGACCAGGAGTTGCTCCAGTCGAACAGTCTCAGTTTGTCGTTCTCCAAGGCAATGTTTATGCATCCGCTTATTCCGCCTTCAGTTTCTACAGCTAGATATATGACGGCAAAGATAGCTCCGAAGACAAGTATCAGTCCTTGCACTACGTCTCCCCATATGACAGCTTCAACACCACCCATTGTACAATAAATGATTGTTACCAGGCCCATGAGTACAATGCACAGGTATATGTCGATGCCTGTCACGGCTGTGAGTGCCAATGAGGGCAGATACAGCACGATAGCCATACGCACAATCATGAATATGCAGAAGAAAGTAGAGGCCAGCATACGGGTGAAGAGATTGAAGCGTTGCTCCAGTATTTCGTATGCACTTGTTACGTTGAGCTTCCTGAAGTAGGGCAGATAGTACTTTATTACCGGGAAGCTGATGAGCAGTATCATCCATAGCATAGGGTAATAGGTCCAATCTGTAGCGTATGCTTTGGCAGGAATGGTCATATAGGTGATAGCCGAGAGCATAGTGGCATATATGCTGATACCGGCTGCCCACCAGGGGATACGTCCTCCGCCTTTGAAGAAGTCGTCGGCATTGCTCGCTTTACGCATGAAATAGGCTCCCATTCCCAGCATGCCTACAAGATAGAGTGCAAGAATGGTCCAGTTCAGCCAGCCGAAGCTCTTGTCGTTGGTTACTTCAATGTGTGTAACATCCGTACTGCGCACGCCTGGCATGAGTTCACCTCCGCTATAGCTCCATCCTTTGCCTCCAACCTCTGCGGTGAGGCAGGCTCCGGCACGGGCAAGCAGGCTGTCACCGGGCAAGAATCCCCATGAGTCGGTGATGGTATGATAGGTGAGCACGTCTTTGCGGAATTTGTACCACTCCGGTGCGTGACGCAGGTACATGCTGTCCTGTTGTCCGCTGATGGCACTGAGGAAGATGTCATGGTCAACTCCGCCGAAGAATAGCACATGGCTGTATCCTATAGGGCTGCATGTACTGCCCACTACGGCCTGTATCTGCTGTTCGCGCTTCCCGTCATCGGCATTTTCTCTCCATGCCATGGCTGGTGAAGTCCGTTTCCATTGTTCGGGTGTGACATTGCCTTTCTTCAGTTCTGCTATGGATATGTAAATGCCATCGGTATGCACCGAAGCTTCCTGTTTCTCAGCTTTTGGCTGGTATCCGCCAAATATGAAAAGTGCATATCCTGAAGATGTATTCTGTACGGCCATGCAAGGTTGAAGGCGGCATGCGTCAGGTATAGTGGCTGCAATGCTCCATGTTTTCTCCTCGCATGGGAACGGTATAGCATAAACCTCCTTGTTCGGAACACCATCCGTCTCTCCTCCGGCTGCCCATATCATGCCGTTGTAGTAAGTTGCTGCGAAGTTGTCCAGTGCCTTAGGCAAAGAGACAAAAGATGTGGATGAACCATCGGCAGAACTGATGAACACACATTCGCTAAGCGAAGCTGCTGCATCCATTCCACCCAAATAGACAACACCACCGGGTACTTGTACGCTGGCTCCGTAGGCACGTGGGTAATAGACTTTCTGTCCGCCGTCGGCGCAGGGCACATCAGGGAAGTTACATCCTCCGTATGTTGCAAGTCTGCCCTTTATCCAACCTGCATAATGGCCCGAAACAGCCTTCTCCAGAGGTGTGGCAGGCGATACGGTAATCCTGTTCTGCGCCATGCAGAGCAGAGAACAGAGAAGTAGCGGTAGTAAAAGAAGTTTTTTCATAAAGAATTATGGACCTCCGTCTTCCTCTATTATATGCGTGTGGCATAAACAGTGGCGGAGATACCGGTATTTTGCTGTTTGTGTTTTTAATTATTGCAGTGTAGCCTATCCTTATTCGGATTGCTCTGGGATTAATCCTGTTCTGTAAGTCCGTTGCATAAATCGAATGACTTTATCATCATTCTCGGAATGTGGAACGGGCCTTTGAAGATATTACCCTTTGCAGGCTGTGCTACAGTGCCGTCGCGGTGCAGGTAGCCGTACCATTCGCCATACTCCTCATCGGGGAAGTGTGCGTATGTCCATTCGCTTATCTGCTTGTGCCATATAAGGTACTTGTCGTCGCCTGTTGCCTCGTATGCGTACAATGTCGCAATTATGGCTTCGGTCTGCGGCCACCAGAACTTCATGTCCTGCGAGTAGTCCTGAGGAGGAAGGTTGCGGCAGTCGCGGAAGTTTATTATGCCGCCGTACTGCTTGTCCCAGCCCCATTCCCAAGACCAGTCGAGTATCTGGAGAGCCTGTGCTGTCAGCTCCTTGTCCCAACCGCGGTATTTGGCCTCTTCGAGAAGGAACCACGCTGTCTCTATGCAGTGTCCTGGGTTTATAAGCCTGCCGTTTATTGTATCGATGAACTCACCGTCTGGGCCTACCATTTCGAGCAGTGCTTTGAACTCCGGTTTCATGAAGTCCTTGAGCGATGCTATCGATTCGTCTATCTGCCGGTCGAGTACAGGGTCGCTTATTACGTTGCGTATGCGCGATGCCGTGTTTATCAATATCATTACCAGCGAGTGTCCTTTCGCTTTCAGAGCATCGAGATATTTCGGTTCCATGTAGCCGGGGGTAGCAACGAACTTGCGTATATCCTTGAAGAGATTCAATGCCTTTTCGGCATAGCTCATGTCGCCCGAAGCCTTTGCATATTCGGCCATGGCAATGGCAGCAAAGCTCTCTGAGAATACATAGCGGCGTTTGCGCAGCGGCGTACCGTCGGCCATTACTTCGAAGTACATTCTGCCGTCGCTGTCAAAGCAATGTGCTTCAATGAAATCGATAGTGCTCTTCGCCGCAGCAAGCCAGTCGGGATTCTTCTCTATCGTGTTGTATGCAAAACTGCATACAAAGGCAAAACGTCCTTGGAACCATACCGATTTTGTACTGTCTATAAGCGAGCCGTCACGGTCAACGCAAGTATAGACGCCACCGTTCACACGGTCAAGCCCATTCTTCAGCCAGAATGGCATTATGTTGTTTACAAGGTCGTCACGGTATTTCCGTGACCAGCCTTCGAGATATTCTTTCCAATTCATAAACAAAAATCATTTAGTCCTGTATATCAGAATTTGTTGCAACGCTCAAAGAAGTTGATAGCCTCCAGCTCCTTGCGCATAGCAGCCTCCTCTTCGTCTGTCATGTTCTGGAAAGGAGTGCGGTTCTTGCCGAGGTCGAGGCCGATAAGCTTCATGATGCGCTTGCCGCCTACTATATTTCCGCGATAGCGGCAAATGACGTTGATTACCTCCTGCGAGAAGTTCTGCAGTTCGCGTGCCTTCTCCAGGTCACCAGCGTTCCATGCGTCAATGATGCCCGCAAGGTTGCATCCGTTATAGTTGGTTGTTCCGCCGATGCCGCCCTGTGCACCGCCCATGGCAAGGCAAGGCAGAATTGTCTCGTCCTGTCCGTGGAGCATATCGAACTTGCCGTTCTTGTAAAGACGGCACTGGTTGTATTCGTAAAGGCTCTCGAATGTATATTTGATGCCGGCGAAGTTAGGAATGCGTCCATCTACGGCCTCAAGGAACTTTACCATAGGGAGGAATGCTCCGTTGAATGCCGGTATATGGTAGAAATAGAACGGCAGCTCAGGTGCAGCCGATGCAATCTCCTCGCAGTATTTTACCAGCTCCTCTACGCGTCCAACCTTCGGGAATGGAGGTGCCATGGCACCAATGCCGAACACACCCATCTTCTGTGCATGCTCAGCCATTCGGCGGCTCGACTTCACACATGTGCTTCCTACATGTACGATAATCTTGAAACCCTCCGGTGCGGCAGCTACCCAAGCCTCGGTGAGCTTGATGCGCTCCTCTTCGGTGAGCATATATCCCTCACCCGATGAACCGTTGATGAATACACCTTTCATCCCGTTCTTTGCAAGCATCTGCGCGTATGCAGGGATTGGTTCGTAGTTGACTTCACCATTCTCGTAGAAAGGTGTGAACGGTGCATCGATCAAGCCAATAATCTTTTCCATAATCAAGCTTATATTAGTTATAAATTACAATTACCTGCTTTTATATAGTGTACAATCTTACAAAAGAAGAAAAAATAATCTTAAAGAGCAAATTTGCATGGCTGTTTGTGAGCTGTTATCCTTTTGTGTTAACAGGTGTTAACAATTTAGCGAAACACTCTCTTTTTGCTATCTTCGCGCAAAAACAAAGCATAATGAACATCGAACCTATTGCATATTACCGTTCGCTTTTGCCTTCCAAGTTCGGAGTTCCCAGACAGAGCGGTCTTGTGCCGGAACTGCGTGGCAAGGTTGTGTTTGAACCTCAGTACTGCAATGCCGATGCGTTACGCGGCATCGAAGGGTTCGATTTTCTATGGCTGATATGGGGATTCTCCTTGAACGGCAAGCCCGCAGGCGAGTGGTCGCCGCTGGTGCGTCCGCCTTTGTTGGGTGGCAATGAGCATGTAGGCGTGTTTGCTACACGTTCACCGTTCCGCCCTAATCCGCTGGGGTTATCTTCGGTACGTTTGCTCGGTATAGAGAACAATGACGGAACTCCGGCTTTGATTGTCGGAGGTGCCGACCTTGTTGACGGTACCCCGATATATGACATCAAGCCTTATGTGACATACTGCGATTCTCATGATGCTGCGCGTAGCGGATTCGTAGATGAGAGGCATTGGCAGGAACTGGAAGTGTCGGTTCCCGGTGAGTTCAGGGCAATGTTTTCCGATGAGGAATATGCCATGTTGTGCGGTGTTCTGCGTCTTGACCCGCGTCCGCAGTATCACGAAGACCCTGAGCGTATTTATGGAATGCCTTTTGCCGGTTACGATATCCGTTTCACTGTCTCATGTGACGGCGTATTGAGAGTAGTGGATGTCGTTAAGATGTAGAAGGCTGTCTTTTATAGAAATGTTGGTTTTTATGGCAGTTATTTCCGTTTTTATTACTATCTTTGAGGTAAACCTCGAATATAGATTGCACTAGCTGTGAAATATCAAAGCAAGCTTTGCTAATCTCGCTCGTTTGTTGCTATATTTGAAGCAGAATTACTTGTTGATTAGTATAGTAGTTCTTGAAATACCTTTAAGTGTCATTTGCCGGCTTAAGCAATCAGACCTTTAATTAGGCGGTTCTTCTGAGGCAGGTGGCACTTTTTTATTTATTCTCGCGCGTGTATATCGCGTATATATATAATAAGGGTGTGCCAAATTTTGGCACACCCTTTGTTGTTGGTTGAGTATCTTATTATGCCTCCTCAACTGCAGCCTGAGCAGCAGCCAAACGTGCGATAGGCACGCGGAATGGAGAACATGATACATAGTTCAAGCCTACTCTGTGGCAGAACTTTACAGACTCAGGCTCACCGCCGTGCTCACCGCAGATACCGCACTTGAGGTCAGGGTTAACTGAGCGGCCCTTAGCTGTAGCCATCTCAACGAGCTGGCCTACACCTGTCTGGTCGAGTACCTGGAATGGGTCATTCTTAAGAATCTTCTTGCGGAGATAGATTGGCAAGAATGAGTTGACGTCGTCACGAGAGTAACCGAATGTCATCTGTGTCAAGTCGTTTGTACCGAATGAGAAGAACTGAGCCTGCTGAGCAATCTGGTCAGCAGTGAGGGCTGCACGTGGAATCTCAATCATTGTACCGATTGTATATTCTACAGAATCGCCTTCAGCTGCGAACAGTGCGTTAGCTGCCTCAAGGATAGCGTTCTTCTGCTCCTCGAACTCATTGATGATACCTACCAATGGAACCATGATTTCAGGGTAGATAACCTTGCCTTCCTTCTTCAACTCAAGAGCAGCACCGAGGATAGCGGTTGTCTGCATTCTTGTAATTTCGGGATATGTGTTTCCGAGACGGCAGCCACGGTGACCGAGCATCGGGTTGAACTCCTCAAGAGACTTGACACGACGCTGAACAGCCTCTACGGTCTTGCCCATAGCCTCTGCAAGCATCTGCTGGCCCTTTGCATCGTGTGGTACGAACTCGTGGAGTGGCGGGTCGAGCAGGCGGACAGTCACGTGCAAGCCTTCCATTGCCTTGAAGATACCTACGAAGTCGGCCTTCTGGAATGGCAACAGCTTAGCAAGAGCTACCTCGCGCTCCTTTGTTGTCTCGGCAAGAATCATCTCGCGCATAGCCTTGATCTTCTCACCCTCGAAGAACATGTGCTCTGTACGGCAGAGACCGATACCGATAGCACCGAAGTCACGTGCAACCTGTGCATCGTGTGGAGTGTCGGCATTTGTGCGTACGCCCAAGCGTGCGTACTTGTCACAGATAGTCATGAGTTCTGCAAAGTCACCGCTGAGCTCAGGAGCCTTAGTCTCAACCTTGCCCTCGATAACCTGGCCTGTAGAACCGTTGAGTGAGATATAGTCGCCTTCGTTGAAGGTGATGCCGTCAACAGTCAATGTGCGCTTCTTGTAGTCGATAACGAGTGTACCGGCACCTGATACGCAGCACTTGCCCATACCGCGTGCAACAACGGCTGCGTGAGAAGTCATACCGCCGCGTGCTGTAAGGATACCCTGAGCGGCAGCCATACCTGCGAGATCCTCAGGAGAGGTTTCGATACGTACAAGCACTACCTTCTCACCGTCCTCGTGCCACTTCTCTGCGTCGTCGGCGAAGAATACGATGCGGCCAGTAGCTGCACCCGGAGATGCGGGAAGACCGTTTGCGATAACCTTAGCCTTTGCAAGAGCTGCAGTGTCGAATACGGGGTGCAGGAGCTCGTTGAGCTTCTCAGGCTCCATACGCTTCAAAACAGTCTTGTCATCGATAACGCCGTCGCGGTAGAAGTCCATGGCGATCTTTACCATCGCTGCACCTGTACGCTTGCCGTTACGTGTCTGCAAGAACCAGAGCTTGCCCTCCTGTACGGTGAACTCCATATCCTGCATATCCTTGTAGTGGTCCTCAAGGCGTGTCTGGATAGCGTCAAGCTCCTTGTAGATTTCCGGCATAGCCTCTTCCATTGAAGGATACTTTGAAGCGCGCTCCTCCTCGCTGATGTTCTGCAATGCTGCCCAACGCTGAGAACCTATCTTTGTAATCTGCTGCGGTGTGCGGATACCTGCCACAACGTCCTCACCCTGTGCGTTGATGAGGTACTCACCGTTGAAGAGGTTCTCGCCGGTAGCGGCATCACGAGAGAAGCATACACCGGTAGCCGATGTATCACCCATGTTGCCGAATACCATTGCCTGAACTGAAACGGCTGTTCCCCACTCATCGGGAATTTTCTCCATACGACGGTAGAGGATAGCGCGCTCGTTGTTCCAAGACTCGAACACAGCGCAAACGGCACCCCACAACTGCTCGTAAGCGTCAGTCGGGAAGTCTTTGCCTGTCTGAGCCTTTACGGCAGCCTTGAACTTGGCTACAAGTTCCTTGAGAGACTCAACGCTGAGGTCCTTGTCGAGGACAACGCCTGCCTCTTCCTTAACCTTCTCGATGATTGCCTCGAATGGGTCAATCTCCTCCTTGCTTGTAGGCTTCATGCCCAAAACAACGTCACCGTACATCTGTACGAAACGACGGTATGAATCCCATGCGAACTTCTCGTTGCCGGTCTTCTTTGCAAGGCCCTCTACTACGATATCGTTAAGACCGAGGTTGAGGATTGTATCCATCATACCAGGCATAGATGCACGTGCACCTGAACGTACCGATACCAAAAGCGGATTGGTCGGGTCGCCGAATGTAGAGTTCATCAGGTTCTCGATGTTCTTCACTGCGGCCTGAACCTCTTCCTTGAGAAGCTCGATAACCTTCTCTCTGCCGAGGCTGTAGTACTCGCCGCAAACCTCAGTAGTGATGGTGAATCCTGGAGGAACAGGGATGCCGATAAGGTTCATCTCTGCCAAGTTGGCACCTTTACCTCCTAACAAGTTTCTCATTGACGCGTTACCTTCGGCAAGGCCATTACCAAAGGTATAGACTCTTTTGTCTGCCATAAATTTTTGAGTTTATTGTTTGTTGATAAATAAAAAAGTTTTAACTGATTCTCGTTGCCGGAACTCCTGTCTTGAGGATGGTCCGACTAATTTGCAAATATAACAAAAATGTTTGTGATGCGAAATTTCTTCATAAAAATATCACGTAATAAATTAAAAAAAATAAGTTCATCCGTTAAAAGGGCGGTTTATCGGGATTTTAGGTGTATCTTCGCAAAGAATTTGTAATTTGCGGCAGTATGCGCAAGTGCTGTGGAGTGCTGTCTGCTGCTGCGTGTCGCTTTCAGGAACGATAAACAAACGAATATAATGGCAAGAAAAAAGAAAGAGTTGCCGCTGCTTGAGAAGGTTGCTATAACCGGTGTGGCGGCCGAAGGAAAGGCTCTCGCCAGGGTTAATGACCTTGTCGTGTTTGTGCCGTACGTGGTGCCGGGCGATGTGGTTGACCTTCAGGTCAGGCGAAAGAAACATAGCTATGCCGAGGCTGAGGCTGTAAAGTTCTATGAATATTCTGCGGAGAGGGCAAAGCCTTTCTGCAAGCATTATGGCGTGTGCGGAGGCTGCAAGTGGCAGTGTCTGGCCTATGAGCATCAGCTGAAGTACAAGCAGCAGCAGGTGTATGATGCGCTGACCCGTATCGGGAAAGTGGAGCTTCCCGAAATTATGCCTATACTCGGTTCGGAACAGATATGCGAGTACAGGAACAAACTTGAATTCACATTCAGCAACAAGCGTTGGCTTACATGGGAGGAGGTCGCCCGGAATGTGCAGTACGACAATATGGATGCTTTGGGCTTTCATATTCCCGGTGCTTTCGATAAGGTTCTCGACATAGAGGAGTGCTGGCTGATGACAGGCTTGAATAATAGGCTCCGCAACGGGATACGCGATTTTGCGCATAGGGAGAATATTCCGTTCTACGACTTGCGCTCACATTCCGGAGTCTTGCGGAGCATGATGATACGCACCTCTACGACAGGCGAAGTCATGTTGCTTCTTCAGGCTCGCGTGGAGTGTGACAATGATATGGTTCAGCTTGAAAAAGTTTTACAATACATCGCGGATGCTTTCCCGGAAGTCACTTCGCTTCTCTATGTGGTCAACAATAAGTGCAACGACACATTCGGCGACCTTGAGGTTGTCACTTATAAAGGAACTGATGTTATCTATGAAGAGATGGAGGGGCTTCGCTTCAAGGTCGGTCCCAAGTCTTTCTATCAGACAAACAGCAGGCAGGCTTATAACCTCTATAAGGTGGCACGTGAGTTTGCTTCCCTTACGGGTGATGAGGTGGTGTATGACCTTTATACAGGTACCGGTACTATTGCCAACTTTGTTGCCTCCAAGGCGAAGAAAGTCATTGGCATTGAGTATGTGGAAGATGCAATTGTTGATGCCCGTGTGAATGCAGAACTGAACGGATTCGATAACCTTACATTCTTTGCGGGTGACATGAAGGATATCCTTACCCGTGATTTTATCAATGAGCATGGTCGTCCCGACGTGATAATAACCGATCCTCCGCGTGCCGGAATGCATGAGGATGTTGTGTCAACCATTCTTTTTGCAGCCCCTAAGAGAATAGTCTATGTGAGTTGCAATCCGGCTACTCAAGCCCGTGATTTGCAGTTGCTTGACGCTGATTACAAGGTTGCGGCCGTGCGTCCTGTTGATATGTTCCCTCATACGCATCATGTCGAGAATGTTGTATTGCTTGAACGGAGAAGCGATAAATGATTGGAAATTAGTTATATGAAGAAGAATATAAAGACGTTGTTGACCTTTAAGGTCACAGAAGAAGCACTCCTTATAGATTTTATAATGGAGAAGATGCATGGCATAAGCAGGAATAGAGCAAAAGCTTTAATCAGTAATAGGGTAGTGCTTGTGAATAATGCAATTACGACTCATCCTTTGACCGAACTTAAGGCTGGCCAAGTGGTTCAGCTCGACCGTTCGAAGCATAAGATGTCGTTCCGTAGCAATGATTTGGAAATTATTTACGAGGATCCGTATCTCCTTGTTATAGACAAGCGCCCAGGCTTGCTTTCCATGAGTAATAATACCCGTCAGCAGACAGTGCAGAATGTGCTGAACAGGTATCTTGAAAAAGGCGGCGGGCGTAACACGTCTCATATTGTGCATAGGCTCGACCGTGATACCTCTGGTCTTATGGTTTATGCTAAAGATGTACAGACTCAGCAGTCTCTTATAAACGGCTGGCAACAGCTTGTGACCGACCGTCGCTACCTTGCGCTGGTCGAAGGTGAACTCAAGGCTCCCAAAGGACGCATCTGTTCGTGGCTTACAGAAGACAAGCGTTTTATAACACATTCAAGTCCAGTTGATAATGGTGGAAAATATGCTGTGACACATTACAATTTGATTGATTCGTCGAATGGCTATTCGTTGGTAGAGTGTGAGCTCGAAACAGGCAGAAAGAACCAAATTCGCGTGCATATGGCCGATATGGGTAATCCGGTTGTCGGTGATCGTAAGTACGGAGCGTCCGGCGACCCTATCCGTCGCCTTGGACTTCATGCGTACATGCTCTGTTTTACACATCCGGTTACCGGCAAGCATATGAGGTTCGAGACTCCTGTTCCGGTAAGTTTTGAAAAGTGCATGAATGAGAAGTAGCTCTCTGTTTTCTCTTCTTCTCCTCTTTCTGTTTTCTCTTTTGGGGGAGGCGGCAGAGGCGCAGGTTGTTTTTCAAAAGAAACAGTCTCAATCGGGTGTACGCGTGTACAGGAAGTTATCGCGCGACAGTGTTAAAGTGCCGGTAAAGAAGAGGGGTGATACTGTGGTGAAGAAAACTTCAGGAAAGTCTCGCGTTAAGGCTAAAAAGAGCAGAACTGCGGTGGTTGATTCTCTTCGTCGCTCACCAAAGCAGTATGCTCTTGGTGAGCGTGTGATAATGCCGGGTGACAGCGGAAAAGATGTGAAGAGTGTTGCTGCTATTCTGATAAATAAACTTTACATCGATGAAAAAGAGGTAATCTATACCTCCGACGGCGGCGTGCTTTATAATGGCGGAATGGTCCGCGCAGTAAAGCATTTTCAGGAGTTCAACGGATTTTATCCTGATGGCATTATAGGTCATGCCTTGATAAAGGAGCTCCGCAAGAAGAAGGATTAACGGGTTATTTGAAACAGATATCATAAAAATAATAATTCCCACGTAAGTGGGAATTATTATTTTTGTCTCTTCAGCTTCTTTGCGGTGTTGAATATCTCTTTTAGCCATAGCCATGCAAACAGTGGAAAAACAATGGTTATCAAAGGGTTGTATTCCCATGCAAGCGTAAAATGTCCGTATAGTACTGAAAAGAATGCGCGTGTAATGCCGCATCCCCAGCACTCAGTATTAAGGAATCGCTTGAACAGGCATAGGCTTTCGCCTTCATATATGCTTTCAAGCGGAATCGTGTAGAGGATTGCCGGTATCAGCAATAAGGCCAATAGCTTGCTAGTTGTTCTTGATAGGGTTGCCTTTGGCATCGGTAAAGCTGCCTACAAGGATTAGGATAAAGTCAATCAGTGTCCATATTCCGCATCCGCCTAATGTGAGGAGCTGCACTATGCCGGTTACGGTTTTTCCTACATAGAAGCGGTGTACTCCAAGACATCCGAGGAAGAAACATAATAATAGTACTACAAGCCATTCCTGGTCGTTCTTGTTTTCTTCTTTTGGCTTCTCGTTGATCCATGCGCCGCACTTTATACATATAGCGGCGTTCTCGTTTACTTCTGCTCCGCAGTTTCTGCAATATGGCATAGTGATAGGTGTTTGAATGTTGGTTGTTTCTGTTGGTTTTTGACGATAAATATTCGCCTGCTTTTGCAAATATAGCGAAAGGCGAGCGGAGAATAAAATAAGTTCACTTATTTTTTATTCCGAGCCGCTATGATATTCGAGTTTATCTCAAATATAGCGAAAGGCGAGCGGAGAATAAAATAAGTTCACTTATTTTTTATTCCGAGCCGCTATGATATTCGAGTTTACCTCAAAAAATATATATAATCGTTTTTTTTTGATTGTATGCTGCTGTTTTTCTTGCTTCAGGCTTGCTATTCTGGATTGTTGGCGTAGTATTCGTTCCACTCATCGAGAACCTTCTGCCAATCAACAGCTTCACCTTCTGCAATGGCTTCGGCTTGAATCAATGCTTCATCATGCAGTCTCTTCTCGGCATGGCGCAGTTTCATGGCCTCTATTGTGGCTTCGTCCAGAATCTGTATGCGTCCTCTGCGTACGCATTCGTCAATATCTGCCGGCCCGAATGCTTTCCCCTGTATGTTGAAATCGGAAATGTTGAACTCAAATACGGTGCGTAGCGTATGTCTCACCATTTTCTGCTGTGCTCGGTTTCCGGCCATTTTCCTGCCAAGCAACTTGCGTATTATGTTTATTTCGCGCTCGGAAAACTTCTTTCTTCCCATTTAGTTCTACTTTTTAAGGTCGGTATATCCGCTAAGCCCGTTCCACTGGTTGGGGTCGTATGTCCTTTCCGTGCTGTTCTCGGCAGCGTCAGGAACGTTGCAGAAGAAGTCTATTCCTGTAAAGCTCTCCAGATAGTCGATTGAACATATCTGTGTTCTGCTGTTGCCGTTCTCGTGCTTGAAGAGCAGTCCGATTGATTTGTAGCTGTTGCTCTTCAGGCATAGCAGTGCCATGAAATAGTAGTTTGGAACAGTAGGGCATGTGCCTACGGTGCGGTACTCGCCCTCTCGTATGGTTGCTCCTTTTACGATGTACAGCGTGTCGCAGAAGTTGCTGTTGCGCCCCCAGTTCTGAACGTTTCTCTCGCAGTCGTTCCATGCTCCGGTGTTGAATCTGCTGTACATTGGAGAGATGTTGCTGTAATAGAATGTCTGCTCATTGGCATCCTTTGAATATACTCTATCGTATGATGCGACTATGTGTCCACGTACAAAGCCGTTCTTGTTTATCTGGCTTTGGGTCATCACGCAGCTGTCAGGCATGTCGGGGTTGGGTTGGAACGGGTCGCCTCCCCATTCGGTATTGTCCCAATTGTCGCGCTTCCATTTGATTTCTCTGTTGCTGGGGTCGAATGTAAATGCGGTCCAGCGGCAATGTTTTCTTTCTGCGTTGTGCGAGATGCTGTACGTAACGTTTTCTTTGTGGTTTACGGTTGTTGTATGTGCTATGAACAGTTCACCGTCGCGCAATGCCGGAACTTCAATACGTGTTGCATGCTTTGCTATGCCTATGTTGGCATTTATGTTTCCAGGTACTCCATGGCTGCCAGTGCCTTCGCCGCCGCCACCGCATGCGGTTGCAAGCAATGCTGTGAAAAGTATGGTAATAAGCTTTTTCATTATTCTAATTTATTGGTTTGTAGGGGGTTGTGTTGTTGTGTGGGCTTGCGTTCCGGCATAAAAAAAGGTGTATTTGAATACACCTTTTTCTATAATATTCTTTAGCTCTATTACTTCTTGAGAGTCTTGCTGTAACGGCTCATGAACTTGTCCACACGACCTGCGGTATCGACGAGCTTTGCCTTACCTGTGTAGAACGGGTGAGAAGTGTTAGAGATTTCAAGCTTTACCAATGGGTAGGTTTCACCTTCGAATTCGATGGTCTCCTTTGTGTTGCATGTTGACTGCGAAAGGAAGCAGTCGCCATTTGACATGTCCTTGAATACAACCGGACGATAAGCTGCGGGATGAATGTCTTTTTTCATTATTGTAATTTTTTAATTATTATTGCCTTTACAAAAAGTGTTTTGGCTTTCGAGGCGCAAAGTTAGCGAATAATTTTGGTGTAGCAAAATGTTTGCGTATGAAAATTTGCATAAACTTGTCTGAGAGCCTTTTACTCAACATACAGCACCAGGCCTTTGAGGTATTCGCCTTCTGGGTGATAAATGCTTACCGGGTGGTCGGCCGGCTGTGTCAGCTGGTGCAGGATTCGTACATTCCGTTTCGCTATTGCCGCTGCAGTAAATACTGCAGTGCGGAAGTTTTCCTTGCTCACAACCTGTGAGCATGAGAATGTGAATAGTATTCCGCCCGGCTGAATCTTCTCTATAGCCTTTGCATTAAGACGGCGGTAGCCTATGAGCGCGTTGCGCAGGCTGTCGCGGTGCTTTGCGAAGGCCGGGGGGTCGAGAATGATAAGGTTGTAGTTGTTCCCCATACGGTCGAGGAAGTCGAAAGCGTCCTCGGCGTATGCAGTATGGCGTGTGTCGCCAGGGAAGTTGAGCTCTGCGTTTGCATTTGTGAGGTCTATTGCCTTTGATGAACTGTCAACAGAGTGTACAATCTCTGCGCCGCCTCGGAGAGCGTATATAGAAAAGCCTCCTGTGTAGCAGAACATGTTGAGCAACTTGCGCCCTTTGGCATATTTCTCAAGCAAAGAACGGTTCTCGCGCTGGTCAACAAAGAATCCTGTCTTCTGTCCGCGAAGCCAGTCGATGTGGAACTTCAGGCCGTACTCTGTTGAAATGTTTTCTGCATTGCCGCCCATTATATATCCGTTGTCCTTGTTTATGTCGGCTTTGTAGGGTAGTGTGGTGTCCGATTTGTAGTATATGTTCTTAATCTTGTCACCCATTACTTTCTTTACTGCCTCTGCAATGTCCATGCGGTTGACATGCATTCCTACGCTATGGGCCTGCATTACTGCGGTGTTGCCGTAAATGTCTATTATGAGGCCGGGCAGGTTGTCGCCCTCTCCGTGTACGAGACGGTAGGTGCTGTTGTCCTCGCGTGACGATATGCCGGTTCTCTCGCGCAAGTCGAATGCGGTAGATATGCGTTTGTCCCAGAATTCCTGGTCTATTGTCTCGTCGTTGAATGTGAGAACGCGCACCGCAATGCTTCCTACCTGTACGTGCCCACGTGCAATGAACTCGCGGTCGTTAGTATATACGGTGACGATATCGCCCTCTTCAGGCTTTCCTTCTATGCGTTGTATTGCTCCTGAAAATATCCAGGGGTGAAAGCGACGCAGTGACTCCTCTTTGCCTCTCTTGAGTATAACGGCTTTTTCCATTCCTATTCTTGTTTCGTTTGTTTAAGTCTGTTGTATATTTCAAGGCATGCCCACGCGTCTGTAGCTGCATAGAGCTTCTGCTTGTCTGTCAATACATCGTTTTCCCAATTTGTAAGCTGTTGGCTTTTCGATATGCGCTTTCCGAATACTATTGCGAATATCTTCTGCAGGCTCATCTCTTCAATCCCGTAGTTTCCTACATGTTTCTGCAGGTCGAGGAAGCCTCCGGCATTGAACTTATGTCTTTTGCTCAGTGCCTGGTAGTCGTCGTGCAGAGAAAGACCTACCTTTGTGATTTCTTTCCTTTCAAGCAGTTTGATGAGGGGTTCGGGCATTCCGACCCGGTTCAGGCGTATAAGGAAACATGTGTCTGCAGTTGCAATCTGTAGCAGGGATACGGTGTAGTGTACCCCTTTGCGGAAAGATGGACGTGTCTCGGTGTCTATCCCTACAATCTTCTCGTTCCACAAAGCTTTTACAGCCTTTTCGGCTGCATCGACGGTGTCTATGGTTATTATGCGTCCTTCGAATGCAACTGTCGGCATAGTGCTTATGGCCGATTTCTCGATATGTGAACAGAACTTACTCATCAATATTCTCTTCTTCTCCTTCAAGCGTGGTGTTGTATCTTATGTCGTGCAATGCGCGGAGAGTGTTGACGAGTGTCTGCCCCCAGTACTGCTTGAAATGTTCGTTGCATTCGACAATGGCGTCGTGCATGGTCTCGTTAATGCCGAGCTTGAAGAGGCTTACAAAATTCTTGATGTCCTGATATATGTCGGCAAGGTCTTCCGAAATGCTTTTCGTGATAGGGGTGTCGCTGTACTTCATGTCTGCAACGAACACGTCCAGATAGCTGTCCTTCTCGGCGAGCAGCTCCGATATTGTAATTCTCAGTACCTCGTAGCTGTCCTCTGTTACAAACTCTTCAAGATTGTCGTCGCTTATGCTCTCGTCATTCGGGAGCATCTGGGCTTTGAGGTAAAGCAGGGGCAATAATTTGAGCAATGTGTCAACGAACTCCTTGCGGCTATGTTCGTTGGTGCGTTCAATATAGGCGCAGAACTCTGCTGCTACAGTCACGAATTCGACTGTGTTGCGCGAAAAAACAATATCTTCTCTTTCGTCAGTCACGATATTTGCATTTTGGTTTTTGAATTTGCTGCGAAGTTACAAAAAATAGCGGAGCTATGTGGTAATGGTATTCAATTTTTTTGTATCTTCGCGTTTGTTCCACGTACGCGCGTGCCGGATATGCGCGTATGTATTTTTTATTGATGATGTTATGGCAAAAAAAAGTGTCAAGATAAATAGCAAGAGTAAGAAAGGCGGTCTCTTTTCATCGTTAAAGGAGGCGTTTGTCAATTTTGTTGGCTTCTTCAGGAATCCTAATACCCAGTTTGTGATTGGAATGCTGTTTGCGGCATTTGCAATCTTTCTTTGCAGTTCGTTCATTTCGTTCTTCTCGTCAGGAGGTGACGACTATACTGCGCTTGAGGCTATCTCAAGGGGTGCAGGAGAGGATGTCGTGGCTTCCAATACGTCGGGAAAAGGCGGTGCTGTCGTTGCATACTACCTCATAAACAGATGCTTTGGCTGGGCTTCGTTGCTGCTGTTGCCGATGGTTACTCTGGTTGCGTTGAAACTGATGCGTATCGGCACTTTCAGGCTATGGCGTTGGCTTTTCATGCTTTTTTATGCCATGGTATGGTTCTCGCTTCTCTTCTCGTTTGTGTTCGGGGAGCGTTTGGGGATAAGCTATGTCTCTCCGGGCGGAGCGCATGGCGATTTTCTCAATGCGTATCTGACTGGCTATCTTGGTGTAGTGGGAGTCGTGCTGCTGTTGCTTTTGGCAATGCTTCTCTTTATGGTCTATGTTTCGCGCAAGACAATTCCGTGGCTTAGAAGCTTGTTGTCATATCAGGGCGGAATTGATGCAGAGACAGAGGAGAGACGTGCCAGGAATATGGTGGTGACGGATGATACAATTGATGATGAACCTGATGAAGAGCCTGAAGATGAAGACGACGATGCAGATGAATATGCTGATGATGAGGAGGATGAAGAAGAAGGTGCGGATGTTGAAGATAATGACGAAACAGAAGGCGTTGAACTTGAAATAAATGTTGGCGATGAGGTTGATGAAGAATCCGAGACTGATATTCCGGAGGCCGTTGATGATGAAATTGAAATAGATGATGATGCTTTGGCAAAAGAGTTTGACAAGGTGTCTCAAGGGATTGCTGCCGGTGACGGCGGTATCTCCATGGAGGTCAAACAGGTTTGTGGAGACGATGATATGGGCGGTGATATGTTGCGTCCTATCAACCCGAAGGATGAATTGAGCTACTACAAGCCGCCAACAATCGATCTCCTTGATGAATATGAGCAGTCAGTTCAGGCTATAGACAAGAATGAGCAGTCGGCAAATGCCAACAAGATAGTAGAGGTGCTTAAAAACTTCGGAATAGAGATAAGCTCTATAAAGGCTACTGTAGGCCCTACAATCACCCTGTACGAGATAACACCTGCGCCGGGTGTCAGAATAGCGAAGATACGTAATCTGGAGGATGACATTGCAATAAGCCTTTCGGCACTCTGTATCCGAATAGTAGCTCCAATCCCCGGAAAAGGCACTATAGGTATTGAAGTGCCTAATAAACACAAGCAGATTGTGCCTATGGCTTCGTTGCTCAACAGCCGCAAGTATAAGGAGACTGATATGGCATTGCCTCTTGCTCTCGGAAAGACAATATCCAACGAGGTGTATATGGTGGATATGGCAAAGATGCCTCACTTGCTTGTTGCCGGTGCCACCGGTATGGGTAAGTCTGTAGGCTTGAATGCAATAATAACATCGTTGCTGTACAAGATGCATCCGGCATATCTCAAGTTTGTGATGGTTGACCCTAAGATGGTCGAGCTTAGCCTTTATGGTGTGCTTGAGAAGCACTTTCTTGCCAAACTCGAAGGTGAGGATGAGCCTATCATAACGGATGTCAACAAAGTGGTACGCACGCTAAAGTCGCTGTGTGTAGAGATGGACAACCGTTACAAGCTGCTGCGGATGGCGTCGGTGCGTTCGGTCAAGGAGTATAACGAGAAGTTCCTGAACAAGGAGTTGCTGCCGACAAAAGGGCATCGCTTCATGCCTTATATTGTGGTGATTATAGATGAGTACGGCGATTTGATGATGACGGCAGGGCGCGAGGTTGAACAGCCTATAGCGCGTATAGCCCAGAAGGCGCGTGCTGTGGGTATCCACATGATTATTGCGACACAACGTCCTACTACAAACATAATCACCGGTACCATTAAGGCGAACTTCCCGGCTCGCATGGCCTTCAGGGTGATATCCGTAATCGACTCGCGTACAATACTGGACCGTTCCGGTGCGAACCAGCTGCAGGGTAGGGGTGATATGCTCTTCCTTGCCGGCAACGACCCGGTTCGTGTACAGTGCGCCCTTGTCGAGACAAAGGAAGTAGAAAGGGTATGTTCTCATATTGCAAAACAACAAGGATATCAGACTGCATATATATTGCCTGAGCCCGATGAGAGTACTGAGCTTGGCGGTGACGGTGGCGGAAGCATGCGTGGCGATATCAGTTCCGACAAGCTTGACCCATTGTTCGTTGATGCTGCACGTGCTGTTGTGCTTGCACAGCATGGTTCTACATCACTTATACAACGCAAGTTCAATGTGGGCTTCAACCGTGCCGGCCGTATAATGGACCAGCTGTGCCAGACCGGTATTGTTGGAGAACAGGAGGGCAGCAAGCCGCGTCAAGTATTGTGCAGTGATGAGGCCGACCTTGAATTCAGATTGAAGTCGTTGCTCTAATTTGTTGGCTATGAGAAGAATTCTGTATGTTCTTTTGTTGATGTCCCCCTTCATGCTGTCGGCACAGGACAATGCTTCGGCCTTTCTTGATAAAGCTGTTGCCAAACTGAAAGCTGATGCTGCAGTGCACATGGATTATGGCTATGCCGTGTATGATGAAGACGGGAAACTTTTGCAGGAAGATACCGGAGTCATACGAATTGACGGCGATTGCTACTCCTTGCTCATGGATAATATGAAAGTGTGGTGCGACGGCAAGACACAGTGGAGCTATATGCGTGATGTGAATGAAATCTATGTAACATCCGCAGCATCGGAAGAGGCTCAGAATCTTTCGCCTTTGAATATGATGGAGAGATTCCGCAAGGTCTCTTCGCGTGCCATGAAAAGTGAGAACGGCAAGGTGATTGTGACTTTGTCGAACGGTTCCGGCGAGGCGGAAATAAATAAGGTTGTGCTCAGGTTCGATGGAAGCAGCAACCGTCTCGAAGGAATGAGCATATATATGACAAATGCCGGGCGGGTAGAGATTGAACTCTCCAACTATGCTGCAAAATGCAAGTTTGCGGAATCGTCCTATGTTTGTCCGGTTAGCAACTTCCCAGGCGTGGAGGTTGTTGACATGAGATAAGAATGTATAATAAAAACATAAATAGAATATATAGGTATGGATAGAACAAAATGTTTGGTTATCGGCTCAGGCCCTGCCGGTTACACTGCTGCGATTTATGCTTCACGTGCCAACCTGTCGCCGGTGCTTATTGAGGGCATGCAGCCAGGAGGTCAGTTGACCCAGACTACTGTAATTGAGAATTTCCCAGGTTTTCCTCAAGGAATAACTGGTCCGGAACTTATGGAGAATATGCGCCAGCAGGCAATAAATGTCGGTGCGGATGTGCGCTCAGGCAGTGTTGTTGAGGTGGATTTTGAAACAGCTCCGTACAAGATTACCCTTGACGACGGCAATATTGTAGAGGCCGATACGGTTATCGTTGCTACAGGTGCTGCTGCCAAGTATCTCGGCCTTTCTGACGAAATCAAGTATCAGGGTATGGGTGTGAGTGCATGTGCTACATGTGACGGCTTCTTCTACCGCAAGAAGATTGTAGCTGTTGTCGGCGGTGGTGACACGGCTTGTGAAGAGGCGAATTACCTCGCATCATTGGCAGCCAAGGTATATCTTATTGTGCGCAAACCATTCCTGCGTGCATCAAAGGCTATGCAGGACCGTACTCTTAACAATCCGAAGATAGAGGTTCTTTTCGAACATAATACCGAAGGTCTGTTCGGAGAGGATGGAGTGGAAGGCATACATCTCGTGTCAAGAAAGGGTGAGGCCGATGAAAAGCATTACGACCTTGCGATTGACGGTTTCTTCCTGGCAATAGGCCATAAGCCTAACTCCGATATATTCAAGAAGTATCTTAAGACTGATGAAACCGGTTATTTCGTGCCGGCTGATGCCAGTGGCGTGAAGACTTTGGTGCCAGGTGTGTTTGTTGCAGGTGATGTGGCCGACCCTCACTACCGTCAGGCTATAAATGCAGCAGCGAGCGGTTGTCGTGCGGCGATGGAGGCCGAAAGATTCCTTTCGCATAAGTAATATTATATATAATAAGGATAGGAAAATATTTTGGGGAAAAGTTTCTCTGAATGGAAAAACTTTCTTATCTTTGCACCCGATTTAGTCCGTAGGGGTTGGAGAAGACGTGCTCACGAAGAGAACGCACCTCGCGGAATTCACAATAAAAGCGAAAAATTAAATGTACGCAATTGTTGAGATTAATGGACAGCAGTTCAAGGCTGAGGCTGGCAAGAAGCTGTTCGTGCACCACATCAAAGGTGCTCAGAATGACACAACCGTAGAGTTCGATCGCGTGTTGCTGTTGGATAATGAAGGTACTGTAACTGTAGGTGCTCCTACTGTAGAAGGTGCTAAGGTGGTTTGCTATATCGGCAATGTTCGTGAGCAGAAGATTGTTCGTAAGTCTAAGGACGGTCAGAACATCGTTACAACACGTACTATCGACCCTACATTGGTTAAGGGTGACAAGGTGCTCGTGTTCCACAAGCGTCGTCGTAAAGGCTACCGCAAGCTGAACGGTCATCGTCAGCAGTTCACAGAGTTAGTTGTAAAGGAAATTATCGGTTAATTTTTAAAGTTTAAGTATTATGGCACATAAGAAAGGTGTTGGTAGTTCAAAGAACGGCCGTGAGTCAGCTAGTCAGAGACTAGGTGTTAAGATCTGGGGTGGCCAGGTATGCAAAGCCGGTAATATCATCGTACGTCAGCGTGGTACAGTACACAATCCCGGTGCAAACATCGGTATGGGCAGCGACCACACTCTTTATGCATTGGTTGACGGTGTTGTAACATTCAAGCGTGGCAAGAACGACAAGAGCTACGTTTCTGTTACTCCTATTGCAGAGAAGAACTGATAGAACTGGTTTTGTTCGAACATAAAAAACGGAATGGCATGCCATTCCGTTTTTTATGTTTTATAAAGTTTTCTTTTTTTTACTTTTACGTGGAAGATACTAAAAATAATTGTACTTTTGTAATCTATGTACCCCGATGTTGCAACACTCTGTTCCTTAACAGAAACAGCAGATTGCATTTTACATTCAAAATACTAAAAAACTAAAAAACTAAATATTATGCTAACACTTAAAGTTATAAGCCAAGAGACCGAAAAGGTTTTGAAGGGCTTGGAGAAGAAGCATTTCAAGAATGCCAAGGAGACAATTGACAAAGTCCTGGAACTGGACAAGGCCCGTCGTGCTGCCCAGCAGGAACTGGATAATGTACTTGCACAGAACAAACAGCTTGCGGCAAAGGTCGGCCAGCTTATGAAAGAGAAGGCTGTTGATGAGGCGAACGCTGTAAAGGCCGAAGTTGCCGTTCTTAAGGAGAAGGCAAAGGAACTGCAGGAAAGAATGGATAGTGCTGCCGATGAACTTCAGCAGCTGCTTTACACCATCCCGAACATACCGTATGACGAAGTCCCCGAAGGTGCGGTTGCCGAAGACAACGTGGTTGAGAAGACCGGTGGTACAGAAACTGTGCTTCCCGCGAATGCGCTTCCTCATTGGGAACTTGCAAAGAAGTACGACCTTATTGACTTTGACCTTGGCGTAAAGATAACAGGTGCCGGTTTTCCGGTATATAAGGGCAAGGGTGCCCAGCTTCAGCGTGCACTTATAAACTTCTTCCTCGATGAGGCGCGTAAGGCCGGTTATGTTGAGATAATGCCTCCTACGGTTGTCAATGCAGCTTCGGGTTATGGAACAGGACAGTTGCCCGACAAGGAGGGACAGATGTATCACTGCGATTTGGATGACCTCTATCTTATACCGACAGCAGAGGTTCCTGTCACAAATATCTACCGCGATGTAATCCTTGACGAGAAACAGCTTCCTGTCAAGAACTGCGCATATACACAGTGCTTCCGTCGCGAGGCCGGCTCATACGGCAAGGACGTACGTGGCCTTAACCGTTTGCATGAGTTCTCTAAGGTTGAGATTGTACGCATAGATACCCCGGAGCATAGCAAGGAGTCGCACAAGGAGATGCTTGAGCATGTAGAGGGTTTGCTCAAGAAACTCGAACTTCCTTACCGCATCCTTCGTCTTTGCGGTGGCGACATGAGCTTTACAGCAGCTCTCTGTTTCGACTTCGAGGTTTATTCAGAGGCTCAGCAGCGTTGGCTTGAGGTTTCATCTGTATCGAACTTTGACAGCTATCAGGCAAACCGCCTTAAGTGCCGTTACCGCAATGCTGACAAGAAGACAGAACTCTGCCATACGCTAAACGGTTCCGCTCTTGCACTTCCGCGTATTGTGGCTGCTCTTCTTGAGAATAACCAGACTCCGGAGGGAATCCGTATTCCGGCAGCGTTGGTGCCGTATTGCGGTTTCGATATGATAGACTAAAGATATTTCTGTAAGAAGGCATCTGTTGCATTACGCAAATAACATAAACAAAAAACAGTATGTACAAGATAGTATCAAAAGAGCAGTTTTCGGAAAAGGTATTCCGTCTGCGTGTTGAGGCTCCGCTTATTGCAAAGGCATACAGAGCCGGAAACTTTGTGATTCTCAGAGTGGGCGAGAAAGGTGAGCGTATTCCTCTTACCATTGCGCATGCCGACCCGGACAAAGGGCTTATAACTCTGGTAATCCAAAAGGTGGGCTTGAGTTCAAGCCGTATATGCGACCTTAATGAGGGTGATTGCATCACCGATGTTGTAGGCCCGCTCGGTCAGGCTACACATATTGAGAATTTCGGTACGGTCGTATGCGCCGGCGGCGGTGTAGGCGTTGCACCGATGTTGCCTATTGCTACAGCTTTGAAGAAAGCCGGAAACCGTGTGATTTCAGTGCTTGCAGGCCGTTCCAAGGACCTTATAATTCTTGAGAAGGAGGTGCGTGAGGTTTCGGATGAGGTAATCATTATGACCGATGACGGCTCATACGGAGACAAAGGTCTTGTTACAGAGGGTATCGAGCGTGTAATCAAACGTGAGAAGGTTGACCATTGCGTGGCTATCGGTCCTGCTATAATGATGAAGTTCGTCTGCAAGCTGACAAAGCAGTATGAGATTCCGACAGTCGTTTCGCTCAACACCATAATGGTAGATGGAACCGGCATGTGCGGTGCCTGTCGCGTAACAGTCGGTGGCAAAACCAAGTTCGTTTGTGTAGATGGTCCTGAATTTGATGGTCATCAAGTCGATTTTGACGGAATGATGCAACGTCTTGGCTCTTTCAAGACTGAAGAGGCTCATGAAATAGAGAAATTGGACAAGAGTGAGGAGTGTGCGAGCGAGTACGATGAACTGACAAACCGTGATGCTGCATGGCGCGCGGAGCTCCGGAACAAAATGAAACCCAAGGAGCGTACTGCCATAGAGCGTTGTCCGATGCCTGAACTTGACCCCATTTATCGTGCGACAAAGCTGCGCGAGGAGGTAAATACCGGTTTTACAAAGGAGATGGCTCTTGTTGAGGCACAGCGTTGTCTCGACTGCCCCAAGCCTGCTTGTATGGAAGGCTGTCCTGTAAATATAAAAATCCCATCATTCATAAAGAATATAGAACGTGGCGAATTCGTAAAGGCAGCACAGGTGCTTAAGATGACAAGTTCATTGCCTGCTGTATGCGGTCGCGTATGTCCTCAGGAGAAGCAGTGCGAAAGCCAGTGTATCCATTTGAAGATGGGGCATAAGGCTGTTGCTATCGGTGCTCTTGAACGTTTCGCGGCCGATTATGCACGCGAGAGCGGTGAGATGCCTGCTCCGAAAGTGGCTGCATCTAACGGCAAGAAAGTTGCTGTTGTAGGCTCAGGTCCGGCAGGATTGTCGTTTGCCGGTGATATGGCAAAGCTGGGTTACAGTGTTACTGTCTTCGAAGCGTTGCATGAGATTGGCGGTGTGCTCAAATACGGTATTCCGGAATTCCGCTTGCCTAACTCTATTGTAGAACATGAAATAGAGAACTTGCGTGCAATGGGGGTAGAGTTTGTCAAGGACTGTGTTGTCGGCAAGACAATATCCATTGCCCAGTTGCAGGATGAAGGCTATCAAGGTGTCTTTGTGGCATCGGGTGCCGGCTTGCCTAACTTCATGAATATCCCAGGAGAGAATTCGATAAACATATTGTCATCGAACGAGTACTTGACTCGCGTGAACCTTATGGATGCTTCTAATCCGGAAACCGATACTCCAATGCACATAGGAAAGCGTGTGGCTGTTATCGGTGGAGGCAATACCGCTATGGACTCTGTACGTACTGCCTTGCGTTTGGGCGCAGAGCGCGCAATGATTATATATCGCCGTTCCGAGGCCGAAATGCCGGCCCGTCTCGAAGAGGTGAAGCATGCGAAAGAGGAGGGTGTGGAGTTTCTCACTCTGCATAATCCTATCGAGTACATTGCCGATGAAAGAGGCTGTGTAAAGCAGATAGTCCTTCAGAAGATGGAGCTTGGCGAGCCTGATGCTTCGGGCCGCCGTTCACCGGTGCCGGTAGAAGGTGCAATAGAGACCATTGACATCGATATGGCTGTGGTTTCCGTAGGTGTAGCTCCAAATCCTCTTGTGCCTACATCCGTTGAGGGTCTTGAACTCGGACGAAAGAACACGATTGCCGTTAACGAGAATATGCAGTCGTCTATTCCGTTCATCTATGCAGGCGGCGATATCGTACGTGGCGGTGCTACTGTTATCCTTGCTATGGGTGACGGCCGTCGTGCCGCGGCTGCAATGCATGAGCAGCTGAGCAAGTAACGGCTTTATAAATATATAGACAAACAAGGCTGCGGTTCTCATCCGCAGCCTTGTTTGTCTATAATTGCATAATCAGTTTCAGCGTGTCCTTGGCGACAACAGTGTCAATGGAATCCCTGTAGCTCTTCTGTTTCCTCTCAAATCTCTTCCAGGTCTTCTGTACTTTATCCACAAACGCCAGTGTCTGTTTCCAATCCCTGAACTCACCGTTCCTGCATAGGGTGTCATTGAAGAATTCGGGCTTGCTCTTGTAGATAAGGAATGAATCAACATTTTCGCTCCATGTGTGCTTGTCCTTTCCATGCTTGTGAGCCAGCCTCATGGCGTCGAGTATGTGTCCGAATCCTGCATTGTATGAGGCAAGGACGAACTTTGTACGTTCTTCCTTGTCGGTTATTTGCCTGTATTGTTTCTCCAGAGCTTCCAACAGCTTGGCTGCTGCCATTATGTTCGTGCGGTTGTCGGTGTGCAAGGAGTCGGGAACGCCGAATCCTCTAAGAGTCTTCGGCATCATCTGCATGACACCGCATGCTCCGACTCCGGAAACCACAGTGCTGTCGAAACGCGATTCGGTGTAGGCGATTGCTGCTATAAGCGTCCAGTCGTAACCGAGAGTGTCGGCAGCTTCCCTGAAGTGCTTGTCGTAATGCGAAAGCTCTACGTACGGCGATAGGTATGTGTATTGGGGGCTTGGGGCAACAGCAATGGCTGTAGGCTTCCTGTATCTGAACAGAGTGCCGCCCATGAGTGTAAAAATGGCAAACAGGCCTAAGAGGGCCAATGGGTATATGTACTTTATGCCTTTCATGTCAGCTCAAAAAGAATCTGATAGACATCTGCAGTGCCTGGATTGCTTTGGTGTTGTGTCCGCCTTGCGGCATGATTATGTCTGCAAATTTCTTTGTGGGTTCTATGAACTCCCAGTGCATCTCCTTGACAATGCGCTCGTAGCGTGATATTACAGTTTCCGGTGTACGTCCGCGTTCAATTACGTCACGGCGTATAAGCCTTATGAGACGGTCATCGGCATCGGCATCTACAAAAATCTTCAGGTCCATGAGCTCGCGCAGTTCGGGGTTTACGAGTGCCATGATTCCTTCTATGATAATAACCTCCTTCGGCTCAATGTGAACGACTTCCGGCTGTCTGGTACAGGTTATGTACGAATATGTCGGCTGGTCAATGGCCTTTCCTTCCCTCAGCATGCCGATTTGCTTTACAAGCAGCTCCCAGTCGAACGCATCGGGATGGTCGAAGTTGATGAACTGCCTCTCCTCGACAGGAACATGGCTGCTGTCCTTATAGTATGAATCCTGTGGAATGACTACGACAGACCCTTCGGGCAACGAATTCACAATCTCCTTGACGACGGTGGTTTTTCCCGAACCTGTACCGCCTGCAATGCCTATGATATACATCTTCTTTTGTGTTTGGGTTCAAGTAAAAGATATCAGAGCAAAGATACTCTTTATTTTGAAAAAAAGTGCAGTTGTAATTGTGAATAAATCTTTATATCTGCAAATGCATAATTTTTCTGTTATTGGATATGTATAATGAAAGAATTTATTAAATTTGCAGAGAATTACCGCAAGGTAAATGTTCGGATATTCATTTAATTACTTTTAAAGTATAAAAAACTATGGTAAATTTTAAAGAACTCGGTCTTGTAAACACACGCGATATGTTTGCAAGAGCAATGAAAGGTGGCTATGCTATCCCTGCTTTCAACTTCAACAACATGGAGCAGTTGCAGGCTATCATTATGGCTGCTGTAGAGACAAAGTCACCTGTTATCCTTCAGGTATCAAGCGGTGCCCGCAAGTATGCTAACCAGACACTTCTCCGTTACATGGCTGAGGGTGCTGTCGAGTATGCAAAGGAGCTCGGTTGCACAAATCCTGAGATTGTTCTTCACCTCGACCACGGCAACTCTTTCGAGTTGTGCAAGTCATGTATCGACATGGGCTTCTCATCAGTGATGATCGACGGTTCTCACCTCCCTTATGAGGAGAACGTAGCTCTTACAAAGAAGGTTGTTGAGTATGCACACCAGTATGACGTGACTGTTGAGGGTGAGCTCGGTATTCTTGCAGGTGTTGAGGATGACGTAGTTGCAGAGCACCACACATATACACGTCCTGAGGAGGTTGTTGACTTCGTTACAAAGACTGGTTGCGACAGCTTGGCTATCTCAATCGGTACTTCTCACGGTGCCAACAAGTTCAAGCCGGAGCAGTGCACACGCAACGAGAAGGGTGTGCTTGTTCCTCCCCCATTGGCATTCGACGTTCTCGAAGGCTGTATGAAGGAGCTTCCTGGCTTCCCTATCGTTCTTCACGGTTCTTCTTCAGTTCCACAGGAAGAGGTTGAGACTATTAACAAGTACGGCGGTGCTTTGAAGGATGCTATCGGTATTCCAGAAGAGGAGCTCCGCAAGGCTGCATCTCTCGCAGTTTGCAAGATCAACATCGACAGCGACAGCCGTCTTGCCATGACAGCTGCCATTCGTGAGGTGTTTGCAACAAATCCTGCAGAATTCGACCCAAGAAAGTATCTTGGTCCTGCTCGTGAGAACATGAAGAAGCAGTACATCCACAAGATTGTGAATGTGCTTGGTTCTGATAACAAGCTCGCATAATTTGTTTTTTTAAAAGGCATCTGCAGCGTTACGCTCAATTTTGTAAACAGTTTTTAGGCTACTGAACTCCTGTTTCCAAAATCTTCGCAAGCCTTGCATTGCACTTTTAGAACTGACGGATTAATAGCTCAACAGGGGTGACATTTTGTAGTCACCCCTTGTTTTATGCCGGTATTTCGGCTGTTTGTATTATCTTTGCATGGCATTGGCTATGGTGCAATGCAATTTGTGTATGAAGAGAAACATTCAGGAAATAGCTATTGCGGAGTACGATTATCCGCTGCCCGATGAGAGGATTGCAAAATATCCTCTTGCAGAGCGTGATACGTCAAAACTGTTGCTTTACAGGGGTGGCGTGATTGACGAGGATACCTTTGCTGCTTTGCCGAAGTATATTCCGCAAGGTTCGCTCATGGTCTTCAACAATACGAAGGTTATCCAGGCCCGCTTGCGCTTCCGCAAGGAGACCGGAGCTACAATAGAAGTGTTCTGCCTTGAACCGGAGAGGCCATGTGATTATCAGCAGATATTCCTGGAAACGGAAGAGTGTGTGTGGCAATGCCTTGTCGGCAATTCCAACCGTTGGAAGAGTGGAGTGCTGTCGCAAGCAATAGAGGTTGCCGGAAAGAAGGTGACTCTCTCTGTTGAGCGTATAGGAGGTGCTGCAGCAGTGAACCATATCCGTTTCTTCTGGGACGGCGGCTGTTCGTTTGCCGAACTTCTTGAGGCTGCGGGCGAGTTGCCGATACCGCCATATCTGAATCGCCGTACTGAAGAGAGCGATACCCGTACCTACCAGACCGTATATTCAAAAGTGAAAGGCTCTGTTGCGGCTCCTACAGCAGGACTGCATTTTACACCTGCGGTGCTGGAGGCCCTTGCAGGTGCCGGAGTTGATTGCGACGAAGTTACATTGCATGTCGGTGCCGGTACGTTCAAGCCTGTGAAGAGTGAACTGATTGCCGACCATGAGATGCACGAAGAGTATATAGAGGTTCGCAGGGAATTGTTGGAAAAACTTATAGCGGCAGGAGGTTCTGCTGTTGCTGTCGGAACAACCTCTGTCCGTACACTGGAGAGTCTCTATTTTCTTGGCGAGCTCGTAAACGAGAATCCTGGAATTACAGAAGATGAGTTGCGCGTGAGTCAGTGGATACCTTATGACAGGGAACATTCCATTGATGTAGTTGATGCGTTGCGCTCGCTTGTTGCATGGATGGAGAGGAATAATCTTCATAGAGTCCATTCGCACACTCAGATAATGATAGCTCCGGGTTACACCTTCCGCATTGTCAAGGCTATCGTAACAAACTTCCATCAGCCGAAGAGCACTCTTCTTCTGCTTGTGTCGGCCTTTGTCAGCGGAAATTGGCGAAAGATATATGACTATGCACTCGCCAACGGTTTCCGATTCTTGAGCTATGGAGACAGTTCATTGCTTATTCCTTAACAGATACTCTGTATATGATTGCGAATATTGGAAAACTTACATACCTGCTCGACGATGCCAAGTCTTCGGCTACGGTTACAAGGGCTCTTGTCCCGTACTCAGGCGATATTGATATACCGGCTGAGGTTGTGAGCGCAGGCAGGAGATATGCCGTAACTGATATACTCGATGAGGCTTTCAAGGATTGTACGGCATTGCGCTCTGTTGTAATGGGAGAGAATATTGACAGTATAGGCATCTCTTCTTTCGAGGGGTGTGCGATGTTGTCAAGAGTCGTCTTCAATGAATCGCTTCATGTCATAGGCATGCAGGCCTTCAAAGGATGTACGTCGCTTGTCGAGGTTGTTCTGCCAACAAAAGTGCTTGTCATAGGCAAGGCTGCATTCATGGGGTGCAGTTCGCTTGAGTATGCATATTTTCCCGATAATCTTATAAATATTGAGCCTTCGCTATTCGACGGCTGCAGCTCTCTGGTGCGTGTCTCTGTTGGCAGCATGGTAGAGAGCGTCGGAGAATATGCTTTCTGCGGCTGCTCGTCACTGAGCGGGATTGAACTTCCTCAAGGAGTGCTCTCTATCGAAGGATGGGCTTTCCGTGACTGCTCTTCACTTGAAAGGATAGGCCTCCCGTCATCATTGGCTGCAATAAAGAAGGGTGCTTTCTGGGGCTGTTCATCTTTGGAAACTTTTTCTCTTCCGGCAGGCGTGAATATGCTTGACCAAGGTGTTCTGGCCAATTGTACTTCGTTAAGGAGTGTGGCTCTTCACGACGGTGTACTCAGCATAGGATATGGCTCGTTCTATAACTGCAGTTCAATAGAGGAGATTGAGTTGCCGTCTGCTGTCGTCAGTGTCGGTGAACAGGCATTCCGCAGCTGCAAGTCGTTGAAACGACTGTGTGTGATGTGTGATGCAGCTCCTATGTGTTCGGGCGATATTGCCGATGCCGATGTCTATTCACGTACGCTCCTTATTGTTCCTCAAGGCCGGGTAGGCGAGTATGGCTTTGCCCGTGTATGGGAGAAATTCGGTAATGTAGAGGAGCTGGCATAAAGGAACCGGCATAAACAAATTTCAAGCCGGGTTGTTGTTCTGTTATAGTGAAACGGAATGATAACCCGCTTGTTTTATATATTTCTCATTGCTTTTCTTCTCTCTTGCAATGGCGGAGATTATTTGGATGAGTCCGGCAATTCTATTGAAGATATGCCGCTCTTGCGGGGCGTTGAATTGTCGGGTGAAGGAACCGGGCTGCCTCATATCCGTTATAACATAGGTGAAACGGATAACGATTCCATTGTTGAACTGATGTTTCTCTATGTCGAAGAGCACAATGGCGGCATAATATGGGAGGAGGGTGCTGTCAGAATTCCTCAAGCAACTTTGTTAAGATATAATGGCATGCCCCTTGTCCGTAATGGCTCTGAACATGGATATTAGCCTCTTTTGAGCTTTGCACATCTTATATAGGTTCTGTTTTTCTGCCTTAAGATATATGCCGGTATTGCTTTTTTCATTATCTTCGCAATAACGATAAAAAGATGATAATATGAAGATTGGTGATAAGGTGCGGTTTATCTATGAGAGCGGTGGCGGTGTCGTTACAGGATTCCGTGGGAAGGATATTGTGCTGGTAGAGGACAAAAACGGTTTTGAGATTCCCATGCAGGTCCGTGAGTGCGTAGTGGTTGATACCAATGAATACAACTTTGTGAAGAAGAGTGTTGCTCCAAAAGAACCTGAACATAAGAGGCCTGTTGTGCGGCAGCCGTTGAGGAACCCAATAGAAGATGAGGAACCGGAGCCTGTTGTTACATACCGCCCGGCTGAACGTCCCGAAGGGGAGAGGCTGAACATCATGCTTGCCTACCTGCCGATGGATGAGAAGTCTCTTGGAAACTCGAATTTTGAGGCTTACCTTATAAACGACAGCAACTACTGGCTATATTTTACATATCTTTCGGCGCAGGGCCGCAGTTGGGCGGTGCGTGCGAACGGTATTCTGGAGCCTAATTCCAAGATGTTCCTTGAAGAGTTCGGGCGTGATGAACTGAACGACATCGAACATGTATGCGTGCAGCTGTTGCCGTTCAAGGAGAAGAAACCCTTTGCCCTTAAGCCGGCAATGAATATAGAACGCCGTATAGATACTGTCAAGTTCTACAAGCTGCATCTTTTCCGTGAGAACCCGTTCTTTGACGAAGGTGCTTTGATATACGACCTTGTTGTCGATGACAAGCCTACAAAGGAGATATTCACCGACGCCGAGGAGATAACCAGGATTATTCTTGAGAAGAAGAAAGGCGACGAAGGACAGAAGAAGACTCCTCAGCCTAAGCTTACCAAAGGAACTGATATTCTCGAAGTCGATCTTCATATAAATGAACTGCTTGAGACTACAGCCGGCATGAACAGCTTCGATATCCTTAACTATCAGCTCGACGTGGTGCGCAAGACTATCGACGAGAACCTGAAGTACAAAGGAAAGAAGATTGTCTTTATACATGGCAAAGGCGAAGGGGTGCTGCGTAATGCCATTTCTCAGGAGTTGCGCCGCAAATACCCCAGATGTCTTTCACAGGATGCATCGTTCCAGAAGTACGGATTCGGTGCCACAATGGTAATAATCAAATAATAAAACAATACAGTTATGAGCGAAATCAGAGAAAAGATGCTTGAACGCTTCTTGAAATATGTGACATTCGATACAGAGTCTTGCGACGATGCAACAACGGTTCCTACAACCGAAGGGCAGTTCGTTTTCGCACGTTTCCTTGAGAACGAACTCAAGGCTATGGGCCTTAGTGACGTAGTGCTTGACGAGAAGGGCTACCTCTATGCCACATTGCCATCTAACAGCAGCAAGGATATGCCTGTAATAGGTTTCATATCACACCTTGACACAAGCCCCGATATGAGCGGCAAGGATGTCAAGCCACGTATCGTTGAGAACTATGCAGGCGGTGACATTGTGCTTGATGCAGCCGAGAATATAGTGCTTAAGGTTTCTGATTTTCCAGAAGTTGAGAGCTATAAAGGGCTCGACCTTATTGTAACGGACGGACACACTCTTCTGGGTGCCGACGACAAGGCCGGTATTGCAGAGATTGTTTCGGCTATAGCCTATCTTCAGGCGCATCCCGAAATCGAGCATGGCAAGATACGTATAGCATTTAACCCGGACGAAGAGATTGGCCGTGGAGCACATAACTTCAATGTTCCTCTTTTCGGCTGTGAATGGGCTTACACTGTAGATGGCGGCAGTGAAGGAGAACTGGAATTCGAGAACTTCAATGCAGGAGCTGCAACATTCTCTATCCAAGGCCGCAATGTCCATCCCGGTTATGCAAAGGACAAGATGCTTAATGCACTGCGTGTTGCAACAGATATAGTGACTTCAATCCCCGCGGCTGAGTCACCCGAATGCACTTGCGGCTATGAGGGCTTCTATCACCTTATGGGTATAAACGGTGGTGTTGACCATGCTTCGGTCTCGTACATAATACGTGACCATAGCGGAGATGTATTTGCAAAGCGCATGGCGTTCATGAAGGAGGTTGAGGCTCAAATGAATGCAAAATACGGTGAGGGAACAGTAGTGTTGGAACTCAAGGAGCAGTACCGCAATATGCGTGAGCAGGTAGAGCCCAAGATGCATATCATTGAGCTTGCAAAGAGCGCGATGGAAAAGGCCGGTGTTGTTCCTCAGGTGAAGCCTATACGTGGCGGTACCGACGGTGCCCAGCTTTCGTTCATGGGCTTGCCTTGTCCTAATCTTTTTGCAGGCGGAATAAACTTCCATAGCCGTTATGAGTTCGTTCCCGTACAGGTTATGGAGAAGGCTGTGATGACTATTGTGAATATAGCAGCCGGTGTAAAGGATCTGGCTTAATACAGAACGAGTACATATATATATAAAAGCAGGAGAAGCTTCAAATTGTGAAGCTTCTCCTGCTTTTGTATCTTGTATATCAGTCAAGAGTGTGCATTATCTCTTCAATTACATGCGGGAAGTGCTCATACTCCAATGCATGTACCTTCGCTGCGACATCGTCCGGAGTATCTGACGGCAACACGGGGCACTTTGCCTGGAAGAATGTTGTCCCCTTGTCGTACTGCTCGTCAATAAGATGAATGGTTATTCCGCTCTCACTGTCTCCGCACTCAACTACAGCCTTGTGTACACGGTCGCCGTACATTCCTTTTCCTCCATGTTTCGGGAGCAGGGCAGGGTGTATATTGACAATCTTTCCGGGATATGCCTGAATCAGCTTTTGAGGTACTAGCAACAAGAACCCTGCAAGTACTACGAAGTCGATGTTGCGTTCCTTTAGCATTGCAATAATGCTGTCGGCTTCCATGAACTGCTGTTTTGTTACAACTGCAGCTTCAATACCGAGCTTCTTGGCGCGCTCAAGCACGTATGCTTCGGGGTTGTTGGCTATGATGAACGAAACTCTGGCGTAGTCGCTCTCTTCGAAATACTTGGCAATATTCTCGGCATTAGAGCCGCTGCCCGATGCAAGAATGGCAATGTTTTTCATCTCCTGAATGCTGTTAGTGTTTTTACGAAATAGGTACAAGGCGGCGCAGAACCTTTTCACCGTATGTCTTTGAGATTGGAATCTCCTTTATGTTAGGCACTCCCAACTCAAGGAACAGGTTCTCCTTTTCACGGCGCATGACCTTTACAAGGTCGAGGTTAACCATATAAGAACGGTGGCAACGCACAATATTAGTGTCGGCAAGCTGCTCGCTTATCTCCTTCATCGTTATTCGCATCAGCTGCTTCTTCAGCATCTCGTTCTTCTGGTACCAGATGCATATATAGTTGTCGGCCGATTCAATGTACAGAAGGTTCTCCTTTGCAACGGAGAGCTGGAGTACGCCTCTTGAATCGCGTATCGATATGAGGTTGCTCGACTTGAATCCGATATTCTCTCCCATAAGTTCCTTAAGCTTTGCCGAGCGGTCCTGATATGAGAAGTACATGATACATATGAGGTACGGGATGAAGAGAATCTTTATTGTATTTTCAATAGCCGTAACAAAAATTTCTAATGGGTCATTGGTAGGCAAGCTGAGGTTGTTACGCACAATAAGTGCAAGTATTGTGAATGCTCCTGAAAGCAGCAGAACCTCGGCGAAGACCCAAAAGATATACCTCAGTATGGTTATGTTATGGTCGGGCCTTTTTGAGCGCAGGTACATAATCACTCGGCTCAATGCCACCACGGCCATCCCAATCAGCACAAGCAGTGACGACCATGCAAAATACTGAGTCTCGGTAATGCTTGTGCCTTTTATCCACGCCTTTGAATCAAAGGGGTTAAAGATGTTTATAAAGGCAATCGCGAAAAGCGAAACGAAAAGAACCATTGATATCTGGTTTCTCTTTTCGAGCATGTATTTCGGGACCTTATTGTATATTTTCGATGTATATTCTATCATAGATGCAAGTTTATTCAGCCATACTCCTATGGCTATCGTCTTTATTGCAAAATTAGTCAAATTTTTAATATACCCGAAGCAGTGTTTGCACTACTTTGCATTTTTTTGCTTTATTATACCAAAAAATAGGGCTTTTGAGGAGAAGATGTGCTGTTGTTTTGCTATTTACTGTATAAGTAATCCTCTTTTTTGAAAAAATATCCCTATTTTTGCGTATCATAAGTGTAAAAGGCACAAACATGTCAATAATAAAGTTTACCGACGTAAATGTCGATATCGATTCGAAAAGGATTCTTGAGAATGTGAACTTGTCTCTTGAGATGGGTGAGTTTGCATATATCATAGGTGCGGTAGGTTCCGGAAAGTCAACGCTGCTAAAGACTATATACGGTGAGGTTGATATAACTAAGGGCAGCTTGCTTGTATTCGGTGAATATGAAATGGCCGGTATAAAGAGCAAGAGACTGCAGTCGTTGCGTAAGAATATAGGCATTGTATTCCAGGATTTCCAGCTGCTGACCGACCGTAACGTGCACGATAACCTGGATTTCGTTCTGCGTAGTACAGGCTGGAGCGAGCATACCGAGCGTGAGGCGCGTATAAAGCGTGTCCTCGAACTTGTCGGGCTGCCTCAAAAGGGGTACAAGTACCCTCACGAGCTTTCCGGTGGCGAACAGCAGCGTATTGTAATTGCACGTGCCATTCTCAACAGCCCGGCACTCCTGCTTGCCGATGAGCCTACCGGCAACCTCGACCATGAGACCGGTGACTATATAATGGCCTTGCTGCACCGTATATGTCGTGAGGAGAAAATGGCAGTTCTAATGATTACCCACAACGAACAATGGCTGAAGGAATACCCAGGAACGGCGTATCGCTGTAAGGACAAGCATATGACTCTTATTGCAGAAGAGGCAGGTCCGGAGAATAGCTATGTAGTATAATCAAAATAAATATATATATATGAAAGTATTGAAATTTGGCGGCACATCGGTCGGTTCGGCCGAGCGCATGCAAGGTGTTGTAAAGCTTATAACAGACGGTGAGTCTAAGATTGTCGTTCTTTCGGCAATGTCGGGAACAACAAATTCGCTCATAGAGTTCACTAACTATCTCCGTAACGGTAATGTGAACGGAGCCTGCGAGCATTCGACATATCTGTTGTCGAAGTACATGCAGACAATTAAGGACCTCTACAGGACAGAGGCCGGTGCCAAGGCTGCAACAGAGAAGGTGAATGCTATATTCGCTCATCTTCGCGACCTTGCGTTCAAGCCTTTGAACGATGAACTGGAGAAAGAGATTGTTGCTCAGGGAGAGATTATCTCTACCAACATGGTAACAATATACATGCAGGAGCAGGGCTATGATGTTGAGTTGCTCAATGCGCTCGATTTCATGCGCCTTGCGGTAAACGGTGAGCCCGACCTCGGCTACATACGCGAACACCTTCTTCCGCTTGTCGATTTTGAGAAGAAGGGCAAGATATACATCACTCAGGGCTTTATTTGCATGAACCATGAGGGCAGCTACGATAACCTGCAGCGTGGCGGAAGCGATTACACAGCAACATTGATTGGCTCTGCAGTAAATGCCGACGAGGTGCAGATATGGACCGACATCGACGGTGTCCACAACAACGACCCGCGTATTGTAGAGAATACATCACCTGTCCGTAATCTTCATTTTGAGGAGAGTGCCGAGCTTGCATACTTCGGTGCGAAGATTCTTCACCCTACATGTATTCTTCCTGCGAAGCTTACAGGAACCCCGGTACGTCTGCTCAATACAATGGACCCTACAGCAGAGGGTACAAGAATTGACAACAATCTGACTCGTCCGGGCGAGATAAAGGCCATTGCTGCAAAGGACAATATCACTGCCATAAAGATAAAGAGTGGCCGAATGTTGCTTGCATACGGTTTCCTCCGCAAGGTTTTCGAGATATTCGAGAGCTACAGGACATCAATAGATATGGTGTGTACATCAGAGGTCGGTGTCTCTGTATCAATCGATGATGACAAGAGACTTGACGATATTGTTGCCGAACTGCAGAAGATTGGTACAATCACAGTTGACCGCAACATGTGCATCATCTGTGTCGTAGGCGACCTTAACTGGGAAAATGTCGGTTTCGAGGCACGTGCAATGGAGGCCATGAAGGATATTCCGGTGCGCATGGTATCGTATGGCGGCAGCAACTACAACATATCGTTCCTGGTTCGTGAAGAGGATAAGGTAAGGGCTTTGCGTGCCCTGAGTGCTTCAATCTTTGATGCTAAAAAGTAAAGGCATGGCAATGAAATTTCCTGTAGAAGCATTTTCTTCCATTGAAACGCCTTTCTACTATTACGATGTAGATTTGTTGAAGGAGACTCTTGCAGCAGCGCAACGAGAAGCTGCAAGATACGAAGGCTTTCACGTACATTATGCCATAAAGGCAAACTTCAACCCTCGTTTGCTGCAGATTGTCGCAGAGTCGGGTATGGGTGCCGACTGTGTGAGCGGAGGCGAGGTGCGTGCGGCACTTGATGCCGGTATTCCTGCTGAAAAGGTAGTGTTTGCCGGTGTAGGAAAGACCGATAAGGAGATTGCACTGGCTCTTGATGCCGGTATATTCTGTTTCAATGTAGAGTCTCTTCCTGAGGTTGAGGCTATTGAGCATCTTGCAGCACAACGTGGGGTAGTGGCCCAGGTTGCAGTGCGCATAAACCCGAATGTCGGGGCGCATACACATTCCAACATCACAACAGGTCTTGCCGAGAACAAGTTCGGGATAAATTATGAGCAGATAGATGAGGTCATTGACTTAATCTGCTCGATGCCGCATATCAAGCTGGTAGGAATGCACTTCCACATAGGCTCGCAGATTCTTGTAATGGACGACTTCATTGCTTTGTGCGGAAGGATAAACGAACTGCAGGAACTGCTTCATGAGACGAGAGGCCTTGTTCTTCCGCACATCAATGTCGGCGGCGGCCTGGGCATACGCTACGATGCGCCCGACAAGTATCCTGTCCCCGATTTTGATCTCTACTTTGCCACATATGCCAATAATCTTAAACTGTATCCTGGGCAACAGGTGCATTTTGAGCTTGGCAGGAGCATAGTAGCTCAGTGCGGTGCTCTCATAGCACGTGCAACCTATGTAAAGAAAGGCACATGTAAGCAGTTCATAATTCTTGATGCTGGAATGAACGACCTTGTCCGCCCGGCTCTGTACGATGCCTATCATCGTATCGAGAACCTTACATCGCAGAAGCCCGACGGAGTATATGACGTTGTAGGCCCGGTGTGCGAATCTTCCGATGTGTTCTGCAAGGACCGCCGTATTCCTGAGACACAGCGAGGAGACATAATGGCAATACGCTCGGCTGGTGCCTATGGCGAGGCAATGGCATTCGGATACAACTGCCGTGAGATTCCTAAGGCTGTTTTTTCGACAGAACTATGATTATATAAGATCAATAAATAAGAGAGGACAGTCCGAAGTGGTTTAACTCCAAGGAGTTGGACGGCTTGATAAAAAGTCTTATTGGTAAAGAGCTCGTTATTGCGCCGGGCTCTTTCCTTTTATTCAAACTTTATTGCCTTTGTAGGCTCAATCCTGGAAATGAGCATCGACGGCAGCACCAGCATTGCAACCGACAGCACGAACATGCCAATGTTCATCGGCAGCAACAGCCATGTAAATTCGATAGGAACACGGTCCATATAGTACATCTCCGGGTCGAGGGCAATCGGCTTCAGGTGCAGTTGTATAAGGCATAGTACGATAGCGATAATGTTGCCGGCAACAAGGCCTTTGCCCACAATGAAGCACGCATAGTATATGAATATTCTCCTTATCGGGACATTTCCGGCACCCAGAGCCTTGAGTGTTCCTATCAGACTTGTCTTTTCGAGAATCAGGATAAGCAACCCCGATACCATAGTGAAGCCTGCAATGAACAACACAATTACGAGTATTATCCACACTGTCTGGTCAAGCATTCCGAGCCAGCCGAAGAGTGCGGGGTAAAGCTCCTCGACAGTGGGCGCATACAGCATGCTTCCGTTTGTTTCAGCATATCTTGCAACTATGCGGTCTATCCTGTCGCGTGTCTCATACAGCTTGTTGAAATCCTCGGCGGTTATCTCTATTGCCGTTGCCTCTTCTTTGTTCCAGCCGTTAAGCCTACGTGCTGTGTATATATCGGTCAGTGCAATAGTCCTGTCCATGTCGCTCAAGTGGGTCTCGTATATAGCAGCAACGGACATGCGCCTGGCTTTTATCCCTCCCTGCATAAAGTAGATGTTTATCTTCTCACCAATCTTTGCATTGAGCTTGTTGGCCATTGAGCGTGACAGCACTATTGCGTTCGATGCAACACTGTCGCTGAATTGCGGAATCTCACCTTCTACAATGTGTCGTGCAAAGAATGAGAGGTCAAAATCTTGCCCTATGCCCTTTAGGGCAATTCCTTCGTACTCATTGTTGGCAACAATCATTCCCGGCTTCATGGTATAGCACTGCACATTCTTTACTCCATCGGCCGTTGCCAGCTCGTTCATGAATGCAGCTCCAGCGTCTATAGGCGTTTCGCTTTCTATTCCGGCCGAAGCGTCCATAATTTGTATATGCCCCCCGAACCCGCTTACCTTGTCGCGTATCTGGTGCTTGAACCCGACTATTATGCATATCGATGCGAACATCACCGCAGCACCTATGGCTACTCCCCATTGAGCTATAGCAACAGCGGGGCGCGATATTCGTCGCGCCCCCTTGCGTGTGCCATACAGCCTATTGGCTATAAACAGTTCCAGGTTCATCAATGGCGGGGTGTTGTTTGAAATCCAGTTGTTGACGGTCTAGAATTTGCGGAATGTCAGTTCTGCAAACTGTGAACGCAAAACCATGCTCTTTCTGCTCAGGTGCTCAACGCCATATCGTGCATTCTCCTGGTCGTAAAGACCGTACTCTTCCGGTTCATCGGTCTTGCGTATCATCTGTACAAACAGTGAGTCGTTCACATGCTGGAATCTTCCTTTGCCTTTGCCTATCTGTATAAGGTCAAGTTGTATGGCCCAGAAACGGTCTTCCATTCTCTTGTCTATGATACTGTCTGTTGCAAAGTCCTCTATCTGCGTAAGCTTCCAGTTGCCTCCGAGGTCTCCGTTGTCATCTTCCTTCTGGCACGAAGCGAAGAGAGCAATGCCTAAAAGTAAAAATATTATCTTCTTCATTTCTTGAACATCTTTTTAATTTCCTTGAAATCAAGCACGCCATATCTCTTGACCGATATCATGCCACCGTAGTTGTTGTCGTAAAGGTCTCCGCTGTCGAATGCAAACGAAGTTGTTATGCTCCAGTTCTTCAGCATCTTAGGCTTGAATGTGAGCTCGAACAAACCGGAAACATTCTGTTTTATATCCTTGAACGGGTGGTCGTATGTACCCCAGTTGTTGCTTCTTGTGAGCAGCATGCGATAGTCGAGCCAATCAAGTGGGCTTCCTTCTACACCCATGTGGAATGCCTCTACGCGGTTATTGAGGCATGTCAACAAGTCTTTATTGTATATCGGCGATGTACAAAGTGGCGAGCCGATTATTTGGCCGTAGTTGAACCATCCAGGGTATCGCTGATGGTTATAGTTGTTGTCTTTGCAACTTATCTGGTCGGGAATATCGTTTGCTGTGTCGTGGTATATCGGGCCGCTCTGGTTCTTCAGGTTGAAGTACTCCAAAGCAATGCCTTTTACCCATTTGAAATTTTTCAGTTCAAGTTCAAGCCCTACAAGCTGCTCGGTCCATAGGCCATACTCCATGAACATCTGCGAATGGTCCTCGAATGTATGTTCATAGTAAGCACGAAGTTTCCATGCCTTGTCGTTCCATGTAATCGCAGCCATCCAACTGCCGAGCATATTGCCTGCAACATTAGCCTGGTCGCTTGCATCGTATGAATCGTCACCGCTTGTTGGGAAAAATGCTGTCCAGAAATCTTTCGGGCGTGTAGGATTCTTGTGGTTATTGCCAAATTCATTGGCTGAATTGTATGTAGAACCGCCGAATTGTGAGACCATATGCAGGCCCAATTCTGCTGTGAGAGGAAATTTCTCTTCGTTACCGATACGCATAAAGCCGGCTTTTGAATGGTATAGTACATTCTTAGCATAGCAAGTACTGTCGGCTGCAAAATCCTCTTGCCACCCGCCATCGGTAAACACACCGTATGCAATGTGTCCCTTGATGCCTATCCAGCCTCCGAGTCCCGGAATGTTCCAATATTCGGGCAGTTCGAAGCGAATTTGCGGAATAGGGCGTGCATTGCCGCTCTCGGTCAACGAACCTGAAGAAAGACGGTGGTTGACAACTCCTTGCCAACGCTCTTTTTGACCTACAGAAAGCCTCACCTTTTTCCAGTTCAAATCGACGTATGCCTGTTGCAGGACAATACTCGAAGTAAGGTTGATACCAACTGCTATATCCAACTCCCAGTCAACACCAATACCACTCTTGCTGAACTTGTGCTTTCCCCCTACACCCATTCGTGTGAAAATTGAACCCTCTTTCTCACTGCTCAGTCCCTGACGGTTGGCCATGTGCCACATAGGTGCGAATTCTCCGCTGCCGAAAGCTCCGGTAATCTCTTGCTTTTCGGTCAGTGTCTGCGCCTTTGTCAAGCCGGCCGATACTAAAAGCAGCAAAGCGAAAAACGTAGATTTTGTCATTTGTCTTATTATTGGATTATTGTTATTCCGTTAGTACAATAGTACAAAGATAATGCTTATTTTTCATAATAATGCCACCTAATCTATGTTTTTTGCCCCGTATGCAGTGCACGCACTGCATACGGGGCTGTTATTGAGCAGTTCATACTGCTATTCTAATTCATGAAGTCGCGAAGTTGCTTTTTCAAGAGTTGTTTCGTAGAGTATATGCGGCTCTTTACTGTACCGATAGGAATATTAAGCAGTTGTGCTATTTCGTGGTACTTGTATCCCGAAATATAAAGCAGGAACGGCCGTTTGTGATATCTTTTCAGTTCATTCAGAATACCGTGTATCTCTTTGTTGTACAAATTGTGTTCTATGTTTATGCATTCAAACTCATTGTAATATTCAGTTATGCTCGCTTTGTTCTCAAAGTTTATGATATCGGCCTTATGGCTTTCTTTTCGGTACTCGTTTATGAAGATGTTCTTCATAATCTTAAATATCCATCCTTTGAAATTAGTGTCGTCCTTGTACTTCTCCCGGTTGTCCAGTACTCTCAGGAATGTTTCTTGAACCAGGTCCTCGGCCTTCTCCTTGTTCGCAGTGAGCCTGTAGGCAATAATCCTCAATTCGCTTTGCGCATTAATGAGTTCTTTGTCGAATTTTGTCGTTTTCACGCTTGTATCTTTTAAAAGTTTTTCTGCTCTGTAAAATAACAACCGCAAAGAGCGTTTTGTTTTTATAAAATTTGATTTTTTTATCAAAACAGTGCTATTTAACTTGTATTAACACTTTGACGGCTCTAATATCTTTCTCTTTATGAACATTGTTGCAAAAATGGCAAAACAGCAACCGTAGATGCTTTCTTGCTATTTAGCTTTGCTGTCGATTATCGGTATCAGATGTTTATGGTGCTGCCCTCTTTCTGCATTTGTATCTTTCAAGGGCAGCACCTGTTTTTAAAAGAATCTTTGACTAACCTATAAACAAGAAATATTATGGAAAACAGAAAAAGCGGATTAAGTTACAAAGCACTGGCCTACGATACCGGCAGTGAATGGCGTTCGGCAAGAGGACTCAATGACATGTTCGATACCGGATGTTACAAGGTGCGCCTTTCGCACAGCGATGTCAAGGCTCTGGGGCTCGATTGTGATAGTTGTATAGATGAACACTACATCGTTGCCTACCTTTTCATAACAGAGAGCGGAACCGACGACAAGTTGCAGAAAGGACGTATTATAGGGCAGACAATCTTGCTTACAAACTGCACCGATGGTACAATGCAGAGATTCACCCGCAAATGTACTTTTGCAAAGGACGGCCCGTCATGGAACAGATGGGAGCGTTTCCCCGATGCCGATGAAATTGGTGAGATTGCTGCCGGGCTCGGAAAAAGTGTGGTGTGGGGCAGCGGAACTCATGCCGATGCCTTTGTTACAGCCGGAACATACAATATAAAGGGGGAACGCACGGTTCTAACCGACGGCTTGCCAATAGCCAATGCGGCAGCGGGGCACACAATAAATGCAAAGCTTGTTGTGCTCGACAGTTCCATAAGCGGCAACGGGGCAAATGACGACAAGTGTATTACGCAGATACTTACCCTTAGCAACCGTACCGGTGGTGACGGTGAGATTTATGTGCGCACCGGGCGTGCTTCCAGCAAGAACCTGCTTGCAGGCGGTTATGGCTGGGAGCAGTGGGCAAAACTACAGCAGAACGTGCAGGTCGGGCAGGTGACATCGCTCGATGGCTATATAGAAAACGGAATGTACAGCGGAGTATATACCGATGGAACCTCTTTCGAAACCTTTGTAATGGTCGTTATCAATAACTATGCTGTTGCCGGCGCAAACGGCAAAGTGCGTAGCGTGAGCCAGTTCAAGTACGCGCTTGCCCTTGACGGCATGTTCAGCTACAGAAGCCGTAGCGGGCAGGGCAATACCGGAATAAGCTGGGGCGAGTGGAGCGACCTTAATGGGGCAACCACTGCAATGTTGCAGGACGGTGCAGTTACAGCACAGAAACTGAGTGACGATGTGCGTGAAAAAGTGGATAATCCGTTGCGACCGCTGTTCATTGCTGCAGGAGCAAGGTATAATTCTGTTACAGGGTTTTATTCTCTTAATGGTGTATATGATTTGAGTGAGGAACAAATTTTATTATGTTACATTTATAAAGATGTTGTTTATAGACTGAATGTAGCAAGAGTATTGCAGAATATTTCTCTACGGGCAATTTTCCCATATGTTGGGGCTATGCAAGTATCTCAGATATTTAAGAATACGCCATTTAATGGAACTGGTAGTCTAAGTTCAACAAAAATAGAAGTATTTAAAACTGTTTTAGGTATAAATGATATAAATTCAATAGAGTTAGATAGAATGCTTCCATGTGAACATAATTCAATATGGGCAGCAACATTTCATAATTGTGTGAAATTGCGGGATGTTTGGCCTATAAATGTAAGTAATGTATCAAGGATGGCAAATGATACATTCTTGAATTGTATTTCTTTGGTAGAACTAAGATTGTATAATCAAAAATGTAATCTACCAATTCAATATAGCCCTCAATTGAGTAAGGATAGTGTGCAATATATTATCAAAAATGCATCACCAGCCACTGCGGTAACAATAACCCTGCACCCTGATGCATACTCTCGCCTTGCCGATGATGCCGATGTTGTTGCAGCGTTGGAGGCACAACCGTTGATTTCGTTAGTCTCAGCCTGACGAAATCAAAGATAACAGAGTACAGATAACAGATAACAGATAACAGAGCAAGGAGATAAGCTATTTTCCGCTTTCAGTTTTCAGTTTCAAGGTACCCTGTCATTTCGACCATACCTTAATGAGAAAAATTAAAAGAGGTTTTCGATGAGCCTTTTGCGAATAACACGAAGTGGAGACGTGTTGTTGAGGGCTTTGCCCGAAAAATCTCAAAATCGCGCGGATAGAGATCTCTCCGTAGCAATGCTCTGTCGAGATGACAAAAACCGCGAAATATGTCATGTCGAACGTATATGAGACATCTCTGATAACATTAACAAATAATTGTAACCCTAACATTTGTATTGTAATGACAAGAGTCACGAAACGAGGCTGGTGCTTGGAGTTGCAAATTTAATAATGAAAAAACCATGAATAAACTAGAAAAAAAGGATGGTGTATATTACACCCAGAATGTAGAGAACTTGCCCATTGAGGAACGTGTGTTTTTCCGTGAGGGCAAGGGCATCAGTGCCACAAGTGAGAACTACCGCCAGGCTACTGTCACAGAGTTGGCAGCATGGGAAGAGTACAAGAAACAGCAGGAGAAGGAATTTGAGGCATGATATTATAAGGAGTGTGCCCCGTTGCGATAACGCGGCACACTCAAATTTATCTTCCAATTATTTCATTCAGTACGTTTTCCAATATATACTCGTCGCTCATCAGTTGAATGCCTGAATCGGGGTCTGATAGCTGCTTGTATGTTTCTGTTGAATAGAATATGTTTAATGCACGTTCTTCATCTATTCCAAGTTTCTCGGCAAGCATCATTATGATATGACTTTTTTTACGCCATAATACGGAATCTCTCATTTTGTTGTTATAATGTTATACTTTTGATATGTAACAAATACTTATCAATTACTTCTTGGTTAAGAATGCATATTTGGTGGTTTATTTGTTTATAACGCAATTGTCCTAATGCCTGTTCGGCAGTAATAATTCCTTTCTCATAGTCTTCAACCGTGTCAATGACATTGTCATTTGCAACTCCTCCTTCAACTATGTCGTAGCTCGATGATATGTCTTTACCCTTTCTGCAATCTACGACATAGTCCAACCATTCGATATCATATGATGGAAACCGCTTGAATCTTATATTGTCTTTTTCTGCCTTTTCTATGTCAAAATCATATATGTTTATTACACCTTTTGTGTTTCTTCCTTTTCTGCCGGCGATAATTGTTGCCCAATTTATTGCTTGTGACTCAATTCTAGTCAAATAGAATCCCGGTCCAAAATCCAGATTCTTTCTTCCAACTTTTGCCAATGGTTTAGGGATTGACAAATATGTACCATGGTATAGTGTTATCATATAGCGATTTCTTTTCTTTCCTTTTCCCAATTATCTAAAGTCTCAATGGTGTCATCAACGACCCATTCCAAGCTTTGTGTATGCAAAAGCTCATAATGCTTTAACAAACGGGAATGAATTATATCCTGTTTGCTTAGCCTGTTGAACATTTCGTGTCCTGGTATATTAAGTTTTTTTGCGCTGCCCTCAATCGCCATGACTGCAAAATGTATTCTTTTGTATTTCTCGTCCTTGCTGTTCATTGCTTCTTGATTTTCTTTGCTAAGATAATAAATGAAATTGAATAGTAATGCAATAATAAGGATTTTTAGATTATTAAAGGACAGTATAAGAAAGAGTACAGATAACAGAGAAAAAGTTTACTTTTACTATGCCAAGCGAGAGCAACTTGGGCGAAGCCAACAGATAACAGAGCAAAATAGTTTGGTTATCTACTTTGCCCCTTACGGGGTGAGAAGTAGAAAATGCAATCTCTTCCGGCCAAAGGGCCTCAGAATTGCTCATGCTCAAGCGATAAATGAAGCAAGTTAGCCGTTATGTGCTAAAATTTTGCAAAAAACACTTGCAAACAGCTTTTTTGTGTTGTATATTTGCAGTGTTATACATTTATGTTAAAGCAGAAAATCTATCAAACCGAGTGTGCCCCGTTGTGATAACGCGGCACACTCAAATTTTATTATAGAAATGGATGTGTGTAAGCTAAGAATTTGTTATCTGTTACATTTGCTCTAGTTATATAATTTAACCTGAGTTCGATATAAAACTTTCGCTATAAATTGGTGTGTTTGTATAGTGTTTGTCATCTCGAAACGGAGTTCGCCGCCCAAAGGGGCCAAAGGCAACGTATGTGAGAGATCTCTTTTTTTGCAATGTTTTTGAGATTCATTGATAATGCTGCCTTGCCGTAACCCACGCGGCACAAACTTCGTCTGTGCTTCGCGTGACCATTTACTACCAGCATTATCTAAACCTGCGGCTTTCGTC
>JAFWXX010000057.1 GCA_017522915.1 Bacteroidaceae bacterium
CTACCTTTGCAAAAGAATGATAAGGGAAATGGGTTCCAGCACTCGTGTTGGAATCCTTTGTTTTAGTGTTTTTTAAAGAAGACGAAACTTTTCCCTGCATAATTGTTATAGGATAATATTCAATAAAATAAAACTATTTAAACATGAGCTATATGTCAGAAGAAGGCTACAAGAAATTGTTGGCCGATTTAAAGGAACTGGAAGCAAAACGTCCGGAAGTTGTGCGCCAGATAGCAGAGGCACGCGACAAGGGAGACCTGTCGGAGAACGCGGAATACGATGCAGCAAAGGAGGCACAGGGTTTGTTGGAGATGAGAATCAACGAACTCAAGATGGTTATTGCCGATGCAAAAATCATCGATACCTCAAAGCTAAACACCGACACCGTACAGGTTCTCACCAAGGTTGGTTTGAAAAACACAAAGACCGGTGCGGCAATGCAGTACACAATCGTTCCAGAGAGCGAGGCAAATCTTCGCGAGGCAAAGATTTCAATCAACACCCCTATTGCCAAGGGCCTCCTCGGCAAGAAGATTGGCGATGTTGCAGAGATTACCGTTCCGCAAGGCAAGCTCTATCTTGAGATTACAAGCATCACATTCTAAGGCAAGGAGCTATGGCAACAATATTCAGCAAGATAGTTGCAGGAGAGATTCCCAGCTACAAGGTGGCTGAGGATGAGCAGTTCTATGCATTCCTTGATATCAATCCGCTTGCAAAGGGACACACCCTTGTAATTCCCAAGCGAGAGGTTGACTACTTCTTCGACCTCACAGATGAGGAGATTGGAGCAATGCAGGTATTTGCCAAGAAGGTTGCAGAGGGCATCAAGCGTGCTTTCCCATGCATCAAGGTGGGACAGGCCGTGTTGGGGCTTGAAGTTCCGCACGCACACATACACCTTGTACCGATGCAAAGCGAGAGAGACATGCTCTTCACGAACCCTAAGCTGAAGCTTACCCCCGAAGAGTTCAAGGAGATTGCCGATAAGATAGAAAGCGAGATTGCCTGACAGGCAATCTCGCTTTCTGTATATACAAATGCCATCGGCGCAAATCACGGCAATATTCCAAGTAATTCATTGCCACCACAAACACGGCTCATCTGCAATAACATTCATCTCCTTTATATTAGAATTCCCCGAACAAAAAAATCATCGCTCGGGGAACACTCTAACATCAATTTTACGATACAACCATTATCTCACTATAATCTTTTTACCATTGGAGATATAAATACCCTTAGTGGGATTTTCAACTGCACGGCCGCTCAAATCGTATATTACATTATCAGCCTTATTACCATCAACCACAATATCGTCAATGCCGGTTACTCCAACCGATATAGTAGTGCTGTTATCTGCCGGATAAACAACCTGGTCCTTATCTCCGCCGGGAGGTGTTAAAACAATATTTTTAACTGCAAGCTCATAAACGCCATCAGCTAAATCATCGGCAGCCTTTATCGTTATAATAAAGACATCTCCGCTGTCTCCCTTGAAAGTTTCTCCCTTATTGGAGTAAGTCATCACACGCAGCGCACCATCTTTTTGCACATTAACTTCCGGTGTTACATGTTTACGGGTTGTTGTACGGCTGCCAAGATCCACCCAGTAGTAACCATCCTCATTAACAATCTCAAAGCCTTCGGGAATATATAAATCGAACTGAATACCAGTAATTGCCGTTACCGGATTGTTCATCAGTACCTCTATCTCTTTTTCTTCACCTGCCGATATACTGAAAGGTTCAATATATAAGGTTTCCTCATTGGTAACAACGCTTGCGACAGGCGTAGCCTTTGCCATAGAATTCGATGCCGCATCGGTTCCAAGAATAATAGATACTATTGCCGCTATATCTGCCACATTAATACGAGTATCGCTATTTACATCAGCAGCTTTCACATTAGTTCCTTCGGTTGCAGTACCCAATATAACACTTACAAGACTGGCGATGTCTGCCACATTGATACGGGTATCGCCATTTACATCGCCCAATATATGCGATTCAACGGTTATACTGGATGCCGTGAGCGGAATATCATATTCAACAAGGCCTCCGACCTCTGCCAAAACAATATTTCTTGTCTCAACCACATAATCACCATCAAGCATATCTTCTGCCACATTCAGGGTTAAATAGAGCACGGCACCATCATTGCCACTGAATACAGCCTGGCTGTTTGTATAACAGAGTACGCGCATTGAACCATCTGCTTGAAGAATATTTTCAAAACTATGTTTGCGTAAGGAGGTGCGCTCTTCGGAGATTTCTATCAGTTCGTAACCATCTTCATCTACTGCAAATGTTATACCATCGGGCAAATATAAATCGAACTGGAATCCCGTAATTTCGGCAACATTGTTCATGTTTACAGCCACTACCACCTGTTCTCCGGCATGCACCGCAACATTTTCAAGTTTTATATTATTAGGATAATACGTATTCACTCTTGACTTGAAAGTATTGACAGCTGCATTTATTTGTGCAGTACAATCCTCTATAGCGGTATTCAACATATCATCGGACACATTGGCAACGACCTCATTTATCACTGCCAGCAAAGCTGCTTTGCTACCCCTTGCATATTCGCCCACATTATCTCCTTCTACACTATTGTCATATAACACCTGAGCATTGGCAAGCAAAACCTTAAGAGCCGTAATAGCTTCACCATTATTCCCCTTGAATGCGCTGAAATACTGTTCCCACGAAGAGTAATCGCTACCGGCAGGAATTGTCAGAATTGCATTTTCCGATATGCCGTCAAATACATCACTTCCCAAAGAAGGCACAACCGTTGCTGCTGTTATAACCGAAGCAAGTCTTGAACAGCCCTTAAAAGCCTCGTTTCCTATCATTGTCAAAGTAGATGGCAGGCTGACACACTGAAGATTTATATAATTATTGAATATATAAGCCGGTAGGACTGTTATCCCTTCTTCAACAACAACATTCCTTATACTGCTTGAGAAACTACTCCATGGTGCCGAAGAGACTTCCCCATTGCCATTTATAATCAATGTGCCATTATATAGGCTCCATGAGGCATCATCGCCACACTCGCCACTATTGGACTCCGAAGCAAGCGAGCAGCTTTCACCGGTATTTGAAAATCCCACATTTGTGGGTAATACATGATGACTATAGTTGCTTCCTCTACCAACCCATTTGACTTTGAATGCCGACACCGCAAACTGGAATTTCACATCAACATACACATAATCAGAGGGTATGACAGCATCATCTTCGGAATACGCAGAGTGATAGTAGGTTGAAAAATTACCATCATTCAATCCGCTTAAAGAACCTTCGCGTGATGATAAGGAATTTGTTGCAACATCACTGATGAGATATTCTATTTTATAACCATTCTCATCATAAAACTCCAGCTCAGCAAACGAAAGCATTGGATAACCAAAATATATTTGAGAGTCACTCGATTCAAAAGCCGTTATACGTATTCCGCTCTGTTCTGCACCGAACTTATACAATGGAGATTCCCAAACAGCATTGCTTTCTACCGTAGAATTAGAAGGAAGACCATCTTTCTCAGAAACATAGAAAGGATATTTCACAAATGAAACCTGAGACTCAACCTCTTTCGACATATTAAAGTATGGAGCCCATTTTGAGTAATCACTGCCAACAGGATAAATCAATGAGGTGGCAGAGGAAAGACCTGCAAAAGACAATTCATTAATAGCGGGAGCCTCCGGTGCCAATGTGGTAATAGATTTCATGGAGGTACAGCCGTAGAACACCGAAGAGGCCAATGAAACCAACTTAGAAGGAAGAGTTATAGAACTTAACCCACTACAACCCTCAAAAGCCTTTGATGCGATATAGGTAACACTCTCGGGAATCGTTACACTTGTAACAGATGCTGAGCCACTGAAAGCTTCCTCACCTATACCGGTTACCGTGTATGTTGTGCCATTATATACAACAGATGCTGGAATCTTCACATCACCACGGTATTCAACAACAGATTTAACAATCTCACACGTGAAATTTGCAGCAGACGTTATACTATAATACAATCCATTTGCCTCAAAATAACCAAGCTCATCAATATTAGTAAAATTCTTCCAATAATCAGCACTCTTATATAGAGCCGCAGAGTTGTATGGCACATGCAATGTTGCATTGCTGTACAAGCTTGTGTATAAAGTGCTTGCAAGGATATATGCAGGCTGTAAAGCAAAGGTATATAAATCCTTGACATTCCTTGTTGCTCCCGAGAATGCATAACCACCTATACTTTCAATGGAAGAGGGCAAAACAACCTTAGTCAAGTTCTCGCAATCATAGAATGCATACTCTCCTATAGATGTTACAGAGGGAGGAAGTGTTATCGAAGCCAAAGAGGTGCAACCTCTGAAGGCATTATCTCCTACCGATGTTACAGAGGGAGGAAGTGTTATCGAAGCCAGAGAGGTGCAACCTCTGAAGGCATTATCTCCTACCGATGTTACGGTATATCTTTTACCGCCCCATGTTATACTTGATGGAACAACAATGTCGCCCACGTATTCTTGCGTAAACTCATCATAGGCAGCACCATCAAAGGTAACCTCACAAGTTGCAGCCATCTCCGATACAACTCTGTAACTGATACCATCTACCACAAAATAGTCGAGTTCCACAATGCTGGGGAAATTATCCCAGAACGAGGCAGTATGATAACTTTCTCTCGTTCCATAAGGAACATAAAGAACTACATCACTATTGCTATACATTATTGTATTACTACCATGAGTATTTACAGAATATGTACTAACTGCAGGCGGAGTGGGAGCCATACAATAAACTTTTGTTATTCCAGCATTATTACCAAATGCAGCTTTATTGATATCTGTTATATTTGAACCCAAGTAAACTGTATTCAAAGTATATGCAGTTTTATAACTGGAATTCCGATATGCAACAGCTTTATCAGAGACGGTTTGTACGCCATGACCTATATAAATAATTCGAGGTTGTTTTAAAGGATCTGAAGCTACAAAACAACCAGTCCCTATCCGGGCAACATTACTTGGTATTTCCAATTTTAACAAACCATTAAGACTGCTCAATGCATAATCGCCCAAAGATTCCACGCTTGCAGGGATAACTATATCCGCAATTGAAGTATCGCCAAACGCAGAATTTCCAATGTCAAGAATCGTATTGGGCAATTTTACACTTGTTAAGTTCGAACATTCATAAAATGCATAATCACCTATAGCAGTTACCGTATAGGTATATCCATGGTACTCAACAGTTTCCGGCACGACTATCTCTCCGGAATATTCGCTATCATAACTGTTATATTTGCTGCCTTTGAATGTAACTTCAACCGTTTTTACACTCTCATCAATGATATTGTAGAAAATACCATCTACCTCAAAATCGTGGGCACTTGCTATCGTACTACACAGCAGTGCAATTGCCGACAACAACAATTTAAGATAAAACTTCTTCATATAAATGTATTTTGCTCCCACAATTCCCCAACAGGAGTGTCTATAAAAAAGAAAAGCGTAGGAACTGTACTGTCACCCGTTCCACGCCTCGAGGCTCTGGTATGCCCTACACTGTCGGAACGAGCAACGCAGAGCCTACGCTGTTATGCATAACACACAACAGGCAATAATGTTGGGAAAACCCTAATTATCACCAAGTGCATAAATACACACCATAGACATCTATCGTTGCCTTGTCTTTGACAGTATATGAAATTTACCAGATTTCGAGACGTCAAGAACAAAGCGCCAATAAACGCTTAAAAAAACAAACACCCTCCACTCACCCGTTTGCACAGGCTCTGCAGAGATTGGTGCAAATATAATTATTCAAACCAAATCCTGCAACCCGGCCGACAAAATATTTGTTTCCCCGAAAGTGATATCTCTTTTTTTTATATCTTCGCAAATAGACAATCACTTTCCTTGATTATGCGTACACTTATAAGCAATCCGACAATAGTGAACAGAGGCGAGCAGTTCCGTGGCTCGATAGTAGTGAACAACGGCAAGATAGTGGAGATTCTGAGAGAAGATGAACTGCCCCGCTTGCCATGCTACAGGATAATAGAGGCTACAGGTCTCTATCTTATACCGGGTGTCATAGACGACCATGTACACTTCCGCGAACCGGGGTTGACAAAAAAGGCTACGATAGCGACAGAGAGCCGTGCAGCCGCAGCCGGCGGAGTCACATCATTCATGGAGATGCCGAACACAGTTCCGCAGACCACCACTATAGAAGCCTTGAAGGAGAAGTACGCCATAGCCGCAAAGGAGAGCCTCATAAACTACTCGTTCTACTTTGGTGCGACAAACAGCAATGCAGATGAATTCGAGAAACTGAACCTGCAAAAGACGTGCGGAATAAAACTCTTCATGGGTTCAAGCACCGGAAACATGCTTGTTGACAGGAAGAATGAACTTGAAAGGATTTTCAGCAAGGCTGCAGCTTTAGGATTCCCTGTAGCAGTGCACTGCGAAGACGGTTCTGTCATCTCGGAGAACACAAGACGCATAAAGGAGGAGGCCGGAGAGGACCCGGATGTCAAGTATCACCCTCTGATACGCAGTGCAGAGGCATGTTACAGAAGCACTGAAAGTGCTGTAGAGCTTGCAAGACGCTTCGGCACCAGGCTGCACATAATGCACATAAGCACGGCAAGGGAGCTTGAACTGTTCGGCAAGGAAGATAGGAATATAACAGCAGAAGCGACTCCGGCTCATCTCACATTCTGCGACAAGGACTATGCACGCCTGGGCACTAAAATCAAGTGCAACCCTGCCATAAAGAGTGCAGATGACCGCAATGCTCTGCGCACTGCTGTGGCCGACGGCAGAATAGACCTCATTGGAACCGACCACGCCCCGCATCACCCCGACGACAAAATTGGGGGCGCACTCAAGGCCGCATCGGGCATGCCGAGCATACAGTTCTCATTGCTTGCAATGCTTGAACTTGTTGACAAAGGAGTATTCACTATCGAGACCCTTGTCGAAAGAATGTGCCATGCTCCGGCAAGGATATTCGACATTGACAGACGCGGATACATCGAGAAAGGCTACCATGCCGACTTCGTACTCCTGGCACCGGGCAAGCCACACACTGTAAAAAAGGAGGATATTATAAGCAAATGCGGCTGGAGCCCGTTTGAAGGCGACACTTTTAACTGGAACATCGAACAGACATGGGTAAATGGGGAGTGCGCATACAGCAACGGCGTAATCAATGAGGAAGTACATGGCAAGGCACTTCGTTTCAACCGATGAAAAAGCATATTTTCCACTATAGCATTGCAGAACTTGTTCCATATATCGACTGGAGCTATTTCCTTCATGCATGGGGGCTTAACCCCAACACAAAAGGATGCGGCACTTCCGATGAAGTAGTACGTGACGCAAACGAGATGCTGAATGAGATGCAAGGGAGATACTCCACGCATGCAGTATTTGCGTTATGCGATGCCAGGGGCGACGGTGACAATATTATTGTTGAGGAGACTTTATTGCCGTTGTTGAGACAACAGCATGCCATAGCCGGCAAGCCCAACCTTTGCCTTAGCGACTATGTATCTCCATACGGAGACAAGATAGGCCTGTTCGCCACAACGGTTGACAGCAATTTCGGGCATGAGTACACCAACGACGACTACAAGAGGATTATCTCATCGGCCCTTGCCGACAGGCTTGCCGAAGCGACAGCCACCCTTATGCACCGTACAGTAAGAACCTCAAAGGAACTATGGGGCTATGCCCAGGGTGAGAAACTATCTATCGAGGAACTCAACAGGGAAGAATATCAGGGAATCCGCCCTGCAGTAGGCTATCCGTCACTTCCCGACCAGAGCATCATATTCATTATCGACAAGCTGCTGCAACTTTCAGATATAGGTATCAGGCTCACTTCAAATGGAGCCATGAGCCCCCACTCATCGGTATGCGGAATGATGCTGAAACACCCTCTGGCACACTACTTTGCAGTGGGAACCATAGGCAAGGAGCAGCTTAACGACTATGCTTTCAGACGTGGAATCCAGGAAGAAGTACTGAGAAAATTTCTTGCCAAGAACATCAGGATTTGAGTCAAAAGTTGGGCCTTATCCAAAAAAACGCTATATTTACAACATTAACGGACAAAAAAACGACAGACCAATATGCTAAAGAAGATTCTACACCCATTCTACGTGCTCTATCAGGTTGTCTTTGCATGGTGGGCAGCGATTCTGCTTACAGGCCTGACATCTATTGTGATTCTGGTGTTCGGCAAATACCTGAAAGTAAAGAACGGCGATTATTATCCGGCAATTATATGGTGCAAGCTGACCTGTTGGCTGTTCTTTATCCCTGTAAGGATAGTTGACCGAGACAAATATGTTGACAAAAGCAAGGAGAAGAACTATATTTTTGTTGCAAACCACCAAGGTATGTTCGATGTTCTTGCAATGTATGGATATGTAGGCAAGAACTTCAAATGGATTATGAAGGAATCTCTGCGTAAAGTGCCTTTGCTTGGCAAGGCATGCGCCGAGACCGACCATATATTCGTGAACCGTACCACCCCGCAGAAAGACCTCCTTAGAAAGGCTTTGAACATACTTAAAGGCGGCAAGTCAATGACAATTTTCGCAGAGGGGACACGTTGTGCCGACGGCAAGCTGGGCCCGTTCAAGAAAGGAGCGTTCGTCATTGCAAACATGGCACAGAAACCTATTATACCGGTTACAATCCAAGGCTCGTACGACATTCTTCCAAAAGGATGCAAGTGCTTGCACTGGTCGCCGATAACGCTTACATTCCACGCTCCTGTAGAGTGCAAAGGACGTGACAGCGAGAATGTAGAACGCATGATGCAGGAGACACGTGCAGCTATAGCAAGCGCATTGGAAGAGAAGTAAAGATCACCTGTCATTCATAGGCATCCTGAGAGATTCCACAAAACGGTTGTTTCGGAAGCTCTCAGGTGCGTCATTTATAAGGGACTGTATTTTAGAATTCAACATTCCGTAATTCATTCCGCCACAATAGACCGCAAGAACAAACGGGCCTAACACATCGTTGTAATGCGAACGCACAAAGCTGTCGATATATTCCTCAAAGCCGGCAGCAGCAACAGCGAACTCCTGTTGCACAGCCACTCGTGCCTCATCGGCAGAGAAACCCTCCATAAGCATACGGGCCTCCTTACGCAAGATTCCGGTCATGGCAATATCGAAGCTGTCCTTGACCGCTATGAAACGGCCTAACTCGTTGTTGAGCGGAGTTCCCTTTACACTGATTCCGTCCGTACCGACCGAAACGGTTATTTC
>JAFWXX010000031.1 GCA_017522915.1 Bacteroidaceae bacterium
ACATATACATCGCTTGCAAATGTTCCGTCTGCATCTACTTTAACAAGAGAATTTACCTCTGTATTTGTAAATTCATTCCTAAAAATGAGAAGTATCTGCTTTGGAAAATCCTGCGATGTGCCATTTGTGAATTGCCCGTTGAAATGTACGGTACCACTACGGTAGTGATAGTCAGTTACCACAGAATTCCCCTGTGCAAAGCCACATACGGTGGTAAACGCAACGATTAAGGTTAAGAATAGTTTTTTCATATTATTCGATTTATCTTGAATCGGTTTAATTTTTGCAATTATAATAATATCGGCTAATAGTTTTACCCCCCCCGTTAATAAATGTTAATATAGCATATAAAGCGAATGTTTATACCTATAAGACGGATGAGTTGCCTATTTGTTACAACCTTACAGCACAAAATTATGCCATACAATCCATAGGGCTCTGCCATACAATACTTTTAACAAGTATCAGCTCTATTTCCATTGCAAAACTACGCAGACAAAAGTTTTCCACGAAAAAAGCGAGCTATAAATTCTACTTTGTAACTTGCTGATTATCTGCATAATAAATAAAAATTAGTTTTCTTATTCGAAAGCCTGTCTAGAAAAAGTTTACTCCGGCCTGTTTTTGAGCAGATTTTGCAGAAAATTGGAGAGGTTGGTATCACTCTCTACCAGTCCAAGCTTTTGGCGTACCTCGCTGCTGTCTTTGTAGTGGCGACTGAGATTGGTATAAGTCTTGATCTCCTTACCTTTCATACCTATGGCATACAGGCAACAGAAATCTATTTCGTAATCCTCGACTCCCTTCTCTTTAAGGTATGCAAAAAAGTGTGGGTAGTTCTCTTCCAGGGTCAATCGTGTAGATTTGATGAAATCGTTTCTGTCTGCAATGAGTCGTTCCAGCTCGTCATTGGCTCTCTTTACATCCGTTCCCTTTTCCGAGAGGTGCGATACAATAATTGTGTTCAGGACTTCAAGTCTCTTTTTGATAATCTCCATCGTCTCTTCCTTGATGCTGCTGTCGGCAATCATTTCGTCCAAAGCATTACGTTCTGCAAGCACCTCGTTATACATCTGCTCATAGTGTGCCTTCTCACTCTCCAACAGAGCATTCTTCCTACGACTATCCTTTAGTCTTTTACGAATAAGGTTCAGAATGTAAAGTAAGACCATAAGAACTATGATACATACGAGTACAATGATTGTGAGCCTGTCCTTAGCCTCAGTCTCTTTAGCCTTTTGCATCTCTAAAGAGTGCTTCTCTTCCATAAACTTGGTATCGGACTGATAGATGTCATATAATTTTTTGTCACGAATAACCAAATAGGTATAATAGGTCTCAAAGGCAAGTTTGTATTCTCCTTTCTTGCGATATATATCCGCAATAAGTACAAGATGCCTTGTCTGTGCGGTGTAATTATCTAATATTGTATCTTTGTTAATGGCATCAAGAGCTGCATCATACTCCCCAAGTTCAAAATAGGCAAGAGCTATTGAACTATAGTCTAATTCCTTCTCAGGAACCAATGAAAGATATTCTCCCAACACTTGACGGATTTTTTCAGGTGTAGAATGTCTCGCTACATGTGTGGTGTAGGCACTATAGAAGTCTGCCATAATTGAAGGGTTAATCAGATGCAAGTCTGCCTTCAATAACCCGATATACCTTTCAGCCTGTTCGTAATCTTCTTTTTGAGTACAAGCATTCAGAACCTGGTAGAGACATTTATAATAGCTGTTCTGTCGTCCTACAGCCTTGTACAGTTCCGCCGCCCTGAGTGTAACATCGCATTGTTTGTCCCATTCAAATAATAAAGCGTGGATTCTGCCTTGAGAATAATAAAGGTTTGCCATTGTCAGCAAGTCCTCTGAACCACCACCTTGCTCTATGCCCTCACAAAAACAGGTCATTGCTTGAGCCAAGTTACCCTGATTTTCGTATATCCTGCCTTGATAATAGCAGGTACGCAGTTTGTCGCTTGCGGAACCTTTATCATTATAATAATCAATAGCCGGCTGCAACACCTCAAAGTCGGTCTTGTCAATGACATTCTTATCAAATGCCATAGACAACAGCAAAGCGTGCTTTGCCTTCTCCTCTTTACTCGACAGTTCTTCGGTATCAATCCTCTCAAGGACAGCCAATGCACTATCAGGCCTTTGTACAATAAAGGATTCTACCTGAATCAGTGTTTTCCAATGCTTCGAGTGTCTGTTACAAGCCACCAGACAGAGTGCAAGAATGATGATTGATATGTAGTGTCTCATTAAATCCGCTTACAAATGCTTTATAACTGCAAATGTAAGCGAAATATCCCAAAAATCAATACACCTTTGGGATTTGTACAATGCCCTTACGTGGCGATTGAGGGAAAGCCTCGCCCAAATAAACGGCATAGAGCTATTGACAATCAAAGACACCGCATTGCAGCTTGTATTTACCAAGAAGAAAGGTAAGGAGTGAGAAGTTTTACAAAACCCCACTTGCAGAAACAGGGAATATCTCTATATAAGGAAACTTCTCCGTTCCGATATACAGCGTATCGAAAGCGTCTGTTCCGTCCGTGCGGTGTTCAAGCAAGTTCTCTTCTGTCTCGTCCAACTTCACACCGCCTTTATACAAAGCAACAGACTCGACACCTATCTGCGAAACAAGGACTGGGCCGGATTTGCCAAACGCTACAACGGACCTGCCTACGCAGAAAACCAATACGACAAAAAACTAGAAAAGGCCTACCACAAACACAAATGTTAGTTCTTTCTTTATCAGAGGTACGGAAGATTCCATCACTTCCGTACCATTTTTTATAACTTTATTTTACTAAATGAAAGTTAACGAAATAAAAATAAAGTTTGTTTGTTAAGAATAACACAAGTTAAATAAAAAAAGCACAGAAATTTCACTATTTTTATGCCATTGAAATATATATAAACAAAAGATTATTAACCTAAAAAACGAGAGAATAAACAAAATCATCAATTACTAAAAACAGAATTTAAGGTGGACAGAAATCAAGTAAATAGCAACAACTGCGGTGTGTGGGCATCATTTGTTCACCATCCAACAAATGCTGTTTTCATTGCAATGACATCTGACCACAACCACAGTAAACAACAGGAATAAACGCTGCACAATCAATGGCTAATATATTTCAATAAAAACACGCCATTAAGTTGTGCTTTTTTTATGTATAAAATTTAACCTAATATGAAAAAAACTCTACAAACTTTATTATTTGCTTTAATAGCAATTATGATGCCAATAGGAGCATGGGCGCAAACCTCGACTATAGACCTGTCTACATTGACGGCGACTTATGTCATCAGCGACAGCGAAGAATACACCTTCACCGGCTCCGGCAAGTACGGTATCAAGGTAGAAAAAGGAAACCCCAAAATCGTTCTGAATGATGCAAGCATTACGGTTAGAACAGGCAGTGCTATTGATGTTGCATCTGGCAACAACGCAACCATATTTGTGTTGGGTGACAATACGATAGGCACTACAAAAACCGAATCTTGGAATGAGCCATGTGGTGGTATTTTCGTTGCAGAGGGCGGAACAGTTAATATTACCTCAAATGGTACGAATAATATTCTTCGTGCTCACGGTACTCTTGCTGCAGCTATTGGAGGAAAGTACGACTACGACAACAACGAAAGTTATAATGCCGGTAGCATTAACATTTCAAACGTCACAGTATATGCGTATACTAACAACTTTTACGCTTCAGCCATTGGTGCAGCAGGCGAAGGTACCTGCGAAACAATCAATATTACAAACGCAGTCATATATGCCTATGGTGCCGGTGACAGATGGACTTCTGCTCCCGGTATCGGCAACGCTTGGAGTTTGCTTGATTGGTCGGATACGATCCCTATTGTGATCATCTCAGATTCTGAGGTTCACACCTTTAGATATAACCCGTATTCTGATTATATCGGATATTTGGGGGATGAATCCGGTGACACTTACGCTACCGGCAGCATTAACTGCGGCGATGGTGGTTCGGTAAAGAACAGCACCATTTACTGCTACACAGGACTCACAGCCACCACCACGGATAAGACCGTGAAATACGGCGCACTGGGCTCGCTGCTTGTCGAGGATGAAAATGGTAACTGGGTATGCGAGGGTGAACACACCTATGCCAACGGCGTATGTGCGAACTGTGGCTATAAGTGTACCCACGAAGGCGGTGAGCATACCACAGCCATCGACAACGGCGACGGCACACATAGCTTCACTTGCTCAATCTGTGGCGAGGTGACCGAGGAGCATTCCACCGAGAAAGACGAAAACAAGACCAACTGTCAACATGGCAATATCTGTGACCTTTGCGGTGTCGAGTACAGCGAACCCGATGCCCACAGCTACAACGTGGATGGCTTCTGCGAGATGTGCAGTACAGCGAATCCCGACGCAACAATGTTCTTCATCTATGACGGAGACCACAAGGCATTCAATGTGGCCGAGGATCTTGTTGGCGTTAGTGTTGAATACACTCGCATATTGCACAACACGGAGTGGAACTCAATCTATCTGCCCTTTGAGGTGCCCGTAACGGAAGAACTGCTTGACGAGTACGAATTTGCCTATGTGAATGATATGCATTCCGCCGATACCGACGACAACGGCGAGATAGACGAAATAGAGATGGAGATAGTGAAGATAAAGACAGGTACGCTCCATGCCAACCATCCCTATTTCATTCGTGCGAAGAGTAGAACTGTTACCGAGGTGTATCTGTTTTATGAAAAGACCACGCTCCACGCCACCGAGGAAACAACGCTCAACTGCTCTTCAATATATATGGATTACGCCATAGTAGGTAGCTACAAGCGTATCAAAGGTACAGAATTTGCATCAATGCCAGCCGACCGCTACTACGCCATCTCCATAGAAGGCGGCTGGTGGCAAATACCGGAGGACTCATCACTCTACCCATTCCGTGTATATCTTTCAATGACCGCCCGCGACGGCTCGCCCGTGAAGGTGAGCGACAAGGCAATGCGTTCAATACGCATCCGCGAAAAAGGCGAAGGCACGACAGGCATAGAAGAGATTACAGATAACAGGGTAGAGAGTACAGAGATTTACGACCTGCAGGGTAGGAAAGTTGAAGTTCCAAATAAAGGTTTGTATATAATTAATGGAAAGAAGGTGCTTATCAAGTAACTTTTACTATTGTAAATGATTAAACAAGATTTATTATGAAAAAGATATATCTGTCCCCTAAATCTACCGTAGTAACAGTAGAGTCAATGTCAATGATTGCAGCTTCAACCGACCGCATCCCTGTAGGGGGCGGAACAAAACCTCCTGCAGCACCGGCACAGCGCGGAGAATGGGGTAATCTTTGGACATAAGATTCTATAATCTTATTCCACACAAAATAGACAGAGCATTTATTAGTTCTGTCTATTTTGCTTTTAGGTGGATATATCTGCTATTGGGTGAATTGATGATTTATATATTATATCCCTTTGATATTTTCACTGCGTAGATTTACAACGGCGTATTCCGAAAAGCCGAATGGTAAAGAGAGTAGGAAAAAACTTACAACTATAGTATGGATAGAGAATTACAGTTAGAGCTTACGCATTACTTCGAAAGTGCAAACGATGGTAGTGCACAAGAAAACTTCTTACGCGAACTTGCTAATGAAGAAGTACAACGTGGTATTTGCTTGCATTTGGTACTAACATGGATGCTCCTTTATAAAAGAGCAAACAACACAAAAGCACCAAACATCATTTGGCAAGAGATGAAAACACCATCTATGATTAAGCAAATAGCAAACAACCAACGTGCCTACATAAATATAAATGAAACTGACAACGGAATTAGCGAGTCTATAACACTTTTAGGATTGATAAACAATGCTACAGTGAACTTTGAAGAATCGGCTGACATTCAGCCCTTAATGAATATCACCCTAGGCCACACACCGATGAACTTGTTATGCATTTACTTGTACAAAGGGAATGAATTAGTTGGTGGACACGCAATAGGGGCAATAAAGCACAATGAAAAACTTTACTTGTTTGACCCAAATGTAGGAGTAATGCAAGTTCCCTATGAAGAAAAAGATATTCTATTGAGTAAAGTATCTTATATTTATGAAACTCGATGGGGAAATGAAATCAGGGGAGAATATATATATGAAATTGCCTAAACCCTACCCAAACGGAGCAGCTAAAACTGCTCCGTTTTTCTATAGCACACCACTTGCAGAAACAGGATATATTTCTCTATACGGAAACTTGACAATTTCATTGTCGATTTTCGGCTGCACTCGCTGTAAAACATTCAAGCAAGCTTGATATTTCGCTCGCTTGCACAAATGTTAAAATATTAAATTTATGGCAATTTGATAGTTTACAAATAAATTATTCTTGTTATTTTTGTAAACCCAAAATATAAAACCATGAAAGAGATATTTCCAATAAGATTAAAACAGGCACGCATAATGCAAGGGCTATCAATGGACTCCCTTTGTGAAAAGGCGAGCTTTGCACTCAGCAAACAAGCCATTTCAAAATATGAGACCGGGAAAATGATGCCTGATAGCAAGTCTCTGATTATTTTGTCAAATACGTTAGGAGTAAGCATTGATTACTTCTTTCGCCCTATTGCTGTGTCTATTGACAACGTTGAATTTCGCAAAAAGTCAAAATTGGGTGCAAAACAAATAGATACTATCAAAGAATTAGTTAGAGATAAATTAGAACGTTATTTTGAAATAGAATCTATCATTGATATACAAACTGAATTTAAGTCGGTATATGATAATGTCTTGATTCAAGGAGAATATGATATTTTCCCCATAGTTGCCCGAATTAAAGAAGAATGGAAACTTGGTGAGGATGGCATCAATAACCTTATCGAAATTCTGGAGGAAAACAAAATAAAAGTTATTGAGATAGATGCACCTGATAGCTTTGACGGATTAAGCGGATATGCTAATGGTAAAAATCCTGTAATTGTACTCAATAAGAATTTCGATAGTGAACGCAAACGTTTCACTGCATTGCATGAATTGGGACATTTGCTTCTCAACTTTGACAATTCAATAGACGAAAAGCGAATTGAAAGTTTTTGCAACTTATTTGCAAATGAAATGCTTATCTCCAAAAGCGTATTCATTCAAAAAATTGGCATGAACCGAAAGGATATTTCATTGCAAGAGCTACAGGATATTCAGTTTCAATTTGGAATATCCATTGATGCTTTGATGTACAAAGCAAAAGAACTGAATATTATAACCGATGCTCGATACAGAACTTTCTGCATCAAGAAGAACCAAACTAAAAGATTCAAAGAAGAGGTAGAAAAAAGTCGTTATAAACAAGAAGAATCCAATCGCTTCGTACGTTTAGTATATCGTGCTTTGGCAAGCGAAATTATTTCTATATCAAAAGCAAGCTCGCTGCTGAATATTCCAGTAAATGCAATCAGAAATCAGCTAAACTTGGTATAGTATGGAAATTGTAGTAAATGACACAAATATATTCATAGATCTTTACTCAATAGGATTGTTGGAAGAATTCTTTGAATTACCGATAACAGTGCATACAGTTGATTTTGTCATCAATGAACTAAAAGAACCTGAACAACTCAAGGCCATAAACGAGTTTATCAAGAATGGTAAATTGAACGTTCAAAATTTTGACACGAAAGAACTGATTGACATTATCGATTTACAGAGCAGAGCCGGTGGTAATGTGTCTATTACAGATTGTGCTGTGTGGCATTATGCAAAGATTAACAACTATGCATTGCTAACAGGCGATGGGCAGCTACGAAAAAAAGCTATAGAAACAAATGTGACTGTTAAAGGCATTGTATATGTATTTGACTATTTGGTAGAAACAAAAATACTCTCACCTCAATTAGCGATAACAAAGATACAGAATTTAATGAATATCAATGCCCGATTGCCCAAAACGGTAATTCAAGAACGCATAGAAAAGTGGAGCAATACATAAGGCTCCACTTTTTTACGTATTACAAAACTCCTATAATTACAACGCTTTTATAAGGTTTTCAAGTTTATCGAGGTCGCGAGCATCTACTTCAATGTCAAGTATATTACCGCTCCTGTCCACAACTCTATAGAACGGATAGCCGTCAATCTTAAGATATTCCCCAACTGCACGCTGCTGTATATCAGGCAAGTTATAGTGATAGACATTCTCGCCTGTGACATTGAACAACTTTATCGTGTTCTCCCACGTTTCAATAGGGCTTTGGTTTGCCAGGTAGAGATAAGCTATATCGTATTTGTTCAGGCGTTCATATTCCTTTTGCGATTCCGATAGTGCTTCTCTGCAAGGGGCACACCACGTTCCCCATACATCAATGATGACAACCTTTCCTTTCAAGGGCTCAAGCAACTTGCGCAGTATCTCTTCGCCATCGGAAAGGCCTGCAACATCGTTGTGGCTACGCAGGCTTGCAGCGTGATGCTGTTCGCCGTTCATTATGGCAACGAGTCTATCGTTCTCAAGCAGGATGCTCTCCTTCAATGGTTCAAAGGTAATATTCTCCTGGATGTATTGCAAGGCAAGGGGCGGCAGAGGCTCCTTGTCGCGTTCAAGCGATTTATGCAAACAACATATAGCAAGAATTTCTCTCAGCACGCGGTTATATCCAAGCGGTTCGGTTACATCCATTATGGCATACATCTGAATAGTCGGTAATTCGGTATTAATTATCTTCATAAATCCATCCCTTCCAAGAATGCTTTTTGCACGATTTGATAACGCCGACTCATAGAACTCATCCTCAAGCCTGCTACGTTCCTCGGTACCGGGAATGTTTTCCAATTCTCTGTAAAGAAGATGAGATGCCTCTGCCCACTCCTCTATGACAACAAGTTCCTCATCCGTAATCTCAATCTTGCCGGCATCACGGTAACGCTCCAATATATACGGGAATATCCTGTCGAATTTAATCATCCTTCTTCCATTGTCATCAACCACGTAAGCGTATTTCTGGTTCTTCAGAAGAGTTGCCACGTCCCATAACGCCGTGCCGTAGTCACGACAGAAAGTGTATGCCGGTTCGGGGAGTGTCTCTTGCAATTGGTGCACGAAATCCATATACTCGTTTGTCACTCTCCGCTCCTTGAAAGAATAACTTGCCTGTGTCATAGCCGCTGCGAACTGGCATCTTAGATTGCCACCTGCGGTTTGGATATAACGCTCCGAAAGTGAGGGATACTGTTCAACAAGCCTTGCGAAGCGTGCTTCGGTCTTCTCCAGCTCCGGCAAGTACTTCTGCATAACATCGGGAGCTGTTATCTTGCCGACATCTTCGTATTCAATGTCGAATCCACTCCAAGGTATCGGATGTGACAGTATCTCGTTCTGCAGGCGTGCATTCTTGCCCATAAAAAGCTTATGGCCCTTTTCAAGGTCATAAAGCAAGAAATATGTCTCGCCCGGTTCAAGGATATTACGAATAAAAGTAATATTCCAGTCCATAAACACCTCTGTTGTGTTAAGCAACGGAATCTTTATGGTGAAACGCCCAAGCGAGTCCATTGCAGCAAAGAATATTTCCTCTTTACCCTTAAGTATGTTCTCTACAATTACCCCGTAATCGCCGTTCACCCTTTCCATTTTATATTTTGGAACGCCCCTGAGCCAACCTGTCAATGTAACAGTGTCAACCAGTTGGTAACCGTTGTCTTTCAGCCTGGATATGGTGTCCTTCTGAGCATAGTCGGGCAAAGTGATGGTGCTTATAATTTCATACTCGCACTTTCTTTTGCCTATGGTTATGTTGCGATGGCCGTTCCTGTTCTTGCCGACCTTCACGGCAAGTTCCTCACCATTGCACTCCAACAGGAATTCATACTTGTCGCCTCTCTGCTTACGTTCCTTGTAATTCCAGAAACGGCAATCGTATATTACATTCTCGTTGTAAAAAGCGATTTCCCAATCGCCGTTCTTTGTATTCCGCCACGCTGTGGGGAAAAGGTCTGTAGCCTTTGTCTCAGCACTCTCCACTCCCAAGATAGAGTAATCGCCTTCGGCATCACCCTCCTTGAAGTCGAACTTTCTTGTATCGATTGGGAGTGGCTCAAAGTGAAATACCACATCGGCCTTGCCGTTGTCGGTAAGAAATGTCTCCTTGCCAAGTTCAAGCCCGTCACAACTGCGTACTGCATATTTCTTGCCATCGGCCTGCAGATACGTACCTTGCGAAAAACGCAACCAACTGTCGGGACGACGGGATAGGTGCATATATACACGTGTCTCATCCTTGGTGAATTCAACGCGTTTTATTTCGGCAAGCGTAGAAACGAAACCCTCTATAAGGCTATTCCTGTCAACAGCAGGATTCTCCCACACCTTCTTCTGTGCAAAGCCACATACGGTGGCAAATGCAACGATTAGGGTTAATACAAGTTTCTTCATATAGTTTATTCAATTTTACCTTTCAATTGGTTGGTTATCGCTCCATCGCCATAGCCATACCATTTGTCGATGATATAACCATCGGGGGAGATGAGCACAAAGAGAGGAATGCCGCCACCATTGGCATTGTAAAGGTCATATATTCCTGTACCATCCTTGCCGTCGTTCCAATTGTACCAGGCAATGGGGTGTTTCTTCAGTGCCTCACGCCAATTGTCCACAGGTTCAATATTTACACTCACCACGCAGAGCCTGTCCTTATACATCTCGGACACCAATGCAAGCTCGGGCAATGCAGTTATACAAGGGCCACAACCGCTTGCCCAAAAATCGAGCAGAATGTATTTGCCTTTCAGCTCGGCAAGCGAGTGTTTATTGCCGTCGAGGTCGGTCAGTTCACCGTCAAAGGCCTTAACCAACTCAGTCTGTTTAGGATAAAGATTTTCATAGGCTTTCTGCGCTTGAGGGTGTTTGCGCTGTTCATCGGTCAACTTATTATATAAACACTTCAGCTCTTTGATACAAGATTTATCTTTATACTGACTTGCAACCAATGATGAGTGACAAAAACGATCCATCCATATATCATCTACAGCCGTATGCTTCATTATCTTAAAATCATTCGCACATATACGCTGCTGCAACATATCACTCTCTTTTTCAAGTTGTATAAACTTGGCTACGGCATCCTCATTTGAACCAAGTTGCGATTTCAGGGCTTTCTTCTCCAATAGTATTTGCTCATAGCGTTTCCACTCCTTGTATGACTTTTGGCGATAGGTTGCCCAGACTGCATTTTCGGGGGCACCACCTGTAACCTTCCAGGTAAACAGCAATTTGTCCTCGCCTTCAACAAGTATGCAATCACCGGCCGAAGCCCATAGATGTGTACCCAACAAGGAGAAACCCTCGTTCATGAAACCGGCAATCATAAGCATGTCTGCGCCGTCACCTCTTGGAGCCGATTTGAAACAGAATTCACCGCCGTCCACTTTTGTTGTCCCAACGAAGAAGCCCCGTTCTCCCTCGAAAGCGAATAGTTGCAATACTGTACCGTCAGGCACATTCTTCAATATGCCCTTTATCTCATAATAATCTAGTTTGGTTGATTCAGCATCCTGTGCAAAGCCACAAACGGTGGTAAATGCCATAGTTATGGCGAATAAAAGTTTTGTAGGTTTCATATTGCTTGGTTTTATCACACTTATACCTATAAGACGGATGAGTTGCCTATTTGTTACAATGAGCACTGACTTATTTTCTCTTCTTCGGTTCTATATTCAACTTATATACAATGTGAAGCATTCCGTATGCAGGAACAACATTGTAATATGTTTCGGTTATACCCTGTGCATTTATACTGTGGCGGACATTGGATAGGTTGCCAAGTATGTCAAAGCCGTCAAGAATAAAGGTAAGGTTGCCGTTCAGGATACTGCGT
>JAFWXX010000058.1 GCA_017522915.1 Bacteroidaceae bacterium
CTAGGTTGATGCCCAGGTGGCGGAATGGTAGACGCGCTCGTTTCAGGTGCGAGTGTTGAGAGACGTGCAGGTTCGAGTCCTGTTCTGGGCACGCTTTTGCTTGTTTTGCATAATTATGGAGGAGTGGCGGAATTGGTAGACGCGCTACTTTGAGGGGGTAGTGACCATTGGGTCGTGTGAGTTCGAGTCTCATCTCCTTCACAATTAAACTAATAATTCATTTTAATTGAAATTATGCGGAAATAGCTCAGTTGGTAGAGCACAACCTTGCCACAAAAAGAATAAGGTATTCAACCTTGGCAAGAATGAGCAAAACTTAAGAGCAATTTGAAATTATGCGGAAATAGCTCAGTTGGTAGAGCACAACCTTGCCAAGGTTGGGGTCGCGAGTTCGAGCCTCGTTTTCCGCTCTTCAGTCAAGACAGCGAACAGCTGTCTTTTTTGTTTAATCCACATAACACAAAAGCCGGGTGTGCGACCTTTCTAAAAGTCTTAACAGTCAAGCATTATTCATCACACCTAAGCCCCAGTTTCTTTATTCTTGACAATATTGCACCTTTCTTGCGTTTGAAATGCCGTGACAGCTCTTCCAGAGAGGCAGCACTACCCCACAATGCAGCCAGCTCGGCATCATCGTCACCGGTCCATGGAGTATATGCATTCGGGAATTCCTGCTGACAAGCATATACGGAATATCGGGGTTCTCCTGTCAGCTGCTTATAAGCTTTGAGATACTTCTTTAGACGCTTAATGTCTTTATCCGATATATAAGGCAATCGACGTATATCCATATTATCGGACAAATCGTTAATCTTGACAGCCACGGCCAAAGGATTGGTCTTTACACGTGCAATAAACTTTTCATAAGGTTCATCTTCGGAGAGTTTTGTCACACAACGCAAAGCCTCGATGACACTGCTTGGGAAGCCTTCGGCTTCAAGCTGTTCAAAAGTCCAGTCACTGTCCTCTACCACATCGTGCAGAACACCGGCTATTTTCTCTTCGAGACTTCTGCCTGCAGCCATTACACGCAAGGGATGCCCGATATACTCACATCCGGCCTTGTCCAACTGTCCCTTATGCGCTTCTCTTGCTATTTCTATCGCCCTTTCAAGAGTACTCATAACATGGATATATTGTCAATATCAGCACATTCTGTCTCTGTAATCCTCGTACTTGAACACCTTGTACATCTCTAGCTCCCCGTTTTCATGAAGAAGAGCTATGCTCGGATGCGATATTCCGTTGAACATATTGGTCTTTACGGTTGTATAGTGTATCATATCCTCAAAGACCACCCTATCGCCCACCTTCAACGGTTGCGGAAACTTCCAGCTTCCCATGTAGTCGCCGCTCAGACAGCTGTTTCCCCCCAAGCGGTATATATTCTCTTCAAAAGGAGCACCCTTTACTGCATCGGCATCAAGCGATTCTGCGCCGGATACTACCGGCTGATACGGCATCTCAAGACAATCAGGCATGTGACATGTAAAGCTCACATTCAGAATCGCAGTACGTATGCCACGGCTCTCGACTATATCCACAATCTCTGAGACAAGGGAACCAGTCTGCCATGCAAAGGCAGAACCCGGTTCAAGAATCACTTTCAGGTTGGGATAACGTTCACGAAGCTCCCTCAACAGTGATATAAGATGTTCTGTATCATAATCCTTGCGAGTCATCAGATGACCGCCGCCAAGGTTAAGCCACTTAATCTTATGAAGCCACTTGCCGAATTTATCTTCAATATGTACAAGCGTGTTCTCAAGCGCATAGGAACTGGACTCACAATGACAATGGCAATGGAAGCCCTCAATTCCCGCCGGCAGTTCTTCGGGCAGAAGATCGGCTGTAACACCGAAGCGGCTTCCCGGAGCACAAGGATTATAGAGTTCTGTCTCAATCTCGGAATATTCAGGATTGATACGTATTCCGCACGAGATGTCATGCCCGGCACTCCTTGTAAGCGGATAGAAACGCTCGTATTGAGTAAGCGAATTGAATGATATATGGCTGCTGCATCGCATCATCTCACCGAACTCGTCTTCGGTATATGCAGGAGAGAAGGCGTGCGCCCTGCTTCCGAATTCCTCGAATGCCAGACGTGCCTCATGAATTGAACTTGCTGTTACAGAATTTATATACTCACGGAATATCGGAAAACTCTTCCATAGTGCAAAAGCCTTGAAAGCCAGAATTATCTCAACACCAGCCTCGCGTGCTACACGGCTTATCAGCCCAAGATTCCTACGCAACAGCGTCTCCTCCATGACATAACATGGCGACGGCACTCTATTTATCATTTCCTTATCCATTATCCTATAACTTTAAGTTTTGCAAATTTAAGCAGCAGTGTCTTTACACCGGCATTCTGAAACCTTATGGTAGCCTTTGCATTCTCGCCTACACCTTCGGTTGCTTGAACCTCACCCACTCCGAAGCGGTCGTGCTGCACTATCATCCCGACAGCCAATGCCTGATGATTGCTCTTTGGAGCATATATGTCACGCTCCACATCCGACACGCGCCGCAGGTTTGCCGGCTTCTCCATGAACGCCGAGGCATTTATCACACGCTTGCCCTGAAGCGTATGCTGCTCATCACGTTGAACAGTTCCTGAAGAGACTCCCTGCCTTGCAGCTGCACGCTCCCACGACGGGCGGGAATCACCCGACTGCCACTGCGAAGGTGCACTGTTTGTCCTGCCGAAAAGCGTTCCGCCTCGAAGAGCAGCTTGAGAACGCTGCTGCACACCGCCCTGCATTGCTATATAACGTTTGTCTATCTCCTTAATGAAACGGCTCGGCTCGCAGAAGTTGAATTGACCGTATTTGTAACGGCTTTTGGCAAACGAAAGCACACAATGGTCCTTTGCACGTGTTATCGCTACATAGAACAGACGGCGTTCCTCTTCCAGTTCACGCAATGAAGAGTGGGCACACTGGTTCGGAAAGAGATCCTCTTCAAGCCCCACAATGAATACCGTACGGAACTCAAGCCCTTTTGCCGAATGTATTGTCATGAGCGTTATGCGTTCACCGTCTGTGTCGTCATCATTGTCAAGATCGGACATAAGCGATACCTCGGAGAGGAAATCGACAAGCTTGTCATTTGCATTGCCCTCTTCCTTGCGGACATCTACAAAGTCCTGTATTCCGTTCATAAGCTCCTCGATGTTCTCCTGACGCGCTTTGCCTTCGACACTATTGTCACGATACACGTCATCACGTATTCCGCTATCCCTTAGTACAGCTCTTGCCACTTCCATTGCATTCCTGTCGGCTGCAATAGTTGCGAAGTTCTCTATCATAGAAGCAAAGCCCTGAAGCTTTGCCAGAGTTCCTTTATTCACATCCAGGCCATATTCCAACGGATTCTCAAGTACCTTCCAAAGGCTCACGCCATGAGCCATAGCCATATCCCTGACCTTGAGCACCGTCTTGTCACCGATACCGCGTGCCGGATAGTTTATTATTCTCTTGAATGCCTCTTCGTCGTCCTTGTTGCATATAAGGCGGAAATAAGCAATCACATCCTTTATCTCCTTGCGCTGATAGAACGAGAGACCGCCGAATATACGATACGGGAACGAACGCTTGCGGAAAGCCTCCTCAAAGATGCGCGACTGTGCATTAGTGCGGTACAATATCGCAAAGTCGCTGTACTGCAGACCCTCGCGCCGGCGCAGGTCGGCTATCTTGTTTGCAACTATCTCGCCCTCCTCAAAATCGGAATAGGCCGAATACAGAGCAAGCGGCTCGCCCTCGCCACGGTCGGAAAAGACCGTTTTCCTTATCTGTTCCTGATTCCTTGATATCAGGCTGTTTGCAGCATTGACAATCATCTTTGTAGAACGGTAGTTCTGCTCAAGCTTGAAGATTCTTGCTCCGCCATAACGTTCGGTAAAGCCTAGGATATTGCCGATGTTCGCTCCGCGGAAAGAGTATATGCTCTGCGCATCGTCACCTACAACGCATATTGCCTTGCGTTCCTGAGTCAATTGCCATACTATACAGCCTTGCACGTAGTTCGTGTCCTGAAACTCATCGACAAGCACATAACGGAAACGTTCCACATACTGCCGGCACACCTCAGGATACTCCTTAAAAAGACGGTATGTATTGACGAGCAGGTCGTCGAAATCCATAGCATTTGCAAGCCTGCACCTTTCGGCATACCGCTTGTATATCTCATAGACCGAGGGGATTCTCGCACGCACGTCATCACCGCGCAGACCGCTGTCGTTCTCGTAATCCGATGGAGATATAAGATTGCTCTTTGCAGCAGATATACGCTCCGCGACAGCATTGGGCTTATACACCTTGTCATCGAGCTGCATCTCCTTGATTATGCTCTTCACAAGACTTCGTGAATCGCTCTGGTCGTATATCGTAAACTGTGGATTATAGCCAATATGATGCGACTCCCGACGCAGTATCTTTGAAAAGACAGAGTGGAACGTTCCCATCCAGAGCATCGATGCAGCCCTGCCGCCGACACGCGCAGCAATACGCTCCTTCATCTCGCCGGCAGCCTTGTTGGTAAATGTCAGTGCCAATATCGACCATGGCTCAAAACCATTCTCCAGCAGATAAGCAATCTTGTATGTAAGCACACGGGTTTTGCCCGACCCCGCACCGGCAATAACCAGCGAAGGACCGTCAAGATAGCGCACCGCATCGAGCTGCGCCCCATTAAGTTCTTCTTCGTAATTTATCATCATAAAACGACAGGCAAAGCCTGTTCCAAACATTCTGCGAATATATGCAAAATCCGCCAAATTCACGAACAACGCAAGCGAAACCTTGTTAACAAGCTATACCTAATTTACATAATATGAGTACATATATAAGAACCGCACAGACCGGTTTCCAGATGCCGGTACTTATCTACCCTGCCGGAGCATTAGCCCCGACCATAAGCCAGGCCACAATGGAGCACCATTACGGCAAACATCTGCAGACGTATGTAGATAACTTGAACAAGAATGTAACGAACACCGAATTCGAGGGGATGAGCCTGCGTGAAATAATAGAGAATGCACCGCCCGGTCCTCTGTTGAACAATGCCGGGCAGGTACTGAACCATTCACTCTACTTCGAACAGTTCACCCCCTACCCTCCTGGAAGCAACAGACCCGGAAGTAACCTGAAGAATTTCATACGCTTCGATTTCGGGAACTTCGACACTTTCAAGAAGAAAATGGAAGAAGCGGCTGCGGCACTTTTCGGAAGCGGCTGGGTGTGGCTGGCACAGGAGGAGAGCGGAAAGCTAAACATAGTCAGTTGCAGCAATGGCGACACACCCCTTCGTTACAGGATGACTCCTTTGTACGGAATTGACGTATGGGAACATGCCTATTACCTAGACTACCAGAACCGCCGTGCCGAACATGTACACAAGCTATGGGATATAGTCGATTGGGAAATGGTAGAAAGCAGATTGAATATATAATCACATATTACATATATGCAAAAGTTCCTCTTGTTCGATATCAAGAGGAACTTTTGCATATATGTTTGCAGTCTTTAACTCCAAGCACGTTCTGCATTAAACTTACCGGTCATTTTGCCTCCTTTATCAAATATACAATCACTGGCAAGTGGTCACTATACCCATTAAGCCACACACCACCGGCGTGAGTACGCTTGGTATTGCCTTTATAACGGCCCTCCTGCTGGAAAAGATAGTTACGCGAGAATATCTCGGTCTTGTATAGTTTCAAAGTCGAACGGTCTGCACCTATAAGATTGCCGCTAAGCACTATCTGGTCGAAAAGATTCCATTTGCCTTTGTACTTGAGCGTGCCGGCACCCTTCTTGCGAAGAATATTCCACCAGGGATTATAGAGGTCGCTACCGGCCTTTATCTCTGCTTTTTCACGGAGAGCACCCAGGCAGTCGGCCATACTCTTGTTGTCAGGGTCATCATTCATGTCACCCATTATAAGAACCTTTGTGTCCGGCATTTCGGCCATAATGGAGTCCTTAAGCTGACGAACGAGAGTACCGGCCCTCTCACGAGCCGGAGACTTAGCATAACGCGATGGCCAGTGATTAACGATAATATGAACAAGTTCACCTCCCATATTTCCGCTTACGATAAGGAAGCCACGGGTCTTGTATGTGGTATCATTATCCTCTGTGGTATAAGGAGCAAGCTTTGAGTTTACAGGCTTGAAAAGCTTAGGATTATACAACAATGCACAATCGACACCGCGCTTGTCGGGACCTTCTATATGAATATAGTCCCAACCTCGCGGAGCTAGAACTTCATGCTTTACAAGATCTTCAAGAACACGGCTGTTCTCAATCTCAGATACTCCGACTGCGGCCATGCCGACCGGCAAGAGATCTGTACCCATCTCGTTAAGTACTGTCGCCATATTCTTCTGCTTGTTCGTATATTTAAGGGTACCCCATTTGTTTGTACCATCGGGCAGAAATTCATAATCGTTCTTGCCTTTGTCGTGGATAGTATCAAACAAGTTCTCCAGATTGTAGAAACCCACACTATAGACTTCGTACCTCTTTTCCTGTGCCATCGCAGAAACCACAAACAACAACAGGAATGCAAACAAGGAAATATTCTTTCTCATCATTACTACTATTTTTACGGTTCTCCTGAACCGATATGTTTCAGACGGTAAATTTATATATTTTTTTTCAAAGAATGTATAAATATATTGAGCTTTTGGAATTTTGTGTAAGTGAGATCTTGTTAGCAAACAAATATTAAGCAAGAACTTTGATATTCAGCAATTACCAAAATGTTTAAATTTTAGTCACCGGAATACCATTTTTGCTAAAAAAAGTTCTGACAATACAAGATACGAGCAACATTATTACAGAAAAATCATACAAGTACTTTGTTTTTAACAAATTTACCATTACTTTCGCATTATAATCGAACCGGTTCATGTAAACAGGATTGCAACTTTCCCCAATCATCATGAACTGATAACGGAAAAGGTATTTACATATCTCGCTTGACAAGTCTGCCTTTCTCCTATGGAGAGAGGTTTTTTGATGAACAGCAATCAAAACCGGGATGTTATAACAATTACCGATATAAAAATATAAATTAATTATAACAACATGGCACAGATGAATTTTGGCGGCGTTATCGAGAACGTCGTAACACGCGAAGAGTATCCTTTGGCAAAAGCATTGGAAACCTTGAAAGACGAGACAATCGCAGTAATCGGATATGGTGTTCAGGGACCTGGACAATCGCTTAATCTGCGCGACAATGGCTTCAATGTCATTGTAGGCCAGCGCAAGAACTCAAAAAGCTGGGATAAGGCCGTTGAAGACGGTTGGGTTCCTGGTGAGAATCTTTTTGAGATTGAGGAAGCATGCCAGAAGGCAACCATCATAGAGTACCTTTTGTCCGATGCAGGACAGATTTCAGTATGGCCTACCGTAAAGAAACATCTGACAGCAGGCAAGGCACTTTATTTCTCACACGGTTTCGGAATCACATACAAGGAGCGTACAGGAATTGTTCCTCCTGCTGATGTTGACGTGATTCTGGTTGCTCCTAAAGGCTCAGGCACCTCATTGCGCCGCATGTTCCTGCAGGGCCGTGGCTTGAACTCAAGCTATGCTATTTTCCAGGACGCAACAGGCAAGGCATGGGACCGAGTTATTGCACTCGGTATCGGCGTTGGTTCAGGTTATCTTTTTGAGACAACATTCAAGCGCGAAGTTTATTCCGACCTAACAGGCGAGCGCGGAACACTCATGGGAGCCATACAGGGTATCTTTGCAGCACAGTATGAGACTCTCCGCCAGAACGGACACACTCCTTCTGAAGCATTCAACGAGACTGTGGAGGAACTTTCACAGAGCCTTATGCCGCTTATCTCAGAGAACGGAATGGACTGGATGTATGCAAACTGCTCAACAACTGCCCAGCGTGGTGCACTTGACTGGTGGAAGAAATTCCGTGATGCGACCATGCCGGTGTTCAAGGAACTTTATGCAGAAGTTGCATGCGGTAATGAAGCCCAGCGCAGTATCGACACCAACTCACAGCCCGACTACCGCCAGAAGTTAGAAGAAGAGTTGCGCGAAATGCGTGAGACCGAGATGTGGCAGGCAGGTGCAGTAGTCCGCAAACTCCGTCCTGAGAATAATTGATATTATATTAGATATAAAACACTAAGCGAGGTATGCAAATGCATACCTCGCTTAGTTTATACTAAAAAAGAACACTAAAGACCATTAAGGGACATTAAGGGGAACTAAAGAAACTGCGGCTACATTAATAGCCTTTAATATCCCTTAACCCCCTTACAAACAAAAAGACGAGTCCTTTTGGAACTCGTCTTTTCTGTAAAAGTGGCGATGGCAGTGCGATACCGCAGCACTGCTTGCGACGACGGGAGCTTTAGGCTCAGTAGAAAAAAGGTGTGGACATTCATTGATTCATTAATAGTTCA
>JAFWXX010000032.1 GCA_017522915.1 Bacteroidaceae bacterium
ATTAGTTGTATGGACGGCAATAAGGGATTCAAGATCACCGCTGAGGAGGCTGCAATGTATACAGGTAGTACCAAGAACGTGACAACCGCGGACGGTGATACCCTTACAACACCAGTCGGTGTGTCTATGAAGTTTGCTCCGGATATGTGGCTGAAGGTTGCCTTTGTCGTAGGTAAACGCGCAGATGGCCGACTGATGGAACTATATATCAACGGAAAACGAAGTAAAGGTGATATATACGGTACCGGGGACTATTTCAGTCAGGATAATCCTGTGCCAATTACAATCGATAGTAGTAAGGCTGATGTGGAGATACGCAAAATCCGTATCTATGACAGAGCCATAAGTGATGACGAGGAACTAAACAACCAAATTATAGATCGCAAGACTGTTGACGAGATGACTACTCTGATACAGGCTAATGACATACTCAATCCGGACACAGGCGAGGTTGATATAGACAAGTTGCTCGGTAAAGGCAAGGCTGTGATGCTTGTTGTGCGTAAAGGCGGACTGGCAGAAGTAAATGCTACGAACAATAAAGATACGGATTTTCATTGTGATTATATCCGTATCGTTACTCCTTGGGGCGATGTGTACGAGTTCTATGACTGTTATATCAGAATACAGGGAACCTCCTCGACAAAGTATCCTATGAAGAACTACCGTATTTATTGTGCTAAGGGCAAGAATCCGAGAGTGTATATCAATGGAGTATTACAAGAGGTAAATCAAGTTCCTGTAAGCAATGGCGGTATACCAGTAGAGAGACTCAATGCTAAGTGTGACTATGCCGACTCTTCTATGACACACAATACAGGCTTTGCAAAACTTGTTAATGATGTATTCAAAGAACTCGGCCTGTTGACGCCACCACAACGTATTAATAGCGATATCCGTACCACTATTGACGGTTTTCCTATTGATGTGTTCTCCGCAGAAACTATTGATGGCGAACGTACATACTATGGGCAATATAATCTGAACAACGACAAGAGTGATTGGGCAAATGTAACCGGAATGAACCCGGTAAAAGCTGCTGACGGTACTCTTGTTGAATGGGAATGTCCGATAGCGTTGGAATTCCTGAACAATTCCTATGCTTTGGGTAAGTTCCAGTTAAGTGGTACGACTGATGCTGAAGTAGAAGCAGAATTGATTGCCGGCTTTGACGATGCCCTCGAATTCAATTATCCCAAAGACCTATATTGGAGTGAGACTGTAGCGGCCAAGGAGGAAGGCGATGTGGCTGATGACAAGCGCAAGACTGCCATTAAACGTTTGTGGACTTGGATTCGGGACTGTATCCCTGCTGGTGCAGATATGACTTGCAAGGACCTCAGTACGTGGAAGAGCGATAAGTTTAAGAGCGAAGCTCCGCAATACATAGATGTTCCATTTGTTCTTACCTACTACCTATGTGCAGATTATAAGGCGTTGGTGGACCAACTTGTAAAGAATATGATAGCCCGTACATGGGACGGCTTGATATGGTATATTACTTATTACGATGGAGATACAGCTTTGTTGTTGCGTAACGACTGTTTCCTCGCTTACCTCTACACACTTAGTCGTGAGACTTACGATTTCGAAAAGGGTGGTTATGCTTTCGAGGGCTTCGACAGTTGGCTGTGGTGCTTGGTTCTTGCCAATATGGAAACCGAGCTCAAAGCGTGTGCCAAGAATCTGCGCCAAGTACTTACGAATGCGAGAGTCTTAGATATGCTCAATGAGGAGCAAGCCGGCAACTGGTGTGAGCGTATTTATAATAAATCCGGTAAGTTGAAGTATATAGATCCGCAGGTAAACGGTGTCGAGGTAAATGGTAGCATAGTAACATACCCATACATATATGCATTACAGGGGGACCGTGAGGCTCATCGTACGCATACTATAAACAATCGTTTTGCCTTGCTCGATGCAAAGTACGAAACCGGCAACTATACCAGTGACAACATCGACCTCTACATGAGTCGTGCAGCCACAGATGGGGCTACCTCTATGCAAGTAACGGCCAACGAAGTGTATTATTTCGGCTATGGTACCAATAACACCCCGTCCATACAGCCGTCGCAGAAAGCAGAAGAAGGCGAGACTGTGACCTTGATATTTACCGATGCTTTCTCACTGAATGATCCGATGCGTGTTTATGGTGCGAGCCGTATGCGTAAGCTTGTAACAGGCACAGCCGGCAATGAGTTCGTAGGCAACATAAACCTCAACAAGTGCGTCGTCTTGCAAGAACTTGATATGAGTACTACCGGTAACGGTGGCGACTTCTATATGAACCTTGATAACTGCCGTCAGCTTGTGCAAATCAATCTCAGAGGACAGAGCAAGGCGAGAACCGGAAGCCAGGCATCAACGGAATTTGATTTCAGCAACCAAACGAAGCTGAGGACATTTAATGGCACCGGCACAACCGTCAAGAGTGTAGCATTTGCAAAGGGTGCTCCTCTTGCAAGTGTTGTGCTCCCCTCGACACTGACATCGTTAAGGTTGGAGTATTTGCCGAACTTACAGATGAGTGGGTTGACTATAGCCGGCTACAATAACATTGAGACATTTGTCTACTCTGCTTGTCCAGGGTTGAATTGGCAGACACTGCTCGGACGCTGTACTAATGTTGTTCGAATTCGCGTAGAAGGGCTTTCGCTTGAGGGTGACGGAAGTCTGCTCAATACCTACCTCAATAAGAAAGGTGTCGATGCAGAAGGCAATGCAGTGGAGACCTGTGCGTTGGTTGGTAATTATAAGCTGACACGTTATCCCTCTGATGAGGAACTTGCCACTTGGAGGGCGCATTATCCGGAACTCAACATACAGTTGCCTCAATACACTATGATTGAGTTTGATGATAGCGTGAGCGACGATGCCAATGTGAGCAACCTCGATAACAGTACAGGCTACAAGTTCGGAAACGATTATGTCCCCAGCGGACACATAACGGCCATAAACAGCAAACGTCATCGCGTACTTGCCAAAGTAACGAAGATGCCGACAAACCGTAGTATAACTCATGCCGGTGTAGATACACTCGCCAATAACAGCGATGGAACAGTAACTATCTATCCGTTGCACGATGAGAACTCCAACTACTACGCAGATGCAGAAGTGTTGGCAAACTGTTCAGCAGCCAAACTCGACGGTACAGAAGGCGATGTAATGATGTATGAGCCGCATTATTGGAAGAAAGGTATCAACGACTATCTCAATGGTAAAAAGTACGCTTGTTTCAGCGTGAACGGCGAGATGCCCGACACACCAGATGTAGATGTGCTTACACTTGAGGAAATACAAGCAGCAGGAAAGTACAAAGACAAGTCGAAGCTGATGAGCGGCAAAGGCTCGTTGTCTGCCTCTTATGGTACCGACAGCAACTATGCCGTTTGTGAAGTAGATGTGTCCGGATACAAGAAGGTGCGTTTCCCGACAGTCCTCGGAACAAACCTCATCTGTTCGCTCTTTGTGGATGATGCCGGGAATATACTTGCAACAGTTGTTGTAAGTACCCTCGCTGCAACCTTTGAGAACGGAATGTACCTTGTACACGATGTTCCAGAAGGAGCAACAGCCCTGCATTTTACAATACATAAGACAGCAGAGTTCGACAAGGTTGTACTGAGCAACAGCGACCGCATTGAGGATATGGAACCCGACTGGGTAGAACACAAAGCCTGCCTTACGGCAGTGTTCGGTAGTTCTATTGTAGGTACCAAGCTACGTAGTGCTATTACAGGCGGTAGTACGGCTGCTTCAATGTCGTGGAGTGATTTCCATTACTACAGTCAGCAGCGAGGTATGCAGCAAATAGATTGGAGTATGCATTGTGATATCGCAAACCTGTTCTATGCTATGTATGGCCGTCGTGATAGTCAAATGCAGTGTGGTGCTGGTTCGCATTCAAATTCCCGAACGACAGGAGGCACAGCCAAGATAGGTATGCAGGATACCGTAAATACCGATGGCAATACTGTTGGCGGTTATGAAGGCTCAGGTCTCGCATTTTATAAGACAGTAGACAATGAAGGAAAGGTAACCTTTACACGAATAAACAATATCAACTGTTTGGGCTATGAGGATATTTATGGCCATAAGTATGAAATGATGGACGGTGTTGAAGTAAACAAAGGCAGTGTTACCGGTAAATGGTTAATTACTAATCCTGATGGAACGCAGCGTGTGGTCAAAGGTGGCACAACATCAGATATTTGGATTCGAGGAGTCGTCTATGGAAAGTTTATGGATATGATGGCCGCTGGTTCCGTGAGCGGTAGTTCAAGTACATACTACTGCGATAAATACTATTACGGAGCAGCCGTTAGCCGTGTGGTTTACCGGTCGAGCACCAGCGCGTACTCGTTTGGCGGTGTGTCGTATGCGTACGCGCATTACGACTCATCGGTCGCGAACACGAGCATCGGGTCGCGTCTCGCCTTCCGCGGAAAAATCGAGGAAGCGGAAAGCGTGGCAGACTTCAAGGCTGCCGTCGAGGTTGCGTAAAGCGCGAAACGGGAGCGAAGCGACAAAGCGAAAAACGAACGGCGTTGGAATGAAGTTCCAGCGCCGTTTTAATATAATACTGGCGTGAGCCAGTCGAAATTTTTTTGAAATGGGGGATACCCCTCAGAGGTACGTTTCGTTCTGAAAAAATGAGCGGTTCGTTCAAAAAAGGCGAAACGCTTCGTTTTGCGGATTATACAAATAATGCTCAAAAAACGCCATCATTAGAAATTGAGAAAGTATACAATATAGAAGATTCGTACCAACGAAACAAATTATATATTACCACATATAAAACCTTAGAAAGTTGCTTTTATTCAGAATGCAGTTTTGCCATCTCTATTACTGGACTCTGGGGAAGTGGGAAAACTACCTTTATGAATTATCTTAAAGGTGAATATCAAAAGCAATCTTCTATAAGCATTATTGAATTTGAACCTTGGAAAAATGATACAACGGAGGGTATTATTAGGAATTTCTTTACACTTTTATGTAAAGAACTAAGGTTATATATTCCCCATATCTCATCAATTTTAAACGAATATATAGACTTACTGTTGAATGAAGAGTCTGTTAAGCCTCTTAAAGTAGTCAGTAAATCTTTATTGAAAATTTTTAACAAACAAAAAGAACCATACAAAGATATTAAAACCAATTTAGAACAAAGTAAACATAAGATAGTCGTTTTCATTGATGATATTGATCGCTTAAATGCAGATGAAATCAAGGAAGTATTATGTCTGATTAGAAATACTGCAAATTTCCCCTTCGTACAATTCATTGTCGCATATGATAAGGATTATGTTTGTGAAACCTTAAAAAGAGATGGAATTTATAACCCTGAATTGTATTTAGAGAAATTCTTTAATACAGAAATATCTCTTCCTAAAAGCGAAGAACGAATTATATGTAATGAACTACTAACTCGTATATCCAAAACTATTAACACAATATGGGGAATACCAAAAGAAGACACAAGAATACATGATATGGTATATTATCGTTCTGATGATTATACAAATAGCATTATTGATTGCATCCTAGTCCCTAAAATTTTGTATACTATTAGAGATGTTATTCGTTTTCATAATATGTTTTATTTACTTTCAGAAACATATAAAGAGCAAGGTGCAGAAACTGAAATTGAATTTCAAGATTTATTTTATCTCGAATTGTTACACTATCGATATTCAAATATTTATTCAGTGCTATGCAATACTCCTTTATCTATATTAGAACTGAATGAATATAGTTTGTCATTAAAAACAGAAGCGAAAGAAGTTATACAAAACTTAAATACTGGTAATCAAGACATAGAAATTGCTTACAATATATTATGCTATCTATTTTCGCATAGTAGGCGTAATAATTCAATGTACTATTTAAGAAACTATTACAAATATTTCATGTATCGGTTAGATAAAAAGATTCTTACCACATCTGAATTTTTGATGCTTGAAGATATAGAGGAGGATAATTTAGGGAACAATGTAGACCAGATGTACAAAGATAAATATCCCTCTGAGTTTGAAAATCAGATATTAGAAATACTAAATCAGATACCAAATGATAGTTCCCCAAGGGGTAATGTCATATATGAAATAGTATATAAAATCATAACACTAATACTGAAATATACAAAATTGCGACCGCTTAGGGACGAAGTTTCAACCGCATTAATTGCACATTTAAGAACTTTGCAGTGCATAGATAAGAAACATTTACGAGAGATGCTGAATCTCTTCAATCTAATTGATTTTAATGTTAAACCTACTCCATACTTTGATATGGATAATTTCCTTATGTCCATTTTGCTTAAAGACAATTTAGCAGCAAGATTACGAACCAATATTGAGGCTGATGAATATGAGATTATACATACATTCCTATCTACCACTTCAAATTCAATTAAAGCAAGTTCAGGGCTTACTAAATTTATTGAGAATGTTCGGAATAATAATAAAGAAAATAACCTATTAATATCACTTACAGAGTTATCCAATATACAATTGAATTACTTTATAAATTGCGAGGATAAGCTATCTCGAAAAGGATTCGCTCTATTTTATAATTGTAGGGAAAACAAAAATTCAGTAACTCAACAAGTGTTTTTAAGAAATGAAGCTCTATATATAATGAAAGAAGAAATAGAGAAAACTCCTGATAAATATTTTAAGATGTTCATCCGCATGGGGGATTCTTTACATCCGGAATACAATACGGTATCACCAGAGCCATATTGCATGGCAATATTTGGAGGCAAAGATAAATTTGAAGCATTCCTAGATAGTTGTAATAGTAATTCGGTAGAAGAAGAACGAGTTAAAAATTATTGGATGTTATATAAAAATAATGCATATTCCCCGATTAATTTTGAGAATCAGGGGAATGTTCAAAATAAGATTGACAACTGCTTTAGAGATGAAATTCGACAACTTAAGGAATTATTGTATATAAAAGAACAAATTGATGAGACTGGAGCTATCGATGACGAATTAACCAATAAGTTTAAGAACAATAATTTATATATCAAATTAAGAGGAGATATTCTCCGAATTATTAACAATTTAAAGAATTAATTATGAACAATATACAAAAGACTCTTGAACAACAGATAGATGATGCCGTGAAAGTTTCGAAGGCATTATTTCTACCGAGAGCAAGAAACTCACAAGAAGCAGAGAAAATTGAACGGAATATAGAAGCCGCAGGAGATCACTTGAAATCTTTAGTAGCGATTGTTAATGATGCAGATCTTTTTAAGGCATTAGTATATGAGATAATGTCAAAAATGAGATAACGAAATAGCCTGCGTGGTCGCAGGCTATTTCGTTATAAAGGTTCTAGAATTATTATTCCAACTCCAAGAACCCCATTAGGAACGAATCGGGAAAGATGAATTTCTTTTCGCCAAGGGTGAATTTAATATGAATAAACTTTTCGTTCTTACAACGATGCTTTGACAGTTTGTTGAACCACAATCCCTACTTTCGTTTTTTTAATCCAAAGTACAGAGTAAGGGAAACAAGGAGTATTCCAATAACGATATATGAAATATTGACTCTATTGGGCTCGTCAACAACCTCTATGACTTCCTCTGGTTCTTCAAGATAGATTCCATCGCGAATCAGCTCCAGCGCCTTGTTGTATATCATTTCGCCATTATTTGTCATCTCCTCGTAAGTGAATGGGATGGTGAGATGTGGAATAACGCCTCTGCCGTAAGGGAAGTCATCGCTTACAAACTCATCGCTTACAATTCGTACCATTGGAATATGACATTTGAAATGGCTGTTGGGTAGTCCTATCTCAGCGAACTTCGATGCATTCATCGTGTGGTATGCAGTCTTGGTCTCGCGACCAATGACGTAACCGCGGGCGTTGTGCTTCATTATACCGGCAAAATCAGTGGAGGCTGAGGCGGAATTGGCATTGATAAGAACATATACACGTCCCGTATACAAAGCCTTTATAGTATCACTTGGCGTATTTTCATCGGGGTCACTTATCTTATAAAAGCCCTTGTGACCTGGGATTTCCTTGTAGTCTTCAAACATCACTGTTCCACTGGGATAATTAAGTGTGGGGCTCTTGATTGTCTGCATGTTCACTTTCATATATCCTCCCTCTCGCTTTATCGGTTCATCCATCAAGGCATCCACCAATTTGTATTCTACATCGGGATTACCGCCAGGATTGCCACGTAGGTCTATAATCAGGTTTTTATAACCTTTCTTCTCAAGAAGATCAAGGAATACAAGCATGGAATCCACTTCAGTCTCCATTAACTCGAAATTATAGAGACGCATACATGCTGTACTGTCATTAGACTTCATGGTCTCCCAATTTCCTTTTCTATAGACCATGTATTGGGATACAAACCAATTCTCCATGGTTTTCCGGTCAAACTGTGATATTGTATTTTGGTTGAATTCCATTAATGGAACTGTCAGTTCTTCACCATCACTAAATGTGAGAGTTGCTTTCTTTGCTTTAAACGCGTCTTTGTCTCCTTTATAATATAAATGATTGGTAAACGGGCTTGCTAATTCTTGCTCCACAACCGATTCAACCTGAACATCATATATCATACTGGTACGAGGGACTATTTCCATATACAATGTGTCTACATGTTTACCGTTGATATGCGTGATTTCACGTCCAGTGTATGCCTTGTATTCATCTGTTGTAACAATAATTCTGACCTTATCATTCACTCTTGCAAACATCACAGGAGAAATGGTCCCATCATTATCAAGTGGTATTCCATAGTCAAACCACATGTGCGAGTCATGAACCTTCCGGTTGAAATTCATAATTAGATATGCAAACTCTTTTAATGTAATATTCTCAGGAATCTTGGCTATCTCCTCTTCGACAAAGGTGTCGTATTCTTCCTCGGTCATAAAGTCTTCAAGCGATGGGTATATTTCCTTGACGCTACTTGCCATTTGACGGTAGTCGGCGATAGCCTCGGCGCGAGTCAATATAGCTTTAGGTTTTTGATTTACGGGAGGAATGAATGTGGTCTTCAGTCCAAACGGAGCCATAGGGTCATCGGGCTTTCCGCCTCTGTCAATTGTCAAGCAGATACCGGGTTGAGGGATTTTCCTGTAGCAATAGTGTACCTGACCCAATACCTCGCCTTTCTTCACCTTCTGTCCTGTTGCAAAAGGAGTGTCGGTTCTCAAACCGCTAATATGTATCGTCCTGCCATCATTACTCTTTATAAAATACATATATGACAAATATTTGGCATCTTGCATCCTTTTGGCCATACTTTCCTTATTTTGCTCTATGATATCTTCAAATTTGCCTTTCCAACTAGAATAACTGAATGATTTGTTCAATGACAAATAGTACCTCATAGTTACATGAGTAATCACTCCATCACAAGGACTGACGACATTTGTTCCTGGTTTAGCACCAATAATCAATTTATCAAAATTGTGCTCGTTGCCAATATAGTCCTGTGGACGGTAAAGTGTTCCCTCACCAGCCTTTCCGCCTTCGATGGGCCATTGATAATAGCTAGTACTTGTTGGATTGCCCGTTGTTTGTGCACTCAGTTCTAATATGTAGCATAAGAATAGTAAAATCAATGTCAAAACTCGTGTCATCATATCATTTTTGCATTTATAATAGGTTTTCCATCCACTAATTTTTATTGAATAACTAGTTCATATTCAATTGCAAATTTACTTAAAAACCGTAATAATAAGCCCTTAGCAGGCAAATTATTACGATTGGGGAGCACAATTAGATTTGAATTATTCTAGTTCTGCAAGAAAATCTGCTATCGAGGGGCGAAACTTTACCTTTATACTTGCCATAGGGATACGGTTTTGATTTGTTGTTTGCGTTATTATTTGGCTGTTGCCGTTTGTCTTTGTCGGACTTGTGAATATAAGTAACACTGTTTTTTACCGCACCTATAGCTTGTCGATTGTCAGGTCGTCTTTTGTTTATATGCTTGCTTCGCTTATGATTCTTGTATGTTTTCTGTTGCTGCCCGAACTGCTTGTTCTCGAAGGCAACGGGTGGTTGTAACATACCCATACAAGTATTGCAGTTGCCATCACGCGGTCGTCGTGGTTGCCTTCGACGGCTCCCGTCTCCTTGCCGTTCTCCTTGAACTCATAAAGGTCCAGTTCGTGTGCTGTCTGTAAACATCTTTCAATGTAAAGGCCGTCTCTCAAAGCTTTGTTCAGGAAGTTTATCACCATTGGCTTTGTTGAGCTGTTGGTGTGGAATCCCCATCTCCGCGGCCGTCCTTGCCTTATCTCCTGAATGGATGTACGGCAGTAGAGATTGCTGTATCGGCCTGCAATCTCGTTAAGTATATACTCGAAGTTGTTGCCTTCGGTTCCCTCTGTCTCTAAGGTGTTCGACTCTATGACAAGAAGTGCATTGTTGTATGCCCTTGCTATTTCCATTGCCTTCCATGCAAGCCTGTCGTGTTCAATATGTCCGTGCCAGCAGGCTGCAATCTCAGGCACGCCTCCGTCGGGCATCGCTGCGCGGTCGGCGACGACAATGCATGAGTAGTCGGCCTTGCTGCCGGTGCCTCCTACATCCACTGCTACAATGTAACGGTCGCGCATATCTTCCTCTTTTTCAGGCATAAGCCACACCTGGAGCATTCCATCTTCCTTGTTCTCTCCAGGCAAGGCGGGGACAAATACTGTGCTCTCGCCGTTCTTTCCCTTTTCTCCTCTTTCTGCAATGTCACCGACGAATGTCGGGGGTACGCACCCCTTGCGTGCCTCATTCACATAGCTTATCTTGAATACTCTCCGTCCGGTGCTCTGGAATGCTTCTTCGGGTGTGGAAGGGAACTCGGAAAATAGTCTCCACTCATCGGGCATCTCACGTCTTTTGTCGCGGTACCATGCAATTGCTTCCAATGTGGCTCCAAGCCCGAACAGGTGGTGCTCATATTCATTCATGCTGTCGATGAATGCGCTGTAGTCATTTGTTGCTAACGTTTTGCTGTAGAGGTCGATGCTGAACCAGGGTATGAATACGGGTGTAAAGTTATTTCGCATTTGGCATGCATCGGTCCATGTACGGTGAAAGAAGTTGCCTACACCCTTTGCAGTGGATTCAATTACCTTCAGAGTATATGCACCGCTTGCTATGGAACCGAAGATAGATTGTACAAGGTCTTCGGGCTTGCGTCCCTGCGTCGCTTTCCATAGCCCGACCTCTGTAAGGTGAGCCATGCTTATGTCCTCGCTTCGCAGGGAGTCGGGTTTCTGTGCCGACCCTAATGAGTAACGGCTGTTGCTCCAGCTTATTACGCGGGTCTTCTGTGCTCCCTGATACGGGGCGGTGGTGAGCTGTTTGCCTCCGCTTGCCCAGCGAGGGTAACGTGCTATTACCTTTGCAAGCATTCCGGCTACAATTGATGACTGCTTCTCGATGTCGCCGCAGATAACGCTGTTCCAGTTGCGCTTGTGCACGAGCTGAATCCATAGCATGTACAGCTGCGTGAGTGTGCTGCCTCCCCATTGACGTGCCTTAAGGAGAATGATGTCGATAGGCTTTCCGCTAAGGCGCAGTTCTTCCAATGCCTTCAGATACATGCGTTGGGGGCGGTTGAGTGTAAATGCTGTGTCACGCCCTTTCCCCTTGTCGGCAATGGTGGTCATGGTACGTGCCCAGTACTCAAAGTCATGCTTTATGCGTTTGAGACAGAACTCAAGCCATAGGCTTATGATGTTCTTGTCGCTTGCTTCCATGCTCTTCACCTCGCGCAAGTACCTTTCTGCTCCGCCGGCTATCAGCCTTGCAACGGACTCGTCATCGAGCATCGAGGCCGGGAGCTTCATTTCTGTTATGGGGAAGCCTTCTATCTCTATTCGTTCTCTCTCTATTGAAGCTGAGCCTTCTCCTGTAATAGGGTCATAGACGGCTAAGATGTCTCCCAGCCGTCTCCTGTTCTCAATGATGATATTCTCTTTATCCATCACACTCATCATATTCCTGCGAGGTCGGTTGCACGCCGCCTTATCCTTGTAGAGTTGTAGAACTTGGCAAACAGCATCTGTACATTGTCGTAGAGCGTGCTCCGCAATGCGATGTAGCTATCTGCCATCTTCGGCTCCCTCAGCAATAGCCACTGCAATGTCATCTCGTTGACGATATAGTCGTTTACTGCCTGCTTGAGAATGGGCAACAGATGCTTCCGGCTCTTTCCTGCCGTGTCGAACTCCAGCATTACGTAACTGTTGTCTATGCTGTAGGAAATTGAGGGGAAACGAAGAGCAACAGCAGTAACCAGCTCGTTGCATGCCTGGCGTGCAAACATGAATAGCAGTTCTTCATCGTCCTTGCTGCTCTGTATGGTGTCGGCATTCAGCTCCTTGCGCTTTGCCGATTCTCCCATGTAGAAGTTCCTTAAATCAATCTGCTGCTGCAGTTCGTCTCTCCTTATAAGTATTGTGTTTTTCATAGTTCTATGATGTTTTCTTTGCAGACGTTTTTCATTGCAGGGCGTTTGCGCTCGGTCAGAACCGTTCTCAGCTGTACGGTAGCTTCGTTTGTCTTTTCGGTGTATATGCCTGCTTCATCGGGCTTAATCAGCAAAGCCCATTCCTGCATTGTACTGCAAAAGAGTATCTCTTCGATGCACTTCTTGATTTTATTGCCGTTGGCGTTGGGGTAGTTGTGCGGAACGATTACTGTAACCGTATGCCCGGTCTCGCCGTTGTTCTCCCTCGTAGCCAACCTGCATGCCGGCATATATCGCCCGATAAGTATCATAAGTCCGTTGAGTTTAGCCGATATGTTCTTCTCGATGATATCGCTTTCGTCATCAGTTGCCGGGAGCATGTCTGCAAGCGAATCGGCAACTCCTGCTCCTGAACGGGCTTTGGCAATTGTGCCGCTCTCTCTCTGTACCCTTTCCTTTATATTGTTGATGTCTATTGATATTTCTATCTTTTCCATTATGTTGTTTTTGATGCAAATGTACTTTTCATTTTCTTCCTCAAGGTTGTTGTTTTGGCACTACCGGTTTCAGCCTACTGCTCTGTTGAACGTTAATTCACTCTTCTTCCTGCGCAATGTCTTGTAAATGATTCCGCGGAATGTCTCTTCGTCCAGATAGAACGAAGGTGCCGGCTCTTCGATGATTTTTTCGAGAATGAGGTACTTGTACCTCTTGCTGCTGTCCTTCACCTGTTGCATGTAGCGTCTGTAAATCTCCTTGTACATCTCCAGCTTGTTGCTGTTGACAAGGGGAAGTTTCTTCTTGCGCGAAAGAAGTGAGATGAAGCGTCGTGCATTTTCAAATGTTACGTAGAACCGCGGTGCACCTTTCTTTACGGCATGTTCTATTACTTCGTTCTGTGTAGCAAAAGGCTTGCTTTTCCTGAGTTCCTTCAATGAATCGAAGAAACTGTCGATAACGTCCTGTTTGCGCATCTCGCGAACAGAACTGTTCAATGTGTTTTTCATACTGCTTTTTGATTGCAAAAATATAGCCAGAAATGGCTGAAAGTTTGTTGTTTTACCAATAAGTTATCAACAGCATTAATCCTTGTATGCAATGATACGTCCTCAAAAGCTCGCATATAATATGTACAGGCGTGTTCTGAGTAAGTGCAAACTCTTTTATCCGGCATGTTAGCCTTTTGCGGCTCATCCTGTTTCTGTATTGTCAATTCAACAACCTTCATCGCACTTTTGTATTGTTCCTTTGCTGTCGAAAAAAACATTTGAACTATGGAACAGTACAAAAACAATCTTGAGAAAGCGGATATGCCTATGCAGCATAGAGCCGCGAGTGACGAGTCCTGGCAGACTCAGATGAAGCCCGTTGAGAATAATTCCTACAAGGAACTCGAAAAGGGCTTGAAAGAATTCTTCGGTGAGGATTTTGATTTGAACGACAGCTTCTCACAGGAAACGCTTTTGCAGCATCTTTACATCAACCACGAACAGAACCAGCGTCTTATAGAAGCTCTTGAACGTGACCCGCGCCTGGCACAGATGCTCATGGATCTTGTCGAGGGCAAGAGCAGTGCGCCTGCGGCAGTAGCACGTTATTTTGGCCGTCAGTTCGTTGAAATGGATGAACAGAGCCCCGAATACCGCGAAATGCTGCTTGCCGATGAGGAACGTAAGGCGGAGGCTGCACGTTTTGACGAGGAACGCCGCGAGTATGAGAACAATCTTCAGAAGAGTCTGCCTGTTGTGGAGGAGTTCTGCAACGAGCATGGCTATGAGCCTTCGGTATTCATGGAGAACGTTTGGGAACAGCTGGTCTTTCCTATTCTTGCCGGCAATTACTCTAAAGAGGTATGTACGGCTCTCGACCATGCCTTGACATACGAAAAGGATGTTGAGGATGCATTTGCTGCAGGCGACATCAAAGGCCGCAATACGAATATCCAGCGTATGAGAGAGGATTTCGGTGACGGGATGCCTAAGGGCATGAGCAGCGTGGCTCCGAACATTGAGGCAAGACGCAAGCGCAATTCGCTTTTAGAGAAGGCTCTGAACGCGTAACATTTTTTATCAATCAATAAATAATCTGTTTTATGAAAAGAATCTGTTCTTTTTTGAGGGAAAACCCTCTGTTTGTGTTCGTGATGCTGCTTGCTGCAGCTCTCTATTTTATGGCCGATGATGTTGCCGGTCTTATGCTTGCAACGGTCAATGCGGTTCCAGCCGGTTCGCCTAAGCCGTCGAACGGCATCGGCGGCCTTGCAACTCAGGGAATCGGTGATGCAACTACCGTTTCCAATGCGAGCGAGCTGGGAAGCGACCTTATCGATGCCGATGTCGATGACCAGATAACAAGCATCGCAAGCGATGAGAGCATTATCGATACTATCAAGCGCAGGATACGTCGTCAGGTGCGTGTCAACTCGTTCGAGGTTGACCATTATCTTGTCGACGACAAGCGTTCGAAGGCCTACACCAATGAGACTTATACGGGAATAAAGGCAACACGTGCCGAGATTCCGTTCTCGACAACCGGTGAGAGAAAAATCTTCCAGGAGTACTATACTGCAATATGTAAAGGCGTGAACGGTTACGATCCGACCGGCCAGGTAGAGCTTCCGGGAGTGGATTTGATGCTCTTCTTCGTCGGCAAGAACAGCACGACCGAAGCTCCTATCGCTATGGCCGTGAACGGCCCTAAGGTAAATTCGAGTGACGATTACTGCGTTGTCCCTACAATTCCGGCTGGAACAGAGGTGATACTTTTGTCTTCGGCAGCCTACGAGACTCAGAAGTTCATTGCTCCATCGACAATAGTGCCGGTGCCTGAACGCATGTTCCTCCAGAAGCAGCTCTGCAACAGCATTGTCAGCGACTATTTCGCAGCGCAGAAGAAACGTATCCTGTTCAGCGAGTCGCAGATAGCAGAGGCTGTATTGCGCCAGTTCCGTCTTGAGAGTTGCCGTACAGCCTGGGTCGGGCAGCCGGGAAAGTTCAAGGTGCAGGCTATGGACAATGCAATGGGCTACCAGTGGGATTACTTCTCAAAGGGTATCCGTTGGCAGTTCAAGCGTCAGTACGACCTCTCTTCAAAAATTACTCTGGCCGATCTCATCAACCTTTCGATGGTCAAGTTCACCGGCTTCAATTGTACGAAGAAGGCTATATGGCTATTGGGCAAGCAGCTGCTTAACGATATCCAGAAGATAGACCTCACTCTTCACAAGAACATCTCCGTTTCGGGCGATAAGGTCTTTGGCATCGAATGTACCAAGATTCACACAGTATTCGGCGATATCGACCTAATCCATGACCCGACTCTCGATGCTCTGGGATATGCCCACTGCGGAGGCCTTATCGACGAGAACGGTCTTGTGCGTTACTACATGAAGAACGAGGATGCAAAGACCGAGAACGTCGATGGCGAGGAGGCAAAGCGCGAGGTCGTGATGACAATCGACTGTCTCTGCCTCAAGGGATATTCACATATCTGGGTCAACGGTTCGGCTACCGAAAGTGATATTCCGGGCGCGTCAAAGGTGACAAGCGCGGCAGCTCTGCCCGAATCACCTGTGCTCAATGATGTCGTGATACTTACAGCCGATGTGAGCCATACGGTGAACGGTACTCCTAAGCTATGGTTCAGCGCAGGTACGGTTGTTACCTTCAACGGCACTACTTGGGTTGAATATACCGGTGAGATTCTTGTCTAAACCATGACTTTGCGGGTGCCTGTGCGATATTTTGTGTTTTGGAGTTGCATGGGCATCCGCTTTTAAAATATTATATTATGAAAAAAAGAATAACATACGAAATTCACGGACAAATAGAGCGTAACAGCTATTTCCGTATAGGGAAGGCACTTGTCAGAATTGAGTTTACCGGCGGTGCCATGAACTCGACTGGGGTATATCCGGCGCAATACACAACCGACAACGCGCTTTTCCAACGTGCAATTGAAAACAGTGAGGCTTTCAAGAAAGGAGAGATAAAACGCGGGCATGTGGAGATTCTCAATGAAACATCTGCCCAACCTTCAGTTGAGGAACCTTGTGATGAAAGCACCTCTTTTCCCGAAGTGACAAACATGCAGCAGGCAAGGGCTCTTCTTATGGCCGAGCCTTACAACTGCACTCTGGGAGAGTTGCAGAACAAGGCTGCGGTGAAAGGAATAGCACTGGCTAAAGGCATTTCATTCCCTAACTGGCTATGATTTCAACAGATGATATTGTAAAAAGGGTGCGTATCCTCATCAATGAGGCTGAAGAAGATAAGAGTATATCGCTGCTTACCGAAGACGCGCGTTCCTTTGACAAGAGCATAAGAACCCTGATTCCTCAGGCTGTTTCCATTATACAAGGAAACAAACAGCCTGGGAAAAGGGTGAATGTGAGGAGTGTTGTTCCATCTTCTGCCGTCATTGCAGATAATGGCGACGGTTCGGGATATATAGCCTTGCCCGCCGACTTCGTCTCTCTTGTAATTCTTGGCGTAAGCGGTTGGGAGCGTCCGTGCAGTGTGCTTTATCCGGCCTCATCGCAGCAAGCCGCATGGCAGAGGAACAGCAGCACACGTGCCGGCAAGAGCAGGCCTGTATGTGTCGAGGGTGTAGATTCAGCCGGCAATAGGGTAGCGGAGCTTTATCCGCTGCCCGATGCGGCTCGTCTTGAATCGCTTGTATATGAAGCCTCGTTCAATCCTGATACAGGCCTTGACGGTTATGACAAAGGCATGGATGATGCCGTTGCATACCAGTGTGCAGCTTTGCTGTACAATATGTTCGAGAAGTATGATGCTTCAAAATCGTTCCTTTCTTATTCTTTGGCCCTGTGCAATGGTGGTGTAAATGTTAAAAAATAGAATTATGGCAGTAAGAAATCTGGCTTTTACAAAGTGTGACGGCTATTGGGAATGTGAACCCATTGTCTGCGCCGGAGGTGATATAAGAGTGCGTGTACACAAGGGCGGCCCATATCCGGTTGACGTGCTTGTGAGCATTGACGGTGTCGAGGAGTATATAAAATATGACGATTTCGGGCTCGATGAGACGAAGTGCGAGGTTACGCTCGAAGGTCCTATGCGCGGGCAGTACGTCAAGCTGGCATCGCGCAGCGAACTGACTCTTGTCAAATGTCTTGAACTATGATGCTATGGATGGCCTTAAGCTTTTTGTGGCCTCTCTGTTTGCGAACATTGCAGGTCTTCTGTTTCCTATAAGGAACGATATTTTCGGTTTGGTTTTCCTTTTCAGTGTCAACTTCCTGATTGGTATGCTCGCCGATGTCACCAATCATCGCGACTGGAGCTTCCGCAAGGCATTCTGTTTCTTCAGGGATGCTGCGATATACTTTGTGATGGTTGCATCAATATATCTTCTTGGGCATTTCAAGGGTGAAGAGAGCACGGCAGTACATTGTGTCTCGTTCATGATATATGTTGCAATATATTTCTATGGTACCAACATATTGCGGAATGCGAGGATGATAACCAATGAGAAGAGTACGCTCTTCAGGATACTCGACTTCCTCTATTATGTGTTGAGCCTGCGCGTGCTTGAACGCTACGGTTATCTTAAGGATTATATCGAATATGAAAAACATAACAAGAATATGCTTTAGTGCCGTTATTCTGCTTCTCTCATGCCGCAGTTACGACAATAGTGCCGTAGAGTACTCTTCGACTGCCTGCATGAGAGAAAGGCTTATAAAGGACAGCATAGTGCTGCATGACAGTATAATTATACGCGAAAAGGCCGATACGGTATTCTTTACGAAATACAAGACTGCCTACAAGGAGATTGTAAGGCACGACACTGTTGTGGTGTGCGACACCTTGTACAGAGTGCGTACGGTAACGGTTGAGAAGAATTCCGGGAAGTGCTTTTCGTGGTGGAAACTGCTTCCTGTGGCTCTATTGTTGTTCCTTTTATGGCGTAGCGGAATAGCCGGATGGATATACAGAACGATAAAAAACAAATGACATGCAAAAATTCTTTCCGTTCAAAGGAATATCGAGGAGCAGCGACCCTCTTCTTGCTGCTGAGGGCGAGTGCCTGGAGCTGATGAACCTGCGTCCGTGCAACGGATCTATGAAACCGGTTCCCGATATGGTATCGGTGGCGTTGCTTCCGTCAAGGTATTCGTCAATAGTCTGGCATGAGATGTCCGGCTGTTATATATGTGTTACAGATGACGCGGCAGGCACGCTGCATTTTTACGACAAGGATTGGGCTCCACTCCTTGATGTGGCAGGAGAACGCCTGCTTTTCGAGGAACTGTCGGGTGTGAGGAGTGTAGAGGCTATCGGGAACATTCTCTGTTGCATGACAGAAAACGGTATCCGTTATATCTTCTATACCGAAGGTACTTTCATCTGGTTGGGTGAATCTCCGGCTGTTCCGCAACTGGAGGTTGCCGTCAGCTCGAAGGTGCATCTTCTTACAACCGAAGAGTCTTTCGCTGCGACATCGTCGGTTGACGATTTCGAGAGCTCGTGGCGATACAACCAAAAGGGTTTTTACGACGAGTGCATCTATTTCCTTAATCTTGAAAGCTATTATATCGACAGGGCACTATTCCGGTTCGGTCTCAGGCTTTACGACGGGTCGTACATCTACTGTTCTCATCCTGTCTATGTAAGTGACGATAATGTCGTTGATGGCGTTGGCCGTGATTCGGACAACTTCTATTCCGAACGTAACGGCTCGTCCGACGGCTATTCTACATACAATGTAAAAGTGCAAGGATTCAAACCGGCTTTCTCCTTTTCGAACATCGAACTGGAACCTTGGAAAGGAGTGGTCGTTGGAATAGACCTTTTTACTACAGGTTCCATAATGGGGCATAAGGCCGACACACTCGTGGCAAGGCTGCACAATCTTTCAACCGGAGTACGCATGAAGAAAAGCTACGAAGGATATGCCGTAAAGGATATCGATGAACTTTGGGATGAGATAGCCTCTTCGTATCTTTTCTACAAAGTGGCAGAGTTTGATATCAACGGTGTATGCACCTATTCCATAAAGGATGTTTCGCCAACGAACCTGCAGCTGCAGCAAAGCCTCAATTCTGCCCAGATACCGGCTTCGCTCTCTTCCTTGGCTGCAAGATGCAGCTATACTCTTAACAACAGGTTGCATATTGCTTCCCTGCGTGAAATTCTGTTTGCCGGGTACGATGCATCATCGATAAAGGCTGTTTCCGAAGATTTGCAGCATATTGAAGGCATTGCGATAGAGACGAAGATAAGGACAGATGACGGAATAGCTGTCGTCGTGAAGAACTACGGCAGTGCAGAACTACGTTACGTGAATGGAATATTCGAGCTTCCCCCTCTCCTTTCTTACCCCGATTCAAGAGCTTTTGAGATGAATGTATATGTCTGTCTCGATACAGAGCTTTTTGTAAAGAACTTCAAACTTTCGCCTCATAAGTTCCTTAATCAGGCCCAGTATCTTCATAAGAGCGGTGTCATGCTTTCCGTAAGCGTAGAGTCTTTCTTTGCTTCGGGCTTTACCGCAGCTGCGGTCGGTGATGACGATGTACTGCGTCTCTTTTCAAATGAACCGGGAATCCATGAGGTCATATACTCCGCTGAAGACGGATGCTGGAAATACGCAGGTCTTGATTTTCCTCCCGACGAGTTCGGCAGTTTAAGGGTCTTCTCTATTCCTCGTGACATTGCCGATGGCGACAGGATTGTCTTTACCATATCCGTAGAGCCGAACGGTTCTGTCGATACCGATATATGCAATATACCGATAGATGACAGTTGGATACTCATCGGCGGCTCGATGCCGAAGGACAAACGTGCCTTTGAGGAGAGGGCTTCTGTACTGAAGGTCTCGGCAACGGATAATCCATTCATGTTCCCGGCTGCATGTACCTACATGCCTTCGCAGAGACCCATTGTAGCTATGGCCAGCAATACCGTCGAACTCTCGCAAGGGCGTTTCGGCGAGCATCCGCTGTTCGTGTTCTGCCATGACGGAATATGGGTGATGTCTCTTGATGCTTCGGGAAGCATTGCCTATTCTGCATGCTATCCGTTCTCACGCGATGTGTGCCGTAATCCCGATGCAGTATGCTGCGTCGATTCCGGTGTAGTCTTTGTAGGGCAGAAAGGTGTGATGCTCATTTCGGGCAACAAGACAAGAGATATCTCTGAACCCCTGCTGCCCGGAAACAATACAGCGGATGTCTTCAATAAAAATCCTGCAATAAAGGATATTGCAGCTCTTGCCGGATTACAGACAAATGTATCTGTTGAGAACTTGGATGATTTCCTGAAACAGTGCCGTATAACTTACAATGCCCGTCATGGTGAGATAATCGTCTCTAATGAACTGTGCGACAACTGCTATGTATATTCTCTCAAGGATGCTCTCTGGAGCCGTATCTCCTATCGGGTGTCGGGGGCTGTTTCTTCGTGCAGCACAGCAACCCTGTTGCAGCATTTGGGCAATGCGACCAGAATATTGGCCTTGGGCGATGAACAGTCGGGGGCAAATAGGGCTCTCCTTATCACACGTCCTTTGCTTTGGGGTACGAAGTTGCCTAAGCGCATTGAACAGTTTATGCTCCATGCCTATGCTTCAGTGCCTGCCGGATATAATGATGAGAGACCGCTTCTTGCCTGTTATCTCCTATGCAGCAACGACGGGGTTCACTTCAGAATTCTTGATGGCCGTGAACTGTACGGAGAAGTGCAGGATGTTCGTTTTCCGCTTTTCCCGACCCAGTCATACAAATACTATATGTTTGCTGTCACAGGAAATATAGGGGCTTCGAGTCTTCTTACAGGAGTTGAGGCTGATGTTTCTGCTGCGTGGAACAGCAGAATGAGATGAATTTTTTTTATATGAGATGAACCCCGAAAGTTTATTATCTGACTTTCGGGGTTCATCTCATAAAGACCGGGCCTTTTTATTAAATAATCTTATGAATTCTGCTCATTGATTTTTCTTGACAAGCCATTTCTTGTTCTCGCTTATGTATATACTGCATTTTGCAAATATTACGAATGCTGTAAAGAATATTATTGTCGGAAGTGTAGCTGTAAACAATGAATCTGCAGTCCCTATCATTGCCAGGAACATCGCAAACTGTGTAAAGAGCAATATCTTTGGTGTCATGATGTTATTTTTTTTTGAATTTCCAGTATATAAGTCTGTTCTCACTGTTTTCTTCGGCTTTTGTAACCAAAATAGCTTCATCGACATATCTTTCCTTGCAATAAAGCGTTACCTTTCCTATTTCTCCGGGCATGCTTTCGTTGTAGAAGTCATCTATCCTTACACTCATTCGGTATCTGTTCTGTCTTATTGTCCTTGAACGCTCTTTAAGAAAACTCTGTACAAATTCCTGTTCGGATACATCGCCTCTGATAGTGTAAACTTCAGTTAAATTGCTGTATTCATACCCTTGCTTGCCGGCAAGATTCCGGAACGTTTCAATCCATTCCATGATCTTCTCCGTAATGCAGTCGATAACATGTCTGCTTTTTGTTAAAATTCTACTTCTCATAGTAAATCGATTTCTTCTATTTTTTTGTTTCTGAAAATTGTATTAAGTTTGTGCAAGAGGATTGTTTGTCTGCTTTTTGGGCTGTTAAAATGTTTGTTTGATACAAAAATTATTATAATAGCCATTTGTGGCTACAAATATAATCCCAAATTTTGTATTTCGAGTTGTGGTTTCAGTCAAATTATGCTATTTGGAATTGTTCTATATAGCGAGGCGATTGCCACATGGTTTATTAGTCGTACATTAAGTTATGAAAAGTATTAAGGAGCGTATCATATATTTGTTTGCATACAAGAAACTGAATGTGAACCGCGCAAGCAAGGTATTGGGGATGCCGCAGCGTACACTCAACCGTCAGGTAAATGAGGACGGCAAGATAGGAATGGAACTGCTTTACGCAATAATGGACTGTTTCCCCGAAATATCTCCCTCATGGCTGTTGTTGGGAGAGGGTGAAATGTTGCGTGAAGAGGTATGCTGCATGCAAAGTGTGCCTTACTACAGCGATCTGCCGGTATCAGCGGGCGTCAGGGATGCGTACGACCCGATGTTGGAGAAACCGAGCGGCTACATATCGTTGCCCTCTCAGAAGGCTGAATGTTATTTCCCCGTCGTAGGTACCTCAATGGAACCGGAGATATATGAAGGGGATATAGTCGGTGTCAAACGCGTAGATTCACTGAGCGAAATTTCTCCGGGAAGCATATATCTGATAATCGCTAATGACGCACGCATGATTAAGCATTGCTATCCCGATAACGACAATCCATGCGTAATGTGGTGCGTCTCTCCCAACTATCCTTCATTTCCTATTGACAAAAGGGAAATAACAGCACTGTTCCGTGTGGTGAACCGTATAGTCACATTCTGACATTCCGGGCCACAGCTTCTTATTGAAATTGCTATATTATGCCGCGATAATGGAATCTCCGTTACCGTGGCATTTCCGTAATATTGCAGTGCTGATGCAACAGATTATTGCATACTGCGTTCATGCCCTGCAGTGCTGCCGGGTATGAAGGTGATTTATGGTGTTTGTTTGGAAGTGGGGTGCAGCGATGCATTCCACTTCGTTTTTTATATATAAACACTTGTATTATTAGGATTTTTCAAATTAAACATTATCTTTGCAGAATAGTGCCCTAATACGGCGTTTGCAATAAGAGAACGTATTTATTATATGCAACAGAATAAAGGACGTATAGCTCAGGTTATCGGAGCTGTCATAGATGTGAATTTCTATGAGAAAGGAGATGACGGCAAGGTGCTTCTTCCTGCGATACATGATGCCTTGACAGTGTCGATGCCCGATGGACGCAATCTTGTCCTGGAGGTGCAGCAACATATAGGCGACGACACGGTGAGAACAGTCGCGATGGACCGTACCGCAGGCCTTGCAAGAGGGATGGAGGTAGTTTCAACCGGAATGCCGATTACGATGCCGGTCGGTGACCAGATAAAAGGTCGCATGATGAATGTAGTCGGTGCTTCTATAGACGGTCTGAAGCACCTCGACAAGGAGGGAGCATACCCGATACACCGCGAGGCTCCAAAGTTCGATGAACTATCTACAGTGCAGGAGGTCCTTTATACCGGCATTAAGGTCATAGATTTGCTTGAACCGTATTGCAAGGGAGGCAAAATCGGCCTATTCGGAGGTGCCGGTGTCGGCAAGACCGTGCTTATCATGGAACTTATAAACAATATCGCGAAAGGGCACGACGGATATTCCGTATTTGCTGGAGTGGGCGAGCGTACACGCGAAGGCAACGACCTCTTGCGTGAAATGATAGAGTCGAATGTGATACGTTATGGAGACGAGTTCAAGAAAGGCCTTGAGAATGGCGAGTGGGACTTGTCGAAAATAGATTATAATGAAGTCGCCAAGTCACAGGCTACATTGGTATATGGCCAGATGAATGAGCCTCCCGGTGCCCGTGCATCTGTCGCGCTTTCGGGCCTGACTATTGCTGAGTCGTTCCGCGATGCCGGAGCAAAAGAGGGTAAAAGCAATGATATACTTTTCTTCATAGACAACATATTCCGTTTTACTCAGGCCGGTTCCGAGGTTTCTGCATTGCTTGGACGTATGCCCGGTTCCGTAGGATATCAGCCTACACTTGCGAGCGAGATGGGTGCAATGCAGGAGCGTATCGCATCTACAATACATGGTTCAATTACATCGGTCCAGGCTGTATATGTTCCAGCCGATGACCTTACCGACCCGGCTCCGGCAACGACGTTTACACACCTTGATGCCACAACGGTGCTTAGCCGAAAGATTGCAGAGCTCGGCATCTATCCTGCCGTTGACCCGCTTGACTCTACATCACGAATACTTGATGCAAACATTGTGGGCAAGGAGCATTACGACACGGCACAGCGAGTAAAGCAGATTCTGCAACGCAATAAGGAGTTGCAGGATATCATATCCATTCTTGGAATGGAGGAGTTGTCCGACGAAGACCGTACGACCGTAAACCGTGCCCGTAGGGTGCAGCGTTTCCTCTCCCAGCCTTTTACTGTAGCAGAGCAGTTTACAGGCGTCAAGGGTGTTATGGTCTCAATTGAAGATACTATACGCGGTTTCAATATGATTCTTGACGGTGAGGTCGATTATTTGCCCGAACAGGCTTTCCTCAACGTGGGAACAATAGAAGAGGCTATAGAAAAGGGCAAGAAGATGCTCGAACAGATAAAATGATGCGATGATGAAGGATTCCTCTATTACACTTGATATACTTTCTCCCGAAAAGAACATATTTTCGGGTGAAGTGTCGTGTGTAACGCTTCCTGGCGGTAAGGCTCCTTTTACAGTCCTTCATAACCATGCACCTATAATATCTACATTGTCACAAGGCAAGTTGTCGTGGGTTGCAGAGGGTGAAGAGAAGAGCATTGCTGTTTCAGGCGGTTTCGTAGAAGTGAAGGAGAATAGGGTTACGGTGTGTGTTGAAATTTAGAACGTGAATTATGGACAAGACGAAAATGCTCATAGGACTGTCTGCTATAACAATACTGCTTGCAGTTGTTGGCTACGCTGTCATCTCGGCACTATCGCTGGAGTGCGGCATGCTCCATTTGTTGGCTGTACCTCTCTACTTTTGGATTTTCTATTCATTGTCCATTATTGTTATGGAGAAACCGAATGACGTGAAATCATTTGCCGGAATGCTGATGGCCTTTAAAGCTGCAAAGATGTTCCTTTCGCTTGTCGTGGTTGCACTGCTTGCATTTCTGTTCCGTGAGAGTGCCATCGTTTTGCTATTCTATTTCCTTATCTATTCTTTAATAATGCTTGCCGTTGAGTCGGTATATCTTGTCAGGCTCAAAAAAAACATATCCCAATGATGAAACGCATTCACTTGATATTGCTTTTTATGCTGGCACTTTTCGCCAATACTCCGGCAAATGCATCGTCGCATGCTTCCGGAAAGGGTAGTGTGGATGTAAAGAAGATAATCTTCGAGCATGTGCAGGATTCGTACGAATGGCATATAGCGACTGTCGGTGACAAGCATATCTCTATAAGCCTTCCTGTTATTATCTATTCCGAATCCAAGGGATGGAATGTTTTCTCCTCTTCGGTATTCCATGAGCAAGAGGAGTACAATGGTTTCAGAATATCATCATCAGGCAACCATGAAGGCAAGATTGTCGAGCTTGATATCATAGGCAACGAGGTACGTCCTTTGCTCGATATATCGATAACCAAGACAGTTCTTTCTGTTATCCTCAATTCGATACTTCTTGTAGTCATCGTCCTCTTTACAGCCAGATGGTACAAGCACCGCAAGCCCGATGACAAGGCACCGGGCGGCTTTGTGGGGGTAATGGAAATGCTTGTGACAATGGTTGTGGACGACCTTATAAAACCTAATATCGGCAAGAACTACAAAAGATATACTCCTTATCTATTGACAGCGTTCTTCTTCATATTCCTGAGCAATCTCATGGGGCTTATACCCATATTCCCAGGAGGTGCGAACGTGACAGGAAATATAGCCGTTACACTTGTTCTGGCTACATGCACTTTCATTGCTGTCAATCTTTTCGGCAACAAGGAATATTACAAGGAGATATTCTGGCCCGATGTGCCTGCATGGCTGAAAGTGCCGTTGCCTCTCATGCCTCTCATAGAACTCTTCGGCGTGTTCGTCAAGCCGTTCGCCTTGACTGTGCGTCTGTTTGCGAACATACTTGCCGGCCATGCCGTGATGCTTGCTTTCATTAGCCTGATATTCATAACGATGGCTGTCAATGTGTATATCGGCAGTGCAATGACTGTAGTGTCGTTGCTGTTTACAGTATTCATGAGTTTTCTGGAACTGCTTGTGGCTTTCATCCAGGCTTTTGTGTTTACAATGTTGTCGTCGGTGTTCATAGGGCTATCGCAACCCGAACATCATGGCAGTGAATGAAAATGATTTACTAACCTTAAATATACAATTATGTTTTTGACTATTCTTTTACAGGCTGCAGCTGGTTCAGCCATTGCAAAAATGGGTGCTGCTATTGCGGCGAGTATTGCTGTTATCGGAGCATCAATGGGTATTTCCCGTATCGGCTCTTCTGCTCTTGAGTCCATTGCACGTCAGCCCGAATCGGCATCTGATATCCGTTCAGGAATGTTGCTTGCAGCCGCTCTTATCGAGGGTGTGGCTATGTTCGCAGTGATTGTCTGTCTGCTTGTACTCTTTGTATAATACCGGACTGCAGCCATGTCACTACTACTGCCCGAAGCCGGTCTGGTGTTCTGGATGCTCGTTGCATTCGGAATAGTCTATTTCATTCTTCATCGCTATGGCTTCCCTGCCATAACGTCAATGGTCGATGAACGCAAGAGATTCATCGACGACGCCTTGAAGAATGCAAAAGAGGCTAATGAAAAGCTAGCGAACATAGAACAGCAGAGCCAGGATATTCTCAAGAAAGCCCAGGAAGAGCAGACAAGGATTCTTCGTGAGGCTGCGGCAACACGTGACCAGCTCATCAAGGAGGCTCGTGAGAAGGCTGAGGATGAGGGTGAAAAGATGCTTGCCGAGACACGCAGGCTCATACAGCAGGAAAAAGAGGATGTGCTGAATGAGATACGCGCACAGGTTGCAGAGCTATCATTGTCCATTGCAGAGAAGATTATCCGTAAGGAACTTTCATCAACAGAAAGCCAGAAGGCATATATCGGCAAGCTTGTCGATGAGGCTATGGCCGATAAGGAAAAGGGCAAATGAATATAGGTGTCATATCAATGAGGTATGCCAAGGCGATGCTTGCATTCGCATTGGAGAATGGCGAAGAGAATGCAATATACAATATGATGTTGCAGCTCCGTCACACATTCCAGAAGGTGAAGCAGTTGCCGGTGGTGCTTCAGAATCCATCTCTCTCCCAAAAAGAGAGAGTAGGGCTCATCTGTGATGCTGTGAATGCATCGCCTCTTTTCGAACGCTTTGCACGTCTTGTTGTCAAGGAAGAGCGCGAGGAGCTCCTTCTCTTTATAGCTCATGCCTACATAATGCTCTACCGCAAGGAGAAGAAGATACTTGCTGTCGATTTCACAACAGCTGTTCCGGCAGATGATGCATTGAGCGGAAAAATTACAGCCATGCTGTCCGGAGACCATGACAGCGTTGAACTGAACAATGTGGTTGACCCCTCCATAATAGGCGGATTCATTCTTGAGGCCGATTCCAAACGCCTTGATGCGAGTGTCGGGAGCCAGCTCCGTGAAATCAGGAAGCAATTAGTTAAACAAAACAGGAAACTTGTCTGATGAATATTAAACCAAGTGAAGTGTCGGGCGTCCTGCTCGAAAAATTGAGAGGCATAGAGAACAGCTCCAAATACGAAGAGGTAGGAACTGTTCTTCAGGTCAGCGATGGTGTAGTGCGCATATATGGCCTCTATAATGCCGAAGCCGATGAACTTCTTGAGTTTGACAATGGAATTAAGGCCATTGTCATGAACCTCGAAGAGGATAATGTAGGTGCAATACTGTTGGGCCCTACCGACAAGATAAAGGAGGGCATGACAATAAGACGTACAGGCCGCATAGCATCGATAGATGTATGTGACGGAATGCTGGGGCGTGTCATCACTCCTTTGGGTGAGCCTCTTGACGGCAAGGGCGAGATAACCGGTGAGATGTGCGAGATGCCTCTTGACCGTAAGGCCCCCGGTGTGATATTCCGTCAGCCGGTAACAGAGCCGCTGCAGACAGGTCTCAAATCGATAGACTCCATGATTCCTATCGGCCGCGGTCAGCGTGAGCTCATAATCGGCGACCGCCAGACCGGCAAGACTGCAATAGCTATTGATACCATAATAAACCAGCGTGCTGCATACGAAGCCGGCAACCCGGTCTATTGCATATATGTTGCAATAGGACAGAAGGGCTCAACTGTAGCATCCATAGTGAATACACTGCGTACACATGGTGCAATGGACTACACGGTAGTGGTGGCTGCAACAGCTGCCGATACGGCTGCTCTTCAGTATTATGCCCCTATGGCAGGAGCTGCCATAGGCGAGTATTTCCGTGATACAGGCCGTCATGCGCTTGTAGTATATGACGACCTCTCCAAACAAGCGGTTGCCTACCGTGAAGTGTCGCTTATCCTTCGACGTCCTTCGGGCCGTGAGGCTTATCCTGGCGACGTCTTCTATCTGCATTCACGCCTGCTCGAACGCTCGGCTAAGATTATAAACCAGCAGGAGGTTGCCGAGAAGATGAACGACCTTCCTCCTAGCCTTGTCGGCAAGGTCAAGGGCGGAGGCTCGTTGACGGCATTGCCTATAATAGAGACACAGGCAGGTGACGTATCGGCATATATTCCTACAAATGTGATTTCCATCACGGACGGACAGATATATCTCGAAAGCGACCTCTTCAACCAGGGATTCCGTCCTGCAGTGAATGTCGGAATCTCTGTATCGCGTGTGGGCGGAAACGCGCAGATAAAATCGATGAAGAAGGTTGCCGGAACACTTAAGATTGACCAGGCGCAGTTTCGTGAGCTTGAGGCATTTGCCAAGTTCGGAAGCGATATGGACCCGGTGACAATGATGGTCATCGAGCGTGGAAGACGCAACAACAAGCTGCTTGTACAGCCGCAGTATTCGCCTATGCCGGTGGCCGAACAGATAGCTCTTCTCTATTGCGGAATAAACAACCTGTTGCGTGAGGTACCGCTCGACAAGGTAGAGGAGTTTGAGACAATGTTCCTCGATGTTATGCGTACACGTCACAAGGAGAGTGTTTTGGATGTGCTTGCAAGCGGTGTCATAAGCGATGATGTTGCTGCAATGATTGAGAGTGTTGCAAAGGAGATAACTTCAACCCTGAACTGATTGCGCCATGAACCTCAAGGAGATAAAGCAGAGAATCCTTTCGGTAAAAGGTACGCAGAAGATAACGTCTGCCATGAAGCTCGTTTCTGCTGCCAAATTGCGTCGTGCCCAAGCGAGAATAGAGGGAATGCGTCCCTATCAGCTTAAGCTCGATGCGATGCTCTCTTCATTCCTGGGCAGTTCGGAATCTGTAGATTCTCCATATATCGCTGAGAGAGAGGTAAAGAGGGCTGTCGTTATCCCGATAGCTTCCGATTCTTCCCTTTGTGGCAGTTTCAACAGCAATATAATACGTCTTGCCAATGATGTGCTTGACGGATATATGTCTCAAGACACATATCTTGAGATAATGCCTGTAGGGCGCAAGATGCGTGATGCTATAAGGAAAAGAGGGCTCGACTGCGATGAGACACTTATGGAGTATTGTGCAGCCGCAGAATATTCTCCTGTAGCCAATATGGCATACACCCTTATGGAGCGTTTCGTCAAAGGGGAAATAGATAAGGTGGAACTTGTATATACCCATTTCCATTCTGCAGCCAAACAAATTCCGGTGCGCGAGACCTTCTTGCCTATAGACATAACAGGAATGAAGGGAAATAAGCAGCTTCCTGATGATATGTTCATTGTTGAACCAAGCAACGACGAACTTGTTTCGGCATTGCTGCCTAAGGTCATAGCCTTGCGTTTATATACAGCGATGCTCGACTCAACGGCTGCAGAACACGCAGCACGCATGCTGGCAATGCAGATAGCCACAGACAATGCCGATGACCTTATCTCCGAACTGGTACTGGAGTACAACAAGGGGCGTCAGCAGGCAATTACAAATGAATTGCTCGATATCGTCTCCGGAAGCGTGAACGGTTGAATCCGACAGGATATAAAAAGAATAGGCTGCCTCATTGGGTACCCGTTATTTTATTTTAACTGATTGATTTTCAGTGTTAGTTTTTACGAAAATTGCGAAATCCTACATAGAAGACTACATGGAGGCCGTAATCAAGCCCAAGAACTACGAATGCAAAGGTAAATAAAACTTTTGAAAGTAAAGTACTGAAATCAACCATCTTCCAAAGATGCATTGTGAATAAACTAAGGTGGCGTACGAGCGAACTACATGGTTCACTACATACGCCACTTTTGTATTATTATTAGTTTACATCAGTTTCTCAAAAACAAAATACTCATCGTGGCACGCTTCGCCTGTCTGGGAACGGGCAGGGTCAGTGTGTGCCTTGTTGAAAAATTCTACAATCTTGAATCCGCACTTATTCACATAGAAGTGAATATTGCGTTTCTCAAAATATGGAGTAATCAATCGCCAAACCTTGGTGTTGGGATATAATCTTTCAATCGCTTGCCATATCTGATACCCTAATCCCTTACCATGGTACTCGGGATAGATGTAGAACAATTCAGCAGAGTTGTGCAGCGTTGCCGCATCTGCCTTTATAGAGATACCACCCACCTTGATACCATCGGCATATACTGCGTATGTTTCACATTCGGGGTCTGATATTATTCCCAAAATCTCATCGTGTTCTATAATTTCTTTGCCACTTTCAGGCTTACCGAATGTTTCGATGACTGCAAAGGAGAATATTTCACACACATCGGCGCAAAAGTCGTTATAATCGGACTTTTCAATTTTAACGAATGTAATTTCCATAATCTAAACTATTTGCCTCCTCCCAAAGCGTGATAGAGGGTGATGATGCTCTGTATCTCTTCGAAGCGGTCTTGGGCAACAGCTTGCTCTGCGCTGAGCAGGGTTTGCTGGGCAGTCAATACTTCCAGATAGTTGGCAGAAGAGTGGCGCATCAGGAGTTCAGTTTTGCGTACCGCCTCCTGCAAGGTTGCTACTTGGGCGTTATCTATGTCGAGTTTTCTGCGAGCCGTTTGCAAGGCTGTAAGGGCATCGTTTACCTCCGCACCAGCGTTAAGCAGTGATTGTTGGAAGTTGAGCACCGCCACCTCCTGCTCGGCCTTGGCAATCTTTAGGTTGGCGATATTGGCACCTCTATTGAACAGTGGCTGCACAAGCGAGCCTATGGCGTTAAGTAGCCAGCCCGTAGGGTTGAGCTCTACGCCTCCTGCACCATCTGTCCAACCTAAACTACCTGAAAGGTTGATTGATGGATAGAAGGATGCTCTGGCTGCGTTGGTAGCATAGAAGGCTTGTGCCAACTGGTGTTCTGCCACTCTTACATCGGGACGGTTGGCGAGTAGCTGCAAGGGAACACCTACGGACAACTCCGTAGGAAACTGTTGGTCGGCAAGGGTGCTCCGCTGTATAGATGTTGGAGTCGTTGCCAAGAGTGTGCAGAGGGCATTCTCGCTCTCCTTGATGCTCTTTTCGATGGATAGGATTTCGCTCTCCAACGCCATACTGTTTGCCTTGGCTTGAAGCACTGCGGCATCAGTTACGCCACCACCTCCTCGCTTCAAAGATTCAAGCACCCGAACACTCTTTTGCCAACTTTCAAGGGTCTGCTTGCTGATGCGCAACTGCTCATCGAGCATAAGCAATGTGTAATATCCGTTGGCTACGGTTGCTACAAGGTTTGTCTGCACGGCCTGTGCGTATGCCTTACTCGATTCAAGAGCCTCTTGGGCGCCACGCTTGGCGTTGGTGGTCTTGCCAAAGATGTCTATCTCCCAGCTCGCTGAAGCACCGATTGTATAACTCTTCGATGCTGTGCCACCTGACTTGCCGACTGTTCCCTCGGCAGATACTCCTACTGAGGGTAGATAAGATAGGCGGGCATTCATCAACACCGCCTCGGCCTGCTCTGTGCGAAGATATGCGGTGCGAAGGTCAGTGTTGCGCACCAATGCTGTATCAATCAACTGCTGCAGATGTCTATCTTGAAACAGCTCACGCCACGACAGCGAAGCGATAGTTGTTGTATCGGCAGTGATATACTCCTCGCCAAATAGATTCTTATCCACCTCGGTTGTTTGCGGGAACTTACGATATACGCTACATCCCGAAAGCATTACTGCAAGGACTATGTATAGAATTTCTCTCTTCATCTCTATTCCTTTTTTGTGTTCTCCTTTTGCTGTTTAAGCAGTGCTATTTGCTTCATCTCCTCAATAATCATTGGGTCATGAGACTCCTTGAATACCATGGGCTTGAACTTCTCCTGCAATGTTTGGAACACGACAAATAGTGCTGGTACAATAATGAGCAAGCCGATAGTTCCGATAAGCATACCGCCCACAACACCCGTTCCTATGGTGCGACTACCATTGGCACCTGCACCAGAAGCGAACATCAGTGGCAACATACCGAATATCATCGTAAGTGAGGTCATAAGTACTGGGCGTAGTCGCATCTTGGCAGCAAAAAACGCCGACTGTTTGAGCGACATACCCGCCTCACGACATTGTGTTGCATACTCCGTAAGTAGGATAGCCGTCTTTGCCAACAGACCGATAAGCATTATCAATCCGATTTGCAGATAGATGTTATTCTCTATGCCAAATGCCCAGGCAAAGAGGAATGCACCCGCCAAACCAAACGGCACGCTCAGAATGATTGCCATAGGTATAAATAGG
>JAFWXX010000033.1 GCA_017522915.1 Bacteroidaceae bacterium
CTCAGCACCTTCAGCAGTGAGAATGCCCTTGAACTTCTCTACCGCTTCCTTCATCTGAGCATCAGACAAAACGGGAGTTAAAATGAAAACGGTTTCGTATTGATTCATTTTTAATTAATAAATAGGTTAAACATTCGTTTATCTAAACGCGGGTGCAAAGATATGTATAATTTTCCAAATACCAAAGTTTTGCAGACACCTTTTTACCGAAGGCCTGATATTCAATGCCAGAAAAGCCATCAACAAGCAAAGTTTTATAGCTACAGAGAAGTTTTTTATCAAAAAAATTTCGTTCTCTAAATTATTATATGTTTCTTTGCATTTGGAAAATAATCAAAATCAACATATAACTATGGCAAATAAATTGAAATCATTAGGATTTGCTCTTATAATTGTAGGAGCAATCATAATTATCCTCAGCCACTTCTTGGGTTGGAACAACTACAACTCTGTAAACTTAGGCTCAGTTGCTTTGATGATTGCAGGCTTGATTACATATATCAAGGCAAGCAAGAAGATACGCGAGCAGGATAACAATTAAAAAAAGATGAACGCCGGTCTTTGCCGGCGTTTTTTCTTATATGCAGAACAGCCCGGAATTCCGGGCTGTTCTGCATATACATAATCATGCCTCCACATCCGGAGCTATGAGTTTGTATCCCTTACCGTGGATATTGATAATCTCAATTGAACTATCGGCCTTAAGATGCTTGCGGAGCTTTGTAATATACACATCCATACTGCGGGCATTGAAATAGTTGTCATCGGTCCACACTGTCTTCAACGCAAAGTCACGCTGCAGAATCTCATTCTGATGAGCACACAGAAGGCTCAGCAACTCAGACTCCTTAGTTGTCAGCTTGGTCTGCTGCTCATCCATAGTAAGAAGCTGCTTCTGGGTATCGAACTGGAAACGTCCTATCTTATACAAGGTATTCTCCTTGTTCTTCTTGCCGCATACACGGCGCAATACGGTTTCAATACGCACGACAAGCACCTCCATACTGAAAGGCTTTGTTATATAGTCATCGGCACCGATCTTGAAGCCTTCGAGAATATCCTCGTTAAGAGACTTCGCTGTCAAGAATATGATAGGTATTTCAGAATTCACGGCACGAATCTCCTGAGCCAGAGTAAAGCCGTCCTTTACGGGCATCATGACATCGAGCACGCATATATCGAATTTTCCTTTCAAGAATGTCTTGTAACCGACATCGCCGTCGGGACACAACTCTGCATAATATCCCTTTGCCTGCAGATACTCACGCAAAAGCATACCCAGATTCTCATCATCCTCACACAATAGAATTCTCTGTTTCTCTTCCATAATCTTTTATTTTAAAGGTAATACAATTATAAATGTTGTTCCTGCACCCAGCTCACTTTCGGCACGAATCGTACCTCTATGCGCCTGCACAATCTGCTTGACGTAGGCCAAGCCCAGACCAAATCCTTTCACATCGTGCACATTTCCGGTATGCACCCTGTAGAACTTGTCGAATATTTTCTTAAGGTTTTCCTTGCTTATTCCTATACCGTTATCCTTTATTGATAGCATAAACTTGTCGTTTGCATTCCAAGTCTTTATCTCAAGCGACATAGGCACATCCTGACGCTTGTACTTCATTGCATTGTCCATGAGATTAAACACCACGTTGGTAAAATGCATCTCATCGACATATATGAAGGGGTCATCAGCTTCAAGTTCCGATGTTATGGTGCCACCGTTCTGCTCGACCTTGACAGCAAAGGTATTTATGATACCCAACACAAGCTCATTGGCATCAAGTTCCTTCATCTTCAAGGCCGCGGTATTCTTGTCATCGAACATAGACATCTGCAACACCTTATCGACCTGAAAACGCAGTCTCTTCGTCTCACTCGCTATTGCACCCGACAGTTTCTTGAACATTTCGGGCGACTTCGCTACCGACTGGTCCTGCAACATCTGTGCAGCCAAAGATATTGTCGATATCGGTGTCTTGAATTCATGAGTCATATTATTTATGAAGTCATTCTTCATTTCCGTAATCTTCTTATGTCTTACAGCCATATACAATGTTATCATGAATGTTATTAACAAAACAAACGTGAATAACAGAGAAGGAAGCATAAATTTAACCGAACCGTAAATATATTTGTTCAGGAACAGAGTCGGGAAGTTTATCTCAAGCGTTGCCGCTCTCATAGGCGGGTCGTTCTTGAAAAGCATCTCCGAATAGACCTTACCGCTTTCATGCTTCTCATAATCGGGACAACGATAGACCTCACGACCGTTGCTGGCAAGCACCCTGAAATGATAGGGCAAGTCAATACCGTTATTGGCAAGCTCGTTCTTGAGAGTATTGTCAAGGCTTCGGAAGTTTATGCGGCTCTTAAGCGGCTTCTCGCTTGCCTGATACAGCATGTTATATACTACTTCATCAAGCACTGCACGCTGATACTTGTACCTCATTCTCAAGACATCGAGCGACAAGCGTTGCGCCTCCTCGACAGAGAGGTTCTTTCTGCCGCTATGAGTCTTAAGAGTGCTCTCGAAATGAGGAGGATTGGAAACAATTGTCTTGAACTCAAAAGTAGAAACCACATCACCGCTTTCGGATGAGGTGACATAGCTATGTTCAAGCTTTATACCGGAATCGTTCAACTGGCCGCTCAATATATCGCGCTGAATATCCTTTGAAAGATACTGCCGCATCTCATCCATCTCCAAAGAATATGAAGCCTGGTAAAGGCTACGGCGCACGCCCTCTTCAAAATGCTGCCTGCGCATTTCAATCATAGTATCTATGTACGACACCTGCAGATAAAGGAGGGCCACACAACAGATACCCATTACAAGACCGACAATCCAAATCGTATTCTTTTTCATACAACAAATATAAACAGAAGAATTATAGCGCGTGCAACATAAGGCAGCTTTTTATCTCATTTTTTCTTTTTATTAACAAAAATAAACGCATTAATTACTATTTAAGCAAGTTAAATTCGATAAAAAGCGATTATTTTGCAAAACAAGAAATCAATTTAACTAAAAAAGGGCAGCCTTGTGGCTGCCCTTTTCATTGAATAAGTCAACTGGTCATTATTCTTCGTCCTTAACAGCCAGTTCCTCAACAAGCTTGTTCTGAACATCGCCTGGAACAAGTTCGTATGTAGAAGGCGACATAATGAACGATGCGCGTCCGCCTGTGAGCGAGCTCAATGTTGTAGAGTAAGAAGCCATCTCTTTCAAAGGAACCTTTGCAGAGAGTTTCTCATAGCCATTTTCGCTCTCCATACCCATAATCATACCGCGACGACCCTGGATATCACTCATCACATCACCCATCTTGTCGGATGGAACGAATACCTCGACATCATATACAGGTTCAAGAATCTTTGGACCGGCCTCACGGAACGCTGCACTGAAGGCATTGCGTCCTGCAAGCATGAATGAAAGCTCGTTTGAATCAACCGGGTGCATCTTTCCGTCATAAACGATTACACGCACATCACGTGCATAAGAACCTGTGAGAGGACCACGCTCCATACGCTCCATTACGCCCTTGAGGATTGCCGGCATGAAACGTGCATCGATACTACCGCCCACAATGCTGTTAACGAAGACAAGCTTACCGCCCCAGTCAAGTGTAACCTCTTCGGTACCCTTTGCATTGATTTTGAACTCCTGGCCACCGAAACGATAGACCTCCTGCAATGGCTTGCCGTCCTCGTATGGTTCAACAATCATGTGAACCTCACCGAACTGACCTGCACCACCCGACTGCTTCTTGTGACGATAATCGGCACGTGCAGCCTTTGTAATGGTCTCGCGATAAGGAATCTTAGGCTCCTCGTACTTGACCTGAATCTTCTCTACATTCTCAAGACGCCATTTGAGAGTACGCAAGTGGAACTCACCCTGGCCGTAAACGATTGTCTGGCGCAATTCCTTAGACTGCTCGATACGCCATGTAGGATCCTCTTCGTGCATACGGTTGAGAATCTGCATCATCTTCTCGATTTCGGACTCGTTTACAGGCTTGATAGCACGTGAATATTTAGAAGCCGGATACTTGACAAGAGAGAATCTATTGCTTGAATCCTTTGCATTAAGAGTATTTCCAATCTTCACATCCTTCAGCTTTACTGTACAGCCGAGGTCACCGGCCTTGAGTTCATCAACAGCCACACGGTTCGCACCGGCACTGCAATAGAGCTGGGCAATGCGCTCCTTTGAGCCACGGTCAGCATTCAGGAGATCGTCACCGGCCTTTAGAGTACCGCTCATAACCTTGAAATAGTTGACCTCGCCGATATGCGGCTCAACAGATGTCTTGTAGAAGAAGATAGATGTAGGAGCCTCACTGTTATAAGGAACAGTTTCACCCTCCGCATTAACAGGCTGAGGCATATCTGTAATCTCCGGGGCAACATTTGCAAGGAACTCAAGCAGACGGCTTACAGCAACGTCTGTTGACGCAGAACAGCAAAGCACCGGATAAACGCTGTCTGTAGAAAGACCCATACGTGCACCCATACGGATTTCGTCAGTTGTCAACTCTTCAGACTCGAAGAACTTATCCATAAGACCCTCTTCATTTTCAGCAGCTTTCTCGACAAGTTCCATGTGAAGAGCCTTGGCCTTCTCCAGTTCACCAGCCGGGATGTCCTCCACGATAGGAGCCTGACCCTCGCCTGTAAATGTAAGCTTCTTCATCAACAGCACGTCAACGATTGTACTGAAGCCTGGGCCTGCATTCAATGGATACTGCACCGGAACAACCTTTGAACCATAGATAGACTGCAACTGCTCAACAATTGTATCATAGTCGCACTTCTCGTTATCGACCTGGTTGACAACGAACATCATAGGCTTCTTCATTTTCTTGATGTAGCGGTAGCAGTTCTGTGTACCTACCTCAACACCGTACTGGCCGTTGATGACCATCATTGCCAAATCGGCAACAGTCATGGCACTTACCATACTTCCAGCGAAGTCGTCGGAACCCGGACAGTCGATAAGGTTCAGTTTCTTGCCGGCCTGTTCAATCTGGAATACAGTTGAAAACACCGAATAGCCATACTCCTGCTCAACAGGGAAGTAGTCACTAACGGTGTTCTTTGCCTCAATTGTACCTCTACGCTTGATAATGCCACCCTCAAAGAGCATAGACTCCGTGAGAGTGGTTTTTCCAGAGCCGGAACATCCTACGATCGCAATGTTTTTGATTTCGTTGGTTTGATAAGTTTTCATACTATTTTTGTTTTAAACAGGAAAAGGTGCATCAGCTACAAAATAAATAATCATCATCCTTTGCGGCAGTTTTTATCAATCCTATGCCAGCACCCGTTCCAATCGGTTAGTTAGTTAAAGTTTCAAATGAGTTGGCAATGTAGGAATTTTTCGAAACAAAAGCAAATAGAAAGCAAGGCTTTTTCTCTCAAGAAACAAAAAAAGTTATCTTTGCAGCCAAAAAGAGTACAAAAAGTGGCAGGAATATATATACATATACCTTTTTGCAAGCGGAGGTGCAATTACTGCGCATTCTACTCTTCTACCTTATATAATATGCAGGAGAAGTATGTCGATGCACTATGCCGTGAAATTGTCGAGAGAAAGGAATACCTGAATGAGGAGGCCATTGAGACAATATACTTTGGCGGAGGGACTCCTTCGACGCTCACTATCGCACAGTTGCAGAGGATATGCAGCACCGTATATGCCACATACCGGATATCCGAGAATCCGGAAGTAACAATAGAATGCAACCCCGATGACCTTACCGAGGAGTTCCTTTCCGTCTTGCGCACGATGCCGTTCAACAGGATAAGCATGGGAATCCAGAGCTTCAATGACATACAGCTGAAACGTCTTGGACGCAGGCACAACGCCGAAAAAGCACGTCAAGCCGTAAAAAATGCACGAGAAGCAGGATTCTTAAATATAAGCATCGACCTCATATTCGCGCTTCCCGGCTCTACTGCAGAAGAGTGGCAGAACGACCTTGAAAGTGCTATAGAGCTTAAACCCGACCACATTTCGGCATACAATCTCATGTACGAGGAAGGGACACCGCTCTATCGTGCTCTGCAAAGAGGAGATTTCCGGGAGTTGAGCGAAGAGGAGAATGTAAAGCAGTTCGAAATGCTTATAGAAAACATAAAGAAAGCAGGATACCGGCACTATGAGATATCCAACTTCGCAATGCCTGGTAAGGAGAGCCGCCACAACAGCAGCTACTGGAACGGCACGCCGTATCTTGGCTGCGGAGCTGCTGCACACTCATATAACGGAACATCACGCCAATGGAACATTGCCGACATTAAGGAATATATAAAAGGTATAGAGAACGGCGAGCATAACTGCGAAATAGAGCACTTGAGCGAAGGGGAACGCTACAACGATACAATACTGACACGCTTGCGCACTGCTGACGGCATACCGTTGGAATGGATGAAAGAGAGATTCAGTGCCAGGCTCAACGCCTACATGCTGCGCGCTGCAGGAAAAGAAATCGCATTAGGCAATCTCAAGGAAGAGAACGGCCACCTGTCGCTGACCGAAAAAGGGATATTCATAAGTGACGCTGTTATACGCGAACTGATATATGTATGACAACAGAGCAACCCTTGCCCACAAAAAGGAAGGGTTGCCCACATTTTATATCTTATCTCCCAAATAACTCCTCAATGCCGAAACATACTCCTCAAAAGCAGAAATACCTTCCGGTGTTATTGAGCACGTAGTACGGGGTATTTTGCCTTTAAATCCCTTTTCCACCTTAATATAACCGGCCTTCTGCAATTTGTCCAACTGTACGCTCAAGTTGCCGGCTGTTGCTTTTGTATGCTCCTTAATATATACAAAATCAGCATTCTCCACGCTTATCAGCAAGGAAACGACTGCAAGGCGCAGTTCGGAGTGCAACAAAGGATTCAGCTCTTTAAACATCTTTTCTTGTAATTGAGTATGTGCCCCGAAACGACAAGCAACAGGAACATTATCACTGCAAAGATAATACATTCTACCAAATAGCGTTCTCTTCCGGCAAACTGTTCAAGGGTAAACAAGCGCGAAAGCAACACTCTTACAAAAGGAAACAGCAGCGAGGAGAATATCGCGGCATAGCCGATACGCTTCACTATCTTGTCCTTTACAACAGCTGCAGTAGTTGCTGTGCCAACTCCTATGAGCATTATCACACTGGGGAACACAAAGACTCCCATGAAAGGCAAAATAAAAGCAGCCACACCAATTGCACACCACAAGGCATTTATGCAGCGGTCAATGTAATTTGTTACCGTTTTTTCCTGCTTATTGAACAGGAGCATCAGCAACCACCCCACTACAGGAATTGCGAACCACCCCCACAGATATGGATAAAATTCCTCTACACAAGCAACAATAACCGCCTGACATATTGAAACGGCAACAGTCGTATATCCCCAGATAAGGAAAGGCGTCCCGAGATTCTTTGTCATTCGCGCACGCGAATCATTAATCATTGAGGTTATGAGTTCCAGGCTCTCAGCCTCATTCATTCTTTTTTCTTCCATAATAAGTTCTTTTTAAAGTTTGAAACACGGATATCCGCTACAAATATAAAGTAGTTTATTTTATAAACCAAAAAAACGGATTATAATTTCATACTTAGCTATCAATTCTATATAAGGAGGCAAAAAAAATCAGAGCACCCTTGTAGAGTGCTCTGAAGTATAATCAGGATTTAAATTACATCAAGCTGTTTGCAAGTGCAAGAATCTCCTCACCTATTGCATCGGCAGCCTCCTGTGTGGGACCCTCAGAATAGATACGGATGATCGGTTCTGTATTGCTCTTGCGCAAGTGCACCCAAGTTTCGGGGAAATCGAGCTTTACACCGTCAACAGTATTTATTTCAGCCTTGCCTGCATATGTAGCCTTGATTTTCTCAAGGATAGCATCAACATCGCAACCGGGCTTCAGGTCGATACGGTTCTTGCCCATGAAGTATGCAGGATATGTAGCACGAAGCTCGCTTACTGTCTTCTTCTCGTGAGCAAGGTGGCTAAGGAACAAGCAGATACCTACCAAAGCGTCACGGCCGGCATGACAAGCAGGATAGATGACACCGCCATTGCCTTCACCGCCGATGACAGCGTTTGTCTCACGCATCTTTGTAACGACATTCACCTCGCCTACCGCCGATGCTGTATATGTACAGCCATGAGCATTTGTAACATCACGCAAAGCACGTGTTGAACTTAGGTTGGATACTGTATTTCCAGGTGTATGTTTCAATACATAGTCGGCAACTGTCACGAGTGTATATTCCTCGCCGTACATCTCGCCGTTCTCGCAGATGATAGCCAAACGGTCAACATCCGGGTCAACAACGAAAGCCACGTCATTGCCGCCCTTTGCCATAAGTCCCATGATATCGCCAAGGTTCTTTGCGAGAGGCTCCGGATTATGCTGGAAATCACCGGTAGGCTCACAGTAGAGCTTGTCAACCTTTGTGATACCCAGTTTCTCGAACAGTTTAGGAAGAATCACACCGCCTACAGAGTTAACGCAGTCGATGGCAACCTTGAAACCGGCCGCCCTGATAGCCTCTACGTCAACGAGAGGCAATGCAAGAACGGCATCGATATGCTTGTCATCGTATGTCTCGTCAAGACGGTACTTGCCCAATGTCTCTACATCGGCATAATCGAACTCCTCTGCAGCAGCAATACGGAGAACCTCCTGACCCTCTGCAGCGTTCAGGAACTCACCCTTCTCGTTAAGAAGCTTGAGTGCATTCCACTGACGCGGATTATGGCTTGCAGTGAGGATTATACCGCCGCATGCATCTTCCATGGTAACCGCAACCTCTGTTGTAGGAGTCGAAGCCAGACCTATGTCAACAACATCGAATCCCATACCCATGAGAGTACCGCATACGATTTTATTTACCATTGAGCCTGAAAGACGTGCATCACGGCCCACAACAATCTTGTTGCTTGTCTTGGTGGTTGTCTTACGTATCAGCGCTGCATAGGCCGAGGTAAGCTTAACTACATCCAGAGGAGTCAAACCCTCATCGGCTCTACCGCCGATTGTTCCTCTAATACCGGAAATTGACTTGATCAGTGTCATATAAGTTTTTATTTAGTGGTTGTTATTCATTATAATCGTACAGGTTTTCGGGCTGGAATGTTATCTGATACAGGCAAGGATACACATAAGTCGCAGCCGTTATCGTTCCTTTCGAGTGAGGGACTATCAGATTGACTTTTGCCAGATTTCCCTGCTTGCGGGTAAAATAAAGGAACCTCAACGGAGTAAGCCAACCGGTAGGAACGGCATTGCCATACATAGACTGCATATAACCAGTTGTGAATGTCGCAGAGTAGGTTCCGCGGGAGTTTTCCACACGCATTTCATCCGGCTCGCCGGCAAAAAGGTTGGTAGATATGGTATCACCCTCCTGAATATTATATTCGTAATAGCGTACAAGAATGTTTCGCGTATCACCGTCATCTATCCTTCTGGCATCAGCTGCATCCTTAGGGTTGTTCACTATCTGCATATAGACTTCGTCTATTTCTACATATTCATTCTTGGAAACATCTGTTGTCGTATCATTTGCCAAGAACTCTTCAAAGGTAATGACCTTTATGCTTTTCTCTTCGATGAAGTCCTTTACGGCACCGCGCTCCTTGTTCTTCATATCGGAATAGGTCACATCATCACTGCAAGAAATGAGAAGCACCAATGCAGAAAGAACAAAAAGAATGCATGAGTTGTTTTTTTTCATATTTCTAAACTGGATATTTATTTGGACGACTCCTGCAGAGTTGTCAAAACTACAAATTTTTGCGAAGATACAAAATTCTGAACATAAACAAGATTATTCAAGTATCAAATAATTATAAATTACGCAAAAATAGACATACTGTGACAATTTATCCTAAAAGATTATCCTTATACTTCTGCAAAGCTGATTTGAATAGTTCTACAGCACTCTCCATAGAACAATGCAACTCTCCGCCTGAAGCATTCTTATGACCGCCTCCGTTGAAGAACTCCTCAGCCACAGAGTTGCAAGGAAAATCGTCAACACTACGAAGAGAGACATTTATCTTTCCCGGCTGTTCCTCACGCAGAAAACACGAAAAGCGCACGCCTTTTATCTGCAGAGGCTGGTTCACCAGCCCCTCCGTATCACCTTTCTGGGCATAGAAGCGTTGCAGCTCCTCATAGGAAAGGGTAATCAACGCAGCATTGTACTTATTGTAATGCTTCAGCTTCTTGTACATCACATATCCGAAAAGTTTCATACGTGAGAAAGAGCTGTTATAAAAGACCTTGCGGTAAATCAAGTCCTTATCGATTCCTGTTGAGAGAAGAGCTGCGATTATGAGGTATATATCCTTGCGCGCCGAAGCATAGGCAAACGAGCCGGTATCAGTCATCATGCCCGTATAGATACACTGCGCCATTTCATTGGAAAGCAGCTCATCACCCGAAATGGCAACTATCACCCTATAGACCAGTTCCGAAGTTGAACATGCTTCGGGATGAGATACAAGAATCCGGAATTCATCGGATGGTTGCAGATGATGGTCAACAAGCACTTTTGGAGCAGAAGACAGCTTGACATAATCACCCAACTCACCAATTCTGGAGAGCGTATTGAAGTCGAGACAGAAGAAAGCCTCAGCAGCAGCCATAACCTCAGCAACCTTCTCCTGTTCTTTCTCATACAGCAGCACGTCACCGGCAGCCGGTAACCAGGAGAGAAAATCGGGGAACCTGTTCGGCAACACCACAGTAGCCTTCTTGCCACGGGCACGCAGATATAGGCACAAAGCAAGCGAAGAACCGAGCGCATCGCCATCGGGGTTCTTGTGCGAGAGTATTACAAACTGCGTCTTGCTGTCGATTACGGCAGCAAGCTCATCAATCGCATTCCTGTTTATAATTTCTTCTATCATAAATATCATTCAAATCTGCACTAAGATACAAAAGCAATCGGAAAGATTCATAAAAAACCGGGATTATTTGTCACGCATAGGATAAACAGTGAAGGAATCTCCTGAGACCAGAAGTTTGACAGCACCGCTCTCGGAAACATCAACAGGCTCTATACCGGCCTTACGGCACTCGCGCAGTATTCTCTCCCGGCTTCGGTTATAAAGCGAAGCATCAAGAACGAGACAGCTTGCCGGATAACATTCGAGAACCCTGTCTATTTTCCCAAGAAAACCTCGGCAGAGAAGCAGGACATCTACAGGCACAACATATTCATTATCCTCCCAATTGCCATGGTCGAGCATCATTACGTCAAGACCGGCGAACGAAAGCAAACCGTTATTGACAGATATGAGCGAATCGGAGTATGAGCCTGAGGCCCAAAACGGTGCCGGCAGCCCTTCGCGTTCCATATACGGGGATGAGACGTACTCATATTCAGCGTCGGCTTCAGGGACTGTAGAAACAAGATAATTTATTCCGCGCTCAGCTACTGCATGCACAAGAGGATTCTTGCGGTTATTATATATTAGAAGATAGCTGCTTTCTTCATTGTCAGCAGGAAAGCAACTGAAAACAGCTACGAACATAACAAGGGAGAGAAGCGCAAATATCAGAAGACGCTTCTTGCCGACATTAGCAGCAACCATCACAAGAATGAGAATTGCGCCAAGAGCGACAGCCACTCCAACATCGGTATGCGGGAGTTGGTACGATGCGCCCGGAAGTTCCGACAACGCAGAAACAACAGCATTCATTGCCTCTGCAACATAGCCAAGCAACCAGATAACCGGTGCCTGAACAACAGGAGCAACAGCCAGAAGCCAAACCGCGACTGCAAGCAGCATCACAACAAAAGCCATAGGTACTACAAAGATGTTTGTAAGCAGGAAATATATAGGAAAGACACCGAAATAGTACCATACAAACGGCAAAGTACCTAACTGCGCTGCGAATGACAGAATAAGCAGATTTGCCACATAGCCATATACAACACCATGCTTTTCAATGTTCAGCGCACGTTGCACGGGCGGTGCAAACAGCAGAATCGAGAGAACTGCCGAAAAAGAGAGCTGAAAACTCACATCAAAGAGAAGATGCGGCTCGAACAGCAACATCAGCAACGCTGCAAAAGCAAGCGAATTCAGCGATGAGCTGTCACGTCTTAGGCATCGCCCCAACGACATTATTGAGAAAAGAATGGCTGCACGCACAACCGAAGGTGAAAGGCCTGCAACAAACGCAAAGCCCCACAGCAGCAACAGGACCAGCAGTTCTCTTGAAAATACAAGACAGCGGTTCCGCCCATTGTACGGCATTATAAACAGAAGCAGCATATAGAATATGCCTAAATGCAGACCCGACAATGCAAGCACATGACTTGCACCGGCCTTGGAATAACTCTCTTTGAGATCCTGAGAAAAATCACGTTTTTCACCGATTGTCAATGCCGAGAGCAGTACCCGGCCATCATCACTGATACCTGAAGAAGAGTATATGCCGACAACCCTTTCGCGCAAGGAAAGAGCATGCATCTGCAAGGTTTTGTTACACTCCCCTATTTTCTGCCACGAGCCTTCGTGAAGGAACAGAGTACCCGAAATTCCCTTTACATAGCTATGACGTTCAATATCGAATTCTGCAGGATTGCCGGCATTACGTATCGGAGTCATTGCAGACCTGAAAGAGATTATATCACCGACAGCCAGAGTATCGGAAGCTATGCCGCGCGAAAAATAGAGATTAGCCATCCCCTCTTTGCGTACTCCCAAAGGCAACGAGGTATCAACAGCCTCGACGTGAGCCATCACCTTAACGCTTGTTCCGCGGAAAAGAGGAACTTCGGAAAGAGTTGCACGATAGGCAAGCTTTTCACTGCTCCACTGCGGAGCTTTCTCTTCGCTTTGCATGCACTCCACATAAGCACCGCATGAAAAAAGGAAACAGAATGCCCCTAATCCAAAGAAGCATCTGGGCAGGATATTCATAAACCCCGACAATAACGCAAGCACCGAAACGGAGATAAAGAGCAGCAACAGTTGCATGCCTACTCCGGCATACCATGAGAAAACAATGCCGGCCATGAACGACATGGCCAGGCAAAGCATAGGGTTATTCTTTAGTATATTGTTTGAAGCCACGATACTACAATGCACGCAATGCTGAGATGACAGCATGCGGGTCGGCATCCTTGAATACCGCATTTCCGGCAACGAGAGCATCGGAACCGGCCTCTGCAAGCAACGCGCCGGTCATAGCGTTCACTCCCCCATCGACCTCGATTAGGGCCATCGAACCGGTAGAGTCAATCAGCTCGCGAAGCTCTCGGACCTTATTCACCGTATGAGGGATAAACTTTTGCCCGCCGAAACCGGGGTTGACACTCATAAGCAGCACGAGGTCCAGTTCTTCTATTATATCCTTGAGCAAGCACACCGGGGTTGACGGATTAAGCGTCACACCGGCCATCATTCCGGCATCCTTTATCTGCGTGACAGCCCGGTGAAGATGAGTACAAGCCTCATAGTGAATATTCATTATACGGGCATTCAAATCCTTGACAGGCTGAAGATAGTTCATTGGATTCACCACCATAAGATGCACATCAAGCGGTTTCTCGCACAGTTCTGCGACATACTTCAATACAGGAGGCCCGAATGAGAGATTAGGAACGAACACACCGTCCATAATGTCGATATGCAACCAGTCGGCCGCACTGCCGTTTATCATTTTCAAATCCTCTTGAAGGTTGCCGAAATTCGCCGACAACAACGATGGTGATACTATCTGTGCCATATTAAAGATTTTTCTACCGCGAAGATAGCACAAAGATGAGTTAAATGCAAACAGCGCATAAACAGTTTGGGAAAATCTTGAAATAATACTTTATTTTAGTTTTATTTGCATAAGAATAAACTAATACCGCAAAATATGAATTCTATCAAGAGACTGGCATTAACGCTTCTGACCGCAGCAGCAACTGCGACAATGGCATTCGCACAAGAGAGTACTCTGTTTTCCGCATCACCGGCCAAAGGCACACCGGTACAGATAAGCAGCAACCGGGACAAAGGCTACGTCATAAAATCCAATGGAGGACCAAGAGCCGCAGAGATGCCTGTTGCAAGCGGTATGGCATCATATACAGCAGACGAAGTATGGTACTTGGTAGGCGATGCCGACGGATTCAAGCTCTACAACCACGAATCCGGAGACAAGCTTGCCCTTAAGTTGGGAAATCTCTCAAGCGGAGCTGAAGCAACAATGGCTGCAGCAAAGGAAGCCACCACGCTTGTACTCAACAAACAAGAAGACGGCAGTTTCACAATATCGCCGAAGGAGAACCCGGAACTGAGTTTCAACATGTTCGGCGGTGCAGGAAGAGATATCAAGCTCTATTCCAGCCAGGACAACGGTGGACATTGGAACATAAGGCCTATTGACATGAGCAAGCCTCTTAGGATAAAATTCAACGCGCAGCTTGAAGGAGGTTTCGACACAAATACCAGAATAGGAGAGATTGCCATAACTGTCGATGGCACAAGGAGCAACACCATGCTCAGCAAGGAAGACGCAATAGAGGCTTCGGTATGCTATCTGCCCAAAGGTGCAAAATTCAGCATCGCTACAGGGCTTGTTTGCCATGGCTGGAAGATGGACATCAACGGCGGAAAGGAGATTGCTCAGCAGACATTGCCCGATAAAGGCATGGAAGTTACCGTCAACATTGACGTTGACAAGAATAACAGATACCAGTACCTGTTCTATTCGCCCGACAAGAATGGAGTTCCGTACAGAATACCGGCTATAGTTACTGCTGCAAACGGGTATGTATTTGCAATAAACGACTACCGTCCATGCGGAAACGACATCGGATTCGGTGAGGTTGACCTCGTGATGCGGCATAGCACCAAAGGCGGTGAAGATTGGGATGGCCATAGCTGGAGCGAACCGGTAAAGATTGCCGACGGCTTGGGCAAGGATGCCCCTGAGATATGGCAGACCGGATTCGGAGACCCGGCTGTTGTAGCCGACCGCGAGCGCAACGAGATTCTTGTAATGAGCGTATGCGGCAACCGGGTATGCTGGAACGGCAACTATGGTGCAGGTACTGCCGATAACCCGGAAAACCCGAACCGCATGGCGCGTCTGCGTATCAAGTTCAACGAAACGACACAAGAGTGGGAAGCAAGCAAGCCGGAGGAGATTACATACGAGATGTACCCGTTGTTCAAGGATAAGGATGGAAAAGCTCATGTAGGCTCTATGTTCATAGGTGCCGGCCGCATGGCACAGAGCAGCATGATTAAGGTCGGCGACTATTACCGTATATATTGCGCCGTATGGGCCGTAGAGACCGGCAGCTACCGTCATCATAACTACGTGCTCTACTCCGATGACTTCGGCGACACATGGAACCTGCTCGGAGAGCTTGGCAAGGACTTCAACGACAGCCCTGCACCATACGGCAACGAACCCAAATGCGAGGAGTTGCCCGACGGAAGCGTACTCTTGAGCAGCCGCAAGGGATACGGACGCTACTTCAACGTATTCCACTACAGCAATTTCGAAAGAGCCGAGGGCTACTGGGACGGAGCAGTAGCAACAGACAAGGTAGAAGGGAGTTTCCTCGCAGACAAGAGCACCGACGAGAAATTCAAGATACAGAACCTGAAGTTCGGCAGCAACGACACCAACGGCGAAGTACTCAGAATAGGACATATGCTTTTCCAGTCGGTACCTACAGGCGACAAGCGCAGCGATGTTGCGATATTCTTTAGAGAACTCAGTACCGACCCTGCCACATATACCCCCACTGAGCTTTCAAGAGGTTGGAAGAAACTGAGGATTTCGGACAGAGGCTCGGCCTACTCGTCCATGTGCATTCTGCCCAACGGAGATATTGGAATATACTACGAGGAAGAGCCTGGCGGCTATTCAATGGTATATGTTCCTATAAATGTTTACAGACTAGTTGGCCCGATTGTATATACCAGCAAGCTGGTTGACAAATGCCCTACCTGCAAAAGGGGCAAATACGAAAGGATTGTAACTGTAGAATGAATGCAGAACAATGGGCTGGCATTTCAGCAATGATTCAAGCCAGCCCGTATTTGCAAGCAGCCGCATTGGCCGGCCAGCTGCAGCAAAGCAAGCATAAAAAAGAGAGTAGTCATTCAACTACTCTCTTATATTTAAAACCTTTACGGTTAAAATTTACTTCTTCAAAGACTCATCAGCCTTGCTCTGTACCAACATCTCCTCTGCGAACATGTAAGCACCTGTCTTAGGTGATTTAACCAATTTTACAACCTTTACGAACTTCTCCTTATCACCTGTCTGGAGGGTTGCCACTGCTTTCTTAGCCATCTTCTATTACTTAATTTCTTTGTGAACGGTTACTCTCTTCAAATATGGGTTGTATTTCTTCAACTCCAAACGCTCTGTTGTGTTCTTGCGGTTCTTTGTTGTGATATAACGAGACATACCGGGAACACCACTGTTCTTCTGCTCTGTGCACTCAAGGATTACCTGAACACGATTTCCTTTAACCTTCTTAGCCATAATTACTCCTCCTTTAATTAATCGAGTACTTTAATTTCCTCCCAAGCAACGTGGCCGTTCTTAACTGCACTCTTGAGAGCAGCATCAAGACCTACTCGGTTGATAATTTTTAACCCCGCTGCACTCACGCGCAACTGAATCCAACAATCTTCTTCTACATAGAAGAACTTCTTAGTAAACAAGTTCACGTTGAAAAGACGCTTTGTTCTTCTCTTTGA
>JAFWXX010000034.1 GCA_017522915.1 Bacteroidaceae bacterium
GAGCGACATCCCTCGGTTGGCCGGGTGCTGAAGCACACTCCTTTGGGGAGCTAAAGCTCCCGTCGTCGCAAACATTGCTCGTCCGCAATGGTGCCATTCAATGCTAATCGTTGGAATTCATGCGCTCCGGAACTTGTGCGGCTCAGCGTTATAATAAAAAGATAACGCTGCCGCACTGCAGACATGTCCTCGCTTGCTCATGAATTCCCCCGGCATTGAATTGTGATTTAGACAGTGCCGGTTTTTCTTTCAGAATTACCATTGCTGTACGACCGCCAAAGGTAATTTTATCATTGATTTTATCATTCTTGCCGAAAAGTTAAACACCTGTTATTTTCTTTGTAAAAGTTTGGTTAATAGATATTAAATGGGTAATTTTGCACCGCTTTTTGGAGAACCCTGCAATCCCAATCCCAATCCACCCCGTATGGAACTGGAAAACTCCTCCACTCGCTGTCGAGGGGAGGTGGATTAAAAACCTGTTTTTGAAGACGGAGGGGAGTGTGTAGAGAATTCACAAAACAAAATAAATCAAATTATTATGAAAAAATTTTTACTTTCAATTTTTGCTGTGCTCTTTGCATTTGCTGGAGTGCAGGCGGAGGAGGTGACAACAAAGTACACGTTCTCTAGTTATGCAGTGGGAACTCAGTACGCTCAAGGCGAAGAACATGCTTTGGATAGTGATGTCACTCTTATCATCAACGGCGCTCATCTGAACGGTAATGTTCGTCTTTATGATGGTTCAAATGCTGTGCTAAAAGTTAATGGTTCTGTATCGACGCTGGTTGCAAAGGCTGGTAATAAAGCGGGAACACTTACCATTTATGGTAGCAATGATGGAGAAACTTGGAAGGAAATTGGAAGTACAACTACAACTTCTTCTTATAAAGAATATACTTTTACTATAGGCGGATATAGCCAAGTGAAAATGGAAAGTACTGGTGCACAGATTCGTGTTTCTGAAGCAACTCTTACTTATACAAAAAGCGGTGTTACAAAAGCTGCAGCTCCTACTGTAGTCGGTGGCGAGTTCGTTGGTTCTACAACAGTTGTTATAACAAACAACGATGATGATGCAACTCTCTACTATTCTGTTGACGACGGAGCGTTTGAAGAGTATGATAGTGATTTTGTAATCAATAAAGATACAAAGGTTGCTGCATATGCGCAGATTGGCGATGATGAAGAGACACGCAGTGCAACCGTTACAGCAGAGTTTACTCGCGTAGCTGCTGACCCTGTGTTGCATTATGATGCAACTTCTTTTGATGATAAAATAACTGTTTCGGTTACATCTGAGGATGATGTTTACTACACTTTGGATGGTACAAAGCCTAATGCAGAAAGCACACCTTTTGAGACCGCATTGACCTTGAAGGCTACAGCAACACTTAAAGTTATTGCAATTGATGCAGAAGGTTATGCAAGTGCTGTAGTAGAGCAGAAGTTTACCAAGAACGAGAGTGCTTCAGGTGCGGGCTCTGGAACTGCTACTTTGGTAACAGATGCTTCTACTTTGGCTGTAGGTGACAAGGTGGTGATTTTGAACTCTGAAGGCACATATGCCCTTTCTACAACTCAGAATACAAATAATCGTAAGGCTGTAGAAGCTGAAGCGACAGATGGAGTGGTTTATTTGGCAAGTGATATTCAGATACTTACTTTGGAGAATGGTCTGAATGAGGGACAACTCGCATTCCAGACAGGTTCTGGTTATTTGTATGCTGCTTCAACTTCAAGTAATTATTTGAAGACAAAAGCAACTTTAGATAATAAGGGTTCGTTTGATATCAGCATTGATGCTGCTGGCATAGCTACTATAAAAGCTGATCAGTCTGCAAGAAACTGGTTGCGTTTTAATGAAAACAATGGTAGTCCAATATTCTCTTGCTATACATCTGGCCAAACAGATGTAAGTATCTACAAGGTAAACGAGGCCTCTATTGAGGCATATACACTCTCTGTATCTGCTGCAGGTTGGGCTACATTGTGCTTGAACTACGATGCTGAGATTCCTGCAGGTGTTACTTGTTATGCAGTTTCTGCTGTTGATGGCGAGTATGCAACACTTGCTGAGGTTGAAGGTGTTATCCCAGCAAATACAGGTGTAATTGTAGAGGCAGAAGCGGGCAATTATACATTTGAGGTTGCAACAGAAGCGGGCTCAGATGTTGCCAATGAACTTATTGGTACAATTGTAAATACATATATTACTAAGGAGGCTTATGTTCTCGGTATTGTAGATGGCAAGGTTGGTCTCTACAAGGCAGCAATGGCCGGTGGTGCTTGGTTGAACAACGCCAACAAGGCATACTTGCCTGCAAGTGCAGTGCCTAACAAGTCTGTAGCATTCTACGGCTTCGATTGGGACGGCACAACAGGCATAGAGCAGATAACAGATAACAGAGAACAGAGTACAGCTATCTACGACCTTACAGGTCGCCGTGTCGAGGCTATTACTGCTCCTGGAATCTATGTCGTTAACGGCAAAAAAATACTTGTAAAGTAATTGAGATGATAAAAACTGTAACTGCAAGGGTTTGCCCTTGCAGTTACAGTAAACATAATAACGAGAAAAACGAAATTAGATATGAAGAAGACTTATGTATCACCTCTTATGACAGAGGTAAACGTAGAAGCAGAGCAGATGCTTGCAGCTTCATTGAAAATGGATAATGAAAAGACAGTAGATACCTCAACTCCTGGCAGCCAGCTTGGCGGCGGCCACAGAGGTGAGTGGGGTAACTTATGGAAGTAATAAAACAAGGAAACGGAAGCGATGCTTCCGTTTCCTTGTTTTATTACTCGACAATACCGCTAGCAATAGGTCAAGCGTAGCATCGCTGTAAGTGATGCCGCTTGGGTTGCGAAAAGGCGGTGTTGTCAAATAATAAGAAGAATCCGACATCACGAGCGGAACATCGTGTAGCGGAGGGAGTTGCTGTTCACAATCCACGCGGTGCAACTTGCAGATATACTATGCTTGACTATTCGCAGTTCGTGTTATCGAACCTTTCTCCTTTCTCCTTTCTCCTTTCCTCTGTACTCTCTCGTCTGGGTTGCGACTAAATTTGCAATTTATGGATTAAGAGTGTATTTTTGCAATCAGTGGATTGCTGAATATTTCAATCAACTACAGAGATTCTGTCAACAAACAAAACACAAAATAAAAACGCTATGAAAAATTTTACTCTTTTTCTGGCATTTGTGATGTCGATGCTGTCATTCACAAATGCAAAGGCTGACAAGCTGCAGATAAGACTTGCTGAGTCAACCATATACGCCTATCAAACTCATTCAACAGAAAATGTCTTTGATGGTAAGTACGACACGAAATTTTGGACAAGTGATAGTCCCAAGGCTGGTTATACATTTACTGTCTATTTGAGCAGTTCAGCGAATGTGGGTGATATAAAGCTCTATTTTGACAATGGTGACCTGCCGTCTGATGGCACGGTTATTGAGGTCAACGAGAATAACAGCGGTAACTGGATTCAAGTAGGCGAACCATTGAATGGGGTTCAGGCGAATGATGTCGTTACACGCAATGCCGGTGGTGTATATACAAAACAGATTAGGCTAAGGTTTACACAGGCTTCAGCGTACTGGTTCCGGTTGCTGGAGTTTGAGGTATATGAGTATGAGGTTGCTATTCAGGAGCGTACAATTTCTGCTGTTGCAGGAGAGGGTGGCTCTGTAACAATCAACGGCGGCAGCGAGGCTGTCACAAGTACGGAGGAGATACAGCTTGTTGCGGCTCCCGATTACGGCTATAAGTTTGTCCGTTGGACAGTAGGCGGCGAAGAGGTTTCAACATCGGCTGAATATACCGACAATACCGATGGCAACAAAGAGTATGTTGCCGTGTTCAAGAAATTTGAAGATACCGACGAGTGGTATGCTGCTATCGACAAGCCTACATTTGGCAAGGCCGGTGGTACACACGTTATTTCGGCTGTGGAATTCAATGGCGAGAATCTTCCTGGTTTTACTTATACCAAGGGAACCACATCCGCTTTCCAGAACGAAGCCTTTTCTGTTGTTCCCGGTGAGACATATTCTCTCACTTTGACATACGAACTGCATTGGGGCGATATAGCTCTTTACCAGATTGACTGTGACGGTACAGAGAAGAAATATGGTTACTATACCTGCCAGTGGGAGGCTAATGGCGACCCTTACGAAATATTGGGCCGTAATGCAGATTTAATGTGCGAGGAGTTCGGTATCAACGATTTTGCAACTCTTGAGCACACATCGGGGGAGACAAACTATATCGAGTTGCCATATAAGGTTACGGTGAGTGAGAACCACAAGCCTGGTGACCTCATCGTTGTACGTGCAATGATAGACAAAGGTGACAATGGAGCTTATGGTAAGGGTATAGAAGAGGGCGGATGCTTTGATATCCTCTTTGTTGTTGCTGAAAAGGAGCCCGTCGAGGATACAAGTGAATGGTCAACATTCTATCAGCCTTATCCTGTGGCGCCTCCTGAAGGCGTAAATACTTATATTGTAACAGCCGCAGCAAGTGATTATGTGACTTTGACAAGATTTGAAGGAACAATTCCTGCTAATACAGCTGTGATTCTGAATAACGGAGAGCCTAAGGGTGAAGCTGTCGATGTTGATTTCAGCACCAACTTGCTCAAGGGTACGACTGTTGATACATATCTTAATGAGGAAGCCTATGTCCTTTCAAAGGTTGACGGTGTTGTCGGTTTCTACAAGGCAGAAATGGTCGATGGCACCTGGTTGAACAACGCTGCCAAGGCATACTTGCCGGCAAGTGCAGTTCCTGCTGCAGCTCAGGGTGTTGCAAGCTTCAGTTTTCGTTTCGGGGATGGCACTACAGGCATAGAGAAGATAACAGATAACAGAGAACAGAGTACAGTTATCTATGACCTTACAGGTCGCCGTATCGAGGCTATTACAGTTCCTGGCATCTACATTGTAGGTGGTAAGAAGGTTTTGGTCAAGTGATTGGCCAAAAGCTCGACAGCATGAGCGGTGAAAGGTCACGCGAAGTGCGGACGTAGTTCGCACCGCGTGGGTCACCAACAGCGAGTGCTGTCAAGGGGGAAATATAATCGCGTACTTGTCATTTCGAACAGATGTGAGAAATCTCTTATTTTGCAATATTTTGAGATTCATTGATAATGCTGCCTTGCCGTAACCCACGCGGCACAAACTTCGTCTGTGCTTCGCGTGACCATTTACTACCAGCATTATCTAAACCTGCGGCTTTCGTCGCTTCGCTCCGTCGGAATGACAAAACACAGTTTTGTTATCGACGAGTTTTGCAGCAATATGTCAAACGTAGCATAGCCGTAGGTTATGCCGTTTGGGTTGCGAAAGGTAAAACGAGTCTATGGACTGATTTGTTATGAGGCCGGGTCAAAATTACCCTTTTGACCCGACCTCTTCTTCTTTCTGTTATTGGTTCACTTCGCTTTGCAAGCCTTGTGTCTTATTCCTTTATCAGCAACTTGTCGAAATCCTTCTGCCTGATTAGCTCATATGCCTTGATGAAAAGGTCATTTGTATGGTTGTACATCATTATGAAGTCGTTCATGCTCCATAAATCCCTCGCTATGTATTGCTTTAGCTGACGCTTCAGCTCCGGCAATGAACGCTGGAACTCCTCTTCTCCTCCTTCGAGCTTTACGCTGTCCTTGACTCCCTGGTCGCGCAGCATCTGTATGAAGCTCTCTTCGACCTCGAACTTCTTCTCGAACTCCTCGATATCCTTGTATCTCGCTGCAAGCTCTTCGCGGTGGGTGTCGAGGTAGTGGAGCGACGATTGTATGATTGAGCCTCTTGATGCCAGTGAACGGTGGTACTTGGTGTATTTGAGCGTGTCAACAGGCACGAAGTAGTCGGGCATGATACCTCCGCCGCCATATACCGCGCGCTTAAGACGTTTTGTGTATGTCTTGAGCGAGTCGGGGAAGTGTATGCTGTCGGCACTTGTCATCTCTCCGCTGTTATAGCGGTTCATCAGGTCATCTTCGTACTTTACGGAGTCGTTGTCGTACGGCTTCTGTATGCAGCGGCCCGAAGGCGTGTAGTAGCGCGATACTGTAAGTCGTATCATAGAACCGTCGGGCAGCTCGAACGGGCGTTGTACAAGTCCTTTGCCGTAGCTGCGCCGTCCTACTACAATACCGCGGTCCCAATCCTGCACGGCTCCCGAAAGAATCTCCGATGCCGAGGCCGATGTCTCGTCAATGATTACGACAAGGTTGCCTTCGCGGAACTTGCCTGCTCCCATTGAACGGTATTCGAATTTCGGAATCTTTGCACCTTCGGTATATACGAGCAGGTTCGACTCGTCAATCAGCTCGCTTGCAATCTTCACTGCTGCGTCAAGGAGTCCTCCGCCGTTGCCCTCAAGGTCGAGAATGAGGTTCTTCATGCCTCTTGCCTTCAAGGAGTCGAGTTTTGCCACGAACTCCTCATGTGTCTTTGCACCGAAGGATGTAATGCGTATGTATCCGTTCCTTTTGTCTATCATGTAGGCCGCATCTACAGTCTCTGTAGATATGTCGTCGCGTACAAGAGCGAACTTGAGCTTGCGGTCTATTCCGCGGCGTACAACCTCTATATTCACCTTGCTTCCCTTGGGGCCGCGAAGACGCGACATTATATCGCTGCGCTCCATCTTCACTCCTGCAATGGCTGTGTCGTTTACCGTTACAATCTTGTCTCCTGCAAGTATGCCGGCACGCTCCGAAGGTCCTTTCTTTGTGGTCTGTATCACATACAGGGTGTCCGAAACGATGTTGAACTGTATGCCTATACCGCCAAAGCTTCCTCGCATCTGCTCCATCAGCGATTTTGTCTCCTTGGGGTCGGTGTAGGTCGAATGGGGGTCAAGCTCCTTGAGCATTGCCTTTATGCCGGCTTCTGTAACCTTGTTCAGGTCGGTGTTGTCAACATAGAAGCGCGATATGATGTTGCTTGAGTACATCATCTTTATTACATTTGCAGGCAGCTCCTGTGCTGTTGCTGCAAAGACTGCAGCAATTGCTGCAATAAGTGAAAATAGTATCTTTCTCATTCTTGCATGTTTGGGAGCAAGGCTGTTACGTCCTTGCCGTAGTTCATCAATTCACGTACAATGCTGCTGCTTATCGATGCGTGCTCAGGCTCGCTCATAAGCAACACTGTCTCTATGCCTCCTATGCGGAAGTTCACGTCGGCAATCTCACGCTCGTATTCGAAATCCTTGGTGTTGCGTACACCGCGGAGCAGTGCTGTCGCGCCAATCTCCTTGGCGAGGTCCATTGTCAGGCCGTCGTAGGCCATGACCTCTACGCGCTTGTCGGCAGCATATAGCTTCTCTATGGCCTCTACGCGCTGCTCGACGGTGAAGAGGCACTTCTTGCCCATGTTGCGCCCAACAGCTACAACCACCTTGTCGAATATTGCCAATGCACGGAGCACAAGCGCGTGATGCCCTTTGGTGAACGGGTCGAATGTGCCGGCAAAGAGTGCTGTACGTTCCATATTGTTCTCTCTTTACTCTTTTTCTTCGTTTGCCTTGTCCTCTTCGACAACAAGGTTGTCGATGATGAAGTTCTGGCGTTCCATGGTGTTCTTGCCCATGTAGTATGCCAGCAGTTCCTCTACCTTGTCGTCCTTGTGCAGCTCTACACGTTCGAGACGCATGTCGGGGCCTATGAAGTTGCGGAACTCATCGGGCGAAATCTCTCCCAGTCCCTTGAATCGTGTTATCTCCGGGTTCGGCGACAGCTTCTCGATGGCGGCTATGCGCTCCTCCTCGCTGTAGCAGTATATGGTCTCGAAATCACCTTTGTGCTCCTTGCGTTCCTCGGCACCTTTCTTGCCGCGCGGCAGCTTGCGCTTGTTGCGCACACGGAACAGCGGTGTCTGCAATATATATACATGCCCTTTCTTGATAAGTTCCGGAAAGAACTGCAGGAAGAAGGTTATCATAAGCAGGCGGATGTGCATGCCGTCAACGTCGGCATCGGTAGCTACTATCACCTTGTTGTAACGCAGTCCTTCGAGGCCGTCCTCAATGTTCAGGGCTGCCTGCAAAAGGTTGAACTCCTCGTTCTGATATACTACGGCACGGCTCAGGCCAAAGCAGTTGAGTGGCTTTCCGCGCAGGCTGAACACGGCCTGCGTATTGGCATCGCGGCTCTTGGTTATTGAACCGCTGGCCGAATCGCCCTCTGTGATGAAGATGCAGCTCTCGTCCATGCGGTCGCCCTTGGTGTCGTTGTAGTGTATGCGGCAGTCGCGCAGCTTGCGGTTATGCATGTTAACCTTCTTTGCCTTCTCGCGCACCTGCTTCGTGAGTCCGGCCAGCTCCTTGCGCTCTTTCTCCGATGCCATTATCTTCGAAAGCATCACGTCGCTTATTTCCGGGTTCTTGTGCAGGAAGTTGTCGAGCTCCTCCTTTACAAAGTCGCTGATGAACTTCTTCACGCTCATGCTGCCGGGGTCGGGTGCTATGGTGGTGGAACCGAGCCTTACCTTTGTCTGGCTCTCGAATACCGGCTCCTGTATGTTTATGGCTATGGCTGCGACAATTCCGTTACGTATGTCGCAGTACTCGAAGTTCTTTGCCGAGAAGAAGTCGTGTACGGTGAGTGCGACAAGCTCCTTGAACGCGCTCTGGTGTGTTCCGCCTTGTGAGGTGTGCTGTCCGTTCACGAATGAGTAGTACTCCTCGCCATACTGCTGGGCATGGGTGAATGCAATCTCAATGTCATCGCCCTTGAGGTGAATGATAGGGTAGAGCGCATCGGCTGTCATGCGGTCGCTGAGCAAGTCGGCAAGTCCGTTGCGTGACAGAATGCGCTTGCCGTTGAACATTATCGTGAGGCCTGTATTCAGGTATGTGTAGTTGCGCAGAAGGGTCTCGATGTATGCGTCACGGTACTCATAGTTGCGGAACAGGGTGTTGTCGGGCGTGAACGATACGTATGTGCCGTTCTCGTCGGCTGTCTTCTCTGTCGTGTCGCTTACAAGCACACCTTTCTCGAATATCGCCGAGCGTACCACGCCGTCGCGGTAGCTGCGTACCTCGAAACGTGTACTCAAGGCATTGGCTGCCTTAAGGCCGACACCGTTCAGTCCTACCGACTTCTTGAATACCTTGTCGTCGTACTTCGCGCCGGTGTTGAGCTTGCTCACTGCCTTTATCATCATGCCTTGCGGAATGCCGCGTCCATAGTCGCGTACGGCAACGGTATGGTTCTCGATAATGTCAATTTCGAGACGCTTGCCGAATCCCATCTTGAATTCGTCGATACTGTTGTCGATAACCTCTTTCAGCAGTACGTATATGCCGTCGTCGTTCTGCGAGCCGTCACCCAGCTTGCCTATGTACATACCGGGGCGGAGACGTATGTGCTCCACGTCGCTGAGGTGGCGAATCGAATCGTCGGTATATTCGGCAGCTTCAACTTGCCGGGCATTGGAGTTGAATTCCAAATCTTTATCTTCGGACATTGTCTTTGTATTATAGTCTGTTTTGTCTGTATTCATGAGAGCCTGTTATGCCAGCTCTTTCTTGTAGGCACGGCGACGTTTGTGCAGTTCCTTCTCGTAGTTCTCCCATTGGCTGCGGACCTTGTCGTTGTCTTCCAGTTCGGGGTTGCTCTCGGCATCCTTGAATCCCATGCTTACATAGCTGTTCTGCAGTTCGTCGAAGACAATGGCGAAAGCTCCCTTGCTCTGGTATTCGGGCTTTACTGCAACCAGCAGCAAATCGACGCGCTTGGGGCGTTTGAAGAACATGGCCTTTGCAAGATGCCACCAGCCGAACGGGAATAGGCGGCCTTTGGCCTTCTGAAGGGCTTCGGACATGGAATAGATGCTTACGCCTAATGCTACAAGGTTGTCGTCCTTGTCAACGACTAACGACACGAGTCTCAGGTCTATTACCGGAAGATAGGTCTTTATATAGGACTCTATCTGTTTCTCGCTCAGTGCTGAATAGCCGTAAAGGTCGGTATAGCATTCGTTTATGAGCTCGAAAAGTGCCTTGCCGTAGCGTTTGACAAGCTCGGAACGGGATTTGAAACGTGCAACCCTCAGGCCGAACTTGCGTTTCACGATTGCTGCTATGCGCCCTGCTTTCTCATACTTTATTTCGGGTACTTTCAAAAGGTACTCTATCCAATCGACATCCTTTACATACCCCAAACGCTCCAAGTGTGCAGGATAGTAGGGATAGTTGTATATGGTTGCCATTGTTCCCAGGCGGTCGAAGCCTTCGACGAGCATTCCCTCGCGGTCGAAGTCGGTGAAGCCCAACGGGCCGTGTATCTCTGTCGCGCCTCTCTCTCTCGCCCATGCCTCTGCTGCTGCGAAGAGTGCGTCCACGACCTCGGCATCATCAATGAAATCGACCCAGCCGAAACGTGCGGCATTCTGTTTCCATTTCTCGTTCGCACGTTTGTTGATGATGGCTGCAATGCGTCCTGCAAGCTTGCCGTCCTTGTATGCGAGAAAGTAGTCGGCATCGCAGAATTCAAATGCAGCGTTGCGCTCCTTGCTCAGTGTCGTGAGTGCGTCCTCGAAGAGTTCGGGAACGTAGTACGGGTTGTTCTTGTATAGTTCGTAACCGAAACGTATGAACTGTTTCAGTTGCTTTTTGTTGTCTGCTTTAACGATTGTTACCGGCATTGGTATATAATTATTCTAATATCGTGTAAAAATACGACATTATTCCGAAAAGAGCAAACGGAATACCCATTTTAAGGCTGGTTAATGAGGGAAGGGACAAAAGGGAGGGGATTAAGGGTAAGATGCTTGCAAATAGAGGATATGTTGCTATGTCATGATTGTCAACAATCACCCGGAACTTTACTGGTGCAGCTGGAAATCCGCTTTCCTGCAAACTGCAAGCAGCTTGCTGCCGTCGGCTACAGTAGTTGCAAATATGTAATGCTCTCCGCCGTCGGAGATCTTGAGCCTCTTGCGTAGCTGCTGTACGCTTTCGGGGAAGTTGCGTACCGTGATGTTCGCTTTTTTCAACGCCTGTATCTCCTTGATGTCGCTTTTGGAAAAGCCGCATACTTTCTCTACCTCGAAAATACGTCCGGGAAACTCCTCTATAAGAGTGTCGGCTGTGTATAGCTGGCTGTTCGGGTGCAGCTTGGATGTTCCCGTCCTGGCTGCAAGGCTGCGGTAGCAGCCGGCCTTCTGTATCGCCGCATTAGGCTCGTAAAGGAATCTCCCTATCACGTTGCTCAGTTCTGCCTTGCATTCCTGTTCCTCGGCTCTTGTGAAAGCAAAACTTATGGCTTTCTCCTTGTGCAGGTCGGTACAATGTACTGTTGCGTTGTCGCCTCTCTTCTCGCCAAGAATGATGAGCAGCTCCTTGCATTCGTTGTTCACGGCAACGACATGTATCTCCTCGACGTTGCCGAGCTCTCTTGTTGCGGCTGCAATGTCGAGCATGGGCGAGCATTTTACCATTACTTTTCTGCTCCTTTTCAACAGCTCTTTCTCAAGCATTGTGATATCGGGCTCGCAGTCGCTGAGTGCTACCACCTTGCGCCCCTCTCCGTCGCGTCTTGCCGGGTCTATGAATATCCAGTCCTGCGCGGGTAGGGTGTGAAGAATCTCTTCGCTGTTGCCGTTGATTACGTTTATCTGTTCCAGGCCCAGCAGTGCAAAGTTCTCCTTTGCTATATTGCATAGCCTCTCGTTGCGTTCTATGTATGTTGCCTCACTGAAGCGGCGTGCCATGTAGCTGCAGTCGATGCCGAAGCCGCCTGTAAGGTCGGCTATCCTCTCTCCTTGCACCAAACCGGCCTTGTAGAGCGCGGTTGCCTCGCTTGAGCACTGCTCCATCGATATCTTCGGCGGGTATATTATGCCCTCAGCAGCGGCCCAGCCGGGCAGTTTCTCTCTGGCAGCCTGCCAGCCCTCAATCTGCGTGACGGCCTCGCGCATGTCAACGGCGGGGTAACGCTTTGCCTGCAGGGCAAGCGTGCGTGGGTCCTCGTTTCTGTGGGCTGTTATGAACTCCTTTGTCTCCTGGTTCAGCATGGCCTGTTTGTGTGTTGTCTCAGTTCTTGTTGAGGATTACAAGTGCGCCGATGACTCCCGGTACCCAGCCGCAAAGAGTGAGTATGAGCACTATAAGAAATGAACCGCAGCCTTTGTCAATTACAGCCAAAGGAGGAAAAAGAATCGCAAGTAATACTCTGATAAGTGACATGTTGTATTTTTCTGTTTGCGGTAAAGATAAGCATTTCTGCCGGATAATAAAAGCGTCTGCCCCGAAAGGAGCAGACGCCGTATTTTTCAGGTTCTGTATCTCATTAGAGCTTTGGACCTGCTGCAACGAGAGCCTTGCCGGCCTCATTGCCTGTATATTTGGTGAAGTTCTTGATGAAGCGGCCTGCCAAATCAAGTGCCTTCTCCTCCCACTGTGAAGCGTCAGCGTATGTGTCGCGTGGGTCAAGGATTGCAGGGTCAACACCTGGCAACGCTGTAGGAACAACGAAGTCGAAGTGTGGGATAACCTTTGTAGGAGCTGTATCGATTGAGCCATCGAGGATAGCGTCGATGATACCGCGTGTATCCTTGATAGAGATACGCTTGCCTGTACCGTTCCAGCCGGTGTTGACGAGGTATGCCTTAGCACCGTTCTTCTCCATCTTCTTAACGAGCTCCTCGCCGTACTTTGTCGGGTGGAGGCTCAAGAATGCTGCACCGAAGCAAGCTGAGAATGTTGGAGTAGGCTCTGTGATACCGCGCTCTGTACCTGCCAACTTAGCGGTAAAGCCGCTGAGGAAGTAGTACTGAGTCTGCTCTGGGTTCAGGATAGAAACCGGAGGCAATACACCGAATGCGTCAGCTGAAAGGAAGATAACCTTCTTTGCAGGAGCTGCCATTGAACCCGGCTTGATGTTGTTGATGTGGTTGATTGGGTAAGAAACACGTGTGTTCTCGGTTACGCTCTTGTCAGCGAAGTCAATCTTGCCGTTTGCATCAACTGTAACGTTCTCAAGAAGAGCGTCACGCTTGATTGCATTGAAGATGTCCGGCTCGCTCTCCTTGTCGAGGTTGATAACCTTAGCGTAGCAACCGCCCTCGAAGTTGAATACTGAGTCATCGTCCCAGCCGTGCTCGTCGTCACCGATAAGCATGCGCTTCGGGTCTGTAGAAAGAGTTGTCTTTCCTGTACCTGACAAACCGAAGAAGATTGCTGTCTCGCCCTTCTCGTTTGTGTTTGCAGAACAGTGCATTGAAGCGATGCCCTGAAGCGGCAGGTAGTAGTTCATCATAGAGAACATACCCTTCTTCATCTCACCGCCATACCATGTGTTGAGTATAATCTGCTCGCGTGATGTCAAGTTGAATACGACTGCTGTCTCAGAGTTCAATCCAAGCTCCTTATAGTTTGCTACAGCTGCCTTAGAAGCGTTGTAAACAACGAAATCGGGCTCGCCGAATGCCTCAAGCTCCTCAGCTGTAGGACGGATGAACATGTTTGTCACGAAGTGAGCCTGCCATGCAACCTCCATTATGAAGCGAACCTTCAGGCGTGTAGCAGGGTTGGCACCGCAGAATGCGTCAACAACGAACAGTCTCTTGTTTGAAAGTTCCTTTGTAGCAATCTCCTTGAGAGCGTTCCAAGCCTCTGTTGTAACAGGCTTGTTGTCGTTCTTGTACTCCTCAGATGTCCACCATACAGTGTTCTCTGATGTAGCGTCCTTAACGATGAACTTGTCCTTAGGTGAACGGCCGGTGTAAACACCTGTCATTACATTAACTGCGCCAAGCTCTGTAACCTGGCCAACCTCGTAACCCTCAAGACCGGGCTTTGTCTCCTCAGCGAAAAGCTGATCGTAAGAGGGGTTGTGAAGAACCTCTACAGCACCGGTGATACCATACTTGGTAAGATCTATTGTTGCCATAATTCTAAAAAATAAATTATTGATTAATATTTTTCTTTTTATCACTTTTGGTCTTCGGCGAAGCCTTTTTAGCGAAACTTGCCAAAGTTCTCCAAATGCAAATATATATCTTTTTATTTAATCTCTAAAGCTAATTAAAGAAATTTTTCTTTAATTGTTGCAAAAAAGACGAAAATAGCCTGTTTTTAGTCCAAAAAGGTGCGTTTTTGCAGTGTGATAATGATAAATTTCCTGGCAATTATCTTCTGATAATCTTCAAGAGTGCCTGAAATGCTCTCATTTTTCTTTTATAAAGTTGATATTTTTGACAAAATGATTTTTGAGCTTTCTGTAGGCTTTTTCTATCTCCTTTTTATATTAATGTTCGTTTTTTACGTAAAATTATTATCTTCGCGGAAGTAACGATTCAAAACACATTATCATGAAAATAGTAAACCTGTCGGAGCAGAATACTCTGCTTAACCAGTTCATAACCGAAATACGCGATGTGAATATACAGAAGGATTCAATGCGCTTCCGCCGTAACATCGAGCGTATCGGCGAGGTCATGGCATACGAGATAAGCAAGGAACTTTCCTACAAGAACATTACAATACAGACCCCCAACAGCGATGCTGTGCAGAGCGTTCCGTCCGATACTGTAGTGCTGGGCACCATTCTCCGTGCCGGCCTGCCTCTGCATACCGGTTTCCATAACTATTTCGACCGTGCCGAGAACGCCTTTGTGTCGGCCTATCGCAAATATACAAGCGAGAACGAGTTTGACGTGATTGTGGAATACCTTGCATCACCCTCTCTTGACAACAAGACTCTTCTTCTTGTCGATCCTATGCTTGCTACCGGAATTAGTGCAGACCTCTCCTATCGTGCGCTTCTTACAAAAGGAAAGCCCTCCAAGACTATTCTTGCATGTGTCATTGCAAGCCAGCAGGCTGTAGATTATGTAATATCACACTTCCCCGAAGATACAATCCTCTATTGTGCGGCTATCGACCCTATCCTCAATGAGCATGCTTATATTGTTCCTGGGTTGGGGGATGCGGGGGATTTGTGTTTTGGAACAAAAGAGTGATTTTCTGCTAAAAAGGCATCTGCTGCGTTATGCTTGTTCTTGTGAACAGTCATTTAGGCAACTAAACTCCTGTTCCCAAGAATTTCGCAAGCCTTGCATCTGCACTTTTTATCAGAAAATCATTGCTTGCTTTAAAGTCATCTGTTGCGTTATGCTTGTTCTTGTGAACGGTCATTTAGGCAACTAAACTCCTGTTCCCAAGAATTTCGCAAGCCTTGCATCTGCACTTTTTATCAGAAAATCATTGCTTGCTTTAAAGTCATCTGCTGCGTTATGCTTGTTCTTGTGAAGAGTCATTAAAACAGATAAAACCTATTGACGGGGCCCGTCAATAGGTTTTTATTTAGTCATTTAAACAGCTTTTTACTTTGTGCTGTTGTTCTTTATGAACTCTATGATTTCCGGGATATATCCGAATGCCATACCTACAACCGTGTCAGCTGCTCCGTAATACACGGCAACCTTGTCGCCGTCGTTGAGAGCAGCGCACGGGAACACCACATTGGGTACGTCGCCGGCAAGCTCGTACGGGGCTGCCGGTGCAAGCAGATAGGGTTTAGTGCGGTACAGTACCTTTGAAGGGTCGTTCCGGTCGAGCAGTGCAGCACCCATTGAATAGCGGAATCCGTTGCATGTGGTAATTACGCCATGGTAGAAGAGCAACCAGCCCTCATCGGTAAGAATGGGCACAGAACCGGCACCTATCTTTGTACATTGCCATGCGCTCTCAGGGAACGGAGTGACCTTCATTACACAGCGGTGTTCACCCCAGTACTTCATATCGGGGCTGTAGCTTATATATATGTCGCCGAACGGTGTGTGTCCGTTGTCGCTGGGGCGGCTGAGCATTGCATATTTGCCGTCAATCTTCTGCGGAAAGAGGACGCCGTTGCGGTTGAATGGCAGGAATGCGTTCTCGCACTGGAAGAACTCCTTGAAGTCGAATGTGTATCCGATGCCGATGGTAGGTCCGTGGTAGCCGTTGCACCATGTAATCCAGTAACGGTCCTCAATCCATGTGACACGCGGGTCGTACTTGTATTCCGATTCAATCATCTCGGTGTTGCCTGCCTTGAATACGATAGGCTCGTGCTCTATCTCCCAGTTTATGCCGTCCTTGCTGAATCCTGCAAAGATGTTCATCTGTACAGCCTTGTTGTCGCAGCGGAACACTCCGGCATATCCATCCTTGAAAGGAACGACTGCGCTGTTGAATATGCTGTTCGATGTGGGTATGGCATAGCGGCCGATAACAGGATTCTTTGAGTAACGCCACATAACGTCGGTGCATCCTTCGGGACGCTCTTCCCATGGCATAGTAACTTTTTCGCTCATAGTGGTATTGTATTTCGGTTTGTACATTCTTCTGCGAAGATAAATAAACAAAACAAAAAATATCGGCATGAGCCGATATTTTTTATCAGGAGTTTCTTTTAAGTGCTCTTTTTTGCTTTGCCACGTTCTTCCAGCTTCTGCATCCATTCATACCAGTTGGGAATGTAGAGCGTTGCTACGACCGTGTTCAGCAACATTCCGAATACTACTGCTGCACCGAGCGAAAGCCTGGCACCGGCACCGGCTCCGCCGGCAAAGAGAAGCGGCATTACTCCTATTACAAAGGCAAGCGATGTCATGAGAATCGGCCTCAGACGCACATGCCCGGCTTCGGCTGCACTGTAGCGTATCTCCTTTCCTGCCGCACGGTAGTCGCGTGCGAACTCTACAATCAGAATGCCGTTCTTCGCACTCAACGCTATGAGCAGGATGATTCCTATTTCGGTGTATATGCTCACAGGTATGCCGGCTATCCAGCAGCCGGCAATGGCTCCTAACAGTGCAATCGGCACACCCATTATGGCTGCAACAGGGCTTGTCCAGCTCTCGTACTGTGCTGCAAGCACGAGGAACGCGACAAGTATCGCAAGGCCCAGTATTACCGAGGTGTTCTTACCGGCACTCTCCTCCTGGAAAGCGACACCGGTCCACTCATACCCGAACTCTTCTCCCAGCTGGGCTTTGAAGAGCTGTGCAACCTCGTCCATTACCTGGCTCGAACTGTAGCCGGGCGCGCTGTTGGCCGTTACGGTTGCGCTGTTGTACATGTTGTAGCGTATAAGCTGGTCGCTGCCTAGAATCTCTTCTGCGGTGACAAATGTGCTGAACGGAACCATTCTGCCGTTCTTGTTAGGCAGGCTTAACTGCATCACGCTCTCTATGGTCTTCTGGTTCAGCTCGCCTGCAGCCATCTTCACTTGCCATATACGTCCGAGCAGAACAAAGTCGTTCACATATATCGCACCCATGTAATAGCTCAGTGTAGATAGCACGGCACCCATGTCGAGCCCCATGGAGATAGCCTTCTCGCGGTCGATGTTGAGGAAGTACTGGGGCACATCGGCCTCGAACGAGCTGTTCATAGATGCAATGGCCTTCTCTCTCTCATAGTTGCCGATAAGTGCATCGACCGCTTTCTGCATCTCTGTCGTGCCGAGTGCCTTTCGGTCCTCCAGCTGCATCTGCAATCCGCCGACATTGCCTATTCCCGGTATCGCAGGGGGCACGAAAGCGAAGCATTGGGCCTCCTCTATCATAACATAGGCATCCTTGTTGAACCTGTCAACTATGGCGGCTGCCGACTCGCTTTTCTTCTTGCGCTCGCTCCAGTCCTTGAGCACGACGAAGATACTTGCCGCATTGCTCTGGTTTCCGCTGTTCATGATGCTGAAGCCGCTGATGCTGATGTTGGTCTTCACTTCGGGGTAGCCCGAAATGATGTTCTCTACCATAGCTGCAACCTTCTCGGTGCGTGCAAGCGAACTGGCTGGGGGCAACTGCACGCTGACAATGAAATAGCCGTCGTCCTCGTCGGGGATAAAGGTGGTGGGCCAGTTGCCGAACATGAATATGGCAAGCGCGACAAGTGCAACAAAGCTTATGGATGCAACCCATGCCTTGCGCAGCAAATATCCCACGGTGCGGTCGTAAAGACTCTGTACTGCATCATATCCCTTGTTGAACCAACGGAAGAAGCGTCCGTCGCTATCCTTTCTGGTCGGCCTAAGAAGTATGGCACTCAATGCAGGGGTGAGCGTCAGCGAGTTGAATCCGCTGAGCAGTGTCGCTGTAGCGATTGTAAGCGCGAACTGCTTGTACAGTTCTCCCGATATTCCTCCAATCATCGTTGTCGGTATGAACACCGCCATCATTACGAGCACGACTCCTATGATAGGGCCTGTTATCTCCTCCATAGCCTTTTCGGTAGCCTCTCGTGCGCTCAGCTTGCCTTCGTCGATGATGCGTGTCGCGTTCTCTACTACAACAATGGCATCATCGACGACTATGGCTATGGCAAGTATAAGGCCGAACAGGGTCAGAGTGTTTATCGAGAATCCCAAAAGCTGCATCACGGCAAGCGTTCCTATAAGCGATACCGGAATGGTGAGGCAGGGGATGAGCGTTGCGCGCCAGTTCTGCAGGAAAAGGAATATCACAAGCACTACAAGCACCGTTGTCTCTACAAAGGTATATAGCACCTCATGTATTGAGCTGCGTACAACATCGGTTGTGTCGAGGGCTATCTGGTATTCCACTTCGGGAGGGAATGCCTCGGCAAGCTCTTCCATTTTTGCCTTCACGGCCTTTGAGACAGCGAGCGAGCTTGAGCCCGGCGACTGATATACTGCCAGTGCTGCTGTGGGCTTGCCTCTCAGCCTTGATGACGATGCATAGGTCTCGCTGCCAATCTCAATCGTGGCGATGTCGCCGAGGCGCAGCATCTCTGTCCCGTTGTTGCGTATGACAATATCATCGAACTGCGCTGCATCGCTCAAGCGGCCCTGTACGTTCAATGTATATTGGAAGGCATTGTCGGCATTGCTGTCGAGTGTCTGTCCCACGTATCCTGCCGAAACGGCAAGGTTCTGCTTGCTTATTGCCTGATATACCTCGGCTGCCGATATTCCGCGTATGCGCATGGCTTCCGGGTCGAGCCATATTCGCATCGAATACTTTCCGGTACCCATAATCTGAACACCGCCTACTCCGGGTGTGCGCGTGAGCTGGTCAACGAGCTGCAGCTGAGCATAGTTCGACAGGTAGAGCTGGTCGTAATCCTTGTCTCCTGTAAGGGTTATGAAAAGCACGATGTTGGTCGATTGCTTCTGCACGACGACACCTTGTTGCGTAACTTCGCTGGGCAACGAGTTCAGGGCTATGTTCACTCTGTTCTGTACCAGCACGGTTGCCATGTCGATGTCCGTGCCGACCTCGAATGTTACGGTGAGCCTATATGTGCCCGATGACGATGATGTAGAGCTCATGTACAGCATGCCGTCCACGCCGTTCACCTGCTGCTCGATCGGTATTCCCACAGTCTGGGCTATTGTCTCGGCATTCGCGCCGGGATAGACAGCTGTCACCTGTACCGTAGGGGGTGTTATCGACGGGTACTGGTCTATCGGAAGCACGAAGAGCGCGACGCCTCCGGCAACAAGAAGCAGCAGGGAGAGTACTGTCGCGAATATCGGGCGTTCTATGAAGAATTTAGAGAAGTTCATGGTTCTGCGTTTTAGGGTTTTTCCATTATCGGGGTTACCTCCATGCCGTTACGTACCTTGAGCAGTGCCTTTGTGACGTATCGTTCGTCGGGCTCAAGGCCGTCGGTTATGAGCCGCATAGTGTCGTTGACAAGCGACCCGGTCTCAATCCGGCGGTACTCTATTCTGTTGGAGTCGTTCACTACATAGATGTACTTGCCGAGCTGGTCGGTGCCGATAGAGGCATCGTGTATGAGAACGGCGTTCCTTATATCTTCGTAGGGCAGATGTATGCTTATGTAGCTGCCCGGCTTGAAGAAACCGTCGGCGTTCTTCATTGTAGCGCGTACCTTCAATGTTCCGGTGCTGAGGTTCACGTCCGGTGCAAGATAGTCGATGACGGCATCCCATGTGAACTGCTTGCCTCCGGCCATGCTGAACGTGATACGGCTCTGGTCGATGCTGTTCTCTCCTTTTTCCAGCTTCTTGAGCCACTGCTTGTCGCTTATCTCAAAGTAGGCATACATAATGTCGTCCTTGTATATCCTGCAAAGCTCTACAGGGCTCATCTCGCCCTGTATGTATGCCCCGACAGGGTATTTTGTCAATCCTACAGTCCCGTTCTCCGGTGCTTTGACATAGCAGTAGCCAAGTTTGGTCTTCGATGTCTTGAGTGCGGCACGTGCATTGTCAACAGCCGCTTCGCAGCTCTCTACGCGGCTCTTTGCCTGCAACAGCTCTATCTGGCTCACGGCATTGCTGTTGATAGCCTTCTTCATGCGCTCGTAGTTGCTGTTGGCATATTCAAGCTCCGCCTGCGCGGTGTGCAGTGCGGCTTCGGCCTGTGCAACAGCATTTTCGTACAGTACGGGTTCAATCACGAACAGCTGTTCGCCTTTCTTTACACGGCCTCCCTCGACAAAACTTCTTTTGGTTATCGCGCCGTTCACCCGGCCGACAATGGGTATCGTGGCATAGGCATCGAGATACCCCGGATAGTCGCGTTTGAGCGTTATGTCCTTTATCTCAGGCTTGGCAACCTCAATGGGCAGTGAGGCACTTCCGGCAGTGCTGCTCTTTTCGTGGCACGCTGACAATGCAAGCAGTGCCATTGCAAAAAATATCTTTCTCATGATTCAGAAGCTGTTTTAATTTCTATAATGTATGTTTTACCAACCTCCGCCGAGGGCTTCGTATAATTGTACAAGGTAAATGAGAGAGCTGCCTTGTGCCTGGACAAGATAGTCCTGGTAGCTGAGCAACGAACGCTGTGCATCGAGCACGTTCTGGAACTGCGTGAGCCCCTGCTTGTAGAGCTCAAGCGATAGGGCGAGCGTCTCCCTGTTCTGGTTGACAGCCTCCCTGAGCGACACGGTCTGCGCAATGGAACTCTTGTATTTTGTCATTGCGTCCTCTACCTCCTGAACGGCATTGAGCATAGTGCCGTTGAAAGACAATATGCTCTGGTCGAGCGTGGCACGCGCCTCGCGTGTGGCATTGATTCTCTCTCCGCCGCTGAATATGTTCCATGTTATTGCAGGGGCAATCTCCCATGTGAGGCTTTTTGAACGGGCCAGATGCTTCAGCTTGTCCGAAGCAAAGCCTATAGTGCCTGTGACAAGCACTTCGGGGAACCAGTCGCGCTTTGCAGCACCCAACAGGGCTGCGTTTGCCTCGACCTGCCTTTCGGCAGCACGTATGTCGGGCCTGCGGCGCAATAGCTCCATAGGCACTCCTACTGTTACCGGCTCTATGTACGACGGCAGTTCATACTCCTCTTCGAGCCATCCGTCAAGCTCCTGAGGATATATTCCCAACAGCACTGCCATTGCATTTCGGTAGTTGTCTATTGTTGCCTGCATTGCCGGTATCTGCGCCATGGTGCTGTAATAGACACTTCGCGACTGTGCTACGTCAAGTTTAGAGGCCAGTCCGCTTTCGTAGCGCGAGGTCACAATGTCCATTATCTCGCGCTGCGACTCCACGTTCCAGCGTATCACCTGCAGTTCTGCAAGCGACTGCCGTAACGAGAAGTAAGTGGTTGCGACATTGGCTACAAGCGATACCATCACTGCCTTGTACTCCTCTTCGGTTGCCATGAAGAGCATCTTCTGCGCCTTTGAACGCATGTATATGCTGCCGAAGATGTCGGCTTGCCACTTCATCGATACGGCAGTGCTGAAGTAGCCTTCCCACGATTCGTTGTACATTGTCTGTGCAGTGTTGCCGCTTGTCTTTGCACGTTGCCATCCGGCACTGAAGTCAATCGAAGGCATCATTCGGCTCTGCGCAATGCGCCATGCTGCACGCGCTTTTCTTATGTTCTCCATTGCTCCGAGAACCGAAAAGTTACTCTTGCCGGCAACGGATATAAGCGAGTCGAGGACCGGGTCGTCGAAATTCTGCCACCATTCATCGTCGGGCGGCAGTGTCTGGTTGAAGTACTCGCCGTCGTTCCATTTCTGAGGCAACGGCTCTGCAAGAAGCTCCATGCCTTGCTGCGCCGCTGCGCGGCCAATGACGGCAAAGAGCAGAAGGGAAAGAATAGAAAACCTCATCATATATGTTGTTACCTTTAGCAAGGTATAAACATACAGATGAGGCTTTTGGTTGAGAATGTCCTTATATTGTTTTCATGCAAGAACTCAAAGAAATGGCTTGACCATTGTTATAATAAATAACAAGGTAGAAACCATTTCCTGGTTGTCTGTAGAATATTATCTGTTTTATTTTATAGTATTCTCATCATACCACTTTGCAGGTGTGTCGCTCATCTCTATTGTAAGCGTGCCGCCTTTGGCAATGTCGCTGTGCTCGATGTACGGCAGCTTGTGCGGTTCGCCGTTGAGAGTGATGCTCTTTATGTAGATATTCTTCTCGCTGTTGTTTACTGTCTCTATGACAAACTTGCCGCCTTCGACTGTCAGCTCTGCGCGGTCAACCAGCGGTGAACCGAACCAGTAACGTGCCCCGGCCGGTTCTACCTGGTAGAATCCGAGTGCCGACATTATGTACCAGCCCGACATCTGGCCCATATCCTCGTTGCCCGACAGTCCGTCGAAATCATTGCGGTACTGTGTGGTCATAACCTCGCGTACCCATTTGGCTGTCTTTTCGGGTTGCCCCATCATTGTATATAGGTAGAGTATGTGGTGGCTGGGCTCGTTGCCGTGTGCAAACTGTCCTATCATGCCCGATATGTCGGGTGAGGGGTCGCCTTCGACTGTCGATGGTGCAAGGAACAGGGAGTCGAGCCGTGCGATGCAGGCCTCCTTGCTGCCGAAGAGGCTTATATATCCGTTTATATCGTGCGGTACGAGCCAGGTGTACTGCCAGGCATTGCCCTCGCAGTAGTCGTCGGCACGGTGTGCCGAGAAGTAGGGGTTGAACGGTGTGTTGAACTTGCCGTTCTCGTCAACACCGCGTATGAAGCCTGTCTCCTTGTCAAAGAAGGTGCGGTAGCTGTGGCTCATCTTTGTGAAGTGCTCCTGCTCATCCTGCTTTCCAAGAGCCATTGCCGCATTGGCTGCAGCCGCATCGGCAATGGCGTATTCCATATCGAAGGCTACCGATTCGGTAAACAGGTTGCATGGTATATATCCGAACTTGTGGCGGAACTCTTTTCCTCTCTCTCCGCTTGCCGCAGTCTTCTTGATTGCCTCGAATGCTGCCTCGCGGTCGAAACCGCTTATGTTCTTCACAATGGCATCGGCAACAACCGGAATTCCGGGGTCTCCCACCATGCAGTCGGTCTCGTTGCCCCATAGGTGCCATACGGGCAGGTCGCCCTGCTTGTCGCAGATATCTACCATTGTCGCAACGAACTCGCCGGCCTTCTGGGGCTGTATGATTGTCATCAAAGGCTGCTTTGCCCTGTATGTGTCCCAAAGCGAGAAGCATGTGTAGCGTGGAGCAGGGCTGTTATAAACCTTGTCGTCAGCTCCACGATAGTCGCCGTTCACGTCGCTGAAGAGCATCGGGGCAATCATGGCATGGTACATTGCAGTGTAGAATATTGTCTTCTGCTCGTTGCACTTGCTCTCTATCCTGATGCGTGAAAGCTCGTTCTCCCATGCTGCGTCTGCTGCTTCCTGCACTGCGGCGAAATCCCAGTCGGGAACCTCGCTCAAGGCAAGCTTCGCACCCTCGATGCTTACCGGTGATATGGCAACCTTCAGCAAAACCTCCTCACCGGCAACGGTGCTGAACGATGCACGGCCGTACAGGTCATTGTTTCCTTTGAGCTCAAAGCTGTCGAATGGTTTGGCGAACTCAGCCACAAAGTATATGCGCTGGTTCTTTGCCCATCCCTTTGAGTAGCGGTAGCCTACAATGCGGTTGTTGCCCTCGGCCTGCATTGAAGCCTCTGTAGTCTCGTCCCAGCATCCGCCGTTCTCCAGGTCGAAGACGAGCGCAGCGTCCTTGGCTTCGGGGAATGTGTAGCGGTGCATGCCCACACGTGCTGTGGCTGTTATTTCGGCCTTTATCCCGTAACGTGTGAGAGGCACGGAGTAGTAGCCGGTCTTTGCAACCTCCTGAGTGCGGTCGGCCGGTGACCACATGCCGCTGTTCTGGTCTTCAATCACTCCGCGTGCATAGGTCACTTCGCCTGTAACCGGCATCACCGTCACGTCGAAGAGGTCGCCGATGCCGGTTCCGCTGAGGTGGGTGTGCGAGAATCCTATTACTGAGGCTTCGTCCTGATGATAGCCCGAACACCAGTCCCACTTCTCGTTGATGCTTGTTGGGCCGAGCTGTACCATACCGAAAGGTATGCTTGCTCCAACAAATACATGGCCGTGTCCGCCGCTTCCGATAAGCGGGTTGACATAACCGGTCAGTTTCTCCTGCTCCTGAGCAGGCTGTGTGCATGATGCTGCAAACAGCAGCAATAGTGCCAATATGCTCTCTCTTATTCTCATTTCGCTTCTTTCTTTAGGTTGAGTCTGATTCTTGCGTTGTCAAGCAACTGCTTGTGTGTTATGCGGTAACCGCTCTTCTTGCCGTTGAGGGTTATGTCGCTTATGTAGTGGCAATCCTCTGTCGGGCGGTTGCACTCTATCTCTATTTCGCCTTGCGGAGCAGCTATCTTCACCTTGTCGAATACAGGAGTTGTAATTGTGTAGTAAGGCTCTCCCGGGCAATCGGGGTAGAGGCCCATCATCGAGAATACAGCCCATGCCGACATTGTTCCGGTGTCGTCGTTGCCGGGTATGCCGTCGGGAGCATTCTTGTAGTGTTCATCGAGAATCTTCTTTACCTCTTTCTGGGTGCGCCACTCCTCGCCTTTTACACGGCTGAAGAGGTATGCATATACTATATCGGGCTCATTTGCCGGATCGTAGTGCCCGTTGTCGAACACCCCCTGTAGGCTTTTTATGAATCCTCTCTTTCCGCCCATGAGCCTTGTAAGCCCTTGTATGTCGTGCGGAACGGCAAAGGTATAGCACCATGCCGAAGCCTCGTGGAAGCCGGGTACATTCTCGAAGTTCTTGCCTGTTGCCGGGTCGAAGTCATCGAGGAACTCTCCCTCCTTCGTTATGGGGCGCAGTGTGCCGTGCTCCTTGCAGTAGTAACGGCGGTAGCTCTGCGAACGCTTGATGAACTCCTTTGCACGTGCCTTGTCGCCCAAGGAGTCGGCAAGCTGTGCTATTGCGTAGTCGGCCGAGCAGTATTCCAGTGCGTGCGACACCGAATTGTCGCCCGAAAGGTCGCTTGAGAAGTACCATAATGGAATGTATCCGTCCTTCAGGTACGGGTCTATATCGCGGCGTATCGGGTTGTTCGCACCCTCTGTTGTCGCCGACTTGAGCATAGCCTCGTATGCGGTCTTTATGTCAAAGTCACGCAGCCCCTTTATCCAGCTGTCGGCAATGACAATCGCTGCCGGGTCGCCTTCCATTGTAAATGTCTCTTTGCCAAACAGCTCCCAACGGGGCAGCCAGCCCCAATCCTCGTACATTCCCACCATGGTGCGCAGCATGTCGGTCTGGCGTTCGGGATATACAAGCGTCAGCAGCTGGTGAAGGTTGCGGTATGTATCCCACAAGGAGAATACGGTGTAGCGGGTGTAGTCGCTCTTGCCGATCTCTCCATTCTCCATTTTGGGGTACTCTCCGTTCACGTCGCTTATGGTGCTTGGGTGAATGAGCGCGTGGTACAGAGCGGTATAGAATATTGTCTGCTGGTCCTTGCTTCCGCCTTCAACCAGAATACGGCTCAGGTCACTGTTCCAGCGTTCTGCAGCCTGAGCGTGGATGCTGTCGAATTCCTTTCCGCTCTGCTCTGCTTCGAGGTTCGCCCTGGCATTCTCTATCGAAACGAACGAGACTCCCATCTGTACCGTTATCTGCTCTCCTTCAGAAAGGTTGTCGTAACAGAACCTGTAGCCGATATTGTCGCCGGCAACCTCCTTGAAGTAGTTTTCATAGAGCTTGTATGTTCCGTCGTCGGGAGTCCATTCGGCCTCCACGCCGCTGAGCTGCGGCTGGAACTTCCACGGGCCCTCGCTCTGCGGAGCCTTTGAGACACGCATCACGAAATATATCGGGAAAACAGCCTGCGTAGTGTAGCAGAACGTGCCAAGAAGCTTGAATCCTTCAATCTCGGTGCTGCTTACACGGCGTACCATTGCACCGCACTCGTTTGTGAGTCCCTGTCCCAGGTTAAGGATTATGTTTCCTTTGCCGGCAGGGAATGTATAACGTTCGCACGCAGTGCGTGTGGTGGCTGTCACCTCTGTTTTTATTCCATATTTGGCAAGCCTGTTGCTGTAGTATCCGGGCGATGCCTTCTCGTCGGTATATTCTGTTCCGTAATTGAAGTAGTTGACATCAACTTCTCCGCTTGTAGGCATGACAAGCAGTGACGATGCCTCAGGGCATCCTACACCGCTGAGTGCCACATGTGCATATCCGGTGAAGAACTTGTTGTTGTACTCATACGGAGCCGACCACCAGCGGCTGTCCTTGTCGAACACATTAAGGTCCGACCCCATTACATTGAACGGAACGACCGACATCATACCGTTGGGTGTTACGGCTCCAGGGTTTGTCGTGCCGAAGTTTGTCGTGCCGATGAACGGGTTGACAAGTTCAACAGGCTTCTGGGCGTTGATGCCAATGACGGCCGCCAGCAACACTGTTATTATTGCAGTTACTCTTTTCATGCTCATTCTCTTTTGTCGAGTTCACTTAATGCAAATGCGTAGGCTCCTACGGAAACGGCCTTGCTTGCGCCTAACTTCGAGATAGCTATTCCTACGCGTTTCTGGCTGTCGTAGTCAACATACCTCTCTTCGCCATAGACCTTTACTTTCTTTACCTCTCCCTTGGCAAAAAGTTCGAATTCATCGGGATTTTCGAGGTTATATACCTTCATCTGGACAAGGTTTACCTCGTCGCCGCCCAGTGTGTGCAGCTTAGAGCGCATCTCCTCAAGGAGCGCGGGCATTATCCAATGGCTGGCTGCCGATACGCCTCCGCCAATGACAACAAGTCCGTCGATGATTGTAACCGCTGTAGAGATAGCGGCTCCGGCAACTCTTCCGAGTGATGCAAAGGCCTCTTTTGCTGCCTCTCTGTCACCCTCGCGTGTGCCGTCGGCAATCTCGCAGATATCCTTGGGAGTCAGCCCGTGGTCGGGGTTGCCGCTTTTCTCGCCATATACGCGGCATACCGCGCGTATTGCTACACCGTCCTCGACAATGATGTCGGGCATCTCCTTGTGGCGTAGGCAGAATGTCTCTACACATGAGTTGTCGCCGCGGTTCAAACGGTTGTCAATAACAACGCCGATACCGAATCCGGTACCCAAAGTATAGCCTATAAGGTTCTTGTACTGCTTTGTAGAGCCCAGACCTTTAAGGCGGCTGTTTATCTCAGGCAGGACACCGCAAAGGGCCTCGCCGTATGCGAACAGGTCACCGTCGTTGTTTATGAATACAGGAACACCGAACTGCTTTTCAAGGAATGCACCCAATGCCACTCCTTCGCGGAACGAAGGGAAGTTCGGGAGGTATCCGCCGATGATGCCGTTAGGGTAGTCGGCCGGGCCGGGGAAAGCGAAGCTTATGGCTACAGGTTTTTCATCGAGCTTGTCGAATACCTGCCTGAAGCCGTTGACCATGTTCTGCAGGCATAGGTCGAGGTCATGCGATTGTGCAGGAACCGAAACAGGGTCGATTATGAATTCACCGGCTCTCATTGCACCGAAAACGAAATTTGTACCACCTGCATCGAGTGTGGCTACAACGCGGTTGTCTCTCTTGTACATAGTTATAAGTCTTTATTGTCTATTTATTGTTTTTGCATACTCCTTGATGATTCCGATTGTAGCAGTGTCGCTGTCGAATACCGAATACCACCCCTGCGGTTCATGCGGAGGGTCGCACAGGTAGTCGTCTCCGGCTTGCCATACGAGGTCACGGGGACGTCCGCTGCCGCCCCAGCCCCAGAAGTTGCAGCCGGCGATAGGGCCGCCTTTCTCAACGCTCTCCTTTACCTGAGAGAAGATGAACCCGTAGAAGATGTCACGGCTGCCGGTAGGTATGTCCGTGCCCGATACATTGCCCTGGCGCGAATATCCGAACTCCTCGATAACCAGCGGCTTGCCTATTCTCTCGGCCATGGCAATATGCTCCGCAATGTATTCTGCGCTCTTTGCACATGCGTTCTCTATTCCGCTGTCAGGGTTCGAGCGCGGAGCCCAGCCCCAGTTCACAGGCCATATATGTATCGTCAGGTAGTCGATGTTCTTGTCGGCATGTATGCGTTCGCATAGTTCTGCATCAACTTCACAGCCGATATATCCCTCGCTTCCTGTCGATACCATGTGGTTGCTGTCTATGCTTTTGATTAATGCCGCTGCTTTTGCTATCCACTCGGCGAACAGCTCCTTGTTCTCCTTTGAGAATGCACGCGGCTCATTGCATAGCTGCCATGCCATAATGGCCGGTTCGTCCTTGTAGAGGCGTCCCGTTATGCTGTTCTTGCGCGATACAATCTGTTTTATGTAGCTGTAGTACATATCAAGTGCCTTGGGCTCACGTGCGAAGTTGGCGCAGTAATCTACGTAGCGGTTATATCCGCCGTCTTCGTTTGTGTTGGGCGAATCGCCGTATCCGCACTCCTTGAGGTAGAAGCCGAATCCCCCGCTCCAGTCCCATGCGTTGTTGAGGTATATGACAGCGTCCATGCCTCTTTTTTCAAGTTCCGATATGGCGAAGTCCAGTCCTTGGAGAATTGTGTCGTTCAACTCTCCGGGCCGGTTTTGCAGATAGGGCTTTGCGGGGTTGGCAAGGTCGCTGCCGGCATCGGGCCCCGAAAGAATCCTCAGGTTGGTTATTCCGATGCTCTTCAGGTCGTCGAGCTCCTTGCAGAACCTCTCTCTGTTGCCTCCCTCGCCTTCCGATGCCAGAATGCTGGCATACCATAGGTTGGTGCCGATGTAGCTGTAGGGCTTTCCGTTCTTTATGAATTTCGTTCCCTCAGTCTTGATGATGCCTGCACTCTCCTTTTGTCTGTTGTTTTCCTTGATGTTGCCTTGGCAACCGTTGCATGATATCATGAATATGCCGGCCATAGCCAAAAGGCTTGCCAATGTTATGTTTTTCATCTTTAATGCTGTATGTTTTGCGGTTAATTGCAAATATAGCAACAAACGAGCGAGAAATATGAAGCTTGCTTAAATATTTTTTCAAAGCGAGTGCAGAATATATTCGAGGTTTACCTCAAATATACGAACAAACGAGCGAGAAATATGAAGCTTGCTTGAATATTTTTCAAAGCGAGTGCAGAATATATTCGGGATTTATCCCAAATATAATGGGAACTACGCAAGCAGGCAATAGGTTTAAATGGTATTCAGTGCTTTTTATTTATAATGTATAAAGTTGTATTTTTTTTGCTTTGTTGTTTGCTTTTGGTGAACAATTTATATCTTTGCAAATTGATTTGCTGTTGTCAGTAACCTTTTGCGGCAGTGTGCCGCAGTAAAGAAAAAGATTATGGAATTGAATATAATAGTTCTGGCCAAACAGGTCCCCGACACCCGCAATGTGGGCGAACAGGCAATGAACGCCGACGGAACAATAAACCGTGCAGCATTGCCGGCAGTGTTCAATCCTGAGGATTTGAATGCTTTGGAACAGGCTCTGTTGCTTAAGGACAGCAACCCCGGAAGCAAGGTGACAGTGCTTACAATGGGTCCTGCACGTGCAGCCGACATACTGCGAGAGGCCCTTTATCGCGGTGCCGATGAAGGTGTGCTTCTTACCGACCGTGCATTTGCCGGTGCCGATACTCTGGCCACCTCCTATGCCCTTTCCACGGCTGTACGCAAGATAGGGAAATTCGATATTGTGCTATGCGGCCGTCAGGCTATAGACGGCGATACGGCCCAGGTGGGCCCTCAGGTCGCGCAGATGCTCGGATTGCCGCAGATTACATGTGTCCGCAAGGTGCTTTCTATGAACGATGGTGTTCTTGTGGCCGAGAGAGGAATAGAGAACGGTGTGGAGGTCGTTAAGGCTTCTCTTCCGTTGCTGCTTACTGTCGAGGGCGTGGCTGCCCCTTGCCGTCCGCGCAATGCATACCGCATGCTGCGTTTCCATAGGGCTGCGACACCTTCGGAACAGGCTTCCGAGGGTTACAGGTATTCTTCCCAGGCAAAGAGCGATGAGGCTCTATGCCTTAAGGAATGGAGTCTTGAGTATATCGGCGGCGATGCATCGCGTTGTGGTCTGTCCGGTTCTCCTACAAAGGTCAAGAAGGTTGAGAATATTGTCTTCAGAGCTAAGGAGAGCAAGAGGTACAGTTCTTCCGACTGCGACTTGAAGGCTCTGGTTGCAGAGCTTGTTGAAAACCATACAATAGGATAATTTCATGGATAATATATTAGTATATTGCGAACTGGACGGAACTAGGGTTGTCGATGTAAGTCTCGAACTCTTGAGCGAGGGCCGTCGTCTCGCCGACAAGCTCGGTGTCGGTCTTGAGGCTGTGGCTGCGGGAAAGGGCCTCTCTTCTGTTCCGGAGCAGGTGTTCAAGTATGGAGTGGATAAATTGCATCTCTTTGATGATGAACGCCTTGAATATTATATGACGCTGCCGCATGCATCACTGCTATGCAAACTCGTAAAGGAGAATTCATATCAGATATTCCTGTTGGGTGCAACTGTTGTAGGCCGTGACCTGGCTCCGCGAATAACAGCTGAACTGCATTGCGGCCTTACAGCCGACTGTACATCTCTTGAAATAGGGCCTTACGAAGACAAGAAGAACGGAAAGGTGATAGAGAATCTGCTCTATCAGGTGCGTCCGGCTTTCGGCGGCAATATTGTGGCTACTATAGTCAATCCCTATAACCGTCCGCAGATGGCAACGGTGCGCGAGGGTGTCATGCCACTGTCTGTGGTAAAGGAAGAGGGATATGCCGGAACCGTTGTGGAGCATGCTGTTTCCGACTATCTCTCCGATGCCGATTTTGTCATAGAGATTCTGGAACGCAGGGTAAAGCCTGCAGAAAACAATCTTAAGAATGCTTCACTTGTCATTGCCGGCGGTTACGGAATGGGCAGCAAGGAGAACTTTGACCAGCTCTACGTACTGGCACATCTGCTTCATGGCGAGGTGGGTGCTACACGTGCGGCTATAGATGCCGGTTATGCTACGGCCGACCGCCAGATTGGATCGACAGGCCTTACGGTGCGTCCGAAAGTCTATTTTGCATGCGGAATATCGGGGCAGGTACAGCATGTGTCCGGAATGCAGGAGAGCGGAATAATAATCTCCATAAACAGCGACCCTGACGCTCCTATAAATGCCATTGCCGACTATGTCATAACAGGCAAGGTTGAGGAGGTCGTGCCTAAACTAATAACTTTTTATCAGCAGAAACAATGAACTATTATAGCGAAAACAGAGAGTTACAGCATTTCCTGAAGCATCCTCTTCTGCAACGCATCGTTGCAATGAAGGAGCGGGATTACAGCCAGGCCGGAGAGTTCGCCTATGCTCCGATAGATTTCAGCGAGGCAATGGAGGGCTACGAAGGAGTCCTGCAGCTTGTAGGCGAAATGTGTGCCGATGTTGTTGCTCCTAATGCAGCGAGGATAGAGGAGGATGGCCCCAAGGTGGTGGACGGGCGTGTTGTCTATGCTCCGGCTACTGAGGAGAACCTCGACCTGTTCAAGAAGGCCGGTCTTATGGGTGTTTCGCTCCCAAGACGTTTCGGCGGTCTGAACTTTCCTGTTGCCGTGTTCACGATGATGCAGGAACTGGTGTGCCGTGCCGATGCCGGGTTCGGCAATCTCTGGGGCTTGCAGGATTGTGCGGCTACAATAAACAATTTCGGCAATGACGGGCAGCGTGAACGGTATCTGCCGATGGTCAGTGCCGGTGCGACGATGTCTATGGACCTTACGGAGCCCGATGCCGGAAGCGACCTCCAGAGTGCGCGTCTCAAGGCGACGTACAGCGAGGAGGAGGGCTGCTGGTATCTTGACGGAGTAAAACGCTTCATAACGAATGGCGACAGCGATATACACCTTGTGCTTGCACGCAGCGAGGAGGGCAGTGTCGATGGCCGAGGTCTTTCGCTCTTCATCTGCGAGAAGAGTTGCGGTAGGGTGAAGACCCGCCGTATTGAGGATAAGATGGGCATTCATGGTTCTCCTACATGCGAGGTGGTCTTTGACCATGCTCCGGCAGAATTGTGCGGAAGCCGCAAAATGGGCCTTATAAAGTATGTGATGTCGCTCATGAACGGAGCACGTTTAGGAATAGCTACGCAGAGCGTGGCAATTGCCCAGGCTGCATATAGCGAGGCTGCAGACTATGCCCGCTCACGCAAGCAGTTCGGCAAGACTATCATAAACCTGCCCCCGGTATATGAAATGGTAGGTACCATGAAGGCGCGTCTTGATGCTGCACGCAGCCTTCTGTACGAGACTGCACGCAATGTCGATATGAGCTATCAGTTTGCCGACCTTGCAAGGGAGCGTACCCTTGCCCCCGAAGAGCGTACCGAATCGAAGTTCTTCTCCAAGAAGGCCGATGCCCTTACACCTTTAATAAAAGGCATGGGCAGCGAGATAGCTAATATGAATGCCTATGATGCCGTGCAGGTACATGGAGGTTCGGGTTATATGCGCGATTATCTATGTGAACGTCTGTACCGCGATGCACGTATAACATCGATATATGAAGGAACGACACAGCTGCAGGTGGTGGCGGCGATAAGATATGCTGCAAGCGGCTACTATAAGGAACTGCTTGATGAGTATCTTGCAATAGACGTCCCGGAACAGCTTAAACCGTTGCGCGAGCGTATAATCTCTATGGCCGAGAGCTACAAGGCTGCTCTTGAAAAGGTGCAGGCACTTGAAAGCCAGGAGGCATTGGATTTTCTTGCACGCCGTATATACGAAATAGCTGCATACAGCATTATGGCCTCTTTGCTGATGCGTGATGCTGTTGCCGACGAGGCTCTTTTCTCGGCTTCGTTGCATCGCTTTGTGGCTGTCGCGGAATCTGTGCTTGCGGCACACACTGCATATATAGGAAACTTTACTATGGAACTTTTAAACCAATATAAATAAAATGGAAATTACAAATAAATACATGCGCGTGGCATATACATTGCTGTCGCATCGTGACGGAGAGTGTGAAGAAGTTGAAAAGACAACACGTGAACAGCCTTTCGGCTTCCTTACAGGTGTCGGTTATACACTTGATGCATTCGAGGAGAATCTTAAGGAACTCAAGAAGGGTGACAAGTTCGACTTTACAATCACTTCGGCCGATGCATACGGAGAGTATGACCCCGACCATGTGCAGGATTTTGACCGTGAGGTCTTTACGATTGACGGCAAGTTCGATTCTGCACATATATTTGCCGGCAATGTCGTTGAAATGATGCGTGCCGACGGCTCTCCTATTCTGGGCACAGTAAAGGAAGTTACTCCTCTTAAGGTGACGATGGATTTCAATCACCCCCTGGCCGGCTGCGACTTGCAGTTTGTAGGCAGCGTGGTGGAATCGCGTCAGGCAACAGATGCTGAACTCAAGAAGTTCTACGACTCTTTGAAGGCTTCCTGCAGCTGCGGAGGCGGATGCAGCGGATGCAATAGCGGAAGCTGCGGCGACGGCGGTTGCGAAGGTGGCTGCTGTCATTAATATATAAACCGTTATCATGAACAGTATAGGTCAGTTGTTGCGTCTTACGACATTCGGTGAGTCGCACGGAACAGCGATAGGCGGAGTGCTCGATGGTTTTCCTGCCGGAATTGTCATTGACGAGGATTTCGTCCGCGCAGAGATGTGCCGCCGTCGTCCGGGGCAGAGTGCCATAACCACACAGCGCAATGAACAGGACGAGGTGCAATTTCTCTCCGGTATCTTCGAGGGGCGTTCTACAGGCACTCCGATAGCGTTCATGATTGCCAATTGCAATAGCCGCAGCAACGACTACGGAAATTTGCGAGAGGCATACCGCCCTTCACATGCCGATTATGTCTATGACTGCAAGTACGGAATACGCGACCATCGCGGAGGAGGCCGTTCCTCTGCACGTGAGACTGCTGTAAGAGTGTGTGCAGGAGCATTGGCCAAGCTGGCATTAAGGCAGCTCGGAATAAGCGTGCTGGCATATACGTCACAGGTAGGCGAGATAAGTCTGGATGATAATTATACGGCCTATGACCTCTCTCTTGTCGAGAATAATGCAGTAAGGTGTCCCGATGCCGTCAAGGCTGCTGAAATGGAAAAGCTTATACTTGATGTGAAACGACAGGGGGATACAGTAGGCGGTGTCGTCACTTGTGTGGCAAAAGGTGTCCCAGCGGGGCTGGGAGAGCCGTTATATGACAAACTTTCGGCTTCGTTGGCCGGAGCAATGCTCTCAATCAATGCCGTCAAGGGCTTTGAGTACGGCAATGGTTTTGCGGCAGCTGCAGGAAGGGGCTCTGAGCAGAATGACATATTCTTCAACAATGGCGGAAAGATTGCCACAAGAAGCAATAACAGCGGCGGAATACAGGGCGGTATCTCAAATGGCAATGATATATATTTCCGTGTTGCATTCAAGCCTGTAGCAACCGTTTTGAAGGAGCAACCGACAGTGACAAAGGAGGGTGAAGAGATATTGCTTCTGGCACGAGGAAGGCACGACCCGTGTGTGGTCCCGCGTGCAGTCCCGGTCGTTGAGGCCATGACCGCTTTGGTACTGCTCGACCATTATATGCTTGACAAGGCAAAGAGATTTTGATTATACAGCCTGCATTGTGCAGGAACCGATTGGCACATTGCCATATAGCACAGACCATTATGAACAAAACCACCAGACAACAACCAGCCGGGCCTATGGATTCCGGCAATACGAAGGCTGTAGGTAACGGCTTCGTTGTAAAGTACGGGGCAATTATTGCGGCTCTCTTCTTTCTTGTAGAGTGGGGGATGCTGGCGATATATGACTCTTCGACACTGGAACGCATAGAACAGCTTTCGATATTTTTCTTCGATGGTATATATTTCAAGGAGATGATGTCTGCACCGGCCGGCTTTCTCTCATACATAGGCAGTTTCCTTGTGCAGTTCTTCTATTATCCGGCATTGGGTGCCACTATCTACGTGGTGCTTCTTTATCTGGCTTTTCATCTTACAATCAAAGCATTTGATATCCCTAAGCATCTGCACCTTGTGGCTTTGGTGCCAGTGATACTTCTGCTGGCAACAAACACCCAGCTCGGTTACTGGATATTCTACCTTAAGATGCCGGGCTACTATTTCATGGCATTACTTGCTGTTATATTCTCTCTGCTGGCGATAATGGCAGTCAAGAGGCTCTCTCCTGTATTGAGAATCGTGTTTGTCGTTGCATGGGTATTTGCCGGTTATCCACTTATGGGAGTATATGCACTGGCATCGGCATTGATTATCGGTATGTACCTTGTATGCAAGCGGGAGAACATGTTGCTTTCGGCACTTGCTCTTGTTGCTGCGGTTGCATCGGTCTATTTTGCACCTAAGATATATTACAGCTATTATACGACGGTACCCCTTGAGCATCTCTACTTTGCAGGTGTGCCGTGCGTACAGTGGCGCGACGTGATGGTTGCCAAGGTGGAGCATCTCACTCCATCGTATTGGCATAATATAATCATATACTGGGTGCCGTTCTTCATGCTTGCAGCTTTCTATGCAATAGCCGCACTTCTGGCCTCTCTCAGGCCGAAGTTGCGCATCAAGGAGAAGAATGCATCTGTTGCCGCATTATTGCTCGCGATTCTCTTTGCCGTTCTTCTGCATTGCTTCTACTGGTTCAATGACAACAACTTCCGCATAGAGAACAAGCAGAACAATGCCATGTGGGAACAGGATTGGCAAAAGGTTGCCGATTATGCCAGAGATGCAACCGTTCCTACCCGTCAGGTCGTAATAAACAAAAATATAGCGTTGCTGAAGATGGGAACACTGGGCTCCGAGATATTCTCTTATCCCGATGGCAGTAGCGATATACTCGCTCCAATGGCTGTGCGTCTTACCCAAACAGGCGGTATGATGGCATACTTCCAGTTGGGAAAACTGAATTTCTGCTATCGCTGGTGTGTGGAGAATGCTGTAGAGTATGGCTGGAGAGTAGAGTATCTCAAGCATGCCGTGCGTTCAATGATTCTGTCGGGTGAATACAGGGTTGCACAAAGGTATATAGATATTCTAAAGAAAACGCTTTTCCACTCTTCATGGGCCGAAGAGATGGAGCAGTTCGTAAAGAATCCAGAGCTTATAAAGAAGGAAGGTGAATTTGCACTTCCTTTAGATCTCTCTTGTTATCCCGATGCCCTTGAGGTTGATGACTCTTTTGTCGAGATGTATCTTATGAACGGTTTCAAGAATATATATCCCGAAGTTTCGGCCAACTATCTTGAGATGGCACTTGCTCTTGCAATGACCCGCAAGGATTCAAAAAGTTTCTGGTATATATTCAACTTGTACTTGAATAAGGTTAATCCGAAGAATATACCACGACACTTCCAGGAAGCCTTCCTGTTGTTCTATAATCTCGACAAAGGACAGAACGTACAGGTAAACAAGGAGTTTTTCGACAGGTTCATTTCCAAGCAATCAAGCCGCAGGTTCGATGCTTTCCTGAAGAAGACTGCCAAATATAAGGGCATGAAAGAGGCTGATATGGCACAGTATTTCAAGGAAGAATACGGAGACACATACTTCTATTTCTACTTTTTTGTCCGTAAGATAAGAACTAACTGATAACCTAATGCATAATCATAATCCGAAATGAAAAGAATTATTATATATATACTGTCATTGCCGCTGATTGTTCTGACAGCCTGCACTCCATCCATTCCGTCGGAATATGGCAAGACGAGTACTCCCCCTGTTATCTATCCCGACTATACTGATGTTACTGTTCCATGCAATATTGCACCCTTGACGTTCAGAATAGAGAATGATGCGGACGAATTTGTTACCCGTTTCAGTTCGGGCGTGAATGAATTTCTGGCAGCAGGGCGGGAGGTCTCTCTTCCTATGGATGACTGGAGCAATCTGATCTCTTCTGCTTCGGGCGGAGATGTCAAGGTCGAAGTGTTTTCGTGCAAGGCGGGAAAATGGAGCGCATTCATGCCGTTCAATATCCATGTGTCACCCGATTCCATAGACCGCTACATCTCATATCGCTTGATTCCCCCTTCGTATGTGGCCTATGAAAAACTGGCAATATGCCAAAGGGATGTGACGACCTATGACGAAAAAGTGATATACAGCAATATGCTTGTCAGTGCAGAGCCTACCGGACAGTGCATAAACTGCCATGCCTACAAGAACTACCGTACCGACAACATGCAGTTCCATGTAAGGCAGCATCTGGGAGGCACCATATTCGTGCATGACGGCAAGGTGAAGAAAGTGAACCTTAAGACCGATTCCACAATATCTGCAGGCGTCTATCCCTCTTTCAATCCGAAGTATGATGTGGTCGCCTATTCTGTCAACAATACCGGTCAGATATTCCATACAAAGAATTCGAATAAGGTAGAGGTGCAGGACAAGGCCAGTGATGTGATTGTGTATAATCCTTTAAAGGAAATTGTTACCCACGTGGCCAACTCTCCCGATGACTTGGAAGTATTCCCATGCTGGTCACCTGACGGAAAGACGCTCTATTACTGTTCGGCTCATTTCGAGCATACCGATACGTCAAGGAGCATAGAGGCGGAAATGATAGCCCGATACAAGGATGTGAAATATGATGTTCTGCGCCGTTCATGGAACCCTGAAACAGGTGAGTTCGGGGCAGTGGATACAGTATTTGCAGCGACTGCATTGGGCAAGAGCGCGACCTTTCCCCGTATATCTCCTAACGGCAAGTATCTTCTGTTCGCCTTGGCTGAATACGGCTGTTTCCATATCTGGCACAAGGATGCCGACCTTTATGTCCTGAATCTTGAAACAGATGAACTTCGTCCTTTGGAAAAGGCTAATTCGCCATTCCCGGAGAGCTATCATGCATGGAGCAGTACAGGACGTTGGATATTGTTTGCGAGCCGTAGGGACGATACAAACTACAGCCGTCTTTACATCGCACACATGAATGATGACGGAACAAGCGATAAGGCATTCCTCTTGCCTCAGTCCTCTTCTGCTTTCTATGATTTTTTTGACCGTTCCTATAATGTTCCGGAATTTATGGTAGAGAGTGTAAAGTTCTCGCCTCAGGAGTTTGCCGAGATTGTCAAGGGCGAAAGTGTTAGCGTTAAATACTCTACAGATATAAAGTAAATTTTAACACTGTATTGTTAAATAATTCAAAATGATAAAAGCTCTCGAATTCTGCTTCAACAGCACGGTCCGAGAGCTTTTTTGTGCATCAAATGTGAAAAAAAGGCCTGGGGACGAAAAAAAAAACGGATTTATGCGAATATTTATTTAAAAGTCTTATTTTTGCACGATACGAAAGGGTGTATTGTGCCTTTTCGGTTTATGCTTAAAAAAACAAAAAAATAATAATTAATAAATTTGTACTTATGTTTAAACACCGTTTAAGTAAATTCGGCAAGGCGTCGCTCTTCGCGATGTGTTTGCTTCTTGTGAGCGGTTCAATGAACTCATGTCAGGACAAACTTGATGACTACAAGTATGACGATGAGGAACCGACATGGTTGGGCGCAAGTATTTACGACTTCCTAAAGGAAGGCTCACCCGGCCATACGTACAATAACTTTGTTGCACTTATTGACAGTTTGGGCGAGACCGAAACGCTTGCACACACTGGTAGCAAGACTCTTTTTGTGGCTGACGATGCTGCTTTTGAGGAGTTCTACAAGAACAATCCATGGGGTGTTACAAGTGTTAGCGAAATGAGCAGAGCGCAGATGAAGATTCTTCTCTACAGTGCGATGCTTGACAATACTCTGCAGCTTGACATGCTCTCAAGTACAGGCTCTTCTGCCGGTTCTGAGGGTACATGTCTTCGCCGTACGACATCTGCTTCAATAATTGACTCGATTCCATACATCGACCGTGACTTCGGCAAGAGCATCAAGACCTACAACAAGTACTGGGATGCTTTGCGAGGAAAGGGCAATACGGAGAAAATGCGTTTGGCTCTCGACGGAACCGATGCCATGATGGTGCACATCCTCGGCGATTTCCTCAAGAACAATGCTATTGAGGCTGCAGATATCGAGTTCCTGTTTACCAAGAACGGTGTCCAGACAAAGACTTTTGATATGGATGAGGTTCTTATATTCGGCAATAAGCTTGTCGCTAGCGACATTGAGACAGACGGTTTCTCCGATGATACAATGACCATAACATGTAAGAACGGTTCGGTATTCCGTATGGATGCTGTTCTTCTGCCGCCTTCAAACATGGCTCAGGAGTTGCGTACACGCGAGGATACAAGAATATTCAGCCATCTTCTTGACCGTTTCTGTATTCCTGTTTACGACGAGGCTCTTACAGCAGAGTACCGTAGCTATTACAAGACAGATGACAGTATCTTCCGTCTCCGCTATTTCGTAAAGGACAATTTTACAAGTCATTCTCTTCTTCAGCCTTCTAATTCTAACCCGATAGTAGAGGAGCTGCTCAGTATTGATCCGGGATGCAATACTATTGCAAATTCTCTTTCTAAAGAGCGCGATATGGCAGCAATGTTCGTTCCAAAGGATGATGTATTGTTCGATTACTTTGTTAATCCTAATGCAGAGGGTCACTTCCTTCTTGAGCAGTTCGCCGATAATCCAAATCCTACTGATATCGAATCGCTTATTGTTGCATTGGATTCAGTGCCGGAGAAGAATATCGCTCCATTCCTGAACAACATGATGAAATCTTCTTTCATAGGTACAGTTCCTAGCAAGTTTGACAGGGTAACTGATACAGCGAACGATCCTATAGGTATTGAGAAGAAGCATGTTGACGAGTGTGTCATAGCAAACAACGGTGTTATATATATATTAAATAATGTATTCGGTCCTCCTGAATATGTAGCTGTGTCCGGTCCTACTCTCGTGTTTGAAAACATGATGTTGACCGGAAAGATCATCGAGCAGTTAAGATACGACTACTATCTTCTTGCGATGGATGCCGATTATAGCCTTATCGTTCCCGATGACAGTCACTTCGTATATTACGATCCGATTACATTCGGAACAGAAGAACCTAAGATGTATGCGTTCCACTACAACTCTGAACGCCCGGACAACCGTACAGGTGCAGTGGAGTTCTGGGCCGAAGTGTTCAAGTTCGATCCTAAGTCATACAGCATTACAGATACCCTTACAGCCAAGGGTCCTGTAACTCTTAGCAATACTTTTGGTGGTGATGCATTCATGAAGAACCGTATGACCGACCTTCTTGAGTACCTTATCGTGGTTCATGGTGAAGAGGGTCAGTTTGTTCCTGAGAAGAAATACTATCAGACAAAGGGTTACGGCTACATAAAGGTTGATGCAAGTGACGAAGCCAACCTTAAGATCTATGGTGGCGAGCAGATAGAAAACGGTTCTGTTGTAACAATAGGTAGCCGTCATACACAGAAGAACGGTTATACATACTGTACTGTTCCGGGAAATGAAGATACCGAGTACCGCAAATATTCAGGTATCCCGACTCCTCCGACAAAGAACGTATATACCAGAATGCTTGAGAATGCAGCTGATGAGTTTGCACCATACTACGAATTCTTTGAATTGTGTAATCCTGACGGTTTCTCCGATTTGCTGAAGACAATCTATCCTAAGGCTTCAACAGTAGCAATGAGAGATACAACAGAGTTGTACTCAATATTCTATACAAGCAGTGACGGTAAGATGCAGAACGTAGTTCCGTTCTTCAATATCTTCCACTATACAGTATATGTTCCTAGCAACAATTCCCTCCAGGAGCTCTACAATCAGGGTATGCCTACATGGGATGATGTTAAGGAATTTGCTTCTTCACAGCCAGGAAAGGCGATGTCAATGCTTCGTCAGATAAACAATCTTATCCGTTATCACTTCCAGGATAACTCTGTATTCTATGAGTCTGGAATGCCGTTCTCTATTCCATCAACAGAGCCCGGTAATCCATATCTTGAGGCAAACTTCTCAACAGCTCTTATAAACGACCGTACAGGACGTTTCTATGAGACAACTGTCAAGAGCGATGCCGGCAATTCGACAATTGTCGTTACCGACCAGTTGGGCAACGATGCAAGAGTTGTCAACAGCGGTGTTGAGGGCAAGGATTACAACGTTATGGCGCGTGATATCATTTACACTGTAAACAATGCAGCCCAGAAGATTCCTAATTCAATCTATTCATCTTCATTCGCTGTGATACAGCCAATAGACCGTGTTCTGCTGAATGATGGCTTGTATGGATATGACGGACGTTTCCGCCGATTCGTCTCAACCGGCGAGCTTGTCGATACTATGACAGTATCGGGTTCGCAGTATCTGGTTGCAAATGCCGGTAATGTGACAATCAAGTCGGTTTATTCCGGTGCAGAGAAGTCTATGCGTGCCGCTTACATTCTTGCTCCTATAGATGAAAGCAACAGCATGTGGGATCCGAATTTCACAAGAGAGGATTTCGTTCTTAAGGGAGAGAATACTCTTCTTATAACAAATGAGGGTTTCCTTATTGAGAGAGACAGCAGAGGCGATGTCAGCTATATTACCGAGACTGGTGACGATGGCAACAAGTACATGGTCAAGCTCGACAAGAACGGCGAGATTATTGACAGAGTACAATACGTCGAAGAGTAATCATAATCTGTTGCAAAGACTGTTTTATGATGTCTAGAATTAATGTGAAGCAGATAAACTTAATAGCCATGATAAAAATAAAGCATTTATTATTGCTCGTGCTTTTCGCCAGTGCTTGCAGCATGGTCTCAGCACAAAGAAGCGCGAGAATTTCAGGTACTGTCAGCAGTGACGCCGAGGGTCCACTGATTATGGTGAACATTACAGAGCGTGACAAGAGCAACCGTATCATTGAGGCTTGTGCAACCGATTTCGAAGGTAACTTCTCTATGGTTGTAAAGAACACAAGCAACGTTCTTGAGATTTCTTATATCGGTTACAAGACACAGCGTCTTGAAATTGGCGACCGTACGGTTTTCAATGTCAAGATGGTAGAGGACAATGTGTTGACAGAAGTCGAGATTGTTGCTAAACAGCAGACACGCTCCGGCGGTCTTGACATTCTTGAGCGCGAAATGACTCATGCAACACAGAAGATCAGCATGGACGAGATGGAGGGTCTTTCATTTGCCTCTGTCGATGAAGCCCTTCAGGGACAGATTGCCGGTCTTGATATCGTCTTCAATTCCGGTAACGTAGGTTCAGGAACACAGATGCGTCTGCGCGGTAACTCAATGCTTGAGGGTGATGCCCAGCCACTTATCGTTGTCGATGAAAATATCCTTGAGGTTGATACCCAGACATTCGACTTCGAGTCGGCAACAGAGGAGAGTTTCGCATCGCTTCTTATGGTCAATCCTGAGGATATCGCAGAAATTGAGGTTCTCAAGGACGCAGCATCATGTGCTGCTTGGGGTTCAAGAGGTGCGAATGGTGTCATCAAGATCAAGACAAAGCGCGGTAAGCGTGGTCCGGCCCGTGTGAACTTTACATATAAGTTCAAGGACAAATGGTCACCCGAAGGCCGTAAACTCCTCAATGGTGACGACTACACAATGCTTATCAAGCAGGCTCTTTTCAATCAGAACCATGTAGGTGTCGATGTCCCTGAACTTAACTATGACAAGACTTTCCCTGAGTATGAGAACTTCAACAACAATACCGATTGGGTAGATGCAGTTTCAAAACATGGATATAGCCATGACTACTCAATGAACATAAGCGGTGGTGGCGAGAAGGCGACATTCCGTATTTCCGGCGGTTATACTCATGAGACCGGTCAGGTGATAGGTCAGTACCTCAAGAGATTTACATCACGTCTTGCACTTGACTACTACGTTTCTCAGCGAATCAAGGTTATTGCAGACTTCTCATTCTCTTATACAAAGCAGAGAAGAAATACAGGCAATATCCTCGGCGATGCGTTGACAATGATGCCTAACATGAGTATATATAAACAGGACAGCGAGGGCAACAACACGGATGAGTACTACAGTATGCTCAACTACGACAACAAGAATGTGTTCGAGAGTTCTGTATATGGCAGGAAGAATCCTGTTGCTGTAGCAAACTTGGCTGAGTACTTTACAGAGGATTACAGCATTAATCCTCAGATTACGTTCGAATACAATCTACTCGGGCTTGAGGACAATGAAAGCCAGTTGAAGTATCGTGGTGTAGTAAATCTAGGTGCTTCAACATCATCGGGTACCGTATATACTCCTGCAGCATTGTCAATGGATAACTGGACTGCAGCAGAGAAGAACAAGTCGGAGGCTAATGACAGCAAGAGCTTTAACTTTACAACACGTCATGAGCTGGTATATACACCATATCTTGGCAGCAAGAACCACTATCTTACAATGAGCGGACGTTTTGAGCTCCATACCAATAGCGGTAACTCACAGAGTTCAACAGCAGTGGGTCTTCCTACAGGAAGTATCGGAAGTTCAACAGTAGGTTCAAAACTGAACGGTGCAGGAACTAGCAAGTGGGAAGGCCGTGGTCTTAACTTCGTGTTCGACTCTCACTACTCATACAAGTCAAAGTATTCTTTGCGTTTCACACTACGTGCCGAGGGTAATACAGCGATGGGTGACGACCAGAAATGGGGATTCTTCCCTGCGGTTTCAGGACGTTGGAATATTATTGACGAGAACTGGATGGATTGGGCAAGAGACTTCATGCCAATGCTCTCTTTGCGTGCAGGCTTCGGTATTGACGGTCACGCTCCACAAGAGAACAAGACATTCAACAGTTATTCTACACTTAACAGGAGCTACCTCGGAATGGCAGGCTTCAAGATGGACGGTATCCGTTTGACCGACCTGCGCCGTTCTGAGAAACGCGAGTGGAATATCGGTACTGATATTGAAATCTTCAAGGGCATGATCAAAGGTGCATTCAACTACTATAGCGGTACTACATACGATCAGTTGATTTCAAACTATAAGATTCCTTCTTCAACCGGTTATTCAAGTCTGGCATATAGGAACTCCGGTACTGTACGTAACTCTGGTTGGGAGGTGAATATCAGCAGCGGTAATATCAAGCTGTACAAGGACCTTACAATGACAATGTATTTCAATATCGGTAAGAACTACAACGAGATTCTTGAACTTGAGGAGGCTTATCTTGAGGAACGTAACGGAAAGTATGAGGCTCCTGAGAACGGCAAGTATCTTCCACGAATTCAGGTAGGCAATCCGAGCGGTGCTATCTATGGTTTCCGTTACCAGGGTGTATATCGCTATAGCTACAAGAATTGGGAAAAGGCTCTTGCAGAAGAGGCTGCCGGACGTAACGGTACTTGTCCTATCGTACGCGATGCCAATGGTGATGTAATATACGAGGCTGACGGTAATCCAAAGAAGATGTCGCTCTTCTTCGACAACGAGGAGCTTACAAGCTACGGTAACTATGAATTCAAAGGTGGTGATGCCATCTATGAGGACGTAAACCATGACGGTACAATCAACCAGCTTGATATTGTATATCTTGGAAACTCAAATCCTGTAGCACAGGGTGGTTTCGGTTTCAACTTCAGATATAAGAAGTGGGGTTTGAGAACTTCATTCACATACCGTTGGGATGTTGACGTGGTGAACAGGGCACGTATGGACTACGAGAACATGTCTTCATTCAACAACCAGAGTATTGCAGTTAACTGGCGTTGGCGCAAGGAAGGTGATATCACCGAAATCCCCCGTGCCGTATTTGGCGGCATTTCGGCATACAACTACTTGGGCAGTGACCGCTTCGTTGAGGACGCATCGTATCTTCGCCTCTCATACGTACAGTTGTCATACTCTTTCGAGCCCGATTGGTTGAAGAAATTCGGTCTGAGGTCATTGACATTCTATGCATCTGCCGACAATGTATGTTTCTGGACAAAGTACTCAGGTCTTGATCCGGAGGTTTCAAGCGATAGCGACGGAATTGCCTATGACAGGTCAAATACACCGCGTCCGCGTTCATATACAATATCAGTATCTGTTGGTTTCTAAAAGTTGATGAATATGAAAAGAATAGTAAAAATATATAATAAGCTCGTCCTTGTGGCGATAGCTGCCGTTGCCGGCATATCGTCATCATGTACCGATTATCTGACAATCATTCCGCCTGATGTTGTGGTACAGGAGAACTTCTGGCATACAAAGGACGAGGTGAACGGTATGCTTGCAACATCATACATTAAGCTTATCAGTACAGATGCAATCCAGAAAGCAATAGTATGGGGTGAATTGCGTGCCGATAACATGACATATCCTGCAAGCTACAATAGGGACATCAAGTATATTGTAGAGGCAAGTATCCTTGATGACAACTCTTTCTGCCGTTGGGGTATCTTCTATGAGGCTATAAATAACGCTAATCTTGTGTTAGAGTATGCTCCTCTGGTTATAGACCGTGACCCGGACTTCTCCGAAGGTGACCTTCAGATAGTTACCGGAGAGATGCTTGCAATGCGTGCATTGTGCCACTTCTATCTTGTACGTTCGTTCCGCGACATACCTTTGGCTTACAGGCCGGCAGTAAATGATTCAGAGCTCCCTGATTACGCTCAGGTGCATCCTCTTGTAGCACTTGACAGTATCATGTCCGACCTTGACCGTGCCGAAAGAATGGTTATGCCTTCGGGTAACTTCACTAACAGGGACCACAATTTCGGACGTATAACAAAGAATGCTGTATTGGCATTGAAGGCTGATGTTAACTTGTGGCGTGCTGCTTTCGCTACATACTATGAAGGTGAAAGCGAACTGGTACAGCCCGGTGACGCCCAGAGATATTACGACCTCTGTGTACAGAACTGTCAGGATGCTATTGACAATATGGACCGTAAACTCGAAGAGGAGTGGGATAAGAACAATCGCCCCAATGTAAGATATGCATATAATCTTTTGCAGAACTATCGTGACGAAGATGACAGAACTTCAAAATTAAGTACTGTTTATAACGAGATCTTCGGCTTCCAGAATTCAGAGGAATCTATATTCGAGTTGCAGATTAAGGATGACAACAGTACTAATGGCGAGAACAAGGGTATTGTAAACATGTACGGTACAGAAGGCCGTTCAGGTTCTGTTGTTGTACCTTCGGGCTTCCTCAGCAAGAACTATACTACAGATGACTTGCGTGCGTACTCTTATACCAATGCCAAGACTCTTTCAGGTACAGGCGGTTCTTCTTCAAGTTCAGAGCCTACTGACATCTGTATTGCAAAGTACTCGGCAAAGGAGTCACCTGCAACGAACTACAGGTCTAGAGATGAGTTTGATGCTAACTGGATAATATACCGCAGAACTGATGTCCTGCTTATGATGGCCGAGGCTATGGTTGCACGTCCGTCAGCTGGTGTCGAGGACTTTACCAAGGCTTTCGATATTGTAAAAGCGATAAACACACGCTCAAGGATGGATACTACCAATATCGTGAAGCCATTGCAGATGAACAGTTATCTTACAAAGGATGCATCATTGGAACTGGTTATGAAGGAGCGTCTTCTCGAACTCTCATTCGAGGGTAAGCGTTGGTACGACCTTGTACGCAAGGCTCTGCGTGAAAAGAATACAAACGGCATACTGTTTGTAGCCGACAAGCTCTCAAGCAATGCCAGTGTCGTGAAGACCAAGATGGCGACAATTGACGGTCTGTTCTTCCCGATACATATTGACGAACTCCGTTACAATAAGTTGTTGAAGCAGAATCCTGCTTATGAAAAGGAGGATTCATCAACAGAGATGAATTAACTAAGGTGAACGTTTTTTGCAAATGACTCCCTGGGGATTGTATGATTCCCCTAGGGAAGTCTCCTGAATAAAGAAAAAACATCATATATGAATACAAGTTTGAAAAATAAGATTCTAGCAGGTGCAATGCTGTTTTCTGCTATGTTTTATGGGGTTTCGTGTGACGATAGCGTTGAAGGCTTGAAGGTTACTCCTGAAACTCCCTATGCAGACAAGACTTTATACGAAGTCATGGTCAACGATCCCGACCTCACTGATTTCATGGAGGTTATCAACAGTTGCGGTGCTGAGTGTGCCGATTCTCTGTTCAATCATTCAAGAGTTTATACTGTATGGGCTCCGGTCAACAACACTTTCAATAAGGATTCGTTGATTGAAGAGGTGAATGTCGGAAATAGGGACATTGTCTTCAAAACTTTTGTGATGGCTCATGTCTCTAACTTCCTAAAACCTGCTGTCGGTAGTCTTGAGGACAATTACGTAATGCTTCTCAATGACAAGATGGCTAAGTTCGAGGGCAGTTATACAAAAGGATATACATTTGCCGGGTGTGCAGTAGATTATGCGAATATCCGTGTTCTTAACGGTATTCTCCATAAGATTGCCAAGGCATCCGAATACAGGTATAATATCTGGGAATACATAAATCTTGCCGAAGGTCTTGATTCTGTAGCCAGCTATCTATACTCTTTCAATGAGTACAGGTTCAATGAGGGACAAAGCATTAAGGGTCCTATCATTGAAGGTGAGCAGACATATCTTGACTCTATATTCGACTTCAACAACCAGTGGCTCACCCCTTGGGGCGGTATCGGTAATCTGAATGTGGAGGATTCTTCCTATACAGTATATTTCCCGACCAATGATGTCTGGGAAGAGCAGTTGCAGAAGATTGACAAGTACTATAATTACAATAGAACTTCAAAGAATCCGGTTAGTATGGACAGTACATACCGCGACTCTCTGCGTCTCTATTATCCGCACTTGAATCTTCTCAAATATCTGACATACAGCAATGTTGAGCAGAGATTCGTTGACAGTCCCGATTCAATAATGCCGGTTCACCGTTCAGGCAAGCGTGTCGAGTTCTTGAAGGCACAGCTTGAAAGGAATGTGATATATACAAAGGAACTCTCTAATGGTGAGTTCAAGATCGTTGACCAATATCCGTTCAGTCCGCTTGAGATATGCCACGATACAGTCTTCATGGAGGCTGAGAATACCAATATGCTTACAGATCAGGATGAGGGTATTATAGCTCAGATGAAAACTGCATACAAGAATCAGATAAACAAGGACTCTACATTCAATGGTGTTGAGATTTCCGGTGGAGCATATTATCAGTTCGGTGACGAGAACACAAAGAGTGCTGTAAAGGCAGAATATACAATACCTGATATCCTCTCTGCAAAGTACAAACTCGCACTTATTCTTGTTCCACGTAACATTACAAACAGTGATATCAAGAAAGAGGACCTCTTGCCGGTAGTGCTGCGTGTAACTCTGTCTCAGAATGGCAAACAGATAAAGAATGTGAATAACATTTCTATAGATCAGACACGTGTGGATACGGTATTCTTGTCTGACAACAAAGGTCCGTTGGTTCTGGATATGCCTACTTGTGAATACTACAAGACATGGGACAATAAGGACTATACTACAAAGGTTGAGATCAGAACAGTCCGCGGATCAAAACGTGATATGTCGTTGCGTCTTGACAAGATCATGTTTATACCGGTACTCGATGAAGAATAGTTAGTAAGATGAAAAAAAGGAATTTAACTATGTATATGCGACAATTTATGCAAATTTCGGTGGCATTGATGATGTTGGTGCCATCGGCCGCCATAGCGTCAGGCGTGAAACATGACGGTTTTCTGGCTGGCGATTCTGTTAAGGTCGAGGAAAAGGCTGTAGCTGCAGTAGAGATGCGTACAATAACAGGTACTGTATATGATGCTGCAACAAACATTCCTATGGCCGGTGTTCGTGTTCAGGCTACAGGTCATAAGAAGATTACAACTATGACAAATGCCGAAGGTAAGTTTACCTTGAATGTACCTGAGTATGCGACTCTTTTGAGCTTCTCAACTCAAGAATATCTTCTTGTGCAGCGTCCTATCGGCAATAGCGACATTATAAATGTACGTCTCTATTCCGATAAATTCCAGGATAACTACAGTGACGACATGCTGGTTACTGCAGATAAGAATTATAAGCCAGGAACGACTACTGCATTTACAATTGACGAGGATATCCAGAACAAGCTGGGTGCCGATGTCCGCGCTATAAACCGTTCTGGAACAACCGGAATGGGTGCCGTAATGTTCATTCGCGGTCTTAACTCAATCAATGCCAACACGCAGCCTCTCTTTGTAGTGGATGGTGTCATTTGGGATATGCAGGAGGGCAATGAGACAATCCACATGGGTGCATACAACAATGTTCTTTCTGCCATTGATGTCAATGATATCCGCGAAGTGAAGGTGCTTAAGAACGGTGCCGCAATATATGGCGCACGTGCTGCCAACGGTGTTGTCATTATAAACACAAAGCGTGGTGAGAGCATGGCTACACGTATTACAGCCAACATCTATGCCAACATGACCATGGTTCCAAAGACACCTGATATGTTGGGCGCAGATGCTTATCGCCGTTATGCCAATGACATTATCGGTACAATGGATGTCAATCCGAACCGTAAAATACCGTTCCTGCGCGAGGATAAGGATTTTGTATATTACAACAAGTTCCATAACAATACAGACTGGACCGACCTTGTATATAGCAATGCTGTTACACAGAACTACCAGTTGAATGTAGAGGGTGGTGACGATATTGCCATGTACAACTTCTCATTCGGTTATGGAATGGGTGAAGACCCGACGGAAGGCAACTCTTTTGACCGAATGACAGTACGTCTTAATTCAGATATCTTCCTGACAGAAAACTTCAAGACACGCATTGACATTGCATATTCGCGTTTTGCAAGAGAATTGCTTGATGACGGTTTCCGTGAAGACCAGTCGGCATTCCCGTTGACTTCAGTCGGTGTGCTTTCTGCAATCAAGGCTCCTTTCCTGAGCCCATACCGCTATGCGTCAACAGGTGAGATAAGCAGTATCCTTGATGTCAGCGACGACTTTGCCTTTGATGTTGCAAGGTCTGCCGGAATTCTTCATCCGAACAATTCATACTACAACCCGATGACAATTCTCAGCAAGGCTTCTGATCCTCACAAGAATGAACTGGAATATACCAATATGGGTATTACCGTTGCTCCCGAACTGAAACTCGGTGACTTTACCATTACCGAGACTTTCAACTATTCGCTCTACCGTGTAAGTGAGAAGTACTATCTTCCATATCCTACTTCTGCCGACAGCAACTATTACCATTTCTATGTATCTTCATTGAACGGCAAGATCGGTAACTACATATCTTCATTCTTCGGTAAGGAAACCGCGCTATCCAGTGATACCCGTGTTTCCTGGAGCAAGGTATTAGGTGCACATAGTCTTGATCTGTTCGGCGGTTTCCGTTATACGAACTTCAACTTCGACTCCAGCTCAATTGCCGGTGCAAACTCAGGTAACGACAATTCATTCAATATCAATACCAGTCTTGACCATCTGAGCAGTGACGGTGACAAGAATGTATGGAGCAATATGGCATGGTATCTCTCTGCAGACTATTCATACAAGACACGTTATTTCCTGCAGTTGGCTGCGTCTCTTGAGACCTCTTCACGCTTCGGTAGCAATGCCGACGGCGCGCTTAAGCTCGGCGGTGTTGCCTGGGGACTATTCCCGTCTGTTCAGGCTGCATGGCTCGTCTCTTCAGAATCCTGGTTCAAGTTCAAGCCGATCAATATGTTGAAGTTGCGCGTAGGATACGACATTACCGGTAACGATGCCATCGACTATTTTGCTGCGCGCAGTTATTTGCAGGCTGTCAAGTTCTATGACCAGTCAATGGGTCTCCAACTCGGAAACGTTGAGAATGACGGTGTGAAATGGGAGACAACGGCACGTCTTAACGTGGGCTTTGATGCAATGCTGTTCGATAACCGTTTGGCAGTTTCATTCGATTGGTACAAGGCAAAGACAAGCGACCTTCTTGTTCAGAAGCAATACTCTTTCGTGACAGGTATGGACCGTTATTGGGCTAATGGCGGCGAACTTGAGAATATGGGTTTTGAGGCTACAGTAAACGCGAAGGTAATAGCAAAAAAGAATTTCCAATGGGAACTCGGTGCATCTGTAGGCCATTATAAGAACGAGATTACAGCTCTCGATGAAAATATAGCACCAAGTAAGGTATATGGTGGTGAGGTTGCAACCATGGTAGGTAATCCTGTAGGTGTTTTCTGGGGCTACAAGACCGACGGTGTCATTGCAAGTGCGCAGGAGGCTGATGAACTCGGTCTCTTCCAGCGTGATGCGACAAACGAGAGAATCGACTTCAAGGCCGGTGACGTGAAGTTCGTGGACCTTAACCCAGGCAATGACCCTGGTTGCATCGACGAGAATGACAAGACCATTATCGGTAACCCGAACCCCGATTTCTACGGTAACGTGTTCACAAGACTCTCATACAAGGGAATACGACTTGATGTCCTTTGCAACTATTCTGTTGGCAATGATGTTTACAACTTCTATCGTCAGCAGCTTGAGAGCGGCTCAAACTTCTTCAACCAGACTGTGGCAATGGCTAACCGCTGGTCTATTGATGGTCAGAAGACAGATATGCCGGCTGTCGCTTATGGTGACCCTATGGGCAATTCACGTTTCTCAGACCGTTGGATAGAGGACGGTTCATACTTCAGGGTAAAGTCAATCAAGCTTTCTTATGACGTGCCTCTTAACTTGAACTGGTTGCAGGGTCTCACAGTGTGGTGTGCCGCAGAGAATGTATATACATTTACCGATTACAAGGGTATGGATCCTGAGTTCTCTGTAAGCAACAATGTAATGTATCAGGGAGTGGATGCCGGTCTGTTGCCGCAGTCACGCAGTTTCCACCTTGGTGTTAAGGTTAATCTCTAATGAACGAATACTCTTCGGGTGCTCATGAATATGGGCATCCGAGGAGACAAACAATATAAAAAGATGAAAAAGAATTTTATTTATACAGTGACATTCCTGCTTTGCGGTGTTCTCTCTTTCAGTTCATGCGAAGACATGCTGAATGTCGAGTCGAACCGTGTTGAATATGAGTTCGAAGATTGGACCTTGAACGACTCTGTATATTCTGTACTAGGTATCTTAAAGTCTGTTCAGGCTGTAGGTGACCGTCAAATACTCCTTAACGAGCTTCGTGCCGACTTGGTTACAGCCAGTGAAAACAAGGCGGTGGTCGATGTCAAACAGTTGTGTAACTTCATATACGATGTTGAGAACAACCCGTATCTTGACGTAAAGGATTATTATGCAATAATAAATAACTGTAACATTTATCTTGCGCGTGTTGATACGACACTGGAGAAGAACCATGTAAAACTGATGTTGCCAGAGTATGTTGCAGTGAAGAGTGTGCGTGCATGGACTTACCTCCAGCTTGCTATAAACTACGACAATGTTCCGTACTTTACAGAGCCGATTCTGACACACAGTGCCGCAGAGGATGTAATGAACAGGCCTACACTTAGCCGTGAGCAGTTGATGACAAACCTTATCAATGATATATTGCCTTATGAGAACCCGGCTATCTATCCTATGCCGGCATGGGACAAGGACGGTAAGGTTTTGAAGTTCGGTTACGGCAGCAGTGGCGTTGATGTCGATACCAAGAAACTTTTCATGCCGGTACGCATGTTGCTGGGTGAACTCTATTTATGGCGTGGCATGAACGGTGACTATATTAAGGCAGCCCAGTGTTTCTATAACCAGATTACAGGTGCAGGGACAAATGCTACAGCTCCAAAGTATAATGACAAGAGTTTCAGTATCAGGTACACTTCGGAGAACGGCAAGATTATGAATGACTCGTACTCAAGAAGATTTTCGCTTAAGGACTTCACTGCGAACAGTGATGCAGGTGTTTTGATGCTTATTCCGTACGCAAACAGCGAACTTATAGGTACAACCTCCAATCTGGCTTCTGTATTCTCTCCTGAGAATGAGAACGGCGGAGCGCAGGTATTGGCTTCTCCTGGTATGATTTCATTGGCTCGCCGCCAGGTTTACCGTTACTATCAGGGCGAGGATCCCAAGAAGCCCGACCTTGTAGAGTACAGTACAAATTATGAATATCCAGGTGACTTGCGTATAAAGGCTACGACCTATTCACAGTTGGGCACGGATGATGCAATGACAGAGTACAACAATGTCATCGCAAAGTTCAACCTTGAGAATGGCGGTATCGGTTCGCTGAAGACATTCTATACCCCTGGCGTACGTACTACATGTATCGTTCTGCAGCGTCCCGAACATGCCTACTTGCGTTTTGCAGAGGCTCTTCTTGGCATGGCGCGTGAAGGTTATGCAGGTGCTTTGGAACTTGCAATGGAGGTTCTTAAGGTTGGTGTAAAGGACAACTATACAGTACTGAAGAACCCTGTATATGCAGAGCGTAACAAGCTTAATGCAAATGGGGAACCCATTAAGAGCGGATATGAGATTGCAGATAATGGCATAGATACTATTTTTACATATGTAAAGGAAAAATATCTTGCGCAGTTTGATGACTCTTTGGGCTACAACTTTACCGATCAGGCGTTCGATGGCAACCTCGGTATCCACTCACGCGGCTCCGGCGACAGCGAGCGCAACATCTATTATGCTCTCAGCGATACTTGTATTGCACGTTACATAGGTGTACTTGAAGAGGGTGTCATAACCAGAACCCTTACAAGAGAGGATTCAATTACATACGTATCAGACCTTGTAATTGACGAGCTTGCTCTTGAGTTTGCATGGGAGGGTACACGCTATGGCGACTTGATGCGTTTTGCCAGGGCTATGAATGACAATGATGTCATTGCAAAACGCATTGCAGGCCGTGATTTCAGCAATGATGTTTCATATCGTCATCATGAGTTCCAGTTCGACCAGGCACTCTATACGAAGTTCAGCAATGAAGCGAACTGGTATCTTCCGTTGCCGGCGGATGTAGTCGCACCGGTAAACCCGGACGATCTCCCGGTTGAGGATCTTCCTACTGTAGAAGGTGAATAAATTCTTAACATAGAAGATTGGGAGTCTCTCCCAATCTTTTTTTATTTTATATTATGAAAAAGATTGTTGTATTGACAGGTGCCGGCATGAGTGTCGAAAGCGGGCTTAGTACCTTTAGAGGCGGTGGAGGACTATGGGATGAATACCCGGTAGAAGCTGTAGCGACTCCCGAAGGCTATTCTGCTAATCCCGGTCTGGTACTTGAATTCTATAATAAGAGAAGGCGTGAGCTTGCGGGCATTAAACCCAATAAAGGTCATGAACTTTTAGCCTCTCTTGAGAAGAGTTACGATGTAACAGTTGTTACTCAGAATGTTGACAACCTTCATGAACGTGCAGGTTCAACAAAGGTAATTCATCTTCATGGTGAACTTATGAAGGCATGTTCATCACGCCAGCCCAATAACCTTGAATATGTCAAGAGCTTCTCATCGCCCCTTGACGAGATAAATGTCGGTGATCTTGCCGCCGACGGTTCGCAACTGCGTCCCTACATTGTGTGGTTCGGCGAGGCCGTTCCCTTGATGAACGATGCAATTGCTGCAATACGTGATATTGATGCTTTTGTAATAATAGGTACATCGTTGAATGTATATCCTGCTGCCGGCCTGCTGAACTATGTGCCTTACGGGGTTCCTGTATATCTTATTGACCCGAACGAGGTACAGGTCAATGGAGTACGTGACGTTGTACATATACGTAGAGGTGCTTCCGAGGGTGTGCAACACCTTATTGACAATTTTCTGGGAGAAGGAAAATAAACAGGCTTTGTAAAAATTAACATATCTTGCTTTGTCTGCTCCCGGTTAAATGTTAAATTTGTAATGCGAGGTACAGGAATTTTGTTCCGCTTTGAATCTTACTGCGAACAAAGGTCTGTTGCCCAATGTTTAACATTTAAAACGAACAATTATGAAAAAGTATATTTGTACAGTATGTCAGTGGGTATATGACCCCGAAATTGGTGATCCTGAGCAGGGTATTGAACCGGGAACACCGTTTGAATCACTCCCGGATGATTATGTATGTCCATTGTGCGGAGTAGGTAAGGAGGATTTCGAAGAGGAGAACTGATTAGTTCCAACAGACAATAAAGGCCGGTGCATGCACCGGCCTTTATTGTCTGTTCTGCTGTTCCGCTCTTATATGCCAAGTTTCCTTATAAGGTCTGTCCGGTTCATCCGGCGCAGTATCTGAACTATCTGTTTCCTCTCCTCAGGTTTGTACCAGAAGAAGAAACGGCGTTGTGATTCCTTATCCCTCATGCTTCGTGCCACGTAAATCTCCTCCCCTGTTTCCGGGTTTATGCCGGTATAGTACATCTCAGTGGCCATTGTCATCGGGGTAGGAGTGAAGTCCTGTACCTGTTCAAGGTGAAAATTCAGCTGTTTGGTCTCTGCTGCCAGTTCTGCCATATTCTCCAATGTGCTTCCAGGATGGCTGCTTATGAAGTAAGGTATAATCTGCTGCTTGAGACCTTCTCTGCTGTTTATCTTGTCGAATATGCGTTTGAATTCATGGAACTGCCTGAATGGCGGCTTGCGCATAAGTCTCAGTACATTGTCGCATGTGTGCTCCGGAGCGACCTTCAAACGGCCGCTGACGTGTTTTCTTATAAGTTCCTCGGTATATCTGTCTGCGGCTTCGTCGAGCCTCTTGTCACCGCTTCTATGCAACAGCATGTCATACCGTACTCCGCTTCCGATAAAGCTCTTTTTGATGCATGGAAGCGAATCCACTTTCTTGTACAGCTCCAGCAGCGGTGTGTGGTCGATATTCATATTAGGACATATCTTTGGCTGTATGCACGAGGGACGTGAGCATTTTGCACATAATTCGCTTTTGCGCCCTTTCATCATGTACATGTTTGCCGACGGCCCGCCAAGGTCCGAAAGATACCCTTTGAAGTCGTCCATTCTTGCAATCTCGTTTATTTCGTGGAGTATGCTCTCTTCGCTGCGGTTCACGATGAACTTGCCCTGATGCGCCGAGATTGTGCAAAATGCGCATCCGCCGAAGCATCCGCGGTGAATGTTCACGGAGTGCTTTATCATGTCGTATGCCGGTATGCGTTTGCCGTTGTATTTCGGGTGTGGCAGTCTGGTATATGGCAAGTCAAAGCTATGGTCAAGCTGTTCTGTACTCATGGTCGGGAAGGGCGGGTTGACTACTACTGTCATTTCGCCGTTCTCTTGCAGCACTCTTCTGGCATTGACTCTGTTCGACTCCTTTTCTATGGCAAGGAAGTTGGCTGCCTGTTTCTTCTTGCTCTCAAGGCACTCCGAATGGCTGGCAAGGAGTTTGTCATTCTCTTCATCTGTGACAATTTCACTCCTGTGTGCAAGATATCCGGTCTGTCTTGTTGACTTCGCAATATCCCTTGCCTCCTTTGCAGTTATGTATCTGTCATTGCTGCCATCCAGCTTTTCAAGCATTGAATGTGCCAATGCTGTTATCGGTTGCTCACCCATGCCATATACAAGCACATCGGCTTTGCTGTCAACAAGGATGCTGTTCATCAGCTTGTCCTGCCAGTAGTCGTAGTGAGTGAAACGGCGCATTGATGCTTCTATTCCGCCAATTACAATGGCCGAATCGGGGTATAGTTCACGGAGTATCCTGGAGTATGTTACAGTTGCATATTCCGGTCTCATGCTGTGCTTGCCGTTCGGTGAATAGGCATCTTCGCTCCTGAATCTCTTGGCAGCAGTGTATTTGTTGACCATAGAGTCCATGCATCCTGCCGATATGCCGAAGAAGAGCCTGGGACGTCCCATCTTCTTGAAGTCACGCAGGTCGTCCTGCCAGTTGGGCTGCGGAACAATCGCTACGCGTAGCCCTTCTGCCTCAAGCAACCGTCCGATAACTGCTGCACCGAACGAGGGGTGGTCAACATAGGCGTCGCCACTGAAAATGACCACGTCCATCTGTTCCCATCCGCGCATAGCTGCTTCCTTGCGCGTGGTAGGGAGCCAATCAGTTATTTTCCTGTTCTGCATTATCCTTCTCCTCAGCTTCTGCTGCAACCTCCTTGTTCAGCCATTCTGTATATAATTTAGCAAGGTTGTTCAGCCCCACAGCCTTCATGTCTTCATGGTAGAGTACCATGCAAAGCTCAAGCAACTCCTTGGATGCCATAGTCTGTGAGGCAATCAGAGAGCGTACCGTAAGGCGCAACTTGTTCAAAGAGTCCTCGTCAATGATACCCATGCTGTTCGCAATTCGGTCAAGCAGTGAATACTTCCTTATTATCTGCAACTGTACCTCATTTACTTCAATCGTTCTGGTACCCGATACGTTTGCGTTTATTTTCATATAGCAGTTCGTTTGTTTTGTTTTATCCTTTCTCGTGTAATCCGTGCTCACTCTTCCTCTACAACCCTTATCGTTCGTGAGCCATCGGCATTTTCATTGATATATACTTTTATACACCCTTCAGGGAGCAGCTCCTCTATAAGCTCCGGCCACTCCATGAAGCATATTGCATCGCTGTATATATACTCTTCATATCCCATATTATAGACCTCTTCAACCGATTTTATACGGTAGAAATCAAAATGGTATATGGTTCTCTTTTCCTTGTCTTCGTATTCGTTTACAATGGCAAATGTGGGGGAGTTTATGGAATCTTCCACACCCAGCTCCTCACAGATGCTCTTTATGAATGTTGTCTTTCCGCTTCCCATCTTGCCATAGAAAGCGAAGATGTTCCCTTTGTCAAGGAAACCGGTGAATCTTCTGGCAGCTTCGGGGTACTCCTCAAGCCTATTTACTATAATTGTCTCTTCTTTCATCTTATTTGTGTTGCATTGCAGCAATGCTTCTATTTGTTCATGTTCTTAGGTCTTAGCTTAATGATGGGTACAAGCATCTCTTCCATTGAAATGCCGCCATGCTGGAATGTATCCTTATAGTAAGATACGTAGTAGTTGTAGTTGTTCGGGTATGCGAAGAAGTTGTCTCCAGTCGCGAAAACATAGCTTGTGCTCAAGTTCGGTGATGGCAGGAAGGCCTTGGCCGGCTCCTTTATTTCGAAGACATCCTTTCCGCTATAGTTCAAAGCCTTGCCTAACTTATACCTGAGATTGGTGTTGGTGTTCTTGTCTCCAATGACCTTTGTCGGGTTGTTTACCTGAATGCTGCCGTGGTCGGTTGTAATCACTACGGTGTATTTGCTTTCGGCAAGCTGCTCAAACAACTTCTTTATAGCTGAGTGTCTCAGCCATGACAATGTAATTGAGCGGTATGCAGCTTCGTTGGAGGCAAGTTCCCTTACCATCATCGATTCGGTACGGGCATGCGACAGCATATCGATGAAGTTTATCACCAATACGTTTATATCATTCTTTGCAAGATTGTTGATGTTCTCGATGTATTTCTCGGCAGCTGAAGACGTAAGCACCTTGCCATAGGAGAAACTGTCCTTGCGGCGGTAACGTGCAATCTGCGTCTCTATGAGTGCCTCTTCATTCAGGTTCTTTCCTTCATCCTCTTCCTCATCGACCCATAGCTTCGGGAACATCTCCTTTATCTGGCTAGGCATAAGCCCTGCGAAGATTGCATTGCGGGCATACTGTGTCGCAGTGGGCAGAATGCTTGTGTACATGCCTTCTTCAATGGCAAAACTGCTTCCAATCTCGTCTGCAAGCACACGCCACTGGTCGTAACGGAAATTGTCAATGATAATGAGAAAGACTTTCTCGCCATTGTCAACCAAAGGGAAAATGTGCTCGCGGAACAGGTCGTTGCTCATTACCGGACGTTCCTCGCGTGGCGATGACATCCAGTTCATGTAGTTCTTTTTCACGAACCTGCCGAACATGTTGTTTGCCTCATCCTTCTGCGACTTCAGCATCTCGTGCATCTGCGTGTCGGCACTCTCAAGCTGCAGTTCCCAATATACGATTTTTCTATAGACCTCCTGCCACTCTTCAATGCTTCTTGCATCATTTATCATCAATGACAGTTTCCCGAAGTTCTGTTGGTATGCATTGTTCGCCTTTTCTGCGACAATTTCCTTGCGGTGTATGTTCTTCTTCAGTGTCAGCAGTATCTGGTTCGGGTTCACGGGTTTTATCAGGTAATCGGCAATCTTGGAGCCGATAGCCTGTTCCATTATATCCTCTTCCTCGCTCTTGGTAACCATTACGACAGGAGTCGAGGGTTGTATCTCCTTGATTCTTGTCAAGGTTTCGAGTCCTGTAAGTCCCGGCATGTTCTCGTCAAGCAGCACAAGGTCGAAGAGACTGCTTCTGCATGCCTCTATCGCATCATGACCGTTGGTAACTTTAGTCACCTCATATCCTTTGCTCTGCAAAAATATCACATGGGCGTTGAGCAGTTCTATCTCGTCATCGGCCCATAACAACTGGTATGCCATATGCTATTCTACGTAGTTTTCTTCATCTTTTTCTTCACTATCTCCGCTCTCTTCATCATCCCCGAAGTCCGGCTCGTCAAGCGTATAGCCGTCGATGTCAACCTCCGGTATAGCTTGCAGGTTCTCCTCGTAGAACTTCTGGTAGTCGTCGAAACTGTAGTACTGTAATAACAAATCAAGGTTCGTTTTTGATATGATGAACGAGTTTATGCCTTGAAGTATCTTAGCAGTCTCCTTGCTTGCATAGAGCCTTTTCCTGTAGAGGAACACTTCGTCGAAGTTCAGGAACGTCTTTACCTCCAGCAGTGTTACCTGAGCCAGCCTTTCAAATGACATCTCGAAACTTCGTACCATATATCTTGAGAAGTTGTAGCGTGCCATCTCGAACAGCAGGCGGTTCTCGTCAAGCGAGTCATTAGGGAATGCCAGCACAAAGCAGTACGGCTCGTTACGTTCTGTACTGAACTCCGGAATACTGTCCATGCCCTCTCGTATCTCTCCGTTTGCCATACGGCTCCAGATAGATGTCGAGATGCCGCTTCTAAGCAGGCGTCCCTCCTTGAGCCCGGTTGAGATTTCTCCTGCTATTCTGCTTATGCTGTCGCTGGGGAAACTCCCGACCAGCTCTGCAAGAACCTCCATCGCCTCTTTATGTTTGCCGCTGTACATCTTTGCCATTGCATTTATGAACATGAAGCGTGCACGGTGGTTGCCTTTGGGGTACCTCTTTCCGGCAATGCTGTCCTCGGCTTCAACGTCGGCATATTCAAGATTCTTGTAGTGTGTATAAGCCTTTACATACATTGAATCCTCATTATGCTTGCGTGTCGCTGCTGTCTCAAAGAAATCGGGTTCCTGTATTCTCTTTGTTATAGAGCTGTCCGGATAGTTGCTCATGAGAAGAGTCTTGTAGTAGTCGGCTTTCTCTGGCTCTTCCCAGCGGGAACATGCAACGAACAGCTGGTAATATGTGTCGGCCAGTTTTTCGTGCTCCTTGTACTCGTTGGCAAGACGTTCAAGGTATGAAAGTGTAAGTCTCTTGTCATTTACCTTGTCCTTGAAACGTACTCCGGCCTCATATAAGGCATCGCTGAGTGCCTTGTGGGCTTTCTCCTTCTGCTCTTCGGTAACAGGAATCTGCTGTATGTAATATTCGCGTGTTGTAGGGTCGGTTGACAATGAATCGTTTACGGCAATGTCAATGCTGTCACCGACTGCAATGCTGTCGTTCATCAGTGAGTCAACAACCAAAGAGTCTGCAGCGATGCTGTCTTCTGTTTCATGCGATGTCATCAGTGATGCAATCTCATGACTGAATCTCCAATAGTCTTTCAGTTGTCTGTTCCCCCATTTCTGTTTAAAACTGCGTATTCCTTGTGCTACTGTCTGCGGGTTATAGAAGTACCATTGCTGTTTTTCGTTCTGGTCAACAATTGTCATGCCGGCTTGTGTAGTCGCTTTGTCAAGCTCATTGCTGTTCTCCCTTTCCAGTTTCTTTTCGGCTTTTTTACGCAGTTCTTCTTTCCGCTTTTCCTCTTCTATCAGTTTGTCAATTATAGGGTTGAGTTTTTCAGGAGGCAATGTTGCCCAATACAGCAGTTCACTCTGTTTCTCGACAACATCGGTGTACTTGACAAGGTCTCCCAATACATCGTTTCGGAATTTCATCTCGTCATATCCGGGAGTCTCTTCGTTAAGCATCGGGATTGCCTTGCTGTAGTTCTCGTACGATTTGGAGAACTTCTCCTGTTCCCAGAAAATCTTTGCCAAAGAGAGATGCAACATTCCTGTCCCGTAACCTGATGACGCTCCCTCGACAACGCCGGTCTCGTATGCTTTTATAGCCTCAGCGGTGTCTTTCTGGCTCATGTGTATGTTTCCTATGGCATAATATATCTGTGCCAAATACTCCTTGTTCTTCGGCGATTTCGACATTCTTTTCAGTTTGCTCAGAATCTTCTTGTGGTTCTCGTCTGTTGCCGTTTCGGTCTGTCGTATGCGTGCGTTGAACTCAAGCTCATAGGGCGGGCTCTTTGAAATAACCTTTCCGAAGCTCTTGTATGCGGCTTTCTTGTTCCCGCTCTTTGCGTGTAGCTGGCCGATGAGGTAGTGCTCCCTTGCCTTCTCAAGGCTTGAAATCTCCTTTCGCTTCAATCCTTTGGAAATCTCTTCTACAGCATCCTTGTATTTCTCCTGCTTTATAAGAAGGTTGCCTTTGGCATGTGCAAATTCTTCCTTTAGGGAGGATGGTACAGTGTCGCGTTGTATTCGCTGCAATAGGTCTTCGGCTTCGTAAAGCCAATCCATCTCTACATAACAGTGCGCAAGGCCTATTCTTGCCATGGCAACAAGTTTGCGGTCCTCCTCGTACAGTCGCGAAATGTATATATATGTGCTGGCGGCCTCGGTGAATTCACCTTTATGGAACTGAGAATTGGCCATCATGAACCATGCACGCCAAAGGAACGGGTTGAATTCTTTCTTTGAATAGAAACGTTTCTGCTTCGGTGTAAGTTTCTTGCCAACCGGGCGTTTGGGCTTCCTTTTGATGGAGTGGGTCTTTATGGCTTTCTGTGATTTCTCTATTGCCCGGTCAAAGTCGCTTTTACCTATTCCCTGGGTGTTTTTATTGCTGACAATCAGCAACGGCAGCTGCTCCAGATAGTTGTCCTTGTGGCTTCCTATTTGCGAGGTCACCCCTTTCTGATAGGCAACGTCGCCGTTGTAGAATGTGTTGTACCGTGCAAAGAAAGAGTGATATGCGCGTGTTGTTGCGGTATTCTTCCTCTTTTTGGATGAGCATCCCGGCAATGTCGCAGCCAAGGCAAGCAGAAGAATATATCCTATTATTTTTCTATACGTTCTTGCTGTCATGTTCATGTCTTGTATGTTCCTGATTCCTGACTCTCTTACTGCAACATAAGCAGAATCTCGTCCTTGACTTCCTGCGGTATCTCTATTCCGCGTGTCTGAAGGCAGTGTACCCATGTGTCAACTTCGTCGCTGCGCATAGTATAAAGCACGTTCCTGAACTCTTCGGTCTCTTCATCGGTGTATTCCTCCTGTTTCTTGCCTTTGAAACGGTCTAGCTCCTCGTCATCGAAATAGAGATTGCTGTTGTCGTATCCTTTTGCACAGTTAGTATGCTTGCCGCAGCAAACGCCATCTTCTGCTCCATGCTCGTGGTGGTCATCAACAGCAGGCTTGTTGCGGTTGAACTTCTGCAGGATGAAAAAGCCTGCAACTATTAACAAGAGGATGCTTCCCAATATAATTGTATCTTCCATAATCTCACTATCAGGTCAATAGTAGCCCTATTCTGCAAAGTTATGTATTTAAATTGAGCTTTTGCTTTAATGAACGATAAAATTATAGTTATATTATATATAATAAAGAACTTCTTGATGCTGCCTGACAAAATGATATTATGTGTAACGATGTCTGTTTTTGTGATGTTATTCGCTTTTTTTAATCTTTTGCTAAAAAAATGCCAATATTATGCTTGTTGTAAATATAAAATTGTATCTTCGCCAGTCACTGTTTAGGTTTTTTGTCAAATGGTTTGTTTGGCAAAATGACAGCAAATAAAGTTAAATCATTAAAAATAAAGAGAAATGGATAAATTCAGTTATGGTCTTGGCATGGGAATTGGCCAAAACTTGCTTTCGATGGGAGTGAAGAATATGAGTGTGGAGGATTTTATCAAGGGCATTAACGATGTGCTCAAGGGCGAGAAGCTCGAAATGACACATGCCGAGGCCCAGAAGGTAGTGAACGAGCATTTCAAGCAACTGGCCGAAGAGGCTTACGCCCAGAACAAGGCAAGCGGTGAGTCGTTCCTTGCTGCAAACGCGAAGAAAGAGGGTGTGACAACATTGCCCAGCGGTCTTCAGTATGAGATTATAACAGAGGGTACAGGAAAGCAACCGTCTGCTGCCGACCGTGTACAGTGCCATTACGAAGGAACACTTATCGACGGTACGGTATTCGACAGTTCAATCAAGCGTGGCGAGCCTGCTGTTTTCGGTGTGAACCAGGTTATCAAAGGTTGGGTAGAGGCTCTGCAACTTATGAAAGAGGGTTCTAAATGGCGTTTGTATATTCCGTACGATATGGCATACGGTGAGCATGGTGCTGGAGAAATGATACCTCCATACAGTGCGTTGGTGTTCGATGTGGAACTCATAAAGGTACTCTAAAAATCCGATGAAAAGGACTATTTGTGCATTTGTAGCAGGTGTGTTGGCAACACTTGCGGCGAACAGCCTTTTGGGCGGCTCCGATATCTCAGACAAGAAAGTTGAACTGAAAAGCATGGGCGATTCGCTATCTTTTGCTGTCAGTATGATGATTGGCGAGGATATCCCGCTTAAGATGCAGGATGTAGGCATAGATTCAGCAAATATCGACGACTTTGTGCGCGGTTTGTGCGATGCCTTCCCGTTGGATGAGACTCCGGAATCAAGGGCATACGCCAACGGAGTGCTTGTGGCATCCTCTGCAATGGAGATGATAGGGCTTGCCGACGATGCGATATATCCCGGTGACACTGTCAACAAAGTTGACCGCAAACTTTTCCTTGAAGGCCTTAAGGCTGCGACATACCGTAGCAGCAAGACAATTAATATTGACGTTGCAAAGGATTATTATAACCAGCATGTTTTCCGCCTCAAGAGTGACGAGTTCATTAGGAGCAACAAGGAACGTCCAGGCGTAGTTGTTCTCCCCAGCGGTGTGCAATACAAGATAGAAGTTGCCGGCACGGGTGCTAAGGCTACATATAACGATGTGGTAAAGTGCATATACAAAGGCACATATCCTAATGGCTCCTTATTTGATTCGTCTCGTGGCTTTGCGGTTGAGAAACGTGTGAGCGAGATGGTTCCCGGTCTTGCCGAAGCTGTAATGGCATTGCCGTCCGGAACAAAATGCAAGGTGTATATCCCTTGGGAGCTGGGCTATGGAGCAAGAGGTACACGCAATGTAGCTCCATATAGTGCATTGGTATATGACCTGGAGATAGTAGAGGCTGTTCCCGGCAAGTAATAAATTTGATTCTTATAAACTGACTGAATATGAAAAATACAGAATGCAAGGTAGATGCCTTGGACCTTAAAATCTTAAGCATCATTTCAAAAGATGCAAGAATCCCTTTCCGTAATGTAGCCGAACTCTGCGGCGTCTCACGAGCTGCCATTCATCTGCGAGTGCAGCACTTGATTGACATGGGCATAATTTCGGGTTCATGCTATGAGATTGACGTCCGTCGTCTTGGCTACAAGACATGCACTTATATCGGAGTGCGCTTGGAGCGCGGCTCAATGTACAAGGAGGTTGTAGAACGTCTGCGTGAGATACCCGAAGTGGTTGAGTGCTGCTACACAACAGGCCCTTATTCAATACTTGCGAAGATGTACTCGCACGACAACGAGCATCTTATGACCCTGCTTAACGGTCGTGTCCAGGAGATTCCCGGTATTGTCAGCACCGAAACCATGATTGTCCTCGACCACAGTATAAAGCGAAACATGCCTATGGAGTAACAGCCGTTTTTTCTTAAGACGGCTTTACTGCGTGGTAAAAACATAATTCCCTGTGCTGTGGTTTGCAATCACAGTGCAGGGCTTTTATAAATATGAGCGATATGAGACAGGATAAATTCGATTTCATGAGTGAATACAAGGAGCTTCATTCCGGTTTTCCTTTGGCGAAGCCTTGCCCGGTAATTGGCATAACAGCAAACTTCCGCGACGGCAATGCCGCACTTGCCGAAGCCTATTACGCATCAATAATAGAGGCCGGCGGAACTCCCCTCGTAATTCCTCCGTATGCAAACCGCGATGCATTGGTTGAAACACTTAAGCATATTGATGCTTTGCTGCTTACAGGCGGTGCCGATATCGACCCCAGATATATGGGTGAGGAACCCGATTATGCACTCTTGCATGCCGTAAACCCTAAGCGTGACGAGCAGGAGATTCTTCTCGCACGTCTTGCCGACGACCGTGCGTTGCCTATATTGGGAATCTGCCGTGGCATACAGACTCTTGCTGTTGCCTTTGGCGGAAAGGTGTATCAGGACCAATATGCCGGAATTGGCGGCGAGTTGCTTGCTCATGACCAGGAGCCGATAGACCGCCACGTGGCTACCCACGATGTTTCGTTTGTGCATGACTGCATGCTTGCCCGTCTGTTCGGCCGTGAAAGCATTGCTGTAAACAGTTTTCATCACCAGTCGGTGAGTGTCGCGCCTGCTGGGTTCGCTGTTGCAGCTGTGTCGCCCGACGGGGTAATAGAGGCGATGGAGGCAGTTGACGGTCGTTCGGTAATAGGCGTGCAGTGGCATCCCGAATCCTTTATCATGAACAGTGACCTATGCATGATGCCGCTTTTCGAATGGCTTGTGGAAGAAGCTGTGTTGTATCGCAAGGCAAAGGAAATACATTCCAGAATCGTAACTCTCGATTCGCATTGTGATACGCCTATGCTGTTTGAACAAGGCTATAGGCTTGAGGAGAGGAGTGACATCGCGCTCGTGGATTTGCACAAGATGGACGAAGGCGGGTTGGATGCCGTTACTATGGTGGCATATATACCTCAAGGAGCGCGTGACGAAAATGCACTTGCCAGGGCAACCCGTAGTGCCGACAGCTTGTTGAGCGGGATTTCTGTTCAGGTAGAGCGGAACAATGGGTACGTTGCCCTCTGCGATTCCCCCGATAAAGTCTATCGCTGCAAGCAGGAGGGAAAGAAGGTGATAATGCGGGGCATAGAGAACGGCTATGCCATCGGTAAAGATATTGCCAATATAAGCCGTTATAGGGATATGGGTGTCGTTTATATGACTTTGTGCCACAATGGTGACAATGATATCTGTGACTCTGCGCGCGGAAATGGCGAGCATGGCGGATTGAGTGCTTTCGGCAAGGAAGTCGTAATGGAAATGAACCGCGTGGGTATGGTCATTGATTTGTCACATGCTGCAGAGAGCACTTTCTGGCAAGTGCTTGAACTGAGTACGGTTCCTGTTGTATGTTCTCACTCCTCTTGCAAGGCTTTGTGCAATCATCCGCGCAACCTTACCGATGAACAGATGGCGGCATTGGCATCTAAGGGTGGAGTGGTGCAGGTAACTATGTACAGCGGCTTTTTGCGTGAGGATGGTGAGGCGACTATCGATGACTTCATGATGCATCTTGAACATGCCATATCTGTTGCCGGCATAGAACATGTGGGTATCGGTACCGATTTTGACGGCGATGGTGCCGTAACGGGTTGTTCGAGTGCATCGCAACTCCGTAACATAACCCGTGAACTGCTGCGCCGAGGGTATTGCGAGAGTGATATTGAGAAAATATGGGGCGGCAATTGGTTGCGAGTGATGAGAACAGTCCAGGTTGCCGCCTGTTGATGTGGGTTCAACTTTACATCACTTCTTGTGCGGTAATTGCGCAGAAGGTGTTGAAAAAGGTGTTGAAGAAAAACAAAAATGGTTCTACAGATATTTGTAGAACCATTTTGTTGTCGGGATGACTGGATTCGAACCAGCGACCACACGCCCCCCAGACGCGTACTCTAACCGGGCTGAGCTACATCCCGCTCTGTTTGCGACGGCAAAGGTATGAATTTTTTGTCAATAAACAATAAAGATTCAAGAAATTATTTTTGCTGCTACGGGAAATAGTACTTGAAAAGCTCCGTATCCCTTGTTCCCTGATGACTGTTTTGCCCTCACGGAAATTCTTTTATGCGTATGGATTGCAGTCTTGGTTGATTGCGTGCAATAAAATAATGCTCTTGTATTGAAACTTTAAACTTTATTTTGTTTCTTTGCATAATGCAATTTTATCCTTTGGATAAAGATGCAATAATATAGATCTGAAAATTTTTGGATTATGAAAAGATATCTTTATTCTTTACTGTTTGTGTTGTGTTCAATTTCGGGTGTGAATGCTCAGAGTTGGAGCAAGGTCTTGGACAATGTTGACGGTTTGCCCGGTATTGCTGTTGGTGAAGTCTCTTACGAAGGATTTTATGAGTTTACATCAACTTTGATTGAACCAGGTACAGCTACCGACAAGGTCCGTATTACCGTGCTGGAAACTCTCACCAACGAGGCTCCGAACGGGAATAACATTGTTTTTGCCCTCTCGGAACTCAAAGTGTACGACAAGAATGGAAATCCAGTAGCCTACACGGCATCCTCTAATGCCGACCATAATTCCATGTCGTATGTGGATGACGGCGGCGGTCTTCCGGCTCTCTCCGACAACGATTATAAATCCTATTTCCACTCTATGTGGACAGGAAATGCCCCTGTCACAGATTATCACTATGTAGAACTCGCATTGGAGAAGAGTTTGGATTCTTTCTCATTAGAATGGACTACACGCTATGGAGAACCAAAGAATGCTCCGACAAAAGTTGCTGTGACACTTGGTACTGATTACGTTCCGGTATCTGTCGGTGACGAGTTCGTGCTCGGTGCTGCAGTAACAACAGAAGCGGAACTGGCCGCAGAAAACCAGCTCTTTGTATTGAAAGGCAATGCGGTGAAGTCCTTTACAGCATCCAATGGAACAACCTATACGGGCAGCGGTCCTCTGTATATGCGTTATGCCGAAGAGGGCGATATCGTGGCTTCTGCGGAGAATGTGATGCAACTGGTGCCTGTAGATGATGAACGTTATATAATCTATTGGCCAATGGCAGGAAAGTATCTTGCCAATTCTGCCAGTGTATATAATGGTTTGAACGGCTGGCAATACAGTACTACCTTTTTGAGTAAGGCTGCTTATGTCAAGATTACAGCAAAGAACAATGGCAAGTTCGAACTTCAGTACGA
>JAFWXX010000059.1 GCA_017522915.1 Bacteroidaceae bacterium
AAATCTCGTATATCAATTTAAAATTGACGGTTCGTTTTTCGTTCCTTACTTTACACTTTACCGATAACTGAAAAACAGCCATCGGTGTTGTACTGCTTGTCTGTATGGAATGTTTTCAAGGATCATCGTGCTTGACCGGCATGCAACCTTCGTTGTTTGCCGAAAGCGAGTACAAAGGTAAGGCAAATTTCCGAACCACAAAAATATTTCAAGGATATTTTTCGTAAAAAATCAAACTTTTTTCAACAAGCATTGATTTTCAACGGATTATAAATTGGAAAAAATTGGAGAAAAAAGAAAAGAGGATAGAGAACAGAGTACAGAGAACAGAGCAAAGTGCAAAGAGCAAAGAGCAAAGACGATCGCGTATCTGTCATTTCGAACAGATGTGAGAAATCTCGTATTTTGCAATATTTTGAGATTCATTGATAATGCTGCCCTGCCGTAACCCACGCGGCACAAACTTCGTCTGTGCTTCGCGTGACCATTTACTACCAGCATTATCTAAACCTGCGGCTTTCGTCGCTACGCTCTGTCGGAATAACAAAACACAGTTTTGTTATCGACGAGTTTTGCAGCAATGGGTCGCAGGTTGCGAAAGGCAAAACGAGTCAATGACTCCTTTGTTTTGTTATCGATAAGTTTTGTCAAAGAGGGAAATAGTGCGGATAACCCAAACTCCCTGCGCTGCACGATGTTCCGCTCGTCCCTCTTTCGAAAGAGGGACAGTAAATACTATGCAAGTTACTGCTCCTCATGACAACCTTCGATAACACAAGCGGCACGCAGCGGTTACTTTGCCAGAATTTCCTCCAGCTGTCTTGCGTCGAGGTTGACACTGAACTTGCCGTTCACAGCCGCGGTTATAGAGCCGGTCTCCTCGGAGACTACAATGGCTATTGCATCGGTATTCTCGGAAATGCCCATTGCCGAACGATGACGGAGACCGAACTTCTTCGGTATGTTGAGATTTCGGGAAACAGGAAGAATACACTGGGCCGCAACAATCTTGTTGCCGCGTATCACAACTGCACCGTCGTGAAGAGGTGCATTCTTGAAGAATATCGATTCCAAGAGACGCTGGTTCACACTAGCATTGAGCGATTCGCCTGTCTTGATAATCTCATCAAGGGTATCGCCCCCTTCGATTACAATAAGCGCACCGGTCTTTTGCTGCGCCATGCTCATGCATGCCATAACGACGGGCATCGCCAATGCACTGTCGGCAGTTTGCCTGTTACGCGAAAAGAACTTAGAAAAAATGCCAAGACGACGATGCGAACCGATATTCCTGAAAAAGCTTCGGATTTCGTCGTGGAATATAACCACAAGCGCAAGCGTACCCACACTCATCAGCTGGTCGAAGATAGAGCCAAGCAGACGCATCTTCAACATTTTGGAGACGAAAACCCACGAGAAGAGAAAAACAAGAATGCCCAGAAAGACATTCAAAGAACCCGACTCCTTCATAAGCTTATAGAAATAGTAGAGCAACAATGCTACCAGTACTATATCTACCGCATCCTTTATAGTAAATTCAATAAACATACTTCACCTATTTATATATTACGGTTTATGGCCTTCCACAACTCCACGACATGTACCGCTTCAGGCACATCGTGAACGCGAAGCACCTTTGCACCTCTATCCAACGCAGCCATATTGAGCGCGACAGTGCCCGGCAGAGCCGAAGCTGCATCAAGGCCGAGCAGTTTGGTTATCATGGACTTGCGCGATATCCCCACAAGCAGCGGAGCCTCAAGGAGCGACATCTCTTTCATTGCCCCGAAAAGCTCATAGTTCTGTTCAAGACTCTTGCCGAAGCCGAAGCCTGGGTCAACGATTATATCGGCAACGCCCTCCTGATGCAGCTGCCACATCTTTTGGGCAAGATGCTTAATGACACCCGGCACATAGTGTTCGTACTCCACAGCCCCACCAGGTTCTGCCGGCGAATGGGTAAGCACATAGGGCAGACGCAGTTTGCAGACGGCATCGAACATGCTGCTATCCCAATCGAAGCCCGATACATCGTTTATGATTGAGACATTATGCCTCCCGGCACATTCCAGAGCCACATCGCCACGGAATGTATCAATGGAAACAACCGCATCGGGCAACTCCTTGTCGAGCAGCTCCAGAGCCGAATGCAGGGCACGCAATTCCTCTTCCTCAGAAGGGAACGCTGCGCCGGGGCGTGTCGAGCACGCACCTATATCCAATATCTGCGCACCGGCCTCAAGCATTCCTTTAGCACGTTCAACAAGAGAATCCCCGGTGACACGCGAAGAGGAGTAGAATGAGTCGGGCGTAACATTCAGTATGCCCATCACCACCGGCTCATCCAAAGAGAGCAAGCGGCCATTAACGTTTATAGTGCAAGAGTATTCCATTTGAACACAAAGTTACAAATAAAATATAAAAAGCTGAAACTAATTGCATACACGCCCGACTATTTAGAGTTTTTTTAGTAAATTCGCGGAGTTTATTGCATCGCTGATATCCAAAGCACTCTTTCGGGAACAAAAGAGAAAACCCCGACAAGCATTATGGGCTCCCATATACGTTTATCAGTGTAGCAACAAGTACTTCTGAAACGATATATACCACTCCGATATATGCAGAAAAAAAACTATACGATTGCCGGTCATCATATTACGATTGAGGCCATTGACATTGAAATAGAGGAATTCCTACCCTCATTCAAGCCGTTCGAGAGCGAAGATGCCAGCGACCCGCTGTTCACTCTGACCATCGACAACAGCATACAGCCATCGTGGCGTGGCGAAAAGATAGGCACATTCCCTTGCCCGTCGGCAAAGTTCGAAGTTCACAGAATGGACAACGGTGCATACCAGATTCTGGTTATGGACGACAACAATATCCCTTGCGCATTCCTGCAGGGCGATGCCGGAAACAAGCATTTCGACATAACGACACGCGGCAACGAAAGCAACAAGAGATTCGGTCTCAACAATGCCATAATGGTCATTTTCACCATATGCACGGCCCCGCACAAGACACTGCTGATGCACTCTTCAGTAGTAGAGCATGAAGGGAAGGCCTACATGTTCCTTGGTGCAAGCGGACGCGGAAAGAGCACCCATAGCGACCTTTGGGTAGAGCACATCGAGGGCAGTACATTGATAAATGACGACAACCCGGTGCTTCGCATATCCGATGACGGCACACCGGTTCTTTATGGCTCGCCCTGGAGCGGCAAGCGACCGATATACAAGAATGTGCACTACCCCATTGGCGGAATGACCGCAATCGAACAGGAGAAGGAGAACAGGATAAGGAAAGAGCCGATACCGACAGCATTCGGAATATTGCTGTGTTCATGCTCTACCATGAAGTTCGACAAGAAGATACACCTTGATATATGCGGCACTATAACAGAAGTTCTCAAGACAACCGCAGTACATACATTATCCTGCCGCCCCGACCGTGAGGCTGCAGAGCTTTCTCATAGCACCTTAAAGCAATGAGCAACCAGGCAGTGCAGAAAAGGGTCAACAACCACGTCTTCATGCAAGAGATAAGACGGTTGTTCAACGAAGACGGCAAGAAAAGCGTTACATTCGTTGTGAGAGGCATGAGCATGCGTCCCTTCCTGGACGACGGCCGCGACAAGGTCATTCTCGCTCCACCTCGCAAGCCTCGCAAAGGCGATGTTGTGCTTGCCGAGTTCACAGCGAAGCGTTATGCATTGCACAGGGTCATTGCGATAAAGGATGGCATATATACCATGCGTGGCGACGGTAACCCGTTGAGCATGAAGGAGCAGTTCACCGAGAATAATATCGTGGGCATTGCCGACGGTTTTATAAGGAAGGGCAAGTTTGTTTCTACAGGGAGCTTCAAATGGCGGGCCTACTCATTCGTTTGGGAGCTCTTGAAACCCATAAGGCGCATACTGCTTGCGATTTACAGGCGGATATGATATTTGCTTCACTCCTGCAACAGCCGCAAGAGTGAGGAGTTAAGGAACATTCAAAAGGCAATATTAAAACTACAATAATAATGAAGGTAAAGAAAGGATTTGAATTGCAAGAGGTTTGCGGGGAGTTCATAATAGTTCCTGCCGGTATCGAGAATGTCGATTTCAGCAAGATTATCAGTCTCAACGAGACTGCTGCTGATATTTGGAAGAGTGTTGCAGAGATGAATGAGTTCAGTATCGACGATATGGTGAGCATTCTCATGGAGCAGTATGAGGTTGACGAACAGACTGCACGCGAGGATTGTTCAAAGATTGCCGAACTCTGGAAAGAGATGGGGTTGACGGAATAAGAGCAGAACATATATAATTCAAGAGGGGCAGCAGATTTATTCTGTTGCTCTTCTTTTTGTACGTGATTGTTATGGCATGCAAGTAAAAATCTCTAAACCGCGAACAGATGTGAGAAATCTTATTATCTGCAGGAGAGATAAGGAAATCAACGGCTCAGTAGAAATTTACTGTGGTTAATATTGTACATGTACGATTAATTTCTATCCAAGATATCTTATTCCAAGGTTTGTTTTACCCTTAATCAGTTATCTTTTATTCTTTTTGTTGTCGCTCTATCATGTACTTTTGTCGCTCAAAAGTACCAAAACGCCCGGCACACGGGAATTTCAGTCAACCTCTTTTTGGTTCAAGAGTCGCAAACGACATCTTTCAGTCAAAGAGGTCTTGCCACTTAAACTTTCTGTTTGATTTTTGGGTGCTGTGGAACTCCTTCAGTTAGCCACTCCTTGCAGAG
>JAFWXX010000035.1 GCA_017522915.1 Bacteroidaceae bacterium
TAACAAGAAAAAAAGCAATTATGTCATTAACAATAACCAAAAGAAAGAAGAACTCTTTAGGTTTTTTGACAACTACGGACATAATGGAATAAAAATAAACGTCGGCCCCGATTTAGAAGATTGGTATAAATAGCAATAATATGAAACGAATAACCTTTACAATGCTATTGCTTACAGTACTATTTGCTGCAAAAGCCCAGTACTTTCCCATTGATACGGCAAGGCTGAACAGTGCATATAGAGCAATAATAAGTGGAGAGCGCAATATAAAGACCGAGATGGAGTTTTTGGAGACCTACCCGACTACTTGGTTGGAGTTCTATATGACATACAACTATGTAGATGACAAGGAATACGACATCGAGATGAGCCAACTGTGCACAGAGCATATCTCTACGCTGTTTGGGCTGTCACGCATAAATGACACAGTTAAATGCAAGAAGATAGTAGACCTAACGATTGGAATGAAAGAAAGCGGTGAGTGTACTGGAGTTTATCAAGATTATCTGGTCGGTTACATTTTAAGCAACGAAGAACTGGTACTTGATTACCTCTCGAAATTAAAGAAAGGACATCAAATGGAATTTTGGCAATTCTGCTGGTCCACAGTAACAGAGTGTTCAAGAGCAGAGGCCTTCAATGAGATATACAACCGCATGAGAAACAGGTTCCCAAGAGAGATGGAAATTTCCCGTAATGCATTCAGATATTTTTACAATGGAATAAACTACCCGACTTTATTGCCACACAAAGAAGAGGAATATCAACGTAAGTTCATTGACAGTAATCACAAAAAAATATTCAATGGTTATTTAGACAGTCAGGAAGATTAGATTTACAAATACAGCAAACAATGGGAAACTTAAAATCGGGCTTTAGGAGCATAATCTTTGCTTTTGCTATATTGTTTATCAGCTGTAGCGAAGACACAAAACGTAATATCTATTTTGCCTTAGATATGGCAGGAGTTCTTATTCCAAGTGAAACAAGAATTGATTTACCGCTCAATAAGGAACATATAGAAAAGATATTTTCATTTCAAGATTACTACAAAGAGGAATGTGATAGTCTATTTTTGGTATATCCTTATTTCAACACAAAATGTAAAGACTTTCTTAGCATAAGGATGTCGAATATATTAAGAAGAAAGTGCGATAACAATACAAATTTTGATTCATTCTCTACACTTCTTTTTATTAAGGGAAACACAGTTAAAGCTTATTCTATAATAGAATCTGTTGACGCAGATTTTGATTCAGAAGAGGTAGAAAAACATTATATCTTCCCAATCGACCAGAAGTTTATAATAGACAAGGAAAAGAATATTCATTTATACAAAGAATAGTATTTCTGCACATTTTAGCGTAAAATAAACTTGTTTATCCATGTTTTTGCTTGTTTTTAAGTAGAGACTGCATGCTATAAATCAACAGTTCACATTTCTTCAAAAGCATCTGCTTGTCTAAACAGAACTGCGTTTAAAAATCCTTGTCAATATCAGAACCGACTCTATTGTTCATTAAAAAACAGTTCTCTCACTGCTTGTACGCGCCATCACAGCCCTATTTGCAGGTTATGACCGACTTCGTTTTGTGGCGTACGGACATCACCGCAAAAGGAACGTACAAATATAATGACAAGCTATTCTTGGAGGCCTACTCTACTATCTGGTTGGAGTTCTATATGACATACAGCTATGTAGATGACGAGGAATATTAATTACAAACAAAGAAACAAGCACATAAACACCTGTGAGATAAACGATGTTGTTTGTTTATCTCACAGGTGTTTTATTCTCTTTTGCTGCCAAATCTGTATATCTAAAATCAACGGTTTTTGATTCTAAGAATTAGCATGTATCCCTAAATCACAAAGGGACAAGAAATACGGAACTTGCTTCGATATTTATCACGACACGAAAGAGAATCATTTACTATTATATTGTGGAAGAGCAATATTTGCGGATGCGGTTACTTTAACGCCTTGTCTGTACAGCATTGTAAACAAGAATTATAAATAAATTTTGATAATGTTTTAATTTTTTATACATTCGCAGATTGTAACATGCTATACTACTTTTTCACCAAAAGAATATGAATGCAGCAATAACACTCATAATCATAGGGCTACTGGTTTCCTATATTCTGCCTGGCTTCCTGCCAAAAGGCAAAAACAAAAAGGCCAGCAAAAAGAACGCTTTGATATGCAAAGCAATAGGATGGCTTCTTATATTCCTTGGAGCATATAATGCAATAAGCATACTTTTGGAGTTTTAAAAAATAAATACATAGACAATGAAAAGAATAACAAAATCTCTCAGCACATTATGCGCTGTTATTATGATCGTGACCGCCACGGTATCCTGTACATACAGAGTTGAAGATTTGGTACGGATAGGTGAGTTCCACAAGGCTTCATTGAATGATTCCGGCAACAAAGCAATGAACGAAGAAACAAAGGTGGATTTGTATATCGATTATTCCGATTGTATGATTACAGCCACAAAGTCACCCTATTACACTAGTGTACAGCCTGCAATCATCGCATGCAATCCCAATTACTACTCAATCAAGGGAAATGAAATAAAGTTCGAGACAAACGACAAGATGAAAATCCATCAGCTCCTGAACACAATAAGGAATGTTGATTACTCCAACATCAAGGGTGCTGTTGACAGCATAATCGCCAACAAGAACCAGGCTATCATCATCACCGATGGAGAATTCTACCAGAAAGGAGTTGGCGCAAACCTCAACAACCCTTATCTTGCCGATGAATTCAAGGAATGGCTCACTATGGGATACGACATCTATATATACAGCGAGCCTTATACCTTCCAGGGATATACAAAGAACAGATATTATATGCTGTTTACCGACAATAAGCTGGAGGACAACATACAGAAGATATTCTCACGCAACGCTCCCAAACAGGACGATGTCAAGATGGTGCACCTTTATAGCGGAACCCCGACTGTAAAGTTCGCAAACGGCAAAACAGAATTCAACGAACAGATGTTGGTTACAGAAGATGCAGAGGTCAATGCAAGCCTCTCATACGAGTGCCATACCGTTGATGCATATTGGGATGATATGCATAATTACATATTGAATGCAACTGATGACGAAGGAAACCTAATAAAGGGAGGAGAGCCTGTCATTAAGGGCATATCCATAAACACCACCGACGAAGATGCATACAAGCCGGCAGAACTAGAACTGAAGTGCTATGAGATTAGCGACATGTATATGGCAAGCGATTCTTCTTTCGGCAAAGTAACATTGCCTGCAGCTATAAAGGACCTCTTTGTCCTTGATGAAGAGGAATGGAAGAATGGGGAGATTGTCATAAAACTGCATCCCGACTTTGACGGCTCATGCCTTACAGGAGGAGAAGGAAACCTCATCAGAGTTGACATTTGTGTAAAGAAATCGGAAGAGAACTTTACAAACAAGCCGGAAATTGGCGGCAACTTCAAGTTCGATTCTCCTTGGGGATTCAACACATCTGTATATGAGAGTCTCAAACAGGTTCTTCTAGACCCAGCTATCAGCCCGGAGAACAGCGGCAGCCCAATCATTTACACAATCTACCTGTCAACATACACAATCTAACAGACAATTCAATAATTAAATCAAATATCAAAGACTATGGTTTCAAAAATCACAACAGCAGTCCAGCTGCATCAGGCCGAAATGGCCACTTATATGACAGATGCTATTATTGGCATAGCATTCATTGTATTGATCATTATCATCGCAAACATGATTTCATGGCAGCCTGGTGCTCATGACGGTTCTCCAGCAAAGCGCAGAGTATGGTTCTGGATCATGGCAGTCACATGCCTTTTCACAAGCCTGGGAGTGAATTATTTCTCATGGCTACGCCACATCAGCAAGGCACAGTTCGTTACTGAATATATTATACACATGATTGCAGCAGCTGTTGTTGGCAGTTTGATATATGCCGGCATTACTTACATTATTTGCAAAATGCAGAAGAAGGATACAAAGCTTGCATCCATATTCAAATAATGCTGCACAAACTATAAAATATCCAAAGTTATGAATACATACAATGTCATAGCAATAGGAGGCACTGGAATGAGGTGTGCAGAAAGCCTTGTACAATTGTGCGCTATGGGAATGTTTGACAACACCGAAATAAATCTGCTGGCTCTTGATACGGATTTCGAGAACGGCAATTTCAAGAGACTCAAGACTCTTGTCGATAACTACAACCGTATTACCGCCGACCGTGACGGAGTAGCATCGGACACACTGTTCTCGGCAAAGATAAACTACTTCACATTCTCCCCTACATACACATCAGGCACATGCTTCGATATCATATCACGTTACAGCGAAGCACAAACCAACACACATGATGATGATGGGGTAAAATGGCAGGACAGCGACCTGGTTGACCTGTTCCTTACACCTGAAATGAGGAAAATGGACCTTCAGCACGGTTATAGAGCACAGACACAAATGGGCTCAATGCTGATGTATCATGCAATAAAAGAAGAGGCATTGAACAACAAGCAGAGGGGTTCGGATCTAGTGCGTTACGTCGAGCAGCTGATGTCGAATCCAGGCAGCATAGTATTCATGTTCGGCTCAGTTTTTGGTGGAACCGGTGCATCATCGATACCCATCCTTCCCCATGCGTTGCAAGAGGCTGCAAGAATCATATCAAAGGACGGACAAGGTGATCTTCTGAGCAAAAACTATTTCGGAACTGTAATGCTGACCAACTACTTCAGCTTTGATTCACCAAATACTAAGGATGAGGTGTATGCGACTTCGGACAAGTTTGCATTGAACTCTCAAGCTGCATTATCATTCTATGACGAGGATGAAACAGTAAAGTCAACATACAAACGTCTTTATCTGATAGGACGAGAAAGGCCACGCAACGTATCACGCAAAGAAACAGAGAGCGTTACAGGTGGTGCTGCTCAACGCAATCCGGAAGATTACATTGAACTGGCAGCAGCTTCGGCCGCCTATGACTTCTATCATTGGGTTCAAGAACACTTGGCTAAAACAATAAGCAACAAAAATCTGGGAGCGGCAACAGCAGAAATATATTATCGCACAATTTCATCGGACGAGGAGGACTGTCTTTCATTTGAATCGTTCTTCGGAGCAGACAAGGATAAGTTCGCACAAAAATGCGGAATCATGATGGCTTCTGCTTTCCTGTTCGGACCACAGGACTTTGCGACTAACCGCAGGAATCACTCGTCATTCAGTGCTTTGACCGAAGCCGATGTCAAGAATATAAGAGACTTCTTCCGCCATTTCTATGACCTGGAAGGAATTGATGAGCAGGAACCCGGCAGCGGTTGGATCAGACAGATGCAGGAATCTGCCATAGAGCAGGGTTATCAGGGTTTCCTGTTTAACCAGGCTGCATACAATACAACCCCGAATTCTGCAAGAAAGTTCAAATACAACGAGCAGATGTATCCTGAAAAATCGGCATTCAAGTTCGACACATCACTATTAAGCAATGCGTACGATACATTCAAGAAGGAGTTCGGAGACATGGTATTCAGCGACAGCGACAAGAGCGCAGTCTCTGCTCTGCTCAAACGTACGTATGATACTTTTTCAAAACTTTATGGTTTTTAACAATAGACTACTTGACTCATGGCTATAACAAAAAATCTATTGCCTAAGTGTGTCAAAGGGCATGAAACACAGCAAGCAAAGCCCAACACTTGGGAAAGCATGAAACAACCGAAGCAATTCATTGACAGCATAGACACTACTGGCGGCGAGTTGAATGATGCAGCAAAGTTCAACCTGCTTGTATCCAGCGTACCTTCACCGTGGGCACGTGTACATTTGACACAACATGCCCTTATACAGTGTGCCGACAAGACAGACAACGGAATTTTGTCGAAGTTCTACTCATTCCTTTATAGCGAGTGGAGAGGACTTATTGCAGCATATGTCCTCTATCCTGAATATTTTGAACTGACCAATCCTATTGAGCTTGTTTCAAAGGACATCAGTACAAAATCGGGGAAATTCGATATTCTCAGCACATACTCAGAGATGCTTTTTGAGAATGCACCTCTATGGAAATACGAAAAGGGTAAGCTCGAACATCCTAAAATACAGTTGCTATATTACCATAATGGAGATCAGCGTTTTGTTGTTGGCGGTACATCACCTTTCAGTATACTCTTCACAGGCATGAATTACAGAATGCCTGAAGACGAGCAAAGAATCTATTGGATTGAGGACGGCAAGTTCCAGGACCCGGCAGATGTAAAGTATGAAACATACTACAAAGAAGGAGAAACCAAATACAATGACAAGCACTTCAATAACTTAAAGAAACTGTACTCGTTCCTTAACGGAGTTCAGAAGAACTGCTCGGCATACATTTCAACACTTAAAAGCATATGGGAAAGTATTCACGATAAAGAAGAAATCACCACCGACAACAGATATGACATTGTGGAGAACGTGCTCTCTACGGGTATATCTACGTGGATGGACGAAATAAAGAAAGTGCTTGGCAATGATGCTGAAAAATCAAAGAACATACCAGTAAACCACAAACGGCCGGAAGGTCCTCTCGGTGAGCTGTTAAATATAAAATCTGTCTATTACTGGCGTAACAATGCATTCTATACCCGTCCATTCGACGTTAACGAAAAGTTGGCAGACAACCATGAAGAGAAAGTTGAGGATGTAGAGAATCTGTTTATCAACAGCGACTATCTTGCAATATGGCGGGATTGTGCAATTGGTGTGACAGACCAGTTTGGCAACTCAAACACACAAAAAGAGCACGACTACAGTTTATCCCCAGTACATTTTATTAAGACTGAGGAGAACGGAAAGACATGGTTCCTGGCCGTTCCGCTAAGCGAATATGCACTTAAGAGCGTATTCAAGCAGGAATTTGTCCCAATCATTGAAGATTCAAACGAGAATGTAAAAATCATTGCAGAAAAGAACGGCAAGAAAGTTGACGTTTATCTGAAAGCACGTATTGACGCCGAAGGAGATTGGGTCAATATCAGAAACCGCTCTTTCAATGTGGAGACCCCAAATCAAGGCAAGAAAGTATTTGCATGGCCGAACTTCTGCTCTTCGAAATGGCAGAAGTACTATTACTACAGCGAGTTTCCGATGAATGCCACAGGTGATGTCCAGATGGTTCCGGTCTTTGAAGATATGGCCGATATTGAAAATCCACAAAGTACAGAACACTGGGATAAGGATGCATTCCTCAGAATGATTAAGTATCCGGCAAATGCGACTACAGATGCACATGCATACGAAATCATCAGAACAAACAAGCCTTTACGCCGTATCAAGATACGCAAACGCATCGGAAACGGTATCTATGATTTGGGGTGGCTAGTCCTGAGACAAGTCAATTACAAAGTCGGTCCAAACCAGCCACAAGGAATGCAGATGATTCCAGATTCGGATACACTTTCACCGACAACCGTAGGCTTCGACTTCGGAAGCACTAACTCATGTGCATATTATTGCGGACAAGGCACTAATGATATCCGCCCTATACCATTCTCAAACAGAAGACTCGCTATTATAGGTTTCGACAACAAGGAGATGAATACAGCAGAACCTAACGAATTGTTATTCATTTCCAACGAAAAGCCTATTAACGATAATGGACAGATAAAGTCATGGCTTCATGAGCATGACCAGATGTTCATCGACCCGTCAAAAATGGGAGAAGAGCTAGTTGGTGGCGTTCCTGTCAACGAGACAAATATCAATGTAAAGAGTATGAACCGTTACGACATTACTACAAATGCCGGAAAGCTTCATTACAACATGAAATGGCTTGTTGACAACGATGGCTCACGCCGTAAGAAAGCATTCATGAAGATGGTATGGATACAGATTTGTGCCGACCTCTTTGCTGAGAACATGTATCCTAGAACCTTGAACTGGTCATACCCAAGTGCTATGGGTTCAAAGGATATGAGTGCTCTTGAAGACATCTTTGCCGATATTCCTTCTCCATCACCAAATCACAAGATAGAAGAAAAGAATTCATATACAGAGGCGGAAGCAGTATGTTCATACTTTTTGGACAAAAACATATCACTGGAAGAATATAATCTTTTTGTAGGTATGGACATCGGCGGTTCTACATCTGACATTCTGGTACTCGGCAAAGAGGCTTCTGCAACACAGCAGGCGGCTGTTAAGCCTGAAGTACAGGCCGTGGAAAACAAACCGGCTCCAGCTTCGGTTGATTATGATGAACTGGGCAGAAAGGAACTATGCGACCTTGTGCGCCAACGCGGACTCGCAGGAAAGGTGGACCTGGACGAACTGAGCAGAGGCGAAATTGCAGAGTTCCTAAAGGCAAACGAAGCTGGTGCAGTTGATTATGACGAACTGAGCAGAAAGGAACTGTGTGAACTTGTACGCCAGCGCGGACTCGCAGGCAAGGTTGACCTGGACGAATTGAGCAGAGGTGAAATTGTCGAGTTCCTAAGAGCGAATGAAGCGGGTGCCGTTGATTATGATGAGCTGAGCAGAAAGGAACTCTGTGACCTTGCAAGCCAACGTGGTGTTGCAAACCAAGCAAAACTGGACGATATGGGACGGGCAGAAATTGTCGAGTTGCTTAAGAACTCTTCAGCAACGATTGCCGCACCGACACATGAGGCTCCCAGAACGACAACATTGAGTGCATCCAACAATAGCACGGAGAGAGGAGGTACCGACCGCAGACTCTTTACACAATGCTCCGTAAGAATGGCAGCAGGAGTATTCTTTGATGCAATCATCGGTTCCAAGAAGTTCCGTGATTGCATAAGGAATTTCCATGCATCAAAGGAGACACGCATTAAAGTCGAAGGCATTGACAGCATTGATGTTGATCCATTAAGAGCACCTTACTACCTTAACAACATATTTGACCAGCTACGCGGTGACAATGAGTTCAAGAAGTTCTACGGATACCTAAAGAATGATGTTCCGTTCGTATTCTCGCTCCCGGCATATATTCTGGGTGCGCTTATGACCTACTCAGGAATGCTGGTACGCAATGCAATCATAACCCACAAGCTGAACAAGATTGAAGATATTCATCTCCGTTACTTCGGAAAGGGAGGACGATTGTTCGAATGGCTGTTCTTTACATTCAAAAAGGATGAGGTTGATGCATACTTGAATGCTTGTTTTGAGGTAGGACTCAAGAGTACAGAGATAGACAAGGCATTCGGACGCTCTGAAAACAAGCCGATACGTTGTACATTCGACAATTGCAATGACACACACTATGGCGACAGCGAGAACTCCGAAAACAAGTCAGAAGTTGCTAGAGGCCTTGTATCTCGACACGAAATCAAGGGCATAGACGCCAATAGGCGCAATGTCTATGGCAAGCGAGGCCAGAACCAGGCAGGGAAGTACGACGCAAGAAAGCAGGAGGTTATTGGAGAGGTCGGAATCTCAAGGAATGGAATCAAGCTCAACGAACTGGACCTTGTTGATGACAATTTCTACGAGCACGAAGGAAGTATTTCAATGCCACGCAACTTTGAAAACTTTACTGAATTCATGGAAACATTCATCCTTTTCGTAGGACAAGCGACGAACGTATATCCAAAGACAAACAATCTGAAGAACAGAATTAAGGATGTAAGCAATGTCCGCAATTTCATTGTTAAGGATACTGAATTCCGTAAATACACGGAAAATATCCGTTCCGGCAATGAGGATTCGTATCGCATGCCTGTATTTATTGCAACTGCGCTCTACTATCTTGAGGAAGTTCTTCTAAAGGAAGTATTCTCAAACAACTAGTATCAATGATTGATATACTATGGCAAAATACATTCAGCTATATCTGGACACCGACTTCATTCTCCCGATTGGAGTCGGTGAATCAGGAGACTTTCAGAAATATATAGACCAACAGGCATCAAGACGTCTCTGGCTATACTTCAACAAGGCGGCCAACGGCATGTATGAATCGAATGAGGCAAACAAGGCTAATTTCGAAGCCGGACGCGATGGATTCTACGGAGATTTCTGGAATAATCTTGAGAAAGGTAATAAGGTTATAGGAACATCGTACGATTACATAGAACTGCTTGACCTTTCACGCATCATCACCAAGATACGTGATTGGTCCGAAGTTACATTATTTACCAAATCACCCGAATTTGTTCTTAACTTCTCTACCGTCATTCCATTGAAAGCCAGGCGGACTTTTATTGACTATATAGAAAGTAAATTAGGTAAAGTACGCAGCTATAGTATTGAAATGAACGACCTGCTTTCTTCTAAGATAATGCACGACTACCGTAGTCTGGCCCCATCCTTTGGAGACCAACTGCTTATAGTGCAGTCGGCAGGACGTGATATATTATTGTCCGTACAGACATGGTGTGGAGATATGTTTATGCAAGGGGATGACTGCCATAAACTTGAGAAGAAAGGCAGCGAACACCTTAAGTACGAGCTGGCAAAGATGGTAGTCACCCACTTCGAGAAAACCTACAACATGTTGGCACCAAAGGATCTGGAGGAAGAATATTCGTACCAGATGCAATTTGTCGAAAACTGGATGAAAGAAAGACGCGGAGATGAAAACTTCTGGATTGACAACTTCCACTATAAAGGTAGCCCGGATAAGATTTACCCACCTTTTGAGGTCGATGGCAAGCAACTTGATCTAAAAGAACGGGACTCTATAAGTACAACGATCAGACTGATAAACAAGTTCTATGGAGAAAATATCAGGAATCACCACCTGCATACAATACTTCTAGGTGACGTATTCAAGGAAGAGGTATTTTTGAGGGCGTGTATCGAGGAGACTTCAAGTGACGGCAAATATACCTACTTTAATGACAATGCAACACAAGAAGCCTTAGGAAGATACCATTCCAGGTATTCTACTCTAGAAGAAGATACAAAGGACCTTGAACGCAAGTATAATGACAAATCCAACGAACGCGAGAGGATAAGAACATACGTCAGGAACGCAGAACTTCTAGGTTCTCTTCTGGCAGAGCTTAAAGAAAGCATATCCAGCCTTAAAAACGCTACAGAAAGTGCGACAAACCGCAGCTCCGACCTCAAGAAGTCATGGGAAGCCTTTATGAGGCGAAGCGACTTTAAACAAGCAGAAGAAAAAGTTGATGAAATATCTAAGGCCTGTACCCAATCGGTTGGCCTTGAGAAATACAAGGAGAGTGTCAGAAAAGTAGAAAGGCAAAATTCGCTGCTTGAAGAAGTACATGAACTAAAGGAGGTGGCAAAGACAGTTAGCGACATCAGGTCCTGCGAGAATGAGCTCAATGAACTGATTGCACATGCAGAAGGATTGGAGAGACTCCCTAAGGAACTTCAAGAGAAGACACAAAAGTACAAGGATTGTTATGGCAGGTATCAGGAGACAAGAAGAAAGTTTGAAAAAGAACCGACACTGACTATTCGCAGAAACCTTATCAAAGAAATGGAAGAGCTTACAATGGAAGAGCTTCCTGTCATTGATATCAGCCCTATACACGGCAGCATTGTCGTAAAAGCCGAGAACACCGGAGGCTTCTTGGGTTTCGGTTCACGCAAAATAATCTCATTACGGCTTAACATACATGAGCCACTGCCTTGTAAAGGAGTTTTGGTAATATCACCGAAGCCAATATCATCTATACCTCCAGGCAGAACAGGAGTTTACTGCATTGATGTCGAAAAGGGCGAGGAAGGTGAAGTGATAAACATTACGGAAGAATCCACTGCATTGAACCTGGGGAAAGCACCTAATTCACTGTTTGTGAAGTTCTGGCCTCACGAGAACGAGAAAGTACCTATTAACCTTTTTGAGATAAAAGGAGGAACAATAACAATATAAAACAGGAAAAATGGGAATATCAATATTATGTCCATATTGCTTTGAATCATTCGACAACACCGATGTCATGGTTCAATGCGAGAACTATTCAACACGCACAATAGACGGGAAACCCACTGAAACATGCGAGCGTGAAGAGAACGAAAAGTTCAACAGGCACTGGGATGAAAAAGTCATGTCAAAGCATGTTTTTTCTCCTTCCATCGGATTCTTTGAAAGACTCTTAGGGTATAAGCCAAAAGCCGCAAAATGCGACAAATGCGGTGCTAGTTCAACAAGATTCGTTTGTCCGCATTGCAATAACTGGCTCCCTACTGAGATGATAGAGAAAGGCTCTGAAATCATATCAATCATTGGAGGACCGGCAAGCGGTAAGTCAAATTATATCGTTGCACTCATACACCAGCTTCAGAAGTATGGATATAAACTGCAGCTTTCGCAGATTCTGCCACAGTTGGTCGGAAGGAATAAGAAGGAGTACACAAGAGCACTTTACGAGAAAGGCAAAGAGTCCATCTTCAAGGACCATACACCTGTTTCAAAGACTGCAAAGACATCACACCCAATTCCTTGGATATTCCGTTTAGAGAGCCATGCTACCAAGAAAGCTGTTTATCTGGTATTCTATGATACGGCTGGCGAAAGTTTCAAAGATCCGGAGGAGATTAAACGCAATGCAAAATATCTGGAGAAATCCAAAGCCGTTATCGTTGTGCTGGATACATTGTCCATACCGTACGTACAGAACATCCTTGAATCAAAGAATATTGTAAATCAGGATATTGCAACCCCATTTATGGAGACAATGGATGCACTTAACAACTTTGCTACGGAGAATCCTCATCTTTACAAGACACCTTTTGCCTTTGTCATGAGCAAGTTCGATTCCATAATCTCAAATAAAGAGGATTTGGAATTCGACATTGAGCCTTTCAAGACAAACAGTTCATTCATCACTACCGGAAAATTCTCGTTGAGACAGATAGATGAATCAAGCGAGATGATAAAGAGCTATATGGAGAGCCATTGGGAAAGCGACAGTGAGGCATACGGTCAAATGGCTTATGACATTTTCAACAAATGGGGTGACAACGCTCGCTTTTTCGGAGTATCGGCATTGGGTGCTATGACAAACTCAGACTTGAAGATAAATATCCCAGACAACCAGGATATAAAGCCATTCCGCGTTATGGACCCGCTAATATGGGTTCTTCACAAGCTCGGAGGCTACGGAATACCTGTTGAATAACAAAAAAATGCATATATGAAGTATTATCACATAATCTATAACTCTTCTGAGAGATATATGGATGGCGGAGTCGGCTTCGGTATCCGCACTGCAACAGAAGGCACACCCGAAAACCTGCTTAAGGCCATAAAGGAGATAACATTCTTCACTGATGACTGGGAAGATTATGAGACAAAGCCCACACCATCACAATTGAAGGATGACCCTGCTAAAATAGAACAAGTACCTATGAACTATGCCGTCACTCAACTGACAGACGAGGAGGGAAAGAGGTACTTTATTGTTGCCAGAAGAGCATATGTCGGCTTTGACTACGGATTCTACAAGAACGGCATGCCGACACGCCCCGGAAACTATGTAATAGACTATTATGCATTTGATTCTGTTCCGTCAAGAGACGTGTACGAGATTCTGTATGAGAACGCTCTCCCAGGATCGAACCATTTCATACCGGAATCGGTACGTCCTACAACCGATAATGAAGAGATGATTGCAATCTCTGTAGGTGCGCAAGGCCCATTGGCAGTAGAGGAAAAGCCTTTCAGTGCCAACACACAGGATGAGCTGACAAAGGATGCAGTAAAACTATTTTTCTACTATTTGCAGGCTAAAAGCGCAAACCAGAAACTGGTGGTCAAGGTTAGCCGTAAAAACTCAAACAGGCTGCTTGCCGATTTCTACAGGATGTTAGGGCCCGTGCTTTCTTCTGAAATACGCACCTATGTTAACCTACGCAGCCAAGGTACAAACGACAACTTTGATATCTATTTCATCCACGAGGACTATCCGCATCAGATATATCCAGGCCTGTATAACTATATAGAAATGGATTCTGCAGAAATACCGGACACATTCGAAGCAAAGACTTTTGCGAATGACATAATGAACCGTGTATGCAGTTCATATGAAGAGAACAAGGAAGATGCGGACGACCTGTTGAAATGGGTTACTATGCCCGAACATGACTTGGTGAAAAACATGTCAAAAGAGACCAACGACGCATTCTTCAGCTATTGTGTACAGCCAGGTAATTTCACATATGCCTCTCTAAAGGAGAGCAATGGCATACTGAACCGTGAACTGCTGGATACTCTATGCTCTTACACAAGTAAAAGCACCGCAAATGCTATGCGCTTTAACGAAGTTGTTACTGAGGTTATGAGCGATATTGCCCCAGATTCTGTCATCAGCCTTATCAAAGACTACAACGAGCTTGAGAATATCGGTTTCTCTTTAGATACAGTCACCTTAAGCATAAAGAAAAAGGTTTGTTCAGTCTTTTTATCCGACATATCTATTTTCCGTAAATTACTGGACGAGGTACATCCCGAGAACATCTCCAAGTTCTTCTGCAAGGAGTTGTTCGAAGAAAAGCACGATTACCTCGATTCACCATTCCTGGACAAGTACATGACAAAGTTGTACAACTTGTTCTATACCGAAGAGGAACTCCAGAAAAAAGGACAATGCTTGTGGCGTTTTATGAGACGTGATATCGACAAAGGCATCATGTTCGACTTGATAGATAACATTTATCAGGAACAGGAGCAGAAGATTAAATTCCTCATTAACATACTTCATAAGGAGCTCAAACCTTTCAATGCCGTATGGGAATATCTGGAGCACTATTTGAATAACGGTGCCTACAACACCGATTTCATATCGGAATTCCGCGAAAAGACAACTGATGAATCATATGCTCCAATTTTCTACTATAGCCTTAAAAAGAACAGAAATGGACTTGATTCGCTGGAAAAGATAACACAAACAAGCGAGTTGCTGGCACACAATAAGGCCCTTAAGACACTTGTTGAAAAAGGCTTCTCATCAGATGACATATACAGCGCATACTACAAGTTTATTGATGCACAATGTGATGAGAAACCGGATAAATGTCTTGAACATATCAAGAACAACATATTCTGTTTCCTGAATGTCAATGACAACAAATGGAATGTACTTAAAGAGTACATTGAGCTTGTAATAAACATAAATGAAGGAAAAGAGATCGGCAAGCTAAGCAAGGATAGACAAGTTGACATATTCAACAAGATAGCAGAACATAAAAACACGACGGTGTTCAATACCATGCTGAATGATTTCATATCATTAGTAAGGAACAACCGTATTCATGTAAAGGCTTTAGCTGCAATCTATAAGAAGATGAACCCGCAACATGATTGCATAACCACATTGGCCAATCTCGATTCACACAAAGACTGGCTGGAGATGGCCGAAGCTGTCATTATAGACAATTTCGAAATGGGATTCGTCGATGCAACACAGTTGCTGGAAGAGTTCGGTTACCCGAACCAGCTTCAGGAACGTTTCCTGAGCGACCATTACAAGAAAGAGTACAAGCGCTATAGGTTAAAACACAAGATAAAAAGCTTCTTTAAGCCAATTATATCGCTTTTTAAACGAAAGGACAAGGAAAAAGGAAGTTCTAAAGAGAACAAAACCGAGAGGAAGTCAAAAATAAATAAGAAAGCATAATAACGATTATGGGCACCAATTTTATATTGTTAACGTCTGAGCACAACTATCAGGATTCACCACACCACATTGTTTTCTGGTCTTTCATATTGCTGACCATTGCAAGTTTCATATATTTTCAGCTAAAGCCATGGAGCAAGAATATGTGGAAGAATATCAGAGGTGAATTCGACAAGAACGGCATGCGTCGCCAGTTCGTATATAACAAGCAACCTTATATAATGGTGATGTATGTTGCTCTGACTATTGTCCTGTCGGGGTGTATTGCAGCACTGGCATTATTTGCTTTAGGCGGTACAGGATTCCTGCTACTATGGTTATTGAAAGTAATTGTCTGGTGCATTATCATTATCGGATGGATATGTGCTATCGTTGGTGCATTAGGATTATTTGCTGGAGGAGCCGGAATTATTCCTCTCATAATCGGAATCATAATTCTTGTATTCGAAGAAGAAATGGTGAATTTCGGCGAACTCTGTGTGAATACAGGACTAGAATTCTACAATACACTGAATATTTGGGAGTATTGCTTATATCTATTTGATAATTATGGCATTATTTTTGGTATAACAGCCTTGGCACCAATCATTATAGGCATTGTAATAATATTGGGAGCTACGCTATGCTCGCTAATTTTCTGGATTGTAGAGACTTTGATGACAAGAAGATACAATATAAAACACCCTTGCCCGTTCTGCCATAACCCGTCTGAACCGGCCATATATCTTTCGGACAATCAGGAGCTGCCGGTAAAATTGAGACCTGGAGTATATGGATTGTTCCACATTACACACCCTGTAACAGGCGAGAAGATGCCGACAATGCTTCTGAACGGTAGAGATAACCTCCCACGCCGGTGCCCGCACTGCGGTCACACCATAAGCTACAAGACCGGTGTAGAAAAGCATCTTGCCTTTGTAGGACTTCCGGAATCGGGAAAGACATGTCTTACATATCGATTTGTCGGCAACCTGATGAGAAATTATCCAGACATCAGGTTTACCGATGAGGTCAACAATGAAGCACAAAGGATAATAACCGACATTAAAGATGGCAAGGAACAAGAACTTGCATCAAAGACCAGTGTTGCAGATATGCGTAGAAGCCTCCAGATTCTCGCTCAAGGAAACGGTTCGATGCCATACCATATCTTCATAAACGATGTGGGAGGTGAGTTGTTTACAACATCAGGGATTGAAGCCACCTATGTACAGTTCTTCAAGGATGTTGAATCCGTTTCTATCATAATCGACCCGTTTACAATGGACTTCAGCGAATATGAACTAGGCAATGATTTTGCAACATGGTACAATAAGAATGTTGCAAGCCAGGATGCTGGAGCAAGAAAAGAGAAAGTATCAAATGTCATAAATACCATAAAGACGATGTCGGACCAGTTCATGCACAAGACAAAGAAAATGCACATGAACATCATTCTTGTTAAGATTGATTCCGGTTATGTACCGAATGACATCGTAGGAGACGAAGCTAGAATAAAGGATTTTGTAACCAACCAGATGAACCTTATTGCAGAGGTGGCTGATTTGGAAAGCACCTACGCATCTCTTCATTTCTATGCAGTGTCTGCACTGAAGAATATAGGAATCGAAGAGCTTATATCAGGCATATCTGAGGAATTAAAAATCAAACTATCGTAATGAAAGATTTTTCTGACAAAATATTTTTATGCTATGCCTGGGAAGACACAGCAGAGGTAAAACGTATTGTAACAGATTGGGAGAATGAGTTAGATGCCCAAATGGCATCACCAGACGCTTTTACCATAAAAAACAAGTTCGAAGCAGATGAAAAAACCTTAAGGCAAATAGAAGATGCCAGTATCTTCATTCTGTTTATCAGTAATGCATCGAAAAAGACCGACTACGTTAAGGATTTCATTGTAAGAGCCCAGAATATAAACAAGAATATCCTGCCGGTAGAAATTGGAAAGAATTATTTTCCATTAGGCAATTCCATGCCGGCCGAGTTCAGTTTCAGAACAAAGCCTTACTCTTATAATGACAAGGATTCAAGAGCAAAGCTGCTGGCCCAATTAAAGGCGACGCTAGGCATTAATATTGAGAATGGCGATGAATTCGGTTCTTTGGTTCATATTGTCACAGATATGAATGCCATCGTTCTACGTTATGGACAAAGGCTTGAGACAGCAAAAGTGAATGAAGACAACAAAATCAGGCTTAAAAAAGGAATGCACTTGCTTGATTTTGTATCTGAAGATGATCTCGACATAAGATGTAGCATGCCATGCGAAGTAAAAGACAACGAAGGAGAACTGTTTCTGAATGTTTCACTGGCCGAGCTATACAGAAAGAAGGAAGAAGAGAGAAAAGTTGCAGAGATGAAGGCCAAGGTAAGGATGCAACAAGCAGAAGAGCAGTACAGAAAGGAACTGTTGGAGCAACAAAGGGCTAAAGAAGAAGAAGAAGAAAGAAGGATTGCAAGAGTTCAAAAAGAACAGCAAGAAAAATCAGGAATGTCGGGCTGTGCAATATTCTTTATTATAATTTTAGGTATTGCATTGCCTTTTACACTTATCTTCACAATACCCTATCTTATCTACAAATATAGCAATAAAAAATGATATGTAGTAAAATTTCTGATTAAAGAAATACATAAATACAATGCTGCAAATAATATCGCACATATTTTCGCGTTGATAAAAGAGCAAAATGCCGATAATGAGAAAGTGGTTACTGATAATTGTACTTGCAATTGGAGCGTTCGCTGATGTACGCGCCCAATTCGATGCGCACTTCACTCACTACTGGGAAATGCTGAGCTTCTACAACCCGGCAGCATCAGGCTCAACAAAGAAGATGAATATCTATGCAGCATACAGCAACCAGTTTACCGGTTTTGAGAACAACCCGAAGAGCATGCTGCTGAACGTTGATGCACCCATTCCATTCGTAAAAGGCGACCACAACCTTGGAATAGGCGTAATAAACGATGCTATCGGTCTTTTCACCAACCAGCACTTGTATCTCAACTATGCATACGGCTTCAAGCTGTTCAAGGGGCGTATGGTCGTTGGTGCACAACTGGGGCTTGTAAACAGCAGCTTCGACGGCAGCGACATTATTCTCGGCGGAGACAGCAATGACCCGGCATTCCCTTCGGGAAAGGTCAACGGAAACACTTTCGACGTCGGTGCCGGAATATTCTACCAGCATAAATATTTCTATGCCGGAATATCGGGTCTGCATCTCAACTCACCGCTTATTCTTCTTGGTGAAAAAAATGAGATTCAGATTGACCCGTTCTACAATTTTACTGCCGGAGGCAATATACCGATAAAAAATACGTTAATAACAATACAGCCCTATCTGCAGGTAATGACCGACTTCGTTTCGTGGCGTACGGACATCACAGCAAAAGGAACGTACAAATATAATGACAAGCTGTTCTTCGGAGGAATAACATACAGCCCCAGCACCTCTGTAACAGTGTTCTTAGGGGCAGAGATGCTAAACATCACATTGAGTTACGGATATGAGATATTTACATCGGGTATTGGGGTAAAGAACGGAAACCATGATATCTTTTTGGGCTATAAGCTCAATTTGGACATGTTTAAGAAAGAAAGGAATAAACATAATAGTATAAGAGTATTGCAATGATGAAGAAAATATTTTTTCTATCGATGATTGTACTGTCATTGACTACAGTGTCTTGCTCAAGCATTCGCGGAACATTAGGGAATGTTAAGGATAAAATCGGCAGCATGCTTGGCGTAGGCAGCAAGATGGCCAAGACAACCGGCGGAGAGGTCACCGGAATAAGCGGCACACCGGTAAACGAGCCGACTCCCTATGGAATGACACTCGTGCAGAGAGGCTCCATAAGGGTTGGAGACGAGAAGAACGACTCGCTGTGGGGAACAGGAGCTCCATCGCGTGACATCTCTGTAGAGGCATTCTGGATGGATGAGACAGAGGTTTCAAACGCGAAGTACAGACAGTTCGTATTCTGGGTAAGAGACTCCATTATCCGCGAACGCCTTGCCGACCCTGCATACGGCGGTGACGAAACATACAAGATTACAGAGGACGAGTATGGCGAACCGATAACACCATACCTTAACTGGAAGAAGCCCATCCCCTGGAAAAAACCGAGCGAGGATGAACAGCGTGCTATCGAGAGCGTTTACATCACAAATCCTATTACCGGAGAAAAGATGCTCGATGCATCACAGATGAACTACCGTTACGAAATATACGACCATACACAGGCAGCTCTGCGCAAGAACCGTCTGAACCCGGAAGAACGTAACAGAAACACAGATATTCCTGTTGACTATGATGCAGTAGTGACAATCTCAAAGGACACTGCATACGTTGACGACGAAGGCGGCATTGTAAGAGAGACTATCAACCGTCCTCTTTCCGGGCCTTACGACTTCCTCAACACATATATCGTAAACGTTTATCCCGACACGACATGTTGGGTTAATGATTTCCCCAATGCAAACAACGAGACATACATGCAACTCTACTTCAGCCACCCGAACTACGACAACTACCCTGTTGTAGGAGTAACATGGGAACAGGCAAACGCGTTCTGCGCATGGCGTACCGATTATCTGCTTGCAGGCATGGGTCCTCAGGCCAAATGGATACAGCGTTACCGCTTGCCGTCCGAAGCTGAGTGGGAGTTTGCTGCACGCGGCAAGGATGGCAACCGTTTCCCGTGGGAGCAGAGCGATACCAAAAGCGAGGCCGGCTGCTACTATGCGAACTACAAACCGGACGAAGGTAACTACACCAAGGACGGTAGCCTTATAACATCGCGTTGCGGAATATTCTCAGCCAATACAAACGGTCTCTACGACATGGCCGGAAACGTGGCAGAATGGACCTCTACAGTCTATACCGAGGCCGGAGTGCTGCAAATGAGCGACATGAACCCCGATCTTCAGTACCGTGCCGCAAAGGAAGACCCTTACAGCCTTAAGAAGAAAACCACACGTGGCGGTTCATGGAAAGACCCCGCAAAGTATATACAGGGTGCAACACGTTCATACGAATACCAGAATGAGGCACGTTCATATATAGGTTTCCGTTGCGTACGTACATACACAGGAACCGACCGCAGGAAATAACAGGAACAATAACGAAAAGAAAAAATCAAAAAAGATATGAAAAAGGCTAAAGGCATATTAAGAGCCATTCAGGCATTCATGGACTCACCAAGAGGCAAGACTTTGCTGAACTATTTTTACAGTTGGGGTGCTGCAATTGTCATTCTGGGTACTCTGTTCAAGCTTACACACCTTGCCGGTGCCAACCTGATGCTTTTCATTGGTATGGGTACTGAGGTTATCGTGTTCTTCTTCTCGGCATTCGAGCGTGCCTATGACGTAATCGAGGATGAGAAGAAAGAGGAGGCCGCAGAAGAAGCTATGATGAACGGTACAGCTGTTGCCGGACAACCGATAATAATAGGCGGAGCTGTAATGGCCGGAACAACATCGGAAAGTACAGCACAAGCACAATCTGTCACAGGCAATGTTTCAGGCGGTGTTGGCGGAGGTACAGTAATACTCGGCGGCGGAACTGTCGGAGGACAGACAATGAACCCTGAAACAGCCGAAAAGATGGGAAATGTTACAGAGGAATATGTTGAGCAGGTACGCGCATTAAACAAGGCTATCCAGCGTATATCACAGCAGAGCGAGGCTCTTGGACACAACCTTGAAGAGATGGATATACTGAGCCGCAACCTCACAGGCATGAATGCAGTCTATGAGATTCAGTTGCGCAATGCCAGCGGACATCTTGATGCTGTGAGCCAGGTCAACGAACAGACCAAGAAGATGGCACAGCAGATTGAGGAACTCAACAACATCTACGCACGCATGATTGAGGCTATGACCACAACCATGAGCCGCCCACAAATCTAACAACATTCAACGATGAAAATTAAGAAACAGAGAGTCTCACCACGTCAGAAGATGATTAACCTGATGTACGTTCTTCTGATGGCGATGCTTGCACTGAATGTCTCTTCGGACGTTCTGAACGGCTTTACGCTCGTTGACGAGAGCCTGTCAAAGAGTTCAAGCAATGCAAGCAAACAGAACGAGACACTATACAAGACATTTGCTGACAACATGCTGCAGAACCCCGAAAAGGTAAGGGAGTGGTACAACCGTGCAAGCGAAGTCAAGGAGATGTCCGACTCTATGTGCAACCTTGCAGAAAGGCTCAAGGAGCGTATCATAAAGAAAGCTGATGGAAGTGATGCCGACCTTAACGACCTGAAGAACCGCGAAGACCTTGAAGCAGCAACATTCGTTATGCTTGCACCAGGCAGCGGCGAAGGACAGGCTTTGTATGATGCTATAACCGAATACAGGGAGAAGATGCTTGCCATGGTTGATGACCAGGCAGAAAAAGAGATGATTGCAGCAAGTCTCAGTACAGATGTTCCCAGAAGAGACATATCGCTTTTGAAGAACTGGCAGGAGTACCATTTCGAGAATATGCCGGCGATTGCAGCTGTCACATTGCTCACAAAGATACAGAACGACGTACGCTATGTAGAGGGCGAGGTTCTTCACGTATTGTCAAAGAACATAGACATGGGCGACCTGCGTGTGAACCAGATACGCGCATTGGTGATTCCTACTTCTAAGAATGTCGTACGTGGCGGCGACTTCACTGCAGAGATTATCCTTGCAGCAGTTGACTCGACACAACGTCCTCAGATATTCATCGAGGACAAGTTGCTTGAAAGTGAGAACGGCGAATATGCGATAAGATGTACCCGTAGCGGAGACTATAATCTGAACGGATACATGCTTGTGAATGACGGAGCAGGCGAGCAGACACGATATGACTTCTCCCAGAGTTACACAGTTGTTGAACCGACAGCAACCGTTAGCGCATCGCTCATGAACGTACTGTATGCAGGTTTTGAGAACCCTATCAGCATCTCAGTTCCCGGTGTAGCCGCTAACAGGATATCGGCAACCATTGCGCAGGGTAGCGGTACAATAAAGAGTGACGGCAAAGGCGGATATATAGTTGTTCCACGCAAGATTGGAGAAGAGATAAAGATTGGAGTCACTGCACGCAATGAGGAAGGCAGAAGCCAGAGCATGGGAGAATACTCATTCCGTGTACGCCAGCTTCCCGACCCGATGCCATTGCTTGAATACAAGGACAAGGATGGCAACACACAGCGTTACCGTGGCGGCAAGCCTTTCAGCAAACAGGCACTAATGAGTACAAACGGTATTGTGGCAGCAATTGACGACGGATTGCTTAACATTGGATTCAAGGTACTCTCGTTCGAGACAGTATTCTATGACAACATGGGCAATGCAGTACCGCTCATCTCACAGGGAGCAGCCTTCTCACCAAGACAGAAAGAGATGTTCCGCAATCTGGGCCGCGGCAAGAGATTCTACATATCTCATGTAAGAGCTATTGGACCTGACAATGTAGAACGCCTGTTGCCTACTACACTTGAAGTTATAATAAACTAAACAGATAAATATAGATACAATTATGCAATACATCGGCAAATTATTCTTAATCGTAGCATTGTTGTTTGTGGCAGAAAGTGCTGTGTCACAACCGCCCGCACGCAAAAGGGAGCAAGCGAAAAGAGAGAAGAAAGCAGCTTCCGGCTTCGCAAACGTACAGCTGACAGAAAGAGCGAAAAGCCAATTCCCTACAACCTTGATTCCACAGGAGGTTGACTGGAAACGTGACGTATATCGTTCTCTCGACCTCGAAAAGGAGAGCAACGCTTCGCTGTACTACCCTATCGAGCCATTGGCAGGAAGAATGAACCTGTTCACATACCTCTTCCACCATATAATAAACGGCAACATCACTGCATATTCATATAACCTTGACGGATATGAACAGTTCACCGATGACAACATTGTAAAGCCGATGGATATCCTTGAGAACTACAGAATATATTTCGAGGAGAAGAATGGAGAGATTATAGTAGGCAAAAGCGATGTACCAAGTGCAGAGGTTCTGAGCTATTACATTAAGGAGAGCCACTTCTACGACCAGAGGACCGGCACATACAGCAAACGTGTGACAGCGATATGCCCGGTATTGCACCGTTCGGGAGAATTCTCGTACGAGGTTACAAAATATCCTATGTTCTGGCTGAACTACAACGACATAGAGCAGTTGCTGAAACAGCATACGGTAATGACAAGCAGCCTCAACAACGTAACCTCAATGACATTTGACGATTACTTCAAGAAGGGATGCTACAGCGGTGACATATACAAGACAACCAATACACGCAACCTTGCATTGGCACAATACTGCAAGGACTCTATCGAGGTAAAGAAAGAGCAGAAGAAGATAGAGAAGCAGCTCGGTGACTTCCACACAAACCTATGGAATACAAAAACTATTGCCGAGATTCAGCAGGATTCTATAGATGCTGCAGCAAAGGCTTTGAAAGACAGCATCGAAGGCGTAGAACCGGAAAAGGTAGAGAAGAAAGGAACCAGTATCTGGAAGAGAGTTGTCGGCAAGTTCCGCAAGGATAGCGGCACAAAAACCGAAAAGAAGAGCAAGGAGAAGAAAGTAGGCAAAAAGGAGAAGAAAAGCAAGTCTTCGGGCAGTTCATCGGGTGCAGCACGCATATCTGTCAGACGTACAAGAAGATAATTTGCAGAACATTTTATCAATAATTTTGTTATTTAATTAATTTTATTGTTTTTTTGTAGCAAATTAGATAACAGAACAGCATTGCTTTAATCTAATTTTCAGCAATGCTGTTTTTATTAGTAACCGTAAAATTGAATGACATGAAAAAATTATTTACCCTTATTCTGGCTATATGCCTATTTTCATCTGCACCTGTTGCAGCACAGCTCAATTGGGGTATCAAGGCCGGTATGAACCTGGCAGAGAAACCTTCAAAACTCAGCGATCTTGACGCAAAGGGAAAGACAGGATGGTTCTTCGGACCTACAGCAAAGGTTATGCTCCCTATTGTAGGATTGGGAATTGAAGCAAATCTTCTCTATTCACAGAGCAAGACAGAAATTGCAGGAGAGGGCTTTACAAGAAAAAGCATAGAACTCCCTATCTATCTCCGTTATGAGTTCTCTTTGCCGGTTATAAACAAGTTTCTTGAGCCGTTCGTAGCAGTCGGCCCGCAATGGGGTTGGAATTTGGGTGACAAGGATCTTGACTGGGACCTTGGAACTATTAAAACAGAATATAAGCTCAAGAACAGCAACCTGAGCCTGAATCTTGGTCTTGGTGCAATAATCGTTGACCATATCCAGTTCCACATCAACTACAACATTGCACTTGGCAAGACAAGCGAATACAGTGCTGTAGATAAAGCAGCCGGACAGGTTCTTGATGTTATAAAATCCAGAACAAACACCTGGCAGGTTTCTGTTGCCTACATCTTCTAAGAAACAGGAAATACACAATCTTACCGATGGGGACAGATGTCTCCGTCGGTTTTATTTGAACAGACATGAAAAACGGACTCTACAACATGATGGAACAGGCCGGTATCGGCTGCAACATATACATATATTGGCTTGTTGTCATAGCATGCACAATATTCCTTTTCTATCTGAGCGCATTGATTTGCCGCAGGATTGTTACACCGATAATAAGGGTGCTGACAAGAAAGACAAAGAAAAATTGGGATGACATTATACTTAACGACAAGGCAATAAGCAGTGTATGCAACCTTGTTCCTGCCGTAGTCCTGATAGTTCTGTTACCCTTGCTTGCAGAACCCGGCACCACAATATACATTATAGCAGCAAGGCTATGCTGGGTATATGTAACGGCACTTGTCGTGAGACTGGCATGTGTAGTACTCTCATCACTCTATATCATAACGAACAGTTCAGAAAGAACAAAGAACCACACTCTTCAAGGAGTATTCCAGATGCTGAAGATTGTGGCAATATGCATTGGAGCAATAATAATTGTCGCCATACTCATCGACAAGGACCCCAGCAACCTTCTCACTGGATTAGGAGCATCGGCAGCAGTGCTTATGCTCGTCTTCAAGGACAGTATAATGGGACTGGTTGCAGGAGTACAGCTATCGGCAAATGACATGCTGCGCCCAGGCGACTGGATACAGATGCCAAAGTATGGTGCCGACGGAACAGTCATAGACGTAACCCTCACTACCGTAAAGGTTCAGAACTGGGACAATACCATTACAACCATTCCCCCGTATGCTCTTGTCAGCGATTCTTTCCAAAACTGGCGCGGAATGACCGACAGTGGCGGCAGACGTATAAAGCGTTCTATCTGCATCGACATGAACAGTATCTGTTTCTGCGACAAGAAGATGTTGGATGATTTCAAGGAAAAAGGATTCATCGCCGAAGAGGAAAGAAAGGAGGTTGCCAATCTTACATTATTCCGTGAATGGCTTGACAGATGGCTTGCCGAACATCCTCTTGTAAACAAGAAGATGACTCTTATGGTACGCCAGTTGCAGCCTACACCGCAAGGATTGCCGCTTGAACTATACTTTTTCTATGACGGTGTTCAATGGATACCATACGAAAACCTTCAGTCGGAAGTCTTCGAGTACATACTTGCCAAGCTCCCGGAATTCGGGCTAAAGGTATTCCAAAGCCCTACCGGCAACGACTTTCAATATCTAAGGAATATAAAATCATAAATAAAAGCATCGGAGCGTGCTCCGATGCTTTTATTTATGATTACAACAAGAATTGCTCCATATCAAACGATACAGCTTTACATCAATCAGAGTTGCTCTATTTCAAAACCAGCTGCCTTCTTCTCTGCCGCCAAAGAGTTGAAACCGGCCATCATGCTGTCGAGCCTGCTTACAAAAATCTCGGCTTCATCGGTATTCTCGTTCATCTCTTTTTCATGCTCCAGAAAGAAATTTACAAGATCCATAGCCAATCGCTGTTCTATTTCGTGAACCTTGTCCACAGATTCTGCAGCAGCAAGCTCGTCTGTCGCACTCTGCACCATAGCATACGCCAAATCGGTATATACAGGCTTTGCTATTGGTTCTTCTGCAGCACTGCCAACCTTTCCGCTATTGCCGTTGCATGAGATGAACATCAGCAACATTGCTATTATATAGAAACTTTTTTTCATAATCGGCTAATATACTTATTTAATCTTGAACTGCTTTCTTTTGTCACGGCAGACAGCACCATATCTCTTTATCACAGACATAAGACTGTCGGTTTGCCTTACAGCTTCAGGCTCTTTCATGAATGCATTCCATCTTATATCGCTCAGTTCCTCTTTGTTCGCCTCCTTTATAGCCTTGATTTCATCCTTTATTTCCTGACGTACAAGTTTGAGTTCCTTTATATTATTTGCATCCGACGCTCTCTCGATTCCGACCAGATAGACATCAATCTCCTTTTCTATCACACTCTTCTGTTCACTGCACGACATGGCAGATAGAAACAGAAGCAAAGCAAAAAATATCTTTTTCATTCCTTATCGTTTATTTCTTATTACCCATTGATACGTAAAAACCAATCTCCTGCTGCAACAGTTTATCTTCAAAGCTTCTGCGCGCACCGTCTATTGCTTCAATCTGCTCCTTGCACGACTCGTCGCCGGAGGATGCCAAACGGGCTACACTGTCCAGCGAACCCAGTTCTGCATCCAATGCAGCCAGCTCATAATGAAGGTCGTATGATATTCTTACAAGTTCATCGGATGCCGTTGCCTCTGAAATCTTTGATTCTGCCCTTGAATAAGCCTCAACCCGTTTGTCAACAAACTCGTTGCTGCATGCAACAAGCATCAGTACCGCCAGAATAGACAGGGATTTTTTCATAACACACTATAGCCGAACCTGTAAAACTTTACAAAAGTATAATTTTTTCCTTTCAATAGAGAGCTATAAGGATATTTTTTGCCGTTTGGATGCTTTTTAATAACTTCGCAAAACCATGAGCATGTTTGCCGATGTCATATTGCCTTTGCCCCTGCCCGGTACATTTACGTACAGCATACCGGCGGAAATGGAGAGAACGATTCTCCCAGGCTGCCGAGTGACTGTTCCGCTTGGCAGCAAGAAGAGCTATACGGCACTTGTAGTGGCCCTGCATGACAAAAAACCAGAAGAATATGAGGTAAAGGAGATAAAGGAACTACTCGATGAAATCCCTATAGTCACCAGCATGCAGACAAGGCTCTGGGAATGGATCTCGAGATATTATCTCTGTTCATTGGGAGACATATACAAAGCCGCGATTCCTCAAGGTCTTAAAGGAGAATTCAGGCCACGTACAGAGCAGAGAGTGCGCATAACGGCAAGATGCAATGACAAGAAAGCTATCGGCTTGTTGTTGCAGTCGCTTTCACGTGCTCCGCGGCAAAGGCGCTTGCTTGATATATACATACAGATTGCAGAACCATTCTCCGGCGAGCCGAAAGAGATATCCAAGCACAAGCTGATTGAGACTGCTCAAGTATCGCCGGTTATATACAATCAGCTAAGGGAGAAAGGAATCCTGGAGACATACGAAGTAGAGATTGGGAGACTTAACAAAGAGTTGCATCCCGTAGTTCCTCAAAACAGCCTCAACAAGGCACAGCAAAAGGCTTTTGAGGAGATTAAGGAAGGTTTTGCAAGGAAGAACGTGACACTGCTTCATGGAGTGACATCGGCAGGAAAGACCGAGATATACATTCATCTCATAACAGAAGCTCTGGAACGTGGAGAACAAGTGCTTTACATGCTCCCTGAGATAGCCCTGACAAAACAGATAATAGAAAGGCTGCAACGTGTATTCGGCAACCGGATCGGGCTCTATCACTCGAAGTTCTCCGATGCCGAAAGGGTTGAGATATGGAAGAAACAGCTTAGCGACACGCCATACGATGTTATCTTGGGAGTACGTTCATCGGTATTCCTGCCGTTCAGGAATCTTGGGCTTGTCATTGTCGATGAGGAGCATGAAAACAGCTACAAGCAGCAGGAGCCTGCACCGCGCTACAATGCAAGGAATGCAGCCATGGTATTGGCTTCTTTCTTCGGAGCAAAAACCTTGCTCGGAACAGCAACGCCATCCATCGAGAGCTACTACAATGCAACGACAGGCAAATATGCGCTTGTAAGCCTCACGACACGCCATAGAGAAGTGAAAATGCCCGAAATAGAGGTCATCGACATGATTGAGTACAGCCGTAAGAAACTCACTACAGGCCCATTCTCCGACCCTCTTACAGAGGCGATGAGAAAAGCCTTGCAAGAGAAGCAGCAGATAATTCTCTTCCAGAACAGGCGGGGCTATTCTCCACTGCTGGAGTGCAAGACATGCGGCTGGGTACCGAAGTGCAAGCATTGCGACGTTAGCCTCACATTGCACAAGAGTGCAGGCAAACTCACATGCCACTACTGCGGATATACCATTCCGGCACCGGTCCACTGCCCTAACTGCGAAAGCCGCAGTTTCATGAACTTGGGGTACGGCACGGAGAAGATTGAGGATGACCTGCAGAACATGTTCCCAGAAGCACGTATCGTGCGGATGGACCTTGACACCACACGCACTCGCACAGCATACGAAAGAATCATAAGCGATTTCCAGAACGGCAAGACCGATATTCTCATCGGTACACAGATGGTATCCAAAGGACTTGACTTTGACAATGTGGCCGTTGTGGGCATAATCAATGCCGACACATTACTGAACTACCCCGACTTCAGAGCCATGGAGAGGGCCTTTCAGCTAATGTCCCAGGTAGCAGGCCGCGCCGGACGCAAGAACGGGCAAGGCAAAGTATTCCTGCAGACAAGAATGAGTGATGCTCCGGTCATTCCGCAGATAGTAAGGAACGACTACATGCAGTTCTACGACCAGCAGCTCTCGGAGCGTATGCTATTCCATTATCCGCCTTTTTATCGGCTGGTTTACATATATATCAAGCACCGCTATGTACGTGTCCTTGAGGAGTTTTCAGAGATATTCGGTAAGCAGATGCGCGAAATCTTCGACTATAGGGTTCTTGGCCCCGACCTGCCGCCCATTGCGCGCATAAAACAGCTTTACATAAGGAAGATTGTGCTCAAAGTCGAGAATTCGCTTTCGCAGTACAAGGTAAATGAGGTGCTCCAGAACCTGCAACAAGCTTATTGCAACATGCCGCGCTACCGCTCAATAGTCATGTTCTATGATATCGACCCGCTTTAACAACAATAAACAGTTGAAAATCTTTTTTGAGGACAATATTTTGTCTGTCTCCTATATATTAGGTAAATTTGCACGATTTTGGGATTTTTGCACAGCATATTCCCAAATGCCGGCAAACAAACAAAATAACTCAAGATAATGAAACAATTCAGACTATTGAACAACACGCTAGGGTGGCTGACGTTCCTTGTTGCAGCATTCACATACTGCATGACAGTCGAGCCGACAGCGAGTTTCTGGGACTGTCCCGAATTCATCCTTTCAGGAAACAAGCTGGAAATAGGTCACCCGCCCGGCGCACCTTTCTTCATGCTTACAGCAAATTTCTTTTCGATGTTTGCCGGCCCGGCAAAGGTTGCACTAATGGTGAATGTCATGTCGGCGATTCTCAGCGCACTGGGAATCCTGTTCCTTTTCTGGAGCATCACACACCTAACGCGCAAGCTCATTGTAGGCAACAGCACCGAAATGACAAGAGCGCAGATGACGACCATACTTGCTTCGGGCCTTGTAGGTGCACTGGCATATACCTGGAGCGATACATACTGGTTCAGTGCAGTGGAGGGTGAGGTTTACGGCTACTCTTCGCTGTTCACCGCTGTTGTGTTTTGGCTTATCCTGAAGTGGGAGGACAATGCAGAATCGCCGCACAGCGACCGCTGGCTGATTCTTATAGCATACCTTGTAGGCCTTTCCATAGGCGTACACCTGCTTAATCTGCTCTGTATTCCGGCAATTGTACTGGTGATATACTACAAGAAGTACCCCAATGCGAACTGGAAAGGCTCCTTGGCCGCACTCTGCCTATCCGGCATGATTGTTGCAATAGTGCTTTACGGCATCGTTCCGGGAGTCGTTAAAGTCGGCGGATGGTTCGAGCTGCTGTTTGTCAATGTGCTTGGCATGCCGTTCAACACCGGACTTATCGTATATATAATTCTGCTTGCAGCCGTACTTGTCGCCGGAGTTTACTACAGCCACAACGGCACAAGACGTACATTGGTTGCAGCATTATTTACCGGAACTGTTGCATTGCTCGGCATTCCGTTCTACGGCCATAGCGTTTCGGCAAGCATACTGCTTGGAGCGATTGTACTTGCAGCAATCTATATAGCGGCAACACGCAGCAAGAGCGTGACAACAGTACAGAACAAACGCACGACAACAGCAAGGCAATATCTTGTAAGCTTCAGAGCTCTCAATACAGCGTTCCTGTGCATGCTCCTCATCATGATAGGCTACTCTTCGTACGCGCTTATCGTAATCCGTTCGGCGGCCAACACGCCTATGGACCAGAACTCGCCTGAGGACATCTTCACACTGGGCACATACCTTAACCGTGAGCAGTACGGTACACGACCGTTGCTTTGGGGGCAGGGTTTCGATTCAGAACTGAAGATAGACCACAACAAGAGAAGGTACGACTTTACCGAGACCAGCCCTATCTACTCAAAGGTTGAGAAAAAGAGCCCGGACGAACCGGACAGATATGAGATACTCGGATATAACAAAGACTATAAGTATGTTCAGAACATGCTCTTCCCGCGCATGTACAGCGACCAGCATGCACACCTGTACGAAAACTGGGTGGGAGAACCTATAACAAATATCGTTCCTGCCGAGAATTATGAATATACCGGCAAGGAGTACATAAAGATGCCGACACAGTGGGACAACCTCCGTTTCTTCATAAACTACCAGGTGAACCACATGTATTGGAGATATTTCCTATGGAACTTCGTAGGCCGCCAGAACGACATACAGAGCAAGGGAGAGATAGAATACGGAAACTGGATTACAGGCTTCCCGTTCATAGACAGTTTCCTTGTCGGGAACCAGGAACAGACACCGACAGACCTTAAGGAAAACAAGGGACGTAATGTATTCTTTGCATTGCCCTTCATACTCGGCATCCTTGGCATGATATGGCAATACAAGAGAGGAAAGGAAGGCAAACAGCAGTTCTGGATAGTATTCATGCTCTTCTTTATGACCGGACTCGCTATTGTCCTCTACCTTAACCAGACTCCTAACCAGCCGCGTGAACGCGACTATGCCTATGCAGGTTCATTCTACGCCTTTGCAATATGGATTGGAATGGGCGTAGCAGCACTTGCACAGTACGTGAGGAACTTGACAAAGAAGGAGACATTCGGAATGAATATTGCTGTAGCGGCAGTATGCCTGCTTGTTCCGTTGCAGATGGTTTCTCAGACATGGGACGACCATGACAGAAGCGGACGCTATGCATGCCGTGACTTCGGACAGAACTATCTCAATACCATGCCTGACAAGGGATGCCCTATAATATTCACTTGCGGCGACAACGATACTTTCCCTCTATGGTACAACCAGGAAGTTGAGGGCGAACGCACAGACGCACGAGTATGCAACCTCTCATATCTGCAGACCGACTGGTACATCGACCAGATGAAAAGACCGGCATACGACTCTCCCAGCCTGCCTATAACATGGCAGAGAATAGACTATGCCGGCAACAACAACGGTGCGGTAGAGATAATCCCTATGGAAGAGTTCATCGAGGGCTACAGAGATGCAAATCCAGAGGAGTTCTATAAGGCTTTCGGCGACAATCCGTTCGAAATGAACAAGATTACGAAACACTGGATTCTTGAAGCCGATGCAAAGGAGAAATCATTTGCAAGAAGCGTTGTTGAAGATATCATAGAGCAATATGAGCGTACTCTCAACACAATGAGAGCACAGAGAGGCTATGAGCCTATAACAATACCGGACAAGTTCATACCGGCAAGCACTGTTTACATACCTATAGACGAAGAGGCTGTAATCAGATCAGGCATGCTTATTCCTGCTGAATATTCCGACAGCCTGCCGGAATATATGGAGATTAGCCTCGACGGTATCATAAACAGCAACAGAAGCCTTCACAAATATGAACTGATTATCTTCGACATGCTGGCAAATGCGAATTGGGAACGTCCGATATACATGTCAATGACTGTCGGAACAGACAACTACCCGGCAGTATTGCAGAACTTCTTCGTACATGAAGGACTCGCATACAGGATAACCCCGTTCAACTGGAAGGAACTTGGATACAGCAGCAATGATGCGCCTGTTGACATAGAGAAGTTCTATGACAATGTCATGAACCGCTTCAAATGGGGAGGTGTCAAGGAGAACAAGGATTACTATGCCGATGAGACGGTAAGAAGAATGATATACACTCACCGTAACCTCATCGCAAACCTTGCCCAGACAATGTATGACAATAGAGAGCCGGACATCAAGGTAATGAACGTGCTTGAAAAGTGGTATGAGGAGTTCCCTAACGGCATCATAGCATACGATGCCCTTCGTGACAACAGCATAACAATTGCCAATGTTTACCGTATGCTCTATCTCAAGCAGCACTACGACAAGGAAGACGGGCTTGAACCGCAGTTGACCGAAGAGCAGAAGAAGATACTTGAAGAGAGAATATTCGAGATTGCCGGTGCCATTGTCAAGGAGCAGTTTGAGTATATCAAGTGGTACAACACAATGGGAGCAAGACACAGAAGCGACATGATGACATACGCACGTGCATCTCTCCTCAGAGAGGCATGGATGATTATCGGCAATGCTCCTGTAGGAGATATCGATTCGGACAAGATTGCCAATGAAATAGCCAAGAGCATATACAAGGAGTGTGATGTACTGAAGAGAAGCGATGCTTCTGTTCTGGAGAATACAAAGCATGTGGATACTAAGCTGCAGCTTATAAATAACCTCAACACTTTCCTGAGGGAGATTGCAAAGAGCGAAGAGCTGGACAAGGCCATTGCAACGACAATTGAGCATCTTGCCAAGTTCGAAGAGAGGAAACTCAAGAGATATAATGTGAACAGGCTCAGCGACAGCCAGAAGCAGGAGATTCTCTCGGTTCTTAGACTTATTGCCACAATGGGCGAGATGTCGAACAGGCTCGGAGAGAATAACGAGAATACAAAGATTCTTGTAAACAAGCTCTACAGCAGCAGCGTGGAGAAATATGCATCACATGTGATAGATTGACGTATGCTCATAGAACAGGTACCAGAGTTTATCCGCAGCCTATACCCGAAAGCGTTGTGGCGCATGGACCCTAACGATAAAGCCATATACTTGACTTTCGATGACGGGCCCATACCGGTCATAACCCCTTGGATTGTGGAGCTGCTGGAACGCTATGACATAAAAGCGACATTCTTCATGGTCGGAGACAACGTGCACAAGTTCCCTCAGGAATTCATGCAGGTAGTTGAAGGCGGACACCGTTTGGGCAACCATACATTCAACCACCTTAAGGGATTGTTCACACGTACAAAAGAGTATATAGAGAACGTTGACCAGGCCGATGCATTCATACACAGCAACCTGTTCCGTCCTCCGCATGGGCTATTGCGCAGGTCACAGTATAAGGAACTGAGCAAAAGATACCAGTTTGTGATGTGGGACCTTGTCACACGCGACTACAGTTTCCGCCTATATGGAGAGGATGTGCTTGCCAATGTGAAGAAGTTCACAAGAAACGGCTCGATAATAACGTTCCACGATTCAATGCGTTCGGAGAGTAACCTTCGTTATGCCCTACCCCGTGCCATAGACTGGCTGTTAGAGCAAGGATACAGCTTCAAGATTTTTGAATGATGGACAAGAAAGAAATTTCAACATATATCAAAGCCGAGGCCGAACGCCTTGGCTTTGATATATGCGGAATAGCCCAGGCTATGCCTGTAAACAGCGAGACTATAAGATACTGCAACGATTGGCTCAAAGAGGGAAACAACGGGAGCATGGGCTACCTTGAACGCAACTGCGACAAGCGGTACGACCCGACACTGCTTGTCGATGGATGCCGCAGTATCATTGTCGTAGCCATGAACTATACCCCTGCCGTACAGATAAATGGCATTTCGGACTATGCACAAGGGCATGACTACCACAAGGCAGTAAAGGAGAGATTATTCAGACTCTTGAAGATCATAAATGACATTATACCATGCAACGGCAGAGCATTCTGCGATTCAGCACCCGTGCTTGAACGGTACTGGGCCGTACAGGCCGGGCTCGGATGGATAGGAAAGAACCGCCAGCTTATAATTCCGGGCAGAGGGCCACAATTCTTTATAGGAGAACTGCTGGTGGACATTGAACTCGACTATGACCGGCCATTCGAAGGGGAACGCTGCGGAGAGTGCCGGAGGTGCCTTGAGCAATGCCCTACCGCAGCATTGTCGTCACATGGGTTCGATGCACGAAAATGTTTGTCATACCTTACGATTGAGCACCGCGGAGAACTCCCGGAAAACATCGGTAAAAAGATGAAAAACAGCTTCTACGGTTGTGACTGTTGCCAAAAGGCATGCCCGCATAGCCGTTTTGCCGTTCCCAACAGCATTGCAGAACTCCAACCGTCACCAGAGCTGATGCGGATGAATGACGACGACTGGAAAAACCTCACAGAGGAGCAGTACAAGAGGCTGTTTGCCCATAGTGCAGTAGAGAGATGCGGATATGAGCAACTTAGAAGGAATATAAAGGCTTTAGAGAGTAAATGACGGTTACTTGCACAAAAGGTTACATACCTTGTCCTGCCATTCACGTACCGGACGTGAACTCTGCATTCCGGTATTCATCAGCACAAAGGCGTATCTATGGCCATTGGCTGCGTCCAGATAGCCGGCCAGGGAGCAGACAGCCTTTACCGTTCCTGTTTTGGCATGCACCTTGCCATAAGCGGCGGTACCCTTTGTACGGTTCCTCAGAGTACCAGACATTCCCGACCTCGGCATAGCATTGTAAAGTGTCTTTCCAACCCACTTTCTCTTATGTGCATAACGCAATGTACGGAACAGGATATCTGCCGTAACATAGTTATATAACGACAGGCCCGAACCGTCGGCAACAGCATAATCGGTGGTTACACCAAGCTTGCTCTTTACAAAACGGCTGATAACAGCGCATCCGTCACTCATGGAGACAGTTCCTTTTGCAACAGGCTTGCCCAGATGATATACCAACGCCTCGGCACATATATTCTCGCTGTCAAGCAAGGCACGTTTTACGACAGACCCTACAGACCTTGAACATGTATATACGGTATCGCAACCGGCAGGAACGGTATCGAATGCAATGTTCTTTACCTCAATACCCATAGAATCGAGTTTTTCCGCAAGTGCGGCCATAAAGAAATCGGCCGACCTGTACATATTCATCTTCTCCTTCTTCTCACGTGTGCAGTTACCCTTTATGCGTATGACATTGCTGTCTTCGAGCCAATCACGCAGAATAGAGAGCTTGCCCAGCTCACTGTTTCCGCATTCGGCCTCATTCACAACAGAGTAGAATGAAGAATTGGGATTCACGGTAACCTCAGGAGCCATGCCCTTTTCCTTAGGCTTGACAACAACCTCAACAGCACCGCCACAATACATGAGCGGAGAGAGATATGGCTGATATCCGTATGGATTATCGTCCCACGACCAGCCGGGACCCCAATAAAGGGAGTCTATCATCGAGCAGTCGGCATAGAGAGTGTCTATCACACTGCCTTGAGGGATGCTGGCAGCCATGGCTATCATATCCTTCTCACCGAAAAGAGGGTCCATTTCACCTCTTACGTATATGTTCAATGAACTGTCGGTACGGTTCTCGTACATTGTAGTGTTTATCTTGTAACCGGCTCCAAGACGGTCAAGCGCAACCACCGATGTAAGCACTTTCATTACAGAAGCCGGACGTACAAGCTTATGGGCACGGTGTTCGAACAGCATGGAATCGGCAGTAAGGTCATAAACCACTACCGAAGCATCGCTGCTTTCGAACATCTTGTCCTGCAACAACTGCTCAAGCCCCCCGACAATACCGGTCTGTGCAGAGACAGGGGGCAGGAAAAGCAACAGCGATATATATGTCAACAAACGTGTTTTCATAATAGCATTAAATTAAAATTGCGCAAAAATAAAGATAAAGCGCGAAATGTTCTGTCAAAAAGACTTTTTGTTTTATTTTTTTGTACTTTTACACTCCAAAGGAGAAAGAGGGCACATCAATGAGCTGCTAACAACCCATTACCCCCATTTCGCATAAAAGAGACAATGGTAAGATGGTCAAGAAATTTGATTTTCTCGTAATAGGTTCCGGAATTGCCGGAATGAGTTTCGCGCTGAAGGTTGCCGGGCACGGCAAGGTTGCGCTTGTATGCAAGACAACATTAGAGGATGCAAACACCTATTTTGCACAAGGTGGTGTTGCATCGGTAACGAACTTGCAGGTAGATAACTTTGAGAAACATATCGAGGACACCATGATTGCAGGCGACTGGATAAGCGACCGCAATGCTGTGGAAAAGGTTGTCCGTGAAGCCCCCTCGCAGATACAGGCCCTTATAGACTGGGGAGTCGATTTCGACAAGAACGAAAACGGCGAGTTCGACCTTCACCGTGAAGGAGGACATTCGGAATTCCGCATTCTGCACCATGCCGACAATACCGGTGCCGAGATTCAGGAGTCGCTTATCAAAGCCGTGCGCAAGCACCCGAACATAACAATCTTCGACAACCATTTTGCAATCGAGATTCTCACCCAACACCACCTGGGAATTGAGGTGACACGTCAGACACCCGACATAGAGTGCTACGGAGCATACGTGCTGAACATTGCAACCAATGAGGTTGATACCTTCCTTAGCAAAGTTACGCTCATGGCAACGGGAGGCTGCGGTGCTGTTTACAAGACAACGACAAACCCGCTTGTAGCAACAGGCGACGGCATTGCAATGGTATATCGTGCCAAAGGAACCGTGAAGGACATGGAATTCATACAGTTTCACCCGACAGCTCTCTACAACCCAGGTGACAGGCCCTCGTTCCTGATTACAGAGGCCATGCGCGGATACGGCGGCATCCTGCGCACCATTGACGGAAAAGAGTTCATGCAGAAGTACGACCCTCGTCTCTCTCTTGCTCCGCGTGACATCGTTGCCCGTGCCATAGACAATGAGATGAAGACACGCGGTGACGACCATGTATATCTCGATGTTACGCACAAGGATCCGGAAGAGACAAAACGTCACTTCCCCAACATATACGAGAAATGTCTCTCTCTTGGCATAGACATAACAAAGGACTACATACCCGTTGCACCCGCTGCACACTACCTGTGCGGAGGCATCAAGGTTGACTTGAACGCAGCATCAAGCATACACAGGCTATATGCTGTCGGCGAGTGCTCGTGCACCGGGCTTCATGGCGGCAACCGTCTTGCCAGCAACTCGTTGATTGAGGCCGTAGTATATGCCGATGCGGCAGCAAAGCACTCCCTGGAACACTTTGAAGAGTACAGCTACAAGGAGGAGATTCCAGAGTGGAACGACGAAGGCACCAAGATGAACGAAGAGATGGTGCTAATTTCGCAGGACGCCAAAGAGGTGCAGCAGATTATGAGTACATACGTCGGCATTGTACGTACCGATTTGCGCCTCAAACGTGCGTGGAACCGCCTTGACCTGCTCTTTGAGGAGACCGAGGAACTGTTCAAGCAGAGCGTAGTGAGCCGTGAGTTATGCGAACTCCGCAACATCATCAATGTAGGCTACCTTATCATGCGCCAGGCAATGGAACGCAAGGAGAGCCGAGGCCTTCACTACAACATCGACCACCCAAGAAGGAAAGATTAAAAACAAATACTATACGATACTATACCGGACGGGCTGCCTATGCAGCCCGTCCGCTGCTTCAATAGAGGGCAGACATCAGCAGTAACACTTAAAACGTATCTTTAAATATTTTATATTTAACTGTTGATAAATAAGAGGGTTTTTATAGTGCAGAATCGCATAAAAAAAGCTAACTTCGCGAGAAAATAGGGCACCCTGTCCCGTTTTTCCGACTAACACATTTGCAGTCAACAAAATAAACTATAAAATACAGAATAAACATGTCAACAAAGAGAATCAAATCGGCATTGGTTTCCGTTTTCCATAAAGACGGCCTTGATGAGATTATAAAGCTCCTGCACTCGAATGGTGTCCAGTTGATTTCAACCGGCGGAACACAGCAGTTCATCGAGTCATTGGATATTCCTTGTACTGCAGTGGAGAGCCTTACCGGCTATCCGTCAATCCTCGGCGGCCGCGTAAAGACGCTGCACCCTAAGGTATTCGGCGGAATACTCGGACGCAGAGAGCTCGAAAAGGACCAGCAGCAGATGGCTGAGTATGAGATACCGGAAATCGACCTTGTAATAGTTGACCTCTATCCGTTCGAGCAGACTGTTGCATCGGGTGCTTCTGATGCCGATATCATCGAGAAGATTGACATAGGCGGCATATCACTCATCCGTGGTGCTGCAAAGAACTTCAACGATGTTGTCATTGTTGCAAGCAAGGCACAGTATGCACCGCTCCACGAGATTCTAAAGAGCAAAGGTGCAGAGACAACGCTTGAAGAGCGTCGTTTCTTTGCACGTGAGGCATTTGCAGTGTCATCGGCCTACGATTCTGCAATCTTCAACTGGTTCGACAAGGAAGAGAAGAGCGCGTTCCGCCAGACAAACGACACTCCGATGTCGCTCCGCTACGGCGAGAACCCACACCAGAAGGGTGCATTCTACGGCAATTTCGCCGACATGCTGGAGCAGGTTCACGGAAAGGAGATTTCGTACAACAACCTGCTTGACATAAACGCGGCCGTTGAGCTTATAAACGACTTCGCCGGCGAAACGACATTCGCAATCCTGAAGCACAACAATGCATGCGGTCTTGCATCACGCCCCACATTGGCCGAGGCTTGGGATGCGGCACTTGCAGGAGACCCGGTATCGGCTTTCGGCGGTGTACTCATTGCCAACGCAAATGTTGACAAGGCTACAGCAGAGAAGGTAAACGAAATTTTCTTTGAGGTGATAATCGCTCCTTCATATGATGCCGACGCACTTGAGGTACTCAAACAGAAGAAGAACCGCATCATCCTCATCCAGAAGGCTACAGAGATGCCGGAGAAGACATTCCGCAGCGTTCTCAACGGTGTACTTGTACAGGACCGCGACACAAAGGTCGAGGTTGCCTCTGAACTTCAGGTTGTCTCCAAGGTTGCTCCGAAGGAGGACGAGATTGAGGATATGCTCTTTGCGAACAAGATTGTAAAGCACAGCAAGAGCAATGCAATCGTGCTCGCAAAGAACAAGCAGCTCATAGCAAGCGGTGTAGGCCAGACATCACGTGTCGATTCCCTTCGTCATGCCATAGAGAAAGCCGGCAACTTCGGTTTCTCACTTGAGGGCAGCGTAATGGCAAGCGACGCATTCTTCCCGTTCCCCGACTGCGTGCAGATTGCACATGAGGCCGGAGTTACAGCAGTGATACATCCGGGAGGTTCTATCAGAGACAAGGAGTCGGTAGATTATTGCGACGAGAATGGCGTGGCAATGGTCATCACCGGATTCCGCCATTTTAAACATTAATTCTAAAAAACAGCAGACAGAATGGGTTTATTTTCATTCACACAGGACGTTGCCATTGACTTGGGTACAGCCAACACCATCATATCGTACAACGGTAAGATAGTTGTTGACGAGCCTTCGGTTGTGGCAATCGACGGACAGAAAAAGATGATTGCGGTTGGTGAAAAGGCAAAGCAGATGCACGAGAAGACCAACCCCAACATACAGACAATCCGCCCGCTGAGAGACGGTGTCATCGCCGACTTCTATGCGTGCGAGATGATGATGAGAGGCTTCATCGACAAGGTAAATATGGGCAGCAAGTTCTTCACGCCTTCACTGCGCATGGTAATCGGAGTCCCCTACGGTTCTACCGAAGTTGAGCTTCGTGCCGTACGCGACTCTGCTGAGCATGCAGGAGGACGTGACGTCTATCTCATCTATGAGCCAATGGCTTCGGCACTCGGTATCGGCCTCGATGTACAGGCACCTGAGGGAAACATGGTAGTTGACATAGGTGGCGGTTCTACCGAGATTGCAGTAATCTCTCTCGGCGGCATCGTCTCTAACGGTTCGCTCCGTACTGCCGGCGACGACTTTACAGCCGACATCCAGGACTACATGAGCCGCCAGCACAATGTACGTGTCAGCGAGCGCATGGCAGAGCGTATCAAGATACATGTAGGTTCGGCACTTACCGACCTTGGCGACGAGGCTCCCCAGGATTACATCGTGCATGGTCCTAACCGAATAACTGCAATGCCTATTGAGGTGCCTGTATGCTACCAGGAGATTGCACACTGTATCGACAAGTCAATCATAAAGATTGAGAATGCCATCATCAGCGCACTGGAGCATACACCGCCCGAACTTTATGCCGATATCGTACACAACGGCATCTACCTTGCCGGAGGAGGCGCATTGCTGAGAGGCCTTGACAAGCGTTTGTCGAACAAGATAAACATTCCGTTCCACATTGCAGAGAACCCTCTCTACTGTGTGGCAAAGGGTACAGCACTCGCACTCAACGATCTTACATATCCGTTCTTGATGAGATAAAATAAGATACCTTGCAAACGATACTGAATTTTCTTATAAAGCACAATCACTGGTTCCTTTTCATTCTTTTGGAAGGAATCAGTTTTGTGCTTATTGTCAGTTTCAACAACTATCAGAACGCCGCAATGTTCACTTCGGCAAACAGCATTGCCGGAAACATGTACGAGACTTTGAGCGACATAGACAGATACTTCGGCCTGAAGAGCGAGAACGATGCGCTTGTAGAACAGAACGCCGTGCTGCTTAACGAAATCCAGGCACTGAAGGAGGAACTGAAGGGGTACCAGGACAGCACAATGCTTGCAGAGCACGTAGCGATAGCGGGTGGCCGTCAAGGCTACAGGTACATGAGTGCAAGGGTCGTCAACAGCAGTTACAACAAGGTTGACAACTACATGACACTCGACAAGGGAGCTGCCCAAGGAGTGAAACCGGAGATGGGAGTCATTGGCAAGGACGGCGTTGTAGGCATAATATACCAGACATCGGACAATTTCTCGCTTGTCATCCCCCTACTCAACAGCAAGAGCAACATCAACTGCAGGGTCAAGGGTACCGGAAGCTACAGTGCATTGCACTGGGAAGGCGGCGATGCACGTTACTCGTATCTGATAGACCTGCCGCGTTATGCCGTTTTCGAGAAAGGCGATACCGTTGTGACAAGCGGCTTCTCGTCAATATTCCCAGCAGACATTCCGGTAGGCGTAATAGATTACCTCGAAGACTCCAAAGACGGGCTTTTCTACCGTGCAAGAGTTGAACTGTTTGTCGATTTCACCAATATCGGCAATGTATTCATTATCGGCAATGACGGCAAGGAGGAACAATCCGAACTTGAAAAGAAGGGAGAAAAAGAATGACCAGCAACACACTTATACGTACACGCAACTTTGCGATGCTTGCCTTGGTACAAGTATTGATATTCAGTCAGATACATCTGTTTGGATATGCAACGGCATGCGTATATCTGATATTCCTTCTCAAGCTTCCCCGGCACACGTCGCAGAACGAGCTGCTTGTGTGGAGCTTTCTTTTCGGGCTCACGGTTGACATATTCTGCAACACGCCCGGCCTGAATGCAGCAGCAGCTACAGCCATGGGATTCATACGCAATACCATTCTGGCCATATTCACACACAAGGGACTGCCCGATGACTTTGTTCCGGGAGCAAGAAGCCTCAAATGGGGTGGATACATAGTGTATTCTCTGGCATGCATAGGCATATTCTATACAGTACTTTTCATTCTTGAACTGTTCACAATAAGCTATGCATCGGAACTCTTCCTCAGTGTCACAAGCAGCACTCTGCTTACTATGCTTTTCGTAACCGTAATCGAATGTTTCTCCCGAACCAGATGACAAGATGAAGGATTACACATACGACAAGCGCAAATATATCATGGCAGGTACAGTACTGTTTGTACTGGCCGTATATGTAATACAGCTGTTCAATCTGCAGATAAACAGCGATGAATACAAGAGCAAGGCCGACAGCAATGCATTCTACAAGAAGACCGTTTACCCGGCACGCGGACTCATGTACGACCGTAACGGAAAGCTTGTGGTATATAACCAGCCCTCATACGACATCACATTTGTTCCGCGAGAGATAAAAGGCATAGACACACTGGAGCTATGCAAGGCCCTTGACATCACGCTCGAAGAGTTTGATGCGAGAATGAAGGTCATAAAGGACAAAAGACACAATCCGGGATATTCCCAATATACAGAACAGGAATTCCTAACCCAGCTTTCGGGAGAGGAATTCGCAAAATTCCAGGAGAAGATGTTCCGTTTCCCGGGATTCTATGTAAGGAAACGCTCTATCAGGCAATACAACTACAAGGCTGCAGGCGTTCTGCTTGGTGACATAGGCGAGGTTTCACAGAAAAGAATTGACAAGGACCCCTACTACCGCCGTGGCGACTATATCGGTACGCAAGGCCTTGAGTCGTCATACGAAGAGGTTCTAAGAGGCAAGAAGGGTGTAGAAGTACTCCTGCGCGATGCACGCGGAAGAATACAGGGCAAGTACCGCAACGGTGAACTTGACACGCTTGCCGAGCGCGGAAAAGACCTTACGTTAAGCCTCGACATTGAGCTGCAGGAGCTGGGCGAGCGGCTAATGAAGAACAAGATTGGCAGCATCGTTGCCATAGAGCCATCCACAGGAGAAATTCTCTGCATGGTTTCTGCCCCGTCATACGACCCGGCACTGCTTACCGGACGACAGAGGGGAAAGAACCACCAGCTGTTGTCGAAGAACAAGAACAAACCCCTGCTCAACCGTGCAATAATGGGTACATACCCTCCCGGCTCTACATTCAAGACCTCCCAGGCTGCAACATTCCTGCAGGAGGGAATCATAACGCCGGAGACAGCCTTCCCATGCAGCGGCGGTTTCATATTCAACAACTTCAAACTGGGATGCCATGCCCACTCGTCGCCGACCCAGCTCAAGCCGGCTATTGCAACATCCTGCAATGCCTATTTCTGCTGGGGACTGCACAGGATGTTCGGTTCAAGCAAATACAAGGGCGGAACAAAAGAGGCCATGGACCGCTGGCGCGACTATATGGTATCGATGGGATTCGGATACAAGCTTGGCATAGACCTCCCCGGCGAAGTACGTGGCATGATACCGAATGCCGACTACTACACGAAGCACTACGGTAACTACTGGCGTGCAGTAACTGTCATAAGCATAGCTATCGGCCAGGGCGAGGTTACTCTTACACCGTTGCAGATAGCAAACCTGGGAGCTACCATAGCCAACCGCGGAACATACATTCCTCCACACATAGTCAAGGGAATTGAAGACGGAGAAATCGATTCGCTCTACCTTACACCTAAGAGCACAATGGTGACTCCACGTGTATATCAGCAGATAGCAGAGGGCATGAGAGAAGCCGTTACAGACGGCACATGCCGTGCGGCAAACATCCCAGGGCTTGATGTATGCGGAAAGACCGGTACGGCACAGAATAAAGGCAGAGACCACTCCGCATTCATGGGATTCGCGCCTATGGACAACCCAAAGATTGCCGTTGCCGTCTATGTCGAGAACGGAGGTTTCGGCGCAACATTCGGCGTTCCGATTGGAGCATTGCTGATGGAGAAATACCTGACAGGAACATTGTCACCAGAGAGCGAACAGAAGGCAAAGGATATACAAAACAGGACTATATACTATGGATCAGGGGAGAGATAGCATATTAAGCCGAATTGACAAACCGGCATTATTACTGTATGCCTTGCTCGCCGTAATGGGATGGCTTGCCATTTGCGGTGCAAGCCACAGCTACATAGAGACAAGCTTTCTCGAATTCTTCAGCCAGGATGAGAGAAGCGGCAAGCAGGCATTGTGGATGGGCGTGTCTGTAATGTTCGGAATATTCCTGCTCTGCATAAAGAAGCACACATACCGCAACCTGTCGGGGATAATATATCTGTTAATGCTTGCAGTATGCATAATAACGATATTTATCGCCAAAGACACCAAGGGCTCATACTCTTGGATTGCCATCGGCAGTTTCAAGATACAGCCGGCCGAATTCATGAAGTTCGCGACAGCACTCACATTGGCAGCATTCATGGGAAGAAGAGGCTTCGACATCAAGAACAACAGCGACTTCATGAAGTGCGCAGCCATAATAGTGGTTCCTTTGCTTGTTATTGTAGCGCAGAACGAAACAGGAAGCGCGCTTGTATATCTTTCGCTTTTCCTTGTCATGTACCGCGAAGGAATGACAGGAATATTCCTGCTTATGGCTATAAGCGCCGTTGTCTATTTCGTTGTAGGAATAAAGTTCAATGAGGAGATGTTCGACAATCTTAGCCAGGCAATAGGACCTTATGCAGTAACCGTACTGATACAGCTGTTCTCCATTGCAATGGTCAAATTCTGGTGCAAGAACAACAGGACCTTTATAGTTCTTCTCGCAGTAAACCTTGCCACTACACTGGCTTCGTACTGGATTGCTGTCTATCTCATAGAGTTCAACATATTAACAGTACAGTACCTTCTGCTCACCTTCGACATCGCATACCTCCTTATACGCACAAGGTTGAACAAGGAGAACAAGAACTTGTGGATAGCCATATACATAGTAGGCTCAATCGCCTTCTACAACTCCTGCGAGTATGTAATGCACAACGTGCTTGAAAAGCATCAGAGGACTAGAATTGAGGTGTTGTTAGGATTGAAGGACGACCTTGCCGGAGCAGGTTACAACGTGCACCAGTCGAAGATTGCTATCGGTTCGGGAGGCTTCTTGGGCAAAGGATTCCTCAACGGTACACAGACGAAACTGAAGTATGTTCCGGAACAGGACACCGACTTCATATTCTGCACCATAGGCGAAGAACAGGGATTCTTGGGCTCAACATTCGTGCTGACAGTCTTCGTATTGTTCATACTCAGACTTGTAAAGCTTGCCGAACGGCAAGGAGACATATTCGGAAGGGTATTCGGCTATGCTCTGGCCTCGATATTCTTCTTCCACTTTACCATAAACATAGGCATGGTGATTGGAATAATGCCTGTAATCGGAATACCGCTGCCATTCTTCAGCTACGGCGGCTCGTCATTCCTGGGATTCTCCATACTGCTGTTCACCTTCCTTAGGATTGATGCCGACCGCGACGGAGCAAGATAATGCTCACTCCTTACGGCGCATCAGTTTAAGACCTACATTGGCAATGCCGTCCAGAGCATCCTCCTCCATTATATGCGAAACCTTGAAAGTGAGCGTATCGCCTACGAGTTCCGGCAGGAACTTCACTTCGCTCTCTACCTGATAGAGCAATCCTGCCGTAGAGCCTTTTCGCCTGCCACCACCGTCGTACACCTCACACAAGAGCGTATCGACAGCCTGAGGGAGGGTATCGCCTGAAGCAAAAGCCTCAACACGCACAACCATATTCCTGTATTTGTAACCGGCTGTTGTACGTGCCTCGATACAAATGGAGTACATGTGCCCGTTACGCTTTGAAGAAGAGTTGTCGAAGCGATAGCAAAGCGTATCGGCCCTATTCCATATCCTGCTCTCAAAGGAAGCATAACGATGGAACACAGTGCTGTCACATGCTGCAAACAGCATCACAAGCAGCAACAACAGCCATTTATTCGCTTTTAGGCGCACCATTACGTCCTTTATCTCTCTTGACATTGCTGTTCTTCTTCTGTTCGGGACGGCTTCCGTTACGGCCTCGGCGACGCTTGTTGTTCTTCGAAGCTGCATCGAAACGGTTGATGTTATCCTGTTCAAGCAGATCGACAGGACGTTTTGTCTCATGCGTGCCGTCGGGCTGGAGAGCATCGGGGCGTTCACCTCGCTTGTTCATTTCGATTACCGCATGCGCACGGCGTGTAGATATTGTAACAAGGTTGGCCGGGATATGCTTGTCGGTTGAATATGTAACCTCCCCGCGCATTATATCGCACTTGAAGAAGTAGTAAGTGCCATCCTTTGTCTCTAACTCAGTATCACGCGAAGGAAGATGGCGCGAAGCCTCAACATAGGCATCTACCTCGTAGTTGAGACAACACTTGAGCTTTGCGCACTGGCCTGCCAGCTTCTGCGGATTGAGTGATATATCCTGGAAACGCGCAGCAGAGGTTGATACTGATACAAAATTTGTTGTAAAGGTTGCGCAGCACAGTTCACGGCCGCAAGGACCGATTCCGCCTATACGGCCAGCCTCCTGACGCGCACCAATCTGCTTCATCTCAATCTTTATCTTGAATACATCGGCAAGAACCTTTATAAGCTGACGGAAATCGACACGGTTGTCGGCAATGTAGTAGAAAATCGCTTTCTGGCCGTCACCTTGATACTCCACATCACCTATTTTCATGTCAAGATTGAGGTCCTTTGAAATCTGACGTGAACGTATCATCGTATCATGCTCGCGCGCTTTTGCCTCTTCATACTTCTCCATATCTACAGGACGGGCCTTGCGGTAGATGCGCTTGAACTCGCTTTCCGGTGTCAAGCGGGTCTTCTTCAGCTGCAGCAACACAAGACGGCCGGTCATCGTAACCTTGCCGATATCATGCCCTGGAGTAGCCTCTACTGCAACTATGTCGCCCTTTTGCAGAGGTATGTTGTTGCTGTTCCTGTAATATCCCTTGCGGGTATTCTTGAACTGGACCTCAACAATGTCGGTATATTCTTCGTTTCCCGGCACGCATGCAAGCCAGTCAAAGGTATTCAATGGTGCATCCATCTTGCCGCATCCCTTGCAGCAGATACCAGCACAGCCGTTGTTCTCCATATATTTCTTATCCATTTATCTGTTTTTTATCCAAACAATCATTCTCAACGACATGTCGAAAAAGACCATTTTTGCATTTACGTTCTGTTCAATATGCCTCTGGGCTTCGGAGAGTTCCTCCATTATGCCGAATATGTTACGCTCGTTAACAAACGGAGAGAACCTTACCGAGAAGTTGCGTTCGGCCTGCGACATATATACTATTGAATCGTCCTTGAAGTTCATGACGAAGTTCTCGCGTATCATGCGCTGGCAATAGTCGAGCAAGCGTTTCTGACGCTCGCGGCCCATAGCAGCAACCTCTTCGCTCCATGCTTTCATATCACGTATGTTGCGTGCATACGCAACACGCATGAGCTGCATGAAAAGTTCAAGATAACGGGCCTTTTCCTCGCTCAGAGAGAGCATCTCCTCGGCTTTCTCCCAATTGCCCCCGCTCTGCTGAGCAATAGTCTTGGCATCATCGTAGGAAAGACCCATGCGTTTTTCCAGAGCATTTTCCATATCCTCGTATGAGATACGCGGAATCTCAACCCTTTGGGTGCGGCTGAGTATGGTAGGGATTATCTTCTCCGGCTCCTCGGAAACAAGAATGAAAAGGGTATCCTTAGGAGGCTCCTCTATTACCTTGAGGAGCTTGTTGGAGCAGGCCTCCTTCATCTTCTCGGGAAGCCATATTATGACAATCTTCCAGCCTCCCTCGCGCGACTGCATCGATAGCTTGTGCAGTATCTCGCTGCTCTCGCGCTCATATATCATCGGCTGCTGATTTTCGACATCGAGCTTCTGGAGCCAGTCGTCATAGCTGAAATAGGCACTCTTTGAGAGCAGCTCGCGCCATTCGGTTATATAATCGTCACTTATAGGAGCTGTATCGCTTGAACTGCCTTTCTTCTTCTTTACGGGATATACAAAATGGAGGTCGCTGTGTATGAACTTGTCGAGTTTAGTGCATGCAGGACAATTACCGCACACATCACCGCTGCGATTATTGCACAGCAGATAGTTGGCAAGAGCTACCGCTATCGCCAGCTTTCCGTTGCCGCGCGGACCAGTAAAGAGCAATGCATGCGCAAGACGGTTCTCATCGACACTGCGCCTCAACTGCCCGACAACACCTTTCTGTCCTATTATATCCTTGAAATAAACTCCCATCAGTATATCGCTTTTGCTATATCATAGACACTATCAAAAGCATTGATAGTGTAGAAATGAATACTCGGAACGCCATGTTCCATAAGCTCGCGGCACTGTTTTATACCCCACTCGCGACCAACTTGCGCAACAGACGCATCGTCCTTGCATTTCCCGATTTCGGCAACCAGCTCTCCCGGCAAATCTACGCGGAAGGTCTTGGGAAGCACATTGAGCTGCGAGAGACGGTGGATAGGCTTTATACCCGGTATTATTGGGATATCAATGCCCATTGCACGAGCACGCTCCACAAAAGAGAAATACTTTTTGTTATCGAAAAACATCTGCGTTACAGCATACTCTGCACCGGCATCGGCCTTCATCTTGAGAACAGCAAGGTCGCTCTCCATGTTAGGAGCTTCTTCGTGCTTTTCGGGGTAGCATGCCACTCCGAATGAGAACGGCTTGCCACACTCCTTCATTGCGGAGCCGTCAACAAAGAAACCTTCATTAAAACGGTTTACCTGACGTATCAGGTCTATTGCGTTCTTGTTGCCGCATTTTGCCGGAGCAGTATTGGCATCGCCCTTGCATTTGTCGCCACGCAGCAGAAGTATATCGTTTATGCCCGACAGCTGGAGGTCTATAAGGACATACTCCGTATCTTCAAGGGTATATCCGTTGCACAATATATGCGGCACGACCGGTACATTATAGCGATGGTGTATTGCAGTAGCTATTGCCACAGTACCGGGACGGCGACGTATAGAGCTGAGGCTGAACATGCCGTTTCCCATATCACGATAAACAGGCTCGCTATGGTGGGTCGTTATATTTATATAGCCGGGGTTGAACTCCATCAAGCGGTCGATGTTGCCGAAAAGCCTTTCGGCACATGTACCCTTCAGCGGAGGCAACACCTCGAACGAGAAAGCCGTTTCCTTTGACGATTTTATGTAGTCTATTACTCGCATTTTAATAATATTCAATCAACAAAGTTACTACAACGGGATGAAAAATCCTACCATAAAGGAAAACTTTTGCATTGCCGGCGGCATTCTGAAGGCAAAAAACGACAGACAACATAAGGAGACATATAAAAGAGATACAGCCCCGGATTTCCGGAACCGTATCTCTTTACAATCGCTTTCAACACCCTCTTAAGCCTTGCCGGCTTATGGGAAACAGGTTACTGTGTAATGACCGTACCGTCTGGTGCCATATATACCATCTGCTCTACGCCGGCCTTCTCCAGAGTCAATTCATAGAACACAATTTCAGGACGCTCAACATATTCCGCATCGTCGATAGTGTATTCCGGATAGTTCGATGCAACGGAGGCTGTCACCTCTGCAGGGAGAGCAGCGACTGCCACATCCCAATCCGTCTGCACCCAATTGTCGTTTGAGTCGAAATATACATCCTTCTCAATACCGCCATCTACGATATCCACCTCAAACATGCCGTTTGCATTGCTTCCATAATCAGTAATTGTAGCATTGGGGTATTTCTCCTTGATAAAGTTACGTACTGCATCGCTTATCACCGGCTTTGTACCAGGCTCGCCTGTCGATGAGTCAAGTATAACTCCTTCGGGCGAAACAAACACCACGATTTCTGATGCACCCTTCTTTAAATCTACCTCGTAATAGGTGTTGTCGCCACGTTCGATGAAGTCGGCCTCATCCAGCGTAAAGTCGGGATATGCAGCCACTAACGACTCTTTCACTATTGCAGGTATCTCGTCAAGCTTAAGATCCCAAGTAGTATATACCCACTCGTTGGCCGAGTTGAAATAGACATCCTTCAGGCGCGAGTCGTGGAGAATCTCCACTTCAATAAGCCCGTTCCCGTCATATTCGGCATGGCGTATGTCGGCACCGTTATACTTGCTCTTAATGAACTCAACTACACTGTCACTGAGCGCAATGCTCTTGTCATCATCATCACTACATGCCACAAAAGCAAATAGAGAGAGAATAAAAATTGGAATCAGTTTTTTCATTTCAGTTTTCTTTTAGTTGTTATAGTATTGTTGGAAGCTGTATTGTCAATCATCGATGTCGATTATTCTGAAGTTCTCATCGAAAGTGAGCTCAAGACGGTTCGAGAGCTTTAGTTCGTATCTGTTGCGCTCACGCTCGATTTTAAGAACCCTCTCACCCGGATAGTTCGATTTGATATACTCCTTAATCGGTTGCGGGATTATCGCTGCCGGCACTTCTCCATATCTGCAATCAACATCCTCCCAAGTACCTTTGCTGGAGAATTCGAGCTTCGCGCCGTTGGCAAGCATCACTTCGTATGAGTTCTCAAGGAAATCACGTTCGAGCTTTGCATAAGAGAGCTTCACGCCATTGAAGTGCTCGTTGATAAACTGCTGCGCCTGAGCAGGCAACTCGTTCTTGCTGATGATTTTGTCGTTATCGGCCTTTACTGCTGAAACACCGAATGAAAGGAAAGCCACAAGGGCAAATAGAATCTTTTTCATAATCTTCGCTTTATATTTTAATGGTTAAACATCAAAACAATAATTTGGTTTGCCAAATACTGTTATTTACACTGCAAAGATTATATGTGATTCTGAAATGAAATTGAAATTTTTAGAAAAAACGGATTTTTTTGAAAAAAAGTTACGATTATTCTTTCATCCAACGTCTGTACAGCCATGAAGTGAGGTAGTAAAGCATTGTTCCCGACAAGAGGCCGGCAATGGCATCGACAAGATAATGTGCCTTTATATATACTGTAGCACAGCAGAGCAGCAGAAATACCGGCAGCATGCCTGCAAAGATTCTGCGGTTGATTCTGTATGCAAGCATCACTATTATAAGGGAAATACCGATATGCGAGCTTGGGAATGCGGCTGTAGGACGTTCGCCGGAGCTTTGCGCCATGCCTACAAGTTCGGTAAAGAATACTCCCTTTCCCTCCTGTGCTATGGTTATTTCGGGGTTCAGGTTGAAATAGTTGCCTATTTCGGGGTACGGGCCTGTGGCAGCAAGCCCGTCGCCTATCGCCGGGAAATAGAACTGCGGCCCGGCAACCGGAACGAATATATATATGAAATAGTATATGAAGAACGAGCACATTATGACGAATGTGCAACGCTCGACCTCGCGCGGACGTGCAAAGAATGTGTAGATTGATATCGTTGCTATCATTGGATAGTAGAGCCAATATCCCATATTGAATGCCTCTCGCCAGAGAATTCCGCTGCAGACCTGGTCGAACAGCAGAGCCGGCTGACAGCCGAAGAGGTCATATTCCAGCGAAGCGAACAGATAGTCGAGATTCGGGAATATACGGTTGAACTCGAAAGTATCGGGATACCAGTAGCTCAGGAGAGACATCTGGTAAAGCACGCGCAGGAATGCAGTTGCCCTTGAAGGATACTTGGTATATAAATATATTAGGACAAAAGTGCCGGCAGCCACAAAGAAGCGGCCCAACAGCATCTCCTTAGGATTATGCAGGTCGTTGAAAAAAACTATTATAAGCAGTGTAGTAATGAAATTGTACAGAAGCCCCAGCTTCTCCACTGCATAGTATGCCGTAACCGGCTCTTCGCGTTTGAATATATTCATAGCCATCCCTCTTTTTTATACCATTCCATTGTCTCCCTCACTCCTCTATCAAGCGGATACTCGGCCACAAAACCGAGTTCTTTCTCCAGAGGCTCTGTATCGCAGAGCCAGTTGCGCTGTTTCATTATCCTGTACTTGTCGCTGTTGAGGGTAGAAGGTTTCCCTGTCACCTTTGAGAAGAGACCCGAAACGAGAGACACGGTCTTAAGCACCCACAACGGAGCCTTTATATGAAGCACTCTTTTTATTCCCAACTCCTTTTGTATGTAATCGCTGAAGGCACGGCTCTCATACCCTGCTGGCTCGCTCACAAAATAGCATCTTCCGTTGGCACCTGATTCCGCAGCAAGATATGCTGCTTTGACAAGGTCCTTGACATATATGAATGTTATTGTCTGAGGCCTGTAGCCGACAGAGAAATCTATGTGCCGTTTTATCCCAGCAGCCATCTTGAAATAATCGCGCTCGCGCGGGCCATAGACTCCTGTCGGGCGCAATATGACAAAGGGGAAGCCGGCACTCCTTTTCAGATACTCCTCGGCCAGCAGCTTGCTCTTTCCGTAAACAGTATCGGGCATAGGGGTATCGCTCTCCATAATCGGTGTATAAGGCATCTTCTCGCGTACCGGGCCGAAGACGCTCAGAGAACTTATATATACGAACATCCTCGGCTCCATGCCTTGCCTTGCAATAGCATCGGCAAAGTTTCTCGTACCCTCATAGTTGACCTTCATAAACTCCTTTTTATCGGTACATTTCGTTACTCCGGCAGCATGTATGATGTAATCCCAACAGCCATGGGCAGCCTTGAACGCCGAAAGCGAGGCATCCAGTGCCGCAGATGAAGAGAAATCGAGCTCTACAAAGTTGATGCGCGCATCGCTCAGATACCTTCTGCTGCTGCCCTTGCGGATACCGGCCCATACATCATAGCCCAGTTCCAGGCCTTTTTCGACCAGGAAACTGCCAATAAAACCGCTTGCACCTGTTACCAGAACTTTCATCAAAGGATTTGTTTACAAAAGGGGTTACAAAGGTAAACAAAAGGAACGGATTAATAAAAAACCGCACACAGAATCATTTTCATATTAGGCACAAGGAACTTTCCGATACGATTTTATATATTTGCAATTACGAAAAACTGTATCTATGCCTATTATCCATATTGAAACTGACAATGCAATAGATGCCGATATATATTTCTGGAAGATTGAGGAGAGCTGCGAAGAGCTGGCAAGGCTATTCGACAAAGGCGGCATCATGCTTGCCGATGCAGCTAAGCGTTTCAAGTCGGTAAAGAGACAACAGGAGTGGCTTGCCACGCGGGCTCTGCTGATGCATACACCTTACAAGGAACTGCAGATTCTCTACCATAGCAACGGGAAGCCCTATCTCTCGGACAAGAGCATGCACATAAGCATTAGCCATACACAGAGCCATGTGGCAATTGCAATATCCGGAGAACCCATAGGCATCGACATTGAGACAAAGAGCCGCAACGCTCATTCTGCAGCAAAAGCGTATCTCCAGCCACAAGAGATTGAAACGGTGAACTCAAGCAAAGAACCGCATAAAGAGGCTCTTCGCCTATGGACGGCAAAGGAGGCCGCCTTCAAGCTTAATCCGGCATACTCTACAGTCATAAAGGATATTGCAACGAAGCGGATTGCTGAAAACGGCTCGTCAACTGTTTACCGTATTGCATACAAGAACGGGACAACCGCCCGGTGCCATACAAGCGAGCATGATAGTTTCATCTTGTCGTCATGCACGTTCAAGGAATTGCCAAATCCATAAAAAAAACACATTTTTTGTAACATTTATGTTTTTTTGAACGTCATTAATAATATAGAAGGGAAGTGATATAAGTTTGAAATAGGGGGGAAATGTACAGATATATATGCATACTGGCTTTCTTGCTCTCGTGCATAGGGATTGCGGCACAGACAGCAACCGACAGCGCAGCACTGCGTGCGCTGCAGGTAGGGCGCATATTGCCTCAGGAAAGGGTATATCTCCATTTCGACAACACATCGTACTATCTTGGCGAGACAATCTGGTTCAAGGCCTTTGTGACATGCGACAACGACGACCGGCCTACTGCACTCAGCCGTATTCTCTATGTAGAGCTCGTAGCTCCGGAGGGTTATATCATAAAAACGGAGAAGTATAGAATCGGCGATGACGGCACATGCAGCGGCGAGATATACATGGACCCGCTATACCTTTCGGGATATTATGAGATACGTGCCTATACACGTTACATGCTTAATTGGGGAGAGGAAGTCTTCTTCAGCCGCGTGTTCCCGGTCTTCGACAAGGTAAACGAAGGCGACTGGGGATTCCGCAACATGCTCGACCGCGGCACTACATTCTTTGCAAACAAGAACATGACTGAAGAAAAAAAGCCTGAGCTGCGTTTCTACCCCGAAAGCGGACACCTCATATACGGGATTGAGAGCCGGGTGGCATACGAGCTTACCGGTTACGGCGGCAAGGAGGGGAAAGAAGAGGTAACGATACTGGCCGACGGAAAGCCGTTGCTCACGACTGCACCTGAGCACATGGGCAAAGGGTCGTTCATGATAAAGCCTGTCGAAGGCACCGATTACACCGCAAAGGTGAGCATTGCCGATAAAAAAGGCAAAAGCAAGACATTCCGCTTCGACCTCCCGGAGATAGAGGAAACGGGAGCTGTCATCGCCGTAAGGGAACTTTACGACAGCATCTGCTTCTCAATAAGCAACCGTTTATCCGATGAGAGCGAATTTGCGTTCGCCATACTGCACCGCAGCAATCTGGGATTCTACAAGAGACTGGAGCGCGATTGCAATGCAATAAGCGTTGCAAAGGATGAAATGCCCGAAGGCGTGTGCCGTGCAATCATATTCAGCGGAGACACTCCGCTTGCAGAGAGGCTCTTCTTCGTGCGCCATGACAGCATACTCAAGAACGACCGCCAGACAGCAAAACTGAAAGTGACCGGGAACGGCTACATGCTGCACAACCTTAACCCGAAACCGCATGAGAAGATTGCAATAACGGTAGAGCGTGAGGACGGGAAACCTATCGGGCAGGATGCATGCTTTGCAGTTTCCGTTACCGACCAGGGAGGCCGGATGACGACTTCATGGGGATACAACCTCTACACATACATGCTGCTTGGGTCGGAACTGAAAGGATACATACCCGATGCACAGCAATACTTCGACCCGGATAATCCGATGCGTGCGAAACACCTCGACCTCATTATGCTCACACATGGCTGGACTGCATACGACTGGAGCAAGCTTACAGCCCGGTCGCTGAAGGATGTCGTGCCGGCCGAAAAGAAGATAACTCTCAGAGGGGAGTTCGTATTGCGGGTGAGGAATGCGACACCAGGGTGGTTGGGAACATACCGTATCACCTCGCAGCCATACAACCTGATACGTTTCGACTTTGCAGGAGATGGAAAGAAGATAACAGCAGAGACTTTCCGTACCGACAGTGCAGGCAGGTTCAGCATAACCGTTGACGACTTCTACGGCAAATATACCGCCGCACTCTCACCGAACACTCTCTTCAAGCATAGTGCAAGGATAAACTACGGATTCTATCTCGACAGATATTTCTCCCCTCCTATAATGCCGCTCAGGTACTGGCAACGCAACATGGGGAGCAGTCTTGAACTTAAGGCAGATACTACAGAACTGCTCAAGAAGATAAACACATACGAGTACCTGCTGTCCGATGTAAGCATTACTGCCAACAAGGAGACCAGCCGGTACTCTGTTCCGCCTATAAGCGAGCTGCGTCTCGATTATCTTGAAGAGTGGGAATATGCCATGGACATTACATACAGGCATGGACTGTATGACTATACCCAATTCGATAAATTGAAGAAAGAATACGAAGAAAATGGGCCGGAATACGATAAAAAGACCGAAATCGAAGAGGGCATTCTTGAAGAGCCGGAAGAGAGACTGTTCCTTGCCGAAGAGATTAGAGACCGGTACGAACTGAGCATTGGACTCATAGACGAACAGAGAAACAGAGTTGTTGGGTATGCCGGTGTGTTGTCGGTGCAGAATGTACTGAGAAGCATATACATGCGCTATAATCTTGGATGGCAGAACTGGGTATATCCGGCAGTGGTAAAGGGTGAATACAACAAGGACAGCATACCGGAGATAGACGAGAAATACCTCCATGGAATAAATCCGGAAGCAATGACCAACTTCAAGGAAGTAATCCTCACAAGCGACAAAAAGAAGAGAGAATCGATAGAAGGAAGCTGGGGCATTTGGGAACGCAGGGGAAATGTCCTGCAGTTCAAGTACCCTTACGGTTACCTGTACGAAGGTTTTCTCTCCCAGCTCAGCATAAGATATGCTTTAGACAGCGAAAAACGCAACCTGAAACCCGACGCTGTAAGGGAGATGATAAGGTTAGCCACTTTTATGAAGCCTAAAGACATGAGTCACCCCAACAATGTAGCATACCTTATACCCGAAAAACATGACAGCGGATACCCGATAAAGAACGACCTAAGCGTATCGAGCAGCACACGCCGCTACACCTCCGTCCAGGGATACAGCAGGGCAAAGCAGTTCTACTCACCCGACTACAGCACTATGAAGCCCGACGGCAAGGACTTCAGACGCACTATTATGTGGAACCCGGATATCAAGGCCGAGAACGGCAAGCTGAATCTGGAGTTCTACAACAGCACCCTATGCAATGCCATAGCTGTCGATGTTATGGGTTACGACGGATACACCGTGTTCGGCAACAGCGAGGGAATGACAACACGCGAGAGAAAAGAGAAGAACAGCAGAGTACCACGCAGATACGAGAACGACTTTACAATAAAGGATGTCAAGGATTCCCTGTTCTGGGCACAATGCGACCAGGAATTCTCAAGAGCGGAGACATACTATATGAGAAAGAACTACAAGAGAGCACTTTCATCGTATATCGAACTGTCGCAGTACCAGTACCCGGCAGCATTCTACCGGATAGGTGAGTTCTACTATAAAGGAATTTCGCTCAAGAAAAGATACGATTTGGCAGCAAAATTCTACGAAAGAGGCGCAGAACTGGGCATGCCGGAATGTTATTACGAACTGTCCCGGATGCACCGCGACGGATTGCACTATGAGCAGAGCAGAGAAAAGGAGATTGAAATGCTGGAGATTGCAGCCGATCTGTCGGAGACAAGGGCACAACACCTGTTAGCAACATATCTCCTCGAAGGAAACATAATAGAGAAAGACACAGCCCGCGCGACAGAACTCTTCTACAAGGCATCGCTCAACGGCAACCCCGATGCAATGTACATGTATGCAGAACAGATGTTACGCAGCGGGATTGAAAACGACTCCATACTGGGCTCTCCTCTCGAATGTATAAGGGAGGCTATTAAAAAGGGCTCAAACAAGGCATCTCTATGGCTAATGAGACATGAGATTGATAACGGCAACCACAAGAAGGCCTACAAACTGGCAAAAGAATTGTACATTAAAGGAGATATTGAGGGCACACGCTCTCTGGCCGAATTCTACATGCTTGGAATTGGAGTAAGAAAAGACCGCAAGACAGCAAAGGACCTTTACACAGAGGCGGCAAAAAAAGGAGACGAAGAGTCAAGAAGAATACTCAAGGAGTGGTAACCGCATATTTTAAAGGTTCCACGTACCAATACGTTACAGCACAAAGTGTCGGTTCATTTTCAACACAACAGAAGTTAATTGCTTATATATTACACTCCTGCAGAATCTTTTTATATATTTGCAACAAACGTTAATACAGCCTGCACTCGCATGCAAAATGCCAAAGCAGGCTTTGTCCGTTCCGTTCATCATTCGGCAATAATATACTCAACAAGAGACGGCATGAAACTGTCAAGATATATATGCATCGCATTGGCAATGTTTGCCAACACCTTTGCTGTAAAGGCACAGATTACACATGATACTATTGCCCAACATGTGCTGCATGCCGGGCAGATACTGATTCAGGAAAGAGTGTATATGCACTTTGACAATACATCCTACTATTCGGGTGACACAATATGGTTCAAGGCGCATGTCACAAGATACAACAACGACAAGCCGACAACACTCAGCAGATTGCTCTATGTAGAACTGCTATCCCCAGAGGGAAAGGTACTATGCAGGCATAAGAAGAAAATTGAGAGCAACGGCACATGCCACGGCTATTTTGAACTTGATCCGCTGTATATGTCGGGCTATTTCGAAGTGAGGGCATATACCAGATACATGCTCAACTGGGGTGACGAAAGCATTTTCAGCCGGGTATTCCCGGTATTCGACACACCCAATGACTGGAAAGCAGATGAAGCGGACCTTATGGAACGCAGCAGGCTGGCCACTCCCGATACTGCCGGATGCAAGCTCAGTTTCTACCCCGAAGGCGGTCACCTGGTATATGGACTGGAGAGCAAGGTGGCATTTGAGTTGACCGACAGCAAAGGGGCATGGCTTCAAGAGGAGATATCCCTTTACGAGAATGATACCCTGCTGCTATGGAGCAAACCCGTACATAACGGAAAAGGCATATTCATATTTACGCCTGCCGAAGGTTCAAGATATACAGCAAAAGTATTGCATGACAACAAGGAGTTTGAGTTCGGACTGCCCGAAATAGAGAAACATGGAACTGTAATCTCTGTTAATAACGGCAAGAACATCACCTTTACTGTACTATCCAACGATACCGCAAAACAGCAGATAGGGCTTGCCGTAATGCACCGCAGCACCCTGGCACTGTACAGGAAACTGAGACTTGAAGGCGACACCTTAACAATATCTCCCGATGAACTCCCCGAAGGTGTGAACAGAGCCATACTGTTCCGCGACAGCATACCGCTTGCCGAAAGAATGTTCTTCGTGCATCACCAGGTAGCGTTGTTCGGCGGAAGGCAGACCATAAAACTGAATGCCAACGCAAACAGAGAGAGCATCGAGACATTCAAGGCAGAACCGTACGAAAAGGTTACAGTGTTCGTATGGCGCGAGGATAACAAGCCTTTGAACGAAGATATGGAATTCTCGGTTTCGGTCACCGACGCCGAAAGGAAGAAAGATTCTTCATGGGGATACAACATGTATTCCTACATGCTGCTCGGCTCCGAACTTAAAGGCTACATCCCGAATGCCAGCCAATATTTCGACACCAACAACGCCAACCGTAAAAGAGACCTTGATCTTATAATGCTTACTCACGGCTGGACCGCATTTGAGTGGAAAAGACTGGCCGGAAATGACTTCGGAGGCCTGATAATGCCGGAAATAGGCATTGTCATAAACGGTGCAATGTACAGAAAGACAACAAATGCTGAAAACGGCACGATAACATACAATAATGTATCCAAGTTCCCGTCAACAATAGAACTGGCCGGAGGGAACAGGAAAACCAGATTTGTCACCGACAATAAAGGGTTTTTCGAACTGCAGCTTCGGGAGGATTTCTATGGCGAGCGCGAAGCAACAATAACTGCGGATACAAAACCTATACGCTTTAAGAATGCTGTATATGGCTATAGGGTCTTTGAGAAGCCGGGACCTTCGGCCCGTACCTACAGCTATCATGAAATCTGCAGTTCTCAAGATTCCGCAATGACCGGCCCATCGTTCATGGGTGGAATACAGCCATTGGCATTGGAAAATGCGGAGAAGTATGACGAGACACAGGAAGACAACAGGAAACCTGCATTCACTACCGTAATAACAGGCTACATGGCCGGCAAGAAATTCTACTCGCCCGACTATAGCAAGATTACGCCTGATGCAGATGATTTCAGAAGGACACTCTACTGGAACCCTGAGATAAAGCCGATAGAGAACGGTATGCTGAAAATTACTTTCTACAGCAACGCAAAGGGAGGAAAAATAGATGTTGATGTGCTTGGACATATCGGAAGCACCACATACAGCAATGCTCCTGAAATAACGACCAGATTCATCAGCGGCGTAAAATATGACGAGTATATTGCCGAAGGATACAAGGACGGAGTGCTTGTATATAAGCCTACGCAGGATGAACAGGAACTCACATATTGCCGCAAGAAGAACCACGAGGGAATGGTACATTACAACCAGGGCGAGTTCGATGTTGCAATAAGCTGCTTTACCGAACTGACAGCATACCACTACCCTCCGGCACTGACCAATATCGGAATATCATTCATGAATGGAGCCGGCATAAGCCGAAGTACCAGACGTGCAACGCTTTTCTTCAAGATGGCATCGGAAATGGGTGAGCCTACAGCGCAGATGCATCTGGGTGCGATGTATGCAAAAGGGATATTCCTGCAGCAGAACGACTCTCTGGCACTCTACTGGTACAGAAAATCGGCCGATAAGGGAGTAGCAGAATCCATGGTTGCGGCAGGCAGACTGCTCATGTACAGCGACAATATCGAAAAGGACATAGATGCAGCCGGAGAATACTTCCGCAATGCGGCAATCAAGGAGAATGCCGAAGGGTTGTATCTCTATGGTGCATATCTGCGCAAGCACAAGAGACGTTTCAGAGATCCGATACTTGGAGTGGCCGACGACTGTATTGTAAAGGCTGCACAGCTAGGATACAACGAAGCGGAGTTCGAACTTGAGATCGACCATATTAAACGCAACAGAGTCAGAGGCGGAGTAATTATACAAACTCAGGAAGAGGATTAGCATCATACCGTCACAGCCCGTAGAGATGCCGTTTTCACATAGTTTAAGTTTTTCCGTATTCTGTTTTGCTGTCAAGATGTTGGCAAATGCCATTTTATTGCTAATTTAGCAGAAATTAAAACAGGTGAGCTATGGCAAAGAAAGGCGGAAAGGCGAAAGGCCGCATGAACAAGAACATGCTGGTTGAGATGTTGGTAGAGATGTTCAACCGCAATGAGGGCAGGACTATGAGCCCAAAGGAGATTTTCAAGGAGTTGAATCTTACTTCTACTTCGGCAAGGACATTATGCGTGCATATACTCGACGAGATGGTATTCGACGGATACCTGATGGAGCCGGAATTCCGCAAATATGTGCTTGCAAACAACGTGTCGATGCTATACGGCACATTCTCGCGCAACAGGGACGGCTACAACGAGTTCTACCCTGAGGACGGCAGCGAGCCGGTACTTATCAGCGAACGCAATTCGGCACATGCGCTCACCGACGATATGGTACGCGTGGCACTGTTCGCAAAGCGCAGAGGGCGCGGGCGTGAAGGCGAAGTCGTAGAGATTGTCAAGCGGGTGCACGACACATTCGTTGGCGAACTGCATGTAGAGAAACATTATGCTTTCCTCATTACCGAGAGCCGTATAATGCCTAACGACATATTCATCCCTAAGGATATGCTCAAAGGTGGAAAGAACGGCGACAAGGCGGTGGTTAAGCTTCTCGAATGGCCGCTTGACAGCAAAAACCCTGTAGGAAAGGTCATCGACGTGCTTGGAAAGAGCGGCGACAACGACACCGAGATGAATGCCATTCTTGCCGAATTCGGATTGCCGTACAAGTACCCCGAAGCCGTAGAGATTGCAGCATCGAAACTGCCATCGGACATAACTCCCGAAGAGATTGCTTCGCGCGAGGATTTCCGTAACGTGACAACATTCACCATTGACCCTGCCGATGCAAAGGACTTCGACGATGCTCTGTCGATACGCAACGCCGGCAACAACTGCTGGGAGATTGGTGTACACATTGCTGACGTGTCACACTACGTGACCGAAGGCAGCATTATTGACAAGGAGGCATTCAAGCGTGCCACTTCGATATACCTTGTTGACCGCACCATACCGATGCTTCCGGAGCACCTGTGCAACTTCCTCTGCTCACTGCGCCCGAATGAGGAGAAGCTCACATACTCGGTAATTTTCACTATGAACGAGAAGGCCGAAGTAAAGAAGTTCCGCATAACACGCTCGGTAATAAACAGCGACAGGAGATTCAGCTACGAAGAGGTACAGGAGATTATAGAGAAAGGAGAGGGTGAATACTTCGAGGAGATAAGCACCTTGAACATGCTGGCGCAGAAGATGCGAATCAAGAGGTTCCAGGGTGGAGCCATAGACTTCCAGCAGCCCGAAGTGCATTTTCGTCTCGACGACAAGGGCAAGCCGCTGTCGGTCTATTTCAGCGAGACAAACGAATCGCACCAGCTTATAGAGGAGTTCATGCTTCTTGCCAACCGCACTGTAGCGGAGAAAATCGGGCGCAAGGCACCCGGTGGCCCGAACCCGAAGACCTTCGTATATCGAATACACGACGAGCCTAACATGGAGAAGATATCGATGCTTGCCAAGTTTGTCAGCAAGCTCGGCTACAAGATGCGCAGCGCATCGGGGCGCACGACATCGGCAAGCGCGCTTAACGGGCTGCTCAAGGATGTGCATGGTACAAAGGAGCAGAATGTAATAGAACAGATTTCGCTCAGGGCAATGCAGAAGGCACGCTACTCTACCGGAAACATCGGTCACTACGGACTGGCTTTCCGTTTCTACACCCACTTCACATCACCTATACGCCGTTATCCCGACCTTCTTGTGCACCGCCTGCTCAACCGCTATCTTACACAGGAGGCCCGTTCTGTAAGCCAACAGAAATACGAGGATTTCTGCGACCACTGCTCGGCTCAGGAACAGGTTGCGGCAAATGCCGAACGCGCCAGCATAAAATACAAGCAGGTGGAGTTCATGAGCGAACATATCGGAGAGGAGTACGATGCTGTAATAAGCGGCGTTACCGAATGGGGATTCTATGCCGAAATAAACGAGAACAAATGCGAGGGAATGGTACCTATCCGGACTCTGCAGGACGACTACTACGAATTTGACGATGCAAACTATTGCCTTATAGGACGACGCACAAAGCGCAAGTTCACGATAGGCGACCCGGTACGCATAAAGATTGTACGCGCCAATCTCGACCGCAAACAGCTCGATTTCGAACTGATGGAATAAAAGCCCTGTTTCAGTTGCAATTCAGAATTGCATTGTATATTTGCGTGTAAATATATATTACTATGAAACTGCTTATTGTTGAAGATGATGCCTCCTTGCGTGAGATTATGCAACGTGCACTGCTTGCAGAGGGATATGTAGTTGAGTGTGCAGCGACATACTTCGACGCATGCGACAAGATTGCAGGCTACAGCTACGACTGCATAATGCTCGACATAATGCTGCCCGACGGCAACGGCCTGCGCCTGCTTGAACAGATAAAGAGCATGGGAAAGAACGACCGCGTGATAATAATATCGGCACGCGATTCCCTTGATGACAAGATAGAAGGGCTGGACCTGGGAGCCGACGACTACCTGCCGAAACCGTTCTACATGGCAGAATTGTCGGCACGCATAAAGAGCGTGCTGAGAAGGGGCAACGGTGCTGTACAGAACAGCATGAATGCCGGCAACATATCGCTCGACCTGCAGAGCCGCCGCGTATCGGTTGGCGGAAAGGATGTACCGCTGCTCAAGAAAGAGTTCGACATATTGCTGTACTTCATGCAGCGTCCCGGACACATCGTTGACAAGGCTGTCCTTGCCGAAGCCGTCTGGGGCGACCACATAGACATGGTCGATAACTTCCAGTTTGTATATGCGCAGATAAAGAACCTTAGAAAGAAAATCTCCGAGGCCGGGGCCGACATGAACATAAAGGCAGTATATGGTTTCGGATACAAATTCACCGAAGCCGAAGAATGAGACTTATATACCGTGTAACCATCAGGATTGCGATAGTGCTGCTGCCCATACTGCTGTTATGGGCAACCATATTCTACCATGCAATGGTAAATGAGATAAACGACGAGGCGGACGACAGCCTTGAGGATTATGCAGAACTGATTGTAAGGCGAGTACTTACGAGACATGAGCTTCCGTCATCAGGCGACGGCACCAACAACACATACAACATTGAACCGCTTGCTGACAGCACAAATGCCCCCTCAATGAAATTCGAGGACAGAAGAGTATATATACCCGAAAAACGGGAGACTGAACCGGCAAGGGTACTGACACTGGTGTTTCCCGACAGCAACGGACAGATGTACAGACTGGTTGTTTCAACGCCTACCTTTGAACGGGAAGACCTGCTGCTTTCCCTGCTATGGCACATTACAGGTATCTATGCAGTGCTTTTGCTTACTATCCTGACTGTTACGGCACTTATATTCCACTACAGCATGCGCCCGCTGTATGCACTCTTGAAGTGGCTTGACAGCTACCGCCCCGGACAGGGAGTTGAAAACCTGCCGACAGAAAACAGGGTCATCGAGTTCAAGAAGCTTACAGAAGCTGCACGCAGCACCATTGAAAGGGCCGAAAGCTACATGGAACGGCAGAAGCAGTTCATAGGCAATGCATCGCATGAACTGCAGACACCGATAGCGGTGCTTGGAACACGCATCGAGTGGATTATCGACAATACACCGCTTACAGAGGAACAGTTCGCCGAACTCTCAAAGATGCGCCAGTCGCTGCATAGGCTGAACCGCCTGAACCGCACCCTGCTCCTCATATCGAAGATTGAGAATGCGCAGTTCACCGACAGAAGCGATGTTGACATCGTAGATATTATAAAGAGAGAGGCTGAGATTTACAGCGACATCTACTGCGACAAGGAGATTGAGTGCAAGATAGAGCTTCCCGAAAGATATATCGTTCTTATGGACGACTCACTGGCGACAACCATGATAACGAACCTTATAAAGAATGCCTATATCCATTCACCGGAGAAAGCTTCTATAAGGATATACATGAAGAAAGATTCACTCATCATAGCCAACAGCGGAAACGGAATGCTTGACAAGGAGAGACTGTTCGACCGCTTCTACACAAGCGGCAAGAGCGGCTCTACAGGATTAGGGCTGGCATTGGTGAAATCGATTGCCGACAGTTACAGATTCGGCCTCACCTACAGTTTTACCGACAATATGCACCGGTTCGAGATAAAATTCTGAACAAGACCGGAATACAAATAATAGAAGGTTTATTGTCAAGAACCAGATGACAAAAATAATTTGATTTCTTTTTGTCACCCACCCGACTTGCACTATATTTGCAACAGTCGGGACGTTATACCCGTATTTTTTTTAGAGCATTTGTTTTATCCTTGATTTGGAATCTGGACAATTTCAACTACTTGGGGTGTTAAACAAAGTGCTCACGTCAATGTTATATATACCATTCACAATGGACTATATACAGTTTGGCGTGGGCTATTGTTTATTACTAAGTAGTGGGCAGTCCAGAGCCTCAAATCGGTAGTACAATAGTTCCACGCTATTCTATTATAGCCAGGACTCTCCATACATACCGGTTACTTCAGGGTATTCACAGATAAATACAAGACTTGGACAACGGAACAAATACCCTATTGCTATGGATAGTGAATTAAAGGATATATTCATCGGGAGAATAATACAGCAGAAAGTTGACGAAAAAGGAATGCAATATGCAGAGTTTGCACGCAGGATTAATATGGCGCGCACATCATTATACTATCTGTTCAATGCCAAGAGCATAGATGTAGAACGCCTTATTCTCATATCAAAAGTTCTCGGATACGATTTTATCTCAGAGATATACCAGCACAATAGCACTTGCAATAACAAGAAGGAGGCATTCCTTCATATCCCAATAGTAGATGGCAGGTTCAATATAGAAGAGCTGCCGGATTCACTCCTTCAATTATTGAAGAAAGAGATAGAGAAGCGAACCTAGCGTCCGATATTTAGAACATTCAGTCGCGTTTATAGACACAGAACGAAAGGAATGTGCATTAAACATTATTTAACTTTGCAACGCTCATTAAGAGTAAAAAATACTTTTTTCAAAAAATTTATCAATCTATTATTAATCTAATCTAACTAACTATGAAAAAGATTAAAGTTCTTTTTGCAGTATGTCTAATGTTGATGACATCTACTGTTTTCGCTCAGTCTGAGAATGCATGGAAAGGTGTAAGGGTTGCTTACAACAACTTTGATACTGACACTAAGGGGGCTGATGCAGTTATGGCTCTCTCTGCAGGTTATGTACACAGCTTTGCTGTATCTCAGAACATTCCTTTGTTCCTTGAAGTAGGTGGAAACATTCTTTGGGTAAACGGAGATGTTATGAAGATTGATGGAGAAGACTTGAAGCTAAAGATGTTTGCAGTTGAGCTTCCTGTTAACTTCGGTTACAAGTGGAACATCAACGACGATTGGTCAATATTCCCATATGTAGGTGCTACATTTAGAGGTTATATCTCTGGAAAGTTGGGCAACCAGAAAGTTTTCGATGATGCTGAGGACTTCGAAAAGTGGAAGCGTTTCACTGCTGGTGCTCAGGTAGGTGTTACTGCTAACTATAAGAACTTCAACCTTGGCGCTAAGTACGGTATGGACCTTAACGAGATTACAGAAAATTCAAAAGTTAAGACTTGGACAATCTCTGTGGGTTACAACTTCTAAATCCACACTAGCATAAAAAATATGGCAACCGGATTGCATCGGTTGCCATATTTTTTATACCCCTGTTCCTCATAAAAGAAAGGAGTTCCATTTGGAACTCCTTTGAGGTACCTGGCGGATTCGAACCGCCGTACACGGTTTTGCAGACCGCTGACTAAGCCACTCATCCAAGGTACCGGCTGGAAAAGCATAGCCTTTAGCGAAGACAAAGGTAAGACATTTTTTGTGAAGAACAAACAAAGAATGCCATTTTTTACCATTCCATGCTGTTTTTAAGCAATTATTCATCTATTTAATCCATATTTATACATTTATTGAAGTATCTTCGCGCAGGAACGGTACATCTATGATATATAAGGTACAACGTTTTATCGAGAAGCACTCTCTTCTGAACACGAACGACAAGGTGCTTGTGGCATTGAGCGGCGGAGCCGACTCAGTAGCATTGCTTGTAGCCCTGCGTAAACTGGGATACAGGTGCGAGGCCATGCACTGCAACTTTCACCTTCGGGGAACAGAAAGCGACCGTGACGAGCAGTTTGTGACAGCTCTATGCAAACGGTTGGAAGTAGAACTGCACATCATTCATTTCGACACGGCAGAATATGCCTCAAAGCATAGAATATCCATTGAAATGGCGGCACGTGAGCTGCGTTACGCAGCCTTTGAAGAGAAAAGAAAAGCCATCGGGGCCACTTGCATTGCCGTAGCGCATCACCGTGACGACTCTGCCGAAACGCTGTTGCTTAACCTAACCAGAGGTACCGGAATAAAAGGACTCAGAGGAATACAGCCGAAAAACGGCAATATAGTACGCCCGCTCCTGTGTGCCGGGCGTGAAGATATAATGGAGTACCTCAAATGGAGAGGCGAGGGGTTTGTTACTGACAGCACCAATCTCACAACCGACTACACACGCAACAAGATAAGGCTTGAGATTATACCTAAACTAAGAGAGATAAATCCCTCCGTACTGGAGAGTATAAACGCAACGGCACAAAGGTTGAGTGAAGCGGAACTTATATACCGTAAGGCTGTTGAAGAAGCCATAGCAAGAGTAAAGGAGGGGAACAGGATTGACATAAGGAAGCTGAAGGCTGAAGTTGCGCCGGCAACGCTGATTCATGAAATGCTATCGCCTTTAGGATTCAACAGTTCCATTATTGCAGATATAGCCTCATCGCTCGACAGCGACAGCGGAAAAAGATTCTGCGGCGGAGCATGGCTTGCTGTAAAAGACCGTGACACGCTTATAATTACAGCTAACAGCAACGGATTAATTATAGAAGAGAAACTGCCTGAAGAGGGTTGCTTAGAGACGCCGACAGGGTTGCTGTCGGTAGAAGAGAAGCCTTTTGACGGCAATATACCGAAAGAGCAGTGCATTGCTTGCCTTGACATCGATACATTGCAGCTGCCGCTGACACTGCGCAACGCACGTAAAGGCGACCGTTTCAAGCCATTCGGCATGCGCGGGACAAAGCTTGTCAGCGACTACCTCACCGACCGCAAGAAGAGCATCATTGAGAAACAGCAGCAACTGGTTGTTGCCGATGCCAAAGGAGAGATCGCATGGCTTGTAGGCGAACGCCCGGCTGCACCGTTCTGCGTTGGGAAAAACACAAAAAAAGTCCTCTGCCTGAAATGGCAGAGGAGATAAGTCACCGGCCCGCAATAGGGTTACATATCCTTCAAGGCGTGTATTGAAGGTTCATACTCCTGTTCTGCAGCAAGCTTCCACCACTTCTTTGCTTCTTCATGGTTCTTGGCAACTCCGTCGCCATTGTAGTAGCATACCCCAAGATCGTGCTGCGACTGCGGATAGCCTTGTTCGGCAGCCTTGCGGTACCATTTAACCGCATCGGCATAGCTCTTGTCAACACCTATGCCATTATAGAAACATACTGCAATATTGTGTTGTGCCAGCATGTGCCCTTGTTCTGCCGCTTGTATATAGAGGCGTGCAGCCTTAAGACGATCCTGCCCGACACCCTTTCCCGAATAATAGCAGTTTGCAAGATTGAACTGGGCCTCATCATTTCCTTTTTCGGCAGCTGATGAGAAAGACGCAAAAGCCTTCTCCATATCCTTTTTCACAAGGAGGCCCTCGAAATGCATGACACCTATTGCATTCTGCGCTGCAGCATGCTCTTGATTCGCAGCCTCGTTATACCACTTCCATGCCTCCACGATATCAAATTCCACGCCGTTACCGTTCATATAGCACTCGGCAAGATAGTACTGCGCATCGGCATTACCCATCTTGGCAGCCTTAAGATACAGCTGTGCCGACCTGAACAGATCCTGTTTAACTCCGTCACCCCAGTAATAACAACCGGCCAACTGGCATATAGCATCGTCATTGCCCTGTTTGGCAGCCTCGTAATACCATTTGAAAGCCTTGTTATAATTGACTTCTGTACCCGCTCCCGAATAGTAGCAGCCCGCAAGGCAATATTGCGCATCGGCATGCCCTTGTCTTGCCGCTTTCAGATACCAATCTACAGCTTCTTTCTGATTCTTGTCTATACCAGTACCGGTGTAACAGTATTCGGCTATGGCAAACTGGGATTCTGCATCGCCTTGCTTTGCTGCAGCCATAAACCACTTTGCAGCATCGGTATATGATTTCTCTACACCGTCGCCGTTCTCATAGCAGATGGCAAGCAGACGTTGTGCCATAGCGTGGCCGCCCTTGGCTGAGCGTTCGTACCAGTATATAGCCTCTTCCATGTTCTGTTCTACTCCTGTTCCTGAATAGTAGCAGCCGGCAAGTTCGCACTGAGCAAGCGCATACCCCTTTTTTGCAGCCTCATAGAAACACTCAACGGCAGAGATTGCATCTTCGAGAACACCTTCGCCGTTCAGGAAGCACACACCAAGACATGTCATAGCCATAGGATTGCCCTGGGCCGCTGACATCTTGTACCAATAGAGTGCCGTTTCGGGATTTGCCTTGACTCCATTGCCGTTAAGATAGCTGTTTCCCAAGTTGCATTGTGCTACATCATTACCCTTTTCGGCCGCTTCTCTCCACCACTTTACAGCCTGGCTATGGCTCTGAGAAACACCGGTACCCTTTGCATAGGATGTACCCAGATTGCACATTGCCTTCACGTTTCCGGCCTTTGCAGCCGTTTTCCACATCTTCACGGCATCATCGTACCTGCCCTCCTTATAGGCTGCAACACCATCCCGGTACTCCTTGACCGCAATGCTGTCATTAAGTACAGAGTTCTCCGAAGCAGAAGAACAGAGAGGATATAAAAGAAGCGCAAATAATAGAACCGGCAGTTTCATAACAGATTTACATTAAACTCATTTCAACTCATCAAGTTTTGCCTGTGCACCGGGATGGCCTAACGAAAGGGCTTTTTCAAGGTTAAGACGTGCATTCGCCTTGCTGTTCTTCTGCGAATGGAGACAGCCGAGCAGATAATATACATCGGGAGCTTCGGGAACAAGTTCCTTTGCTTTCTCCATAGCCCTGAGACCCTCGTCGGTCATCTTCACCCTGTAGCACAGCACACCTTTCTCAATATAATAGGAGGGATTTTCCGGGTCGAGGTATATTGCAGTCTCGATGTCGTTGAGAGCCTGCTGGAACATTCGGCCTTTTACCTCGGCCTGTTCCCGCATATAGTAGAAGCTCGCATTAAGCCCTCCGCCTACAATCTCTTCATAGCTGTTATAGTCGAGTACAGCCTCACGATACCTTTTCGCAGACATCTTTACAAGTGCACGCGTAAGGATATATGGAGCAGAACTGTTCTTTCCTATATCACCATAACAGTTTACGGCACTGTCGAGCAGGGCTATCGCATTGTCATAATCCTCAACAGAACTGTAGCACTGGGATGCCTTTGCAAAGATTCCGGGAGAGCGGAGATTCGTAGAAGAGAGGAACTCATAACACTTTGCAGCCTCTGCATACCTTTGGCACGCAAAGAGCATATCGGCCTTATAGTTGACATATATGGGCTGAGGGCTGTTGTCTATTGCAGCTTCTACAGCATCGAATGCATTGGCATACGAGAGAAGCGGATGCGATACAGAGTCTCCGCTCTGGACAATGGAAAAGATTGTCTTTGCCCTGCTGAAATGGACTTCCGAAACACTGTCTGCACGTTCAATAGCCGCCTTCCATGCCTCTTCGGCAACACTCATGTCACGAAGATATACGGCAGAATACTCACCCTTTGCCATATATCCTTCGTAGGCTTCGGGGAACGAACTGATGAACTCATTCACTACAGTGCCATAGGATACGCTGTCACCCATCATGCTCTGCATGTAGAGACAAGGAAGAGCATTCTCCTTTTCAAGGGGCAGAGCCGTACGTATTGCCATGCCCGGATAGATGCCCTTGCCGAAAGTGGCGACAGTCGCATCCAGTGATGTAAAGAGTGTAGAACCTACTGCATAGCTCCTTACGGTATCCATTGCAGCTGCCGGTTGCATGAAGGCTACAACAGCACCGTTGGCATCAAGAAGAGGCAGACCGACAGAGCCTTTCTCCATAGGCACGTCAAAGGTGTAGTAGGCATTTGAATATACCGAATCGACCGATGCTATTGCCATTGGCTTTACAGCACCGCCTTTCTTGCCTCCATAGGAGAGCATATACAGCTCATCTCCAGCAGAAACCGCGCCATTGGACAATGGCAGGGACTTTATCTTCTTGTCCCATTCCACACGAACCTTCACGCAATCGAACATCTCATTATATCCTACGATGCTCTTTACAGGCCGCACAATGCCTGCCGCATCTATTATGACAGCACTGTCAGCACCGGCAAAAAGGGATGCCGATGATACAAGATTGCCGTTCTCGCCAGTAAAGAACGCCGTACCGTTGGCATGCAGGACACTGTTCCTGTAGGCTAGTACAGAAGCCATGCACTGGGATGCCTTCTGGACCGGCTTCGGAGCCTTGAAAGACTTCTGGGCCATAGCACATAATGCAAAGAGCAGCAAAACGGATATTATTATATGTCTCTTCATGTCATCAATCGTTTAGGTGACGCTGGCGTACAGCCTCATAAAGAATAACTCCTGTTGCTACCGACACATTCAATGACTCTATGTTTCCGAACTGGGGAATCGACACCCAGTCGTCGCAGAGAGCAAGATGCTCACGCGGTATACCGGTATCCTCTGCGCCCATTACCACACATACGGGTTCGTTGAAATCAGCCTGCGTATAGTTCATGCGGCCCTTCTCTGTTGCACATACGACCCTTATTCCCGAAGCCTTGAGATACTTGAGAGTCTCGGTTATGTTCTTTTCACGGCATACAGGAAGCGTATGCAACGCTCCGGCAGAGGTCTTTACGGCATCGGCATTAACTGTAACACTGTTATGAGCCGGTATTATTATGGCATCTACACCTGCGCAGTCGCATGTACGGGCTATCGAGCCGAAATTGCGGACATCGGTAATGCCATCGAGCAACACGAGGAACGGAACCTTTCCCTCCTCATACAATGTGGGAACAAGGGTATCGGTACTTGCATACTCCACTGCAGAGATGTATGCTATTACACCCTGATGATTCTTTCGTGTTATACGGTTGAGTTTCTCTACCGGCACACGGACAACGGGGATTGTACTCCCGCGGAGAGCCGCAAACAGTTCACGTGAAAGCTCGCTCTGTATGTCACGCTTTACAAGTATCTTGTCTATCTCTTTTCCTGCCTCAAGGGCCTCAAGAACGGCGCGTACGCCGAATATCATCTCATTTGTGTTTACCATAATAGCAACTTTTTCTTATGATTGCGAAAGCAACAGTGCCGCATTTTCCATTGCCGCGTCAGTAAGGAGTTCTCCGCTCATCATCTGCGCAATCTCCTTGATTCTCTCCTGTTGCCCAAGTTTAATAATTTCTGTTACTGTACCTTTTGCAGTCTCTTCCTTATAAACCTTGTAGTGATGTGCTCCGAGTGCTGCAACCTGAGGAAGGTGCGTTATGCTCAGCACCTGACGATTATTTCCGCCCATCTGCTGCATGAGACGTCCCATACGCTCGGCCAAGACACCTGAAACGCCGGTATCAACCTCGTCAAATATGAGAGTAGGCTGGTTTGCACCCGATGCTATAAGCGACTTCAGAGCAAGCATTACACGCGCCATTTCACCGCCCGACGCAACATCGCTCAAAGGTTGCGGTGCACTGCTGCTGTTTGCCGAGAAGAGAAAAGTCACGACATCGCATCCCCGTGATGTAAAGTCGTTTTCAGGGTGTATCTCAATCTCAAAGCGAATCATCGGCATACCGAGGTTCACAAGTATTTCTGTTATCTTCTCCTTAAGAACAGAAGCACTCGCCTTGCGCGAAGATGTGAGCTTCGATGCCGAAGCCGCAAGCCTGTCGCGCAGCTTGAATAGTTTCTGCTCAAGTTCCCCTATGTTGCTGTCACCGTCAGTTATCTGCTCAAGACGCCTTGCAAACTCCTTTTCAAGTGACATGAGCTCAGCAACCGAAGCTGCACGGTGCTTCTTTTGAAGGTCGTATATTAGAGCTATACGACGCTCAACCCATTCAAGACGGTCGGGAGCGAACTGCACGCGCTCGCCGCGCTGCTGCATCTCGTCACAACAGTCGCGCAGTTCAATGTAACAGCTTTCAAGACGTTCGGAGAGTTCCTGGGCTGCAGAGTAATGAGCCGACACACGGGACAAGGCATTTGAGGCATCGCGCAACGATGCAAGCATGTTCCTTTCATCACTGTCAAGCAAGGCGCATGCACCCAAAAGGGCAGCCTGTATCTCTTCGGCATGCGACAGTTCATTTACCTCCAGCTCAAGTTCTTCCAGTTCACCATCCTTGAGGGCAGCCCTCTCAAGCTCATCGAGCTGGAAACGGAGCCACTCCTCATCACGGCGGTTACCGTCAAGACTCTCTTTCAAGGCACGCAGTTCACGGTTAAGACGGACATATTCGTCATATTCATCCTTATATGCAGCAAGAAGTCCTTTATCACCGGCCAATGTATCAAGCACTCCAAGCTGGTAGTACTTGTCGCCGAGAAGCAGGTTCTGATGCTGCGAATGTATGTCTATAAGCTTTGTTCCAAGCTCCTTGAGCAACGAGACCGGAACCGGAGTATCATTCACGAAAGCACGGCTACGGCCTGTTGAAGAGAGTTCGCGGCGTACTATGCACTCATTGTCATAATCAAGGTCGTTATCTTCGAAGAAACCCTCCAGCGAGAAGCCGGAGAGGTCGAAACAGCCCTCAATGACGCAACGGTCGGCACCTTCACGTATAGCCTTGACATCGGAACGCTGGCCCAGCATCATGGATATGGCACCCAAGAATACCGACTTGCCATGACCGGTCTCTCCGGTAATGACAGAGAACCCATGCGAGAAATCAATCTCCACATGTTCTATCAGTGCGAAGTTACGTATTGTTATCTGCTTTAGCATTATAGCCTAATAATTGTTGTTCTTTGTTATCTTGTCCCACTGCGATGAAAGGGAAGGATTTATTCGTGACAGTGTCTCTACAACACTCTTCTTCTCTTCGGATGTGCATTTGGAGTATATGTTCACTATTTCATCGACCTTATACTCGGTAATGAGTTTTGTAAAGTAGGCCAACGGGCGGTCTTCATAGGCCTTGCCCATGAGGGCTATTCCGGCAGTTATCTCCTTACGGCCGCCATCGGCATTCTTGAACATAGTATCGAGGCCCAGACGGTGATACTTGTACATCATCTTGCGTATTGGTTCCATTGCTCCGTTCATATAGTCGTCGATGATGGAATAGCGGTTATTGTTGCTGCTGCCGGCCTTCCAGCCTGCATCGCCCAGGTTCTGGGCGTTGTTCGCAATATTAAGGGCTCTGTTAAGGAACTCGCTTCCGCCCAACTCACCGTACGTATCCATATCCATTCCTATCATCATGTAGATATAGAAAGCCACTACAGCTGTGAGATTATTGTCAAGGTTCTCTTCGACGAACTCAAGACGGTCGAACGGCTGGTAGTTGAACTTGATGCTCTTGTCCTCATACTTGAAAGCTGTAGAGTTGTAGGAAGAGCCGTATATCGGACGGGAAGACTGCACCATCAGAGAGCAGTCGAAAGAGCCGTCATTCGAATACGAGTTGACCACGAAACTGAAATTGCACACCAGACGTTCCTCTTCTTCGTATCTGTTCGAGGTCCATTTACGGTTGTTGATAAATTCATTCAAGGACTCTTCAAGCTGCTTGAAAACCTCGGTATTGGTACCCTGGATCTTTGATGCATTAAGAGTAACCGTAGCATCCAGTTCTTCGCCCTCAGCACTTGCCGACAAGGGCAGAAGCATCATAATGAAAAGCAGAAAAAACTTTGAAATCCTTGATACAATATCCTTTGCAACATCCTTCTTGCTCTTGAGAGGGAACTCTTCCTTGCCATCCCTTGAGATTATTGTAACCTTGTTCGTATCGTGTGCGAAACCGGCACCCTTATCCTCAAGCGAATTGAGAACGATAAAGTCAAGATTCTTCTTATCAAGCTTTGCAACAGCATTCGCCTCGCCGTTGCATGTCTCAAGGGCAAAGCCAACCAAACGCTGGTTCTCTTTCTTGATATTTCCAAGAGAGGCCGCTATGTCGGGATTTGCTTCCAGTTCAAGCGTCATGGAACCCGAAACACGCTTCATCTTCTCGCTTGCCTGTACAGCAGGACGATAGTCGGCTACAGCAGCCGAAAGCACTGCGACATCACTTGCAGGAAACTCGGCCATAGCAGCATCGTACATCTCCCTTGCCGACTCCACATCAATTCGCTTTATGGCAGGGTTATTGCACTGCAACGACACCGGGCCTGCAACAAGCACCACATCTGCACCGCGCGAGGCACACTCCTCTGCTATTGAGAAGCCCATTTTACCCGACGAGTAGTTTCCCACAAAACGCACCGGGTCAATCTTTTCGTATGTAGGGCCGGCAGTTACAAGCACTCTCTTTCCTTTAAGTTCGTTTCCTGCCGAAAAGAACTCCTTTAAACGCTGTACAATGTTCTGCGGTTCTTCCATACGGCCTTTACCGCTGAGATGGCTTGCAAGCTCGCCCTCGGCAGCCTCTATTACATGATTGCCGTAGCTCTTCAGCACCTCCACGTTCTTCACGGTTGAGGGATGGGCATACATGTCAAGGTCCATTGCCGGAGCAACGAAGACAGGAGCTTTCATCGAGAGATATGTCGTAATGAGCAGATTGTCGGCAACACCTCCGGCCATCTTCCCTATAGTAGAGGCTGTAGCCGGAGCTACGACCATGGCATCGGCCCACAGCCCCAGCTCGACATGACTGTTCCACGAACCGCTGTCGCTATGGAAGAAATCGCAAAGAACCGGACGGCCTGACAATGTGGACAGCGTAAGCGGAGTTATAAACTCCTTCGCCGACGGAGTCATGATCACCTGGACTTCAGCTCCTTCCTTTACAAGAAGCCTTACAAGAAGCGCAGCCTTGTATGCGGCAATGCTTCCGCTCACTCCCAAAACTATTTTTTTTCCTCTTAACATCTCTCAAGACAAGTTGTTGTTCAGTTACTTATTCATGCCACGCAGCTTTATGCGTGTAAGCACCTGCTTGGTATTCAACGGGAAATCACCGTTTATCATCCAGCCGTAATATCCGGGATCACGGTCAAGGACAGCCGATACAGGCATGCCTTTGTATTTTCCGAAGTTGAAGACCTCGGTGCCGTTGGCATCATATACTATACGCCCTGCAAAATCGACATTATTCGTGAATGACGACTCCTTGGCAAGAGCCTCCATGTCGTTGGCCAGGTCGTCGTAATGGTCGAGCTGCGCCTTGAGGACATTGTATGTAGCACGGGTGTCGGCAAGCGCGCTATGGGCATTGTCGAACTCCGAACCGCAATAGAACTTGTGCGCGGCAGCCAATGTGCGCGGTTCGCGCTTGTGATAGAGTACCTGCACATCGATTGCATTGTGGCGGGAGAGGTCAATATCCACACCGGCACGTATGAACTCCTCGGCAAGCAGCGGAAGGTCGAAACGGTTTGAATTGAAGCCTGCAATGTCGCATCCTTCAAACTCCCTTGCTATCTCACGCGCCACATCCTTGAACAGAGGACACTCCTTGACATCCTCGTCATATATGCCATGCACGGCCGACGCCTGTTCGGGTATATGCATGCCCGGATTAATGCGCTTGCTGAATTCAACCTCACGCCCGTCGGGAAAAACCTTTATATAGCATATCTCCACGATACGGTCCTTAGAGATGTCTGTTCCGGTTGTCTCAAGGTCGAAAAACAGAATCGGTTTCTTCAGATTCAGTTCCATAATTATTCAGTAAGCATCATCGGCATCAACAACATAAGGAGTTCCTGCTTGTCAACCTGCTCGGCCGGAACAATTACACCTGCACGTGAAGGATCGGCAAGCTCAATTACCACATCCTGTCCGGGAGTGTTGTTGAGAATGTCGATAAGGAACGAAGCACGGAAGCCGATGTTCATTGAAGCACCCTCGTAGCTGCATGCGATGCTCTCTTCGGCAGATGTTGAGAAATCGGTATCCTGAGCCGAAATGACAACCTTGTTGTCCTCGATATGAAGCTTGATAAGGCTCACCTGTGAAGAGAAGATAGCTACACGGCGCAGTGTGCTTATCAAGGCTGCACGGTCAACAGTAAGCTTGTGCGGATTGTTCTGCGGTATAACCGAGTTGTAGTTCGGATAGCGGCCGTCGAACAGGCGGCATACGAGCTTGTACTCGCCCATATCGAATATTGCGAAGCGGCCGTCGAACTCAACAGCGACATCCTCCTGAGCCTCTTTGCCCAAAAGGTTCTTGAGCAGAGTCGCAGGTTTCTTAGGAAGGATGAATGCCGACTTCTCGGCACCTGTTACAGAATAGTCGCGGCAACGTACCAGCTTATGGCCGTCCGATGCAACAAGCGTAATGCTCTCCGGAGTGAAGTCGAAATATACGCCGCACATTACAGGGCGCACCTCATCGTCGGCTGCGGCAAACAGCGAACATGATATTCCGCTTGAAAGGACCTTTGTAGGAACGCTGATAGCGACCGAGCCCTCACCCAGAACAGCTGCTGAAGGATACTCTTCGGCATTCTGGCCGACAAGAGCATACTTACCGTTCTGATAGTAGATTGTTATTTCGAGGGTCTCTCTCTTTACCTCAAAGCGCAAAGGCTGCTCCGAAATCTCCTTGAGAGCATCGATCAGAATCTTTGAAGAGACTGCAAAGCTGAAATCTTCTGAACAATCCACAACTTCGAGAGAAGTGTTAAGAGTGTTGTCAGGGTCCGAAGCTGTAAGGGTAAGCTTGTTGCCTTCGAGTTCGAAGAGGATGCAATCCAGAGCCGGGATAGTGTTTTTTGAGTTGATTACACGGCTGATTGTCTGCAAACGAGACGACAGCAAAGAACTTGATACTGTAAAAATCATAATGTATAAATTTTATTGTTGAATTTCAAAATCAAAACACGCTCGCGCGCCGCGCGCTCATACACGCGTTAGCTACAAAGATAGAAACTAATTGCAGAATTACATAGAAAAAGAGAGCGAAAAAATTGCTTTTCGGCAAGAATTGAGCTATTTTCGCCCTCGAATTTGAATTTATTATGGAAATTACAGGAAAAATCATTGCAGTGCTGCCCGAAAGAGGCGGTGTATCAAAAACAGGTAACGAGTGGAAAATGCAGGAATATGTGCTTGAGACACATGAACAGTTCCCAAGAAAGATGTGTTTCAACGTATTCGGTGCAGACAAGATATCACAGTTCAACATACAGGCCGGCGAAGAGCTGACCGTATCTTTCGACATCAATGCCCGCGAGTACAACGGACGCTGGTACAACGACATACGCGCATGGAGAGTAGAGAGAGGCACTGCCGCACCGGTTGCTATGGACACACCTGTTGTCAATGCTCCTAAGGTTGAGGTGCCCGACTTCGGCAAGGCCGCCAACGACCCGGACGACCTGCCGTTCTAAAAAGTATATATTTTTTACCATAACAGAGAGAGGTGGAGCAATTGCTCCACCTCTCTCTGTTATATGCTTGACGGACAAATTTATGAATTCATGCTCATAAGGAATTCTGCATTGTCCTTTGTCTTTTCGAGACGGTCCTTCACAAACTCCATAGCCTCCATAGGTGTCATGTCGGCAAGATACTTGCGCAGAATCCACATACGGTCGAGAGTCTGGCGGTCAAGGAGCAGGTCGTCGCGACGTGTTGACGATGCTATAATGTTGACAGCAGGAAAAACACGCTTGTTCGACAACGAACGGTCGAGCTGAAGTTCCATATTTCCTGTACCCTTGAACTCCTCGAAGATAACCTCGTCCATCTTCGAGCCGGTATCGATAAGCGCAGTTGCAATAATTGTCAGCGAGCCACCGTTCTCTATGTTGCGCGCAGCACCGAAGAAGCGTTTCGGCTTATGAAGCGCATTGGCATCGACACCGCCCGAGAGCACCTTTCCCGATGCAGGAGATACTGTGTTATAGGCACGTGCAAGACGTGTTATGGAGTCAAGGAAAATTACCACATCATGACCGCATTCCACCATACGTTTTGCACGCTCAAGAACTATGCCGGCTATCTTTACATGACGCTCGGCCGGCTCATCGAAAGTAGAGGCAATGACCTCGGCATTCACCGAACGCGCCATATCGGTAACCTCCTCCGGACGCTCGTCAATAAGCAGCATTATCATATATGCTTCGGGATGGTTCGCTGCAATCGCATTGGCGATATCCTTAAGAAGCATTGTCTTACCGGTCTTTGGCTGGGCGACTATAAGGCCGCGTTGACCTTTTCCTATAGGAGAGAAAAGATCTACCACACGTGCCGACATATTGTCGAAACTGCCTGCACACAAAGTGAACTTCTCTTCGGGGAACAGAGGTGTAAGATTCTCGAACGATACGCGGTCGCGCACAAGTTCGGGAGACGCACCGTTTATGCTGTTCACCTTAACAAGCGGAAAATACTTCTCGCCGGCAGATGCAGGGCGTATTGTACCCTCAACAACGTCACCGGTCTTAAGACCGTAGAGCTTTATCTGCGACTGCGATACATACACGTCATCGGGAGATGCAAGATAGTTGTAGTCGGATGAACGCAGGAAACCGTAGTTGTCGGGCATAATCTCAAGAACACCCTCTACACGAAGGACATCGGCAAAATCGTACTGAGGCTTTGCCTGATGTTTCTCTTCAGGGCGGTTATCGGAGTTCCTTTCCTGATTCTGACGACGCTGGTTTCTGTCACCTTTCTTATGCTCCTTACCGTTCTTTTCGAACCTATCGACAAGTTCCGCTGGAAGTTCCTTTGAGTCGGTAGGCAAATCCTCTATGGCAACAAAAGCTTCTCCACCCTGCTCGTTTACAGCATTTTCAGCAACAATCGCAGGAGCCTCCGCTACTTCAACAGGAGCCGGTTCAACGGCAACCTGAGGCTGCTCGGCATTCTCCTGCTTGTTCTTTGGCTTGCGGCCACGTTTTTTAGGCTGGGGTGCGTCATCAGCCTTTACAGTTTCAGCAACCGCCACCTCCTCGACAGGCTGCTCGGTTACAGCAGCCTCCTGCTGCTGAACTGCCTTTGGCTTACGTCCGCGTTTCTTAGGCTGCTTGACAGCCTCATCAACCTTTTCCGGCTCAGCCACGACAGGTGCCGCAAGCTCTATTGCACTGCTGACCTCTTTTTCAACCTCGGCCTTATGCACCTTCGGCTCATTCTCATCTATTTTTACAGCCTTCTCTCCGGTTGCAGTATATACCTTACTCGGCGCATCGGAATGAATGCGGTTACGGCGATGTTCACGACGGTTCATCCTGTTCTCCTCCTTAATTACAGCAGGAGCACCCGACTTGCTGTTCTGCATGGCCTGACCGTCGAGAATACGATAGATTATGGAATCCCTGTCAAGAGACTTTACCCCTTTGATTCCCAATTCTTGAGCAATTGATTGCAGTTCGGCAATCTCCTTACTCCTAAGTTGTTCTATATGATACATAATGAGTAGATGATACTTGCCCCCATAAGGGAAAGTCCACAAATTTGAAATCTATAAAGATTAATGAATATTTATTTTGAAAAACATACAACCAGGACACCCCCGGCTGCAATTGACAATGCAAATATAGGCAATTTGTTCATAACAGAACGCAAATTTCCTTTTTTTTTAATAAACTATCAACAAAAATATATAACAACTGTTTGGATACCCTTAATAAATATATTTATATTTGCCAAGCAGGGGCATTATATTTAACCTGCAACCTTATTTAAAACAATACAATACTGAAAACACCATGAAGAATTCAAAGTCAATTCCATTCGTTCTGCTTGCATTGCTGCTTACAACTGTATCATCATGTATAAACTCGGTAAAATATGAAGTAGTGATACCGAAATTTGAAAAGGTAATTACGGTCAAAAGGGGAAACGTACAGCTCCGCAAGACACCCGACTACAAAGCAGCGAAGCTATGTTATATCTGCGAAAACGAGACCGATAACTGCTGTTTGGCATGGAGCGACAGCCAAGTAGAGCCCGGCTATTCCAAATCGTCTTTTTACGCAATGAAAGACCAGACATTCCTTGTTGTTGAGGACACCACTGACTGGTATGGAGTTATTGTAAAAGGCTACAAGGCTTACTTGCCGAAAAAATACACTAAAGAAGCTGTCGTTGAGCCTATTACACCCGAAATGCTTACACAAAAGGATTTTTACGGACATGAATACGAGCAATGCCCAGGCATTTCAAAAGGCAAATACCAAGGCTATGCTGTTGTCGACCAGAACGGATGGGATTCTGATGGATATATGCTCGGACACATTGTTGACGGCCTGCTTGTATTGACCCACCATATAAGCGGATACAGTACATTCATAGAAGATGACAGCCGATTGAGCAAGTTCCAGAAGAACGAAAACGGCTACTGGGAGATTGAGTTCGGAACAGGAGTGGCTGCTGATGAGATATCGGAGTGGAATGGCAGAATACTCGATTTCAACAAGCTTAATGAAGAAGAATTCGAGAAGTTCCTGGAGGCAGCAGATGTTGCCGCTCCATACGACTGCGTAGTAATCATCACACGCATCAATGGCCAGTATCAGATAATTGCCGACTACATCAACGTCAAAGAAATTCCGGAAGAGATGAAGAGCGTAGCAGTTTTCTGAATCTCCATGAGCATCGGCATCAATAGCCGATATCAGCCACGCAGCCGGCAAGTCCCGGTGACAAAACAGAATGCAACAACCCCTTGCCGGCACCATTACGGTGCAGCAAGGGGTTATATTCTATTGCCTGGTTATATTCAGAAGAGTTCGGAAAGCTTTGACTTGACATCTTCAAACGATGCCGAACGAAGCAGTATAGTACCGTCATTGTTTATCAGCACGGCCATCGGCAGGCCCGACACGCCGTATGCAGCAGCAAGTTCGGCACTGCCGCCCTCAGGGCTGCACAGCTGCAGCCAAGGAAGTCCCAGTTGCTCTACAGACGTGGCACACTGTTCTACAGTCTCATCGAGCGACACCGCAACAATATCAAAGCCTCTACCTTTATATTTATAGTACAGCTCTTTCAACTGTTCCGCCGCACTGACAGACTCTTCGCTCCAACCGGCCCAGAAAAGCAGAAGAGTATATTTCGATGCAGAAACCTTGTCTTGCATAAGAACACTCTTTCCATCAATGCTTTTCAGTTCAAAATTCTGGTATTTCTTTCCTACAGCAGTTGCCATAGCACCTAATTCCGCACCGTTTGCATAAGATCGCAAAGAAGCCTCGTGTTCCAGTTGCCTTAATTTCGCATGATACTGCTTGCCGCGATATTCTTCACGGACAAGAGCGGCCGCACGTTCTGCAACCATCTTAGGCATAGTGCCGGCCGACTGTACAAAGAAGAAACACCCCAAGGGGTTTCCGGCATTCTCCTTTATGAGTTTTGTGGCAAATGCAGCAAATACGTTTTCGGCCATGCTGCCAAGAGCCTGAAGGCTGTCAACCATAGCCTTGTCAAGGTTCATCTTTCCTGCAAAAGCCGGAGAACTCATCATACGCAGATTAAGAAGCCTCTCCTTCTCATTCAAGAAGCGCAAGAGCACATCGTTCGATGGTGTTCCTCCACACATTGTACCCCTATCGAACACAAAAGAGATATTGCCCGGCTCAAGCACGACATAGCCTCCGTCTATAACCTGCGAAGATGAGAGATAGCATACAGAGAGCGTATCGCATACACCGGAAAAAGAGAACTTCCCATCATTGACAACCGCAGAATCGATAACCGACAGAATATCGTCAAAAGCGGTAAGATATAGCTTAGTACCATCTGGAGCTGCCTTGTAACGGCCTTCTATGGTATAGTTGTTTCTCCCTCCGCACGAAGCAAGAAGCAACAGTGCCAATATATATAATATTGTATGTTTCATTTTACAACGATTGATTTACTTCATTGATATATTGCAGAACCTCGTCACGTCCCAGCTTGCTCTCCGAAGATGTTACAAATACCGGCGGAAGTTCTTCCCACTCTTCGAGAAGACGCCTCTTGTAGGCCTCAATATTTGCAGAAAGGGCACTCTTTGTCAACTTGTCGGCCTTTGTGAATATTATCGCAAATGGCACTCCGTTCTCACCCAGCCACTCTATGAACTCCAAATCGATTTTCTGAGGTTCGTGACGGCTGTCGATAAGAACAAACAGCAGAGTCATCTGCTCACGCCCCAGCACATAGCTGCTTATTATCTTCTGCAGCTGTTCGGTCTGCGACTTGCTCCGTTTGGCATATCCGTAACCCGGCAAATCGACAAGATACCACTCGTCATTTACCAGAAAATGGTTTATAAGAAGAGTCTTTCCAGGAGTAGCAGACGTCATTGCCAGTTTTCTTTGCCCTGTAAGCGCATTTATAAGACTGGACTTGCCTACATTCGAACGACCGATAAAGGCATATTCGGGTTTGTTGTCATCGGGACATTTACGCACATCGGAATTGCTTATTACAAAACGCGCGCTCTTTATTAACGGTTTACTCATTTTTCATGGTTTATCAACTGCGAATATACGGCGATAATCAAAAAAAAGCAAGGGGCAGGCCAAAAAGGCCGCCACCTTGCCTGCAAGTATCCGGAAAGCAGAGCACCGCGCCTCAGATATGCAGATTCTCCATTTCTCCAGCCATTACCTTGTTATCTTTATTCCCACGAAGAAAGTTCTTGGCTGTGTAGGGCCATAGAAGTATCCCGAATCGCGGAACTCGCCTTTGTCAAGGTCTTTCTGGAAACTGTCGAAGATATTCTGTACACCGGCATTGACCTGAAGGTTAATATGGTCGCGAAGAACAAATGTATAACCGGTCTTGAATGTAAGGTCAAAGAAATCGGGAGTCTTCTCCATACGGTCGTTTTCGATATAACCGGCATAGTGCGGTACATTCATAGAGCCGGTATATGTACCGGAGAGCGAGAGGTCGAGTCTCTTGATCGGAGAAGATGTTATAGTAAAGTATCCGTAGTAGTCGGGAGTACGCATCATACGCTTTGTCGTCAATTCAACGCCATCGACCTCGGTCCACGTTTCTGGTTCCTTGTAACGGCTTTTCTGCGCAGTGAATCCCATTTGCAGGGAGAACTCCTTGCCGTGGGCTATTTTCGCATCGATATTCGCTCCATACACCCGCGCACCCTTTCCGTTACGGCGTTCCTTCATGGCAAAGCCATCGGCATTCAGGCCCACATCCTCAAGGATAAACACATCGCTCAAATCGGTATAGAAACCTTCTACAAGAACATTCGCCTGCCAATGGCCGAAACTTGCAGTCCAGTCAATGGAGCCGCTGAAGCTGTTTGAACGCTCCTCCTTGAGGTTTTCGGCAAGCCTTATCTGCACACCCTCACCGCCTACTGCCGTAACATGAAGGTCCTCGTCATACGCCTGCGGAGCACGGAAGCCTGTAGAGTAGGTCAGACGCGCCTGAAAATCCTTGCTGGGCTTGAAGAGAAGATTTACACGAGGACTGAATATAGGGTCATCGATAAGATTGTGCTTATCGACACGCGCACCTACCAGCAGTGTAAAAAGACGCATTTCCCACTCGTTCTGGATGAACGCACTGGCTATGCGGACATTCTGCTTCATGTCGCGCTTGTAGCCGGTCATCATGTCGTGCAGCTTGTTCTCCTGATACTCCAGGCCGCCGGTAATTGTAGCCGGAGAGAAAAGGAACTTCTTGATGCGACCTGTATATGTCGCACCACCGACCCAAGTGAGGTCATCGGTCTTTCCGTACGCATTAGGGTCGCGCTGCGCACCGTAATAGCTGTCACGGTCGATATGCTGCAACGATGCATAAAGCGACAACTTGTTCTTGTAGCCGTTCCAGCCCAGATCGTAGGATATTCCACCGCTGTTTATGATATGCTTTGTCTGCTCTGTGATATCGCTCTCATGCGGTTCCATATCGAATTTATTGCCTCCACGGCGCAACTCGTTTGTAGTATGGTACTCAAAGCTTAGGCGGCTTGTATGTGTGGGGCGATAATATGTACGCAAACCGAAAGTATTTATGTTTATCTTGCCAAGTTCGGAGAAACCGTCGCCGTCATGGTCGTACGGATTGCGGTTGCGGTAATTGGCGTAGAGAGCTATTCCGTATGAGTTGTCCTTTGATACCAATGAGGCATTCGCTCCCAGGCTCTGTTCCCATGAATCACCGCCGTAACATGCGAGATTGCTGTTTATGCTGAAGGAATCACTCGTAGGGTCCTTGGTAATGATATTCACCGTGCCTCCTACCGCATTGGCACCGAACAGCGCAGAGCCGCCGCCACGCACAACCTCTACACGCTCAATCATATTTACAGGTATCTGTTCAAGACCATAGACACCACTCAATGCACTTACTACCGGACGGCTGTTTATAAGCACTTGCGAATAAGGGCCTTCGAGACCGTTTATGCGTACCTGCGGAAAACCGCAGTTCTGGCAGTTGTTCTCTACACGCAGACCTGTAACATAGTTGAGGCTCTTTGCCAAATCGAGCGAGTTGACAGCCTCGAAAAGTTTCATAGAGGCAACTGATACCACGACAGGAGCATCCTTTCGGCTTATCTCGTTACGGTTGGCCGAAACCACAACCTCGTCTATGGCAACACCCTCTACCTTGAGCTTGAAATGCACCACCGAGACATAGTCCTTGTTCACGACAACCTCTTTAGTAGAGGTCTCATAGCCAACCATGCTTACGCGGAGAGTGTATTTTCCGGGACGCATGTTGCGGAACTCGAACTGGCCGCTTTCGTTGCTCATCGTACCTTCACCTGTCTCAACGATAAGTACTGTCGCAAAGGCGATATTATCTTCCGTGCCATCCTCAATCACATGGCCCGAAATCATGTTTCCCTCCTTAATGGCTGGGACATTCTCTGCCTTCAGAACCAGGCCGAACAGCAGAAACATAAAAATAAATGACGTTCTTTTCATATATATAATTTTTTATTGCCCGATATATGGAACCGTATTTTTGTTCCGGATGCAAAGTTACCCCGTACTGCGCACATAGCAAATCACAAATTATTGCTAAAAAAAGCGCAGCACATAGTTGTTTTAAATAAAATTAAACGTAAAACTTAACCATATATAGCCTTTTTTACAAAAAGCAAGTGATTTACTTGTGCACAAGAACTTTTTATCCTATTTTCGCGCAATAACTTTACAAAAACAACTTCCCATGAAGAAAACTTTTACATTCATTCTAGTTTCACTATTCCTGGCAACCAGCATTTTTGCAGGCCCGATAGACCAGGAGAAGGCATTTGAGATAGCAAGTTCGTTCTGGAACAGCAACCCTAAGCTAAAAAAGGGCGTACAATTGCAACCGGTACATGCAGACAAGGCCTCAAAGGCTCCATCACGTGACAACACTACGGCAAACGATGCACAGTACTACATTTTCAGCAGCAGCAACAACTGTGGCTTTGTCATTGTTTCGGGTGATGACAAGCTTACACCCATCGTAGGCTATTCCGATAACGGCAACTCCGAGGAGATGCCGCCTGCACTCGTTGAATGGCTTGCCGAGTACAGCAGCTATGTAAATGATGTTCGCGCAGGAGTTGTCGAGCCGACAAAAACAACTGCCACAGCAGGCACAAGAATTGAGCCTATGCTAAAGACAAGCTGGAACCAGAGTGCTCCTTATAACAACTATTGCCCCGAAGTGAACGGGCAAAAGACTCCTACCGGCTGTACAGCAACTGCCATGGCACAGATTATGAAATTCCATGAGTGGCCGGCAAAGGCAACAAGAAACGTCACCTGGACAAACAACATTACAGGAAAAACAGAAACCGTTGACCTCACATCGCACTCTTACAGATGGAGCGACATGCTTGAGCACTACCGCAACGGATATACAGCCGAACAGGCCGATGCCGTAGCGCAGCTGATGATTGATGTAGGCAAGGCAATACAGAGCAACTACGCGCTTACCGGAACCGGAAGTTCCGAGATATACGCATCGTATGCGCTTGTAAATGTTTTCGACTACAGTCCCGATGTAACTATCGTAAGACGCAGTGACTATACCGATGAAGAGTATGTTTCAATAATCAGAGAGAACCTTGAAGCGCGCCAGCCCTTGCTTTATACAGGCCAGAGCCAGTCATACGGTAGCGGACACGCTTTCGTTTGCGACGGTATTGACGAGAACAACATGCTTCATATCGACTGGGGATGGGACGGTGCATACAACGGATACTTTGACATGACTACTATGGCACCGGGAGGTGCAGGCATCGGCGGTGGTGCCGACAGATATAATGTAGGCCAGACACTTGTCGCAAACATACAACCGCGAAAGAGCGACGAGCCTGGTATAGAAGGAGAACCCAATGTTTATATGTTGGATGTTGTAGATGCTTTTGCCGACCTGGAGAACAATGAAAAGCCGGAAACCCTTTCTGAGCAATCGATATACTATGACAAAAACGGAGATGCAACAATACGTTTTGCTGCAGGCCTCCTCAACTGGTCACATTCGACTGCTGTAATTTCCATGGTTGTCGGCATTGAAAAGAATGGCGAACCGGTCAAGCTATACAGAATAACAGAACTTACAACAATGAAGTTCAATGATAGCATGGGATACTACATCAATATCCCTATCAGCAAAAACCAGTCAAGCAGCTACTATCTTGAAAAAGGAACCTACAATATAAGGATATACTATTCCGACAGCAAGGATAATGCCTATCTTGCCCGCGGTGCAGAAAACGGACTTATACTGGAAGTGGAAGAGAGCTCTGTCACCATCAGCAAGGAGTTGCCGGAAGCGACACTATCCGGTGTCACTTTCCACCAGACACCTCAGATGAAAGGCGACAGACTTGCACTGGATGCCAGATTCAAGACAACAAACGGAAAAAGCGCGACAGTTCTCATAGTACCGGTCGTAAACCGCTTGCTTGCCGACGGAACAATCTCTTCAACTATTATATCTACGCAGGCATTAATTCAGATATATGACGACAGGGACATTGCAGCTACCTTCAATACAAGCTACACATTCCCCGAAGATGGAGAGTATTATATCTCTTTCAAATACAACCTCAAGAACAGCTTCACAGACAGAAGTACAACTGTTGACTACGCAAAACTTATTGAAATCGATGGAAAGAGTGAAAAAATAGTTATCAAGTCGGAATTCGAAGGTGCACTGCCTTCGACAACAAGCATAAGTGCCGTTTCTACAAAGTTGGGAGAAAACCTTAATGTAAGCGCGACGGTGAAGAACATAACTACGACCTCGGATAGCTTTACAGGCACTCTTGCCCTTGTCGTTGCCAATAACAGCACAGGAAAAGAGCATATCCTTGCAAAGGCATATATAGAGGAATTGGCAATGAATGCCACAACGAAACTTTCATACAACCAGCCCGATTATGCTCCGGCGATTGGTTCAGGAAGTTATACAGCATACGTGTGCGAACTGAAGAACGGCAAGCTTGAGAAGATTAGCCAATCGGCAGCGACATGCCAGTTCACCATAGGCAACAACGTCACAGCTACACCTTATGCCGACGGAAGAATCGTAATAAATGACGGAATAAAAGTAAGACAAGGCAGCCCATTCACTGCCAAAACAAAATTGAGCAGCACAAACGGCAATTTTGACGGTTACATCAAGGTTATAATAAAGAAGGGCCTTAATACAGTTATACAGAGCGAATATATTGCAGTTTCCCTCAAAGAAGGAGTGACGACTGATATCGATATTGAATGTACATGCACGAGCAGCACACCGCTCGGACAGTACAAGCTGACCATCAACTATTACGACAGCAGCAAGAACAAGCTCGGTACAGTGTCGAACAACACTCTGGCATACCCCGATAACGGATACTTCTGGGTAGCCGATGTCACAGCCATCGACGATGTACGCGACAACGGCATAGATGTAGGTACAAAAGGCAACAGCATTATCGTGTCAGGTGCCGAAAATGCCGAAATCACGATATACAGTGTAGATGGCAAGGAGGTTTACAATGGCAGAGAGCATACCGTGACCGTTGAAAGAGGAATGTACATCATTGCTGTACAGACACCGGGCAACAAGCCATATACGACAAAAGTCTTTGTAAAGTAAGACAAGAAAAGAGAGATGCAGGTGGGCAACCGGGTTGCTCACCTGCTTTTTTATTCGACAAGAAAGGATTGCCGTAAACAGCACTGCACCTGCAAACCCGACAATCCCTTTTATATATAGCAGTTTCACTTTTCACCCGAAAAGGTTGCCGTTTTGAGCGAGTAGAGCTAACTTAGCGCAAAATTAGGAGCAATGAAAAGAATAATATCAGCAATCTTGCTTGTATCGTCTGTTGCATTTGCACACGCATGCGGCAGCACCGTTACCCAAAGCAAGGCAAAGAAGATTACAGACTATTTCACCTGCACGCTTAATGGCGAGAATGCAGTATATAAGAACAACGGCAAGATTTCTGTAGCAGGAATCGATGCCGCACGCAAAGAGGTATGGAACTGCTGGCGCAGTGCAGTGGAAAATTTCAAGGAAGAAAAACTTATAGAAGCATTCACGCATGAAGAGCCGCGTGATACCGGCTACTGGCGACTGCCCGAAGAACTCGAACCGGAAGCCATTATGCCCTACTACTTCATCAAGAAAGGCGAAAAGCCCGAAAAAGGCTACCCCTTGTTCCTTTATATGCATGGATCGGGACCAAAGACAAGCGAGTGGGAAAACGGTTTCAAGCTATGCCACAGCTATGACGATGCACCTTCCCTGCATTTCATTCCACAAATCCCGAATGGCTATGGCGAGCTGTACCGTTGGGCAATACAGAGCAAGCAATGGGCATGGGAAAAGCTTCTTCGTCTGGCATTCCTGAATGAGAATATAGACCCCAACAGAATATATTTCTACGGAATTTCAGAAGGCGGTTACGGCAGCCAGCGACTTGCTTCGTTCTATGCCGACTACCTTGCAGGAGCAGGACCTATGGCCGGTGGCGAACCGTTGAAGAACGCGCCTATGGAGAACCTTGCGAACATAGCCTTTGCATTGCGCACCGGTGAATATGACCACGGTTTCGCACGCAATGCCATGACATACAATGCCGGAATTACATTGGACAGCCTCGCAAAAAGACACCCCGGACTTTACAACAGATTCATAGAGATAGTTCCGGGCATGGGGCATGGAATAAACTATGAGAAGACAACACCGTGGCTGAAACAGTTCAGCCGCAATGCCAACCCCTCATATTTCTATTGGGAGGACTACGACATGTACGGACGCCACCGCACAGGCTTCTACAACATAAGGGTGAACGAAACCTCACGCACAGACGACGAAGAGCGCAGCTGCTACGAGGTGCAGTTCGACGGGAACACAATCAATGTTACAGTAAAGAACGTCACCTACACCACTACAAAGGCTATATACAACATACCGATGCTCTTCTCCCGCAGCTACACCGATGCGGCAAAAGGCAACATAACAATATTCCTCAGCGAGAAGCTGATTGACTTTACAAAGCCTGTAAGGATTGTAGTCAACGGGAAAGAGGCATTCAACGGCAAAGTGAAACCTACATTAAAGGCCATGGTGGAGAGCTGCGCTGAGTTCTTCGACCCGGAGAGAGTATTCCCGGCATCGGTGGATGTTGATATAAGATAATTGGCAGACGATGAACCAGGAATACCCATCGGCACTCCTCGAAAGGGCTGTAAAGGAGTTCACGAAGCTCCCCGGCATAGGACGCAAGACAGCTACCCGTCTTGTGCTGCATCTGTTGCGCAAGAGCGAAGAGGAGGTAGAGAACTTCTCCAATGCCTTGACTACGCTAAGACGCGATGCAAAGTATTGCAAGGAGTGCCATAGCATTTCCGATACCGATATATGCCCAATCTGCGCCAACCCTTTGCGCGACCATAGCATAATATGCGTGGTGGAGAATATCCAGGACGTAATGGCAGTCGAGAACACGATGCAGTACCGAGGAGTGTATCATGTGCTGGGAGGCGTAATCTCCCCTATGGACGGAATATCGCCAAGCAGCCTCAACATCGACAGCCTTATCAAACGTGTGGCAGAGGGAGAGGTAAAGGAGGTTATTCTTGCTCTCAGTTCTACCATGGAGGGAGACACCACCAATTTCTACATATACCGCAAACTGCAGCAGTATGGCATAAAACTGTCGGTGATTGCACGCGGAATCTCAATTGGAGACGAACTTGAATATGCCGATGAGGTAACGCTCGGCAGTTCAATAGTAAACAGAACGCCTTTTACAGGCAAAACAATATGACAATGCAGACAGAAAAGACAATCAGATCGCTTAGATTCAACTACTACACAGCATTCCTTGCTACATTGGCCATAATAGTGGCATTCGAGGGAGGCTTCCTGCATAAGGGAGCTCTTGCTGCCATACTGTCGGCCGATGACATATACCTGCTTGAAGTTACATCTGTAATGATTACGATAGCACTCATTCCCATTGCGCTCAAGAGTTTCACGCGCTCGATGAAGAGAGCTGCAGGCATGGGAAAGGCAAAGCTGCTGAAGACATTCGGCAAGATGAGCATTGTGCGCATATCCCTGCTTTTCGCGGTGATTACAGTGAATGCTTTCATCTATTACGGGCTCAACTACACCGGCGCACTCTATTGCGGACTCTTCGGATACTGCGCCCTCATATACAGCTACCCCACTGCAAACACGTTGGAGAGCTTCATCAACAGCAACGAATGAGAAGCAGAAAATAATGAAACTATCGGTTGTAATAGTAAACTACAAGGTAAAGTACTTTCTTGAGCAGTGCCTCATTTCGGTACAGAGAGCCGCACGCAAGGTGACGGCCGAGACCATTGTGGTTGACAACGCTTCGGGAGACGGCTCGGTAGAGTACCTCCAGGAGCGGTTCCCCGACGTCACATTCATTGCAAGCGACAAGAACCTCGGCTTTGCCCGTGCCAACAACATTGCGATAAGGAAGAGCAAGGGAGAATACATCCTGCTCCTGAACCCAGACACTATTGTAGCCGAAGACACATTCGTTGAGTTCGTCGAATTCATGGAGAGCCACCCCGATGCCGGCGGCTGCGGAGCATACATGCTGCGGACGGATGGATCATTTGCCCTTGAATCGCGCCGAGGACTGCCAACGCCGTTCGTTTCATTCTGCAAGATGTCGGGCCTCACAAGCCTGTTCCCCAAGTCACGCTTATTCGGACGCTACTACATGCGCTATCTCAACGAACACGAAGCAAGCGAGATAGAGGTAATATCGGGTGCATACATGCTCCTTAGGCGCGACGCCCTCGACAAGGCAGGGCTGCTTGACGAAGACTTCTTCATGTACGGAGAGGATATCGACCTGTCATACAGGATACTCAAGAGCGGATACCGCAACTACTTCGTTCCATCGCCCATACTCCACTACAAGGGAGAGAGTACAGAAAAGAGTTCATACCGGTACGTACATACGTTCTATCAGGCAATGCACCTCTTCTTCAAGAAGCACTATTCACACTACTCTTTCCTTGCAAGCATACCTGTAAGCATAGCAATCTGGTCAAGAGCCCTGCTTGCATTCATCGGCAACCAGTTCCGCCACCGCAAAAACATAGTGAACAGCACCCCGCAGCTGAACTGCATTGTAATAGGAGAGAAGGAGAGCAACAACGCCATGAAGAAGATACTTGCCGGCAACTACGGCAAGGGAGAGCATCTTTATATCGAAGGCAACAGCACATCGTTGCCGCAGGGGCACCTCGCAAGCGGAACAGATATCTCAAGGTACAACACCGTAGTGTATGACACCGATGCATACAGCTACAAAGAGATATTCCGTCTTTTGCAGGCGACACCCGGCAACAGGCTTAAGCTGGGCACATATTCGGCAAGGACAAAGGTATTCATCACCGAGAACAGAACGATAACAGACGACAGCGACAATGAAAAAAAGCTGGCTTAAGGATGGGGATATAACCCTAAGGGCACCGGAACCGGAAGACCTGGAACTGATGTATGCCATGGAGAACGACACCTCTATGTGGTGCGCAGGGAACGCCACACTGCCCTACTCGCGCTATACCTTAAGAGCCTACCTCGAACAGAGCCGGCAGGACCTTTTGAGCGAACGTCAGGCACGCTTTGTCATAGAGACGGAGAGCGGCCCGGCAGGAATGATTGACCTTGCCGACTACGACCCGTTGAACAGCCGTGCCGAAGTGTGCATAGGTATCCTGGGCTGCTACAGAGGAAAAGGAATTGCTGCACGCGCATTGCAGCTGTTGTGCCAGTATGCCACGGGGCGGCTGCATCTTCACCAGCTCTACGCATATATCCCGACATGGAACAGCGACAGTATAAGAGTATTTGAAAAAGCCGGCTTCAACGAACACTCCACGCTCAAGGATTGGATAAGGGACGAAGAGGGATACTCCGATGCAATACTCATGCAAAAAGTGAACAAATAGCATAATCGGAACCTAAAAAGCAAAAAAAACGCGCTTTGCAGCAAAAAAACTTGCAAAACGCTTGCAGATTCAAAAAAAAGCCCTACCTTTGCACTCGCTTTGAGACACAAACAAAGCAAAAACATATTGGTGCGTTAGTTCAGTTGGTTAGAATATCTGCCTGTCACGCAGGGGGTCACGGGTTCGAGTCCCGTACGCACCGCAAGAAGAAACCGCAAGGTTTCTTCTTTTTTTGTATATACTCTCCCCCGTGACCCGGGGTCAGGGTTCTTTGCAAGCAAAGCGGCAAGCCGGTTACGAGTTCCGTACGCACCGCAAGAAGAAACCGCAAGGTTTCTTCTTTTTTTGTATATACTCTCCCCGTGACCCGGGGTCAGGGTTCTTTGCAAGCAAAGCGGCAAGCCGGTTACGAGTCCCGTACGCACCGCAAAAGAGTCCCAAATTTCTTTGGAACTCTTTTTTGTTTTTGTTTGCTTGACAAAGGCTCTTTGATTTATTATCTTTGCCATAAATCCATAAAAGATAATAGAATGAGACTTCTTGCTTTATTTTGCATGAGTATGTGTATGCTCGCTTGTAATTCAAACATTAAAGGTTCCCCTGCCAGTGTACAAGCAAATGAACAAGATGTTGAAAAACTATATGGACTTGGTATAAAATATTACATTGGTGATTCTGTATTAAAGGACACCGCTAAAGCAATTGATATAATGCAAAAAGCTGCAGAGTTTGGGCATGTTGGGGCTGAAACATTTCTTGCATATAGTTATTTCAGAGGTGACGGTGTTGACAAGAACTATGATGAATGCGTAAAGTGGTGTACGAGAGCCGCCGAAAAGGGTGATGGAGAGGCACAAACTTTGCTAGGAAAATGTTATCTTGATGGTTATGGATGCAAAGTAGATACTCTTTGTGCAATAAAATGGTATGGCAAGGCTGCTGAGAATGGCTTGGACGAGGCTCTTTATGCATTGCATGACATCGGTGTAAAGCCATACATCAAAGCCACTAAGAAATTTGTCAAGAATAACAAATATTATCTTAAGTGGGATAAATAATCATAGGCTATGACACAAAAACAATCCTTACAGATATTTGAAGACAGAAAGATTCGTACCGTATGGGATGATGAGCAAGAAAAGTGGTATTTCTCTATTGTAGATACGGTTGAGATACTAACAGAATCCAAAGACGCAACAGCATATTGGAGAAAGTTAAAACAGCGTCTTAAAGCAGAGGGGGATGAAACCGTGACAAACTGTCACGCTTTCAAAATGCGCGCCATTGATGGCAAAATGCGTTTGACTGATGTTGCTGATACCGAGCAACTTTTTCGTCTAATACAGTCTATACCTTCGCCAAAAGCAGAACCCTTCAAGCAGTGGATGGCGCACGTTGCAAGTGTGCGTATTGACCAAATGCAGGACCCTGAACTATCCATTGAACAAGCAATGGTAGATTACAAGCGTTTGGGATATTCTGATGCTTGGATTAACCAACGACTGAAAAGCATTGAGGTACGCAAGGAACTCACTGATGAATGGAAACGTACAGGTGTGAAGGAAGGCGTTGAGTTTGCTACACTCACAGACATTATAACAAGAGAATGGAGTGATATGCACACAAAGGAATACAAGCAACTAAAAGGACTTAAAAAAGAGAATCTGCGTGATAATATGACTAACGTAGAACTTGCTCTTAACATCCTTGCCGAAGCTTCTACTGCTGAAATTTCAAAAGAGAAGAATCCTCACGGATTCAAACAGAACGTAAAAGTTGCTAGAGAAGGTGGAAGCGTTGCCAAAGTCGCACGCAAGCAGTTGGAAGAAAAACTGGGACGTTCTGTTATATCGTCATCAAAAGCAAGCGACTTTTTACCACCTCCAAAAGAGGAGATAGAATAATATAAACAAAGATACATCTTTGTTACCAAAGTTGGAACCTATACAAAACTAACTGATAAAATCAGTTTCTTGCCTTATTGAGGAAGGGATTTATTTACAGGGCAGTAGTCCCGTACGCACCGCAAAAACCTTTCAGTTATGCAGAGAGGCTTTTTTGTTTATATTCAGAATATTTAGGCCAAATCCGGGAAATACAGAATTTTGTATTTGTAATCTATTATCACTAAAAACAATAGCCTTTTAGACATTTGCGGACAAGCAAGGGCATAGATGGACAAAATGCGCTACCAATTTGCGCTACCAGACCCGCAAATGCGCTACCGGTTTAAGGTACTTTACAAACTAAAGGCAAAATGTATTCGTGAAATTGCTGTTATACAAAATGGGAGCAGCTTGTTGCCGCCCCCATAAATCATCAGTTTTCTCCTCTAAGACTCTTAATATGCCTTAGGACTGCATCAAGCCGTTTCCTGTTTGCTTTTTGCTGGCAATACCCCAAGCTTATCGACAACGCCATTGCGCATATGGTTATAGCAATAACAACTGTGTTCCATGCAAAGCCCGACGCTACAAGTATTGTCCATGCAATAAGTGCAATGTACGGCAGCGCAAGCACCTTGTCGGTAAACGAGCGCAATCGCTTGTGGTTTACAATCCTCTCTTGTGCCTCGGTCATGCTCATTGACGGCAGCTGCTTGATGTCAAGTGCCTTGTAGCACCTGCGGTTCAAGAGATATTCAAGCGCGCCAACCGCCAGTATGAACAGGCCGAATCCCCAATATCCTGCACCCTTGCCAAGATACATGACGAGGAACACAATACCCACAATAGGGGCTGATACCAATGAAACGCTAAAACGTTTTCTGTACCATCTTTCAATGTGGGAGAGTTTCTCTTTTATCGCCTCCCCGACAATCTCCTCGCTTATTATGCGCTGTTTATCAAGTTTCTCGTCCAAAAGCGCGAACTGCTGCTTGAGATCTTCAAGTTCCTTAAAATCTTTTTCTCGCTGTGTCATAATTCTTTGTTTACTTGTTAGACATTGATTTCAACTGCTCCTTAATGCGGAACAGCCTGGTGGTAACGCTTGACAATGATATACCTACCACGTTGGCTATGTCCTGATAGCTCATATTCTCCAGCCAAAGGAGAATTATTGCCCTATCAAAGACATCAAGGCGGTTAATTCTGTCATACAGCATCTGAATCTGTTTACAGTGTTCATCCTCGTCATGATACAGGTCGATGTCGACCAGAAGAGGAACTGTCTGTACACGGCTTTTCTTCTTCCGTTCCTGGTTACTGCATGTATTGAGGCTCACACGCCATATCCAGGTCTTTATATCACTATCTCCACGGAAGCCCTCAAATCCCTTCCATAGATTTATAAGAATCTCTTGGAACAGGTCGTTGACCTCTTCCTTATCGTTGGAGAAGAAGTAGCAGACAGTGTATATTGTCTTGCGGTACTCCTTGACCATCTCAGTAAATTTGCGTTCAGTGTTATCCATCAGAATCTTAATTATAGAAGCGCTTCATGTTTCTTTCTACTTGCTTAGACACACGAATGCGAGGGAACTTTCATAAAAAGTGAAGAATTTTTCAAAAATAGCAAAAAAGCAATTAACATAGCGCATTATAGGCGGTAATAGCATTTGTAAATGCGGAGATATGTGTTTTTATCGGCAACCAACAATGTCGTTTTTAGCATAGAATTAAGGTATATAATTAAAGGGTGAATCCTCTGTAGAAAATGCTTATTTGGGCAAAATACACCTAAATAAGCATTTTTTTTAGTGCTTATTTTCCCATTTTTATTTGAATAAGCAAACTTTTGCTATATCTTTGCGTTTAAAATATAGGTGCTATGAATGTATATAAGGACGAAACGATGAAAGAGCAGATTATAAAAAGAATACAATTTGATAATCCTTGGTGGGTGTCAGGCTCTATACCTAATGATTATAAATCTATGCAGCACAGACTCTATTTGGATACGTTTATGCCAATGGTGGCCGATGTTTCAACAAGAAGAGGTGTTATTCTTATGGGACCTCGTCGTGTAGGTAAGACTGTTATGATATTTCACACCATTGAAGAACTTATAAAAAACGGTGTTCCTGCACAGAAGATCATTTATCTATCAATAGATACTCCTATATACAACAATATTTCATTGGAAGACCTGCTGCAACTTGCAAGAGAGTCTTTAAAGCAAAGCGATGCATCAATGGATGGTTATTTTGTATTTTATGACGAGATACAATATTTAAAAGACTGGGAAATTCATCTAAAATCGCTAATAGACAGTTATAGAAATATTAAGTTTGTTGCATCAGGCTCAGCAGCAGCTGCGTTAAAAATGAAAAGCACGGAAAGCGGAGCTGGTAGGTTTACAGATTTTATGCTCCCACCACTTACATTTAATGAGTACATACATTTGTTAGACCTCAACAATCTTATTGTTCCAACCCGAATGATATGGGACGGCAGAGAAATTAACAGTTATGATACTATTGATATAGATTTGTTGAATAAACACTTTGTGGATTATATAAACTATGGCGGTTATCCAGAGATTGTACTTTCAAAAAAGATGCAGGATGACATTACTCAATATGTAAGACATGACATTGTTGATAAAGTAATGTTGCGCGATTTGCCAAGTTTGTATGGAATCAAGGATATACAAGAATTAAATCGGCTTTTTGTGTATATTGTATACCATACCGGTGAAGAGTTTTCTTATGATGGATTATCCCAGGAGTCAGGGATAAGAAAAGAGGTGTTGAAAAAATACATACAATATTTTGAAGCCGCTTTCTTGATAAAGGTTGTGCATAAGGTTAATGACAACGCAAAAAACCTGCAAAGAGTAACCGCATTCAAAATCTATTTGACAAATCCTTCTTTACGCTGTGCCTTGTTCTCTCCATTATCGGCTTCTGATAGTATGTTTGGACATATGGTTGAAACAGCGATTTATGCACAATGGATACAAAGGGATACTACCGAAATTCATTATGCAAGCTGGGTTGAAAATAAAAAGAATAGAGAGGTGGATATGGTTGGTTTGGATCTTGCGCGTCAAAAGCCAAATTGGGCAGTGGAAATTAAGTGGAGCGACAGGTATGTAGAACAAACAAGTGAGTTAAAACCATTGCTAAACTTTTTAACTAAAAACAGCCTTCAATCAGCTATTGTAACGACCATAAGTAAATACACATACAAACAAATGAGTGAAGTAGGATTACAATATATACCAGCTGCTTTGTATGCGTATATCGTAGGCGATAATACCATTAAACAGCGCCATGTGCAAAATATCGGATAACCAATAGCTCAGATACATATTATCATAGCCAACTGGAATGTGAAACTATTAATTTGTAATATATCAGAGTTCATTAACATACAACCTCAAGCAGGAACTGAAATAAGTTAAGCGCGCTACCGGTTTGCGCTACCGGTTTCAAAAACGATGTAAGATTTTAATATACAAACAGATATTGAAATCCCGTACGCACCGCAGGAAGAGTTCCAAAGAAATTTGGGACTCGTTTTTGTTTCAATAAAGCATATCGGGCGAACAAAGATATGAGCTGCATTTAGGGTATAAAAAAACGGCCCCTCTCATGAGGAGTCGTTCATCATACGGTGAGCGTGAAATTACTTTGCAGCCTTTCTAGCCTTCTTAGCCTCCTTAACTGCCTTAGCCTCAGCCTTCAATCTTGCCTTCTCAGCCTTTTTAGCATCCTTCTCGCTCATGGCTGCCCTTCCGGGAGCACCTTTAGGACCGGCTTCCTTTACAGCAGCCTTCGGACCAGCCTCTCTAACAGCAGCCTTTGGACCGGCTTCTCTAACAGCACCCTTAACAGCGCCCTTAACAGCCTCCTTCACTGCCTCTTTCTTGGCAGCAACTTCACCGTCATTTGCAACCTGAGCATTTGCTGTAAAGCCCAGAGCAATGAACAACATAATTACAAAAAGTTTTGCTTTCATTGTTTAGATAAATTTATTAATAATAGTTCCTTCCCGAAAAGGAGCCGCAAAATTATTAAAAAATTTTAATATAGAAAAGTAAAATTCCTTTTTTCTTACATTTTGTGAATTTATTCCACTGAAAATAAGCATAAAACGCAAAAAGTAGAATAAAAATAATCGAATTATAATCCGTTTAAAACAGCATCTTAATCCACAACAATAAGGAAAGTTACCCTATCATTCCTGTTATGAGTGAGACTCAAAGAACCGCCATGAAGGCGTATAATCTGCTTTGAAACAGCAAGACCTATTCCTGAACCATTCTGCTTTGTTGTAAAGAAAGGGGTAAATATGTTTTCGGCCACATCCTGAGGTATGGCACCTCCGTTGTTGCTTACCTCGATATGCACTTTCTCATCGGGTGCTATATGCGAAGAAAGCTCTATTTTACGTTCTCCGCAACTCGATGCACATGCCTCAATCGCATTCTTAAGCAGATTTACGACAACTTGAAGCATCTGCTTCCTGTCGGCATAGACCATTATATCCTCAGGAACTACATTTATCTTCAACGATGTATCGTTGAACGAGATAAGCGTTACTGCCTCATTGAACAGATCGGCCACATAGAACGGAGCCTTTTCGGGGAGCGGAATACGCGTTACAGCACGGAAAGAATCGACAAACTGCATAAGCCTGTCACTTGTGGAGTGTATTGTCTCAAGCCCTTGCTGCAAGACAACGGCATCCTCGTTACCATGAAGAAGGGTATGGCTTATAGATACTACCGGAGCAAGTGAATTCATAATCTCATGCGTCATTATCCGTGTAAGCTTTTCCCATGCAAGCCCCTCCTGCGTATCAAGTTCCCTGTTTATATTCTCAATTGAGACCACACGCAATTTACGGCCGTTATATTTCATTGGAGAGCAGTTCAGCAACAGGGTAATCTCTCCCGTTTCTGTAGAGAAGCAGATGCTCCGTTGCTCCATAGGAACTATCGAGAGCATCGCATCGGCAAGTGCCGGAGATATCTGGCGCAGCCTTTCGGCATGGCTCAGCATTTGAACTCCCAACATGTTCGCAGCCTTGCTGTTGTGCTTTATGACGGTTCCGTTTTCGAGCATAATGACAATTCCTATGTTTGCACACTCTATTATTGTCTCGAAATATTTTTCCTTCTCAGCAGCCTTTACTTTAGCCTCATCAAGCACCTCTTTAATTCTGTTAAGCGAATAGTTTACAACAGCATGTTCGGTACGTAACGGATTATCGACAAAACGGAACGAAAAGTCATTGTTGCGTACCGCACCGAAAATAAAGTCAAGGTTTCTCACTATGCCACGATATACATTCACAAGCCTCCACGACAAGTATATCAGAAGTATTAAAGCCGGAGAGAACCAGCCATAATATTCCCGTGCAACCAGCCACCCTAAGGAGACACCCGTCGCTGCCAACAGGACAACGAGCAACAAAAGTCTGAAAAGGGGCAGCTTGCGTTCTGTCATAGTCCGTACCGTTTTATCTTATTGTATAAAGTCTGACGCGTAACTCCTAAGCGTTGTGCCACCATTGTAAGGTTGCCGCCGCATGAAGCTATTGCCTCTGCAATTACATTGCGTTCAACATCTTCAAGAGTTGTAGCAGCGGTTTTAAGTGTATTCCTTGCAACGTAAATCTGAAGATGCTCAGGCATTATATCGCTACCGTCGCACATAATGACAGCCTTCTCCATTATATTCTGGAGCTCACGTATATTACCCTCGAACGAATGTTCTATAAGACGCGATGCAGCTCCTTGCGAGATACCCATTGGCTGCTTGCCGTACTTCTCGCAGTAGTGCCGCAGAAATATTTCGGCAAGAGGGATTATATCAACGGCACGTTTTCTCAGAGGAGGCAGATTGATATGAACGGTATTTATACGGTACAGCAAGTCCTGGCGGAATTCACCTGTTTCGGACAAGGCAAACAAATCGCGGTTTGTAGCAGCCACAAGACGTATATCTATTGCCTTTGGAGTGTTCCCGCCGAGTGGAGTTACCATGCGGTTTTGCAATGCAACAAGCATTTTTGCCTGCAGATGCAACGGCAGGTTTCCTATCTCATCCATAAACAGAGTGGAACCGCTTGCTGCAACCATCTTTCCGTCCCGGTCGCTGTAGGCATCGGTAAAGGCCCCTTTCTTGTGACCGAAGAGTTCGCTCTCGAACAGCTGTTCAGGTATGGCACCCATATCAAGCGAGACCATTTCTTTGCCGCAACGCGCCGACAAACGGTGTATTTCACGCGCAAGCAACTCCTTTCCCGTTCCGTTCTCACCGGTGATAAGCACATTGGCATCGGTTGCAGCGACACGCTCTACAACGGTGCGTATATGTGCCATTTCGGCACTTGTACCCCAGAACATCGGAATCTCCTTGCGTACAGGCTTGGAACCCTTCTTTCCTTTCTCTTTGGAACTCTCAAGGGCATTCATCAGTGTCTCTACCAGTTTGTCGTTATTCCATGGCTTCACCACGAAATCGAATGCGCCTTGCTTCATCGCCTTTACGGCAAGACCTATGTCGGCATATGCAGTAAAAAGCACAACGTTGAGTTGCGGATACTTGGCTTTTGTCTCCTTTAACCAGAATATACCCTCGTTGCCGCTGTTTATGCCGGCATTGAAATTCATGTCAAGCAACAACACATCGGGTTGCTCGGCAGCAATCGTAGAAAGCAGTGTCGTTGGCGAAGAGAGTGTAACCACCTTCGCAAAGAAACCGTCTGCCAACAGCTTTACAGCCGACAGTATATTCCTGTTGTCATCAACTATAAGTAATGTACCTCTCTTTGCCATAGCGCGAAGATAATCATATTAATTCGGATGCTGATTAAGAAGCTGTTGAAATTTCCAATAAAAGTTTTTCTTATATTATATCGCAGGAACGTACAAATCCCTGTACTGGCCGTGTCAAGCAAGCAAGGCGGCGAGTAATCTCCTTACATTTTTGCTTCCCATGCAGATAGTTTCTAATTTGACTTGACCACATCGGCAGGGTTCTCCGTCGCAGCCTTCCATGAGCGTAACGTAACCAGCAACACCGTCAGCAATGCCACAACAGCAAGCACTGCAAGCGGCAGCCACAATGAAAGTTCTATTCGGTTGACAAATCCCTGAAGCCAATCGCCCGCAATAATCCACGCAACCGGTGCGGCAATAACAAAACACACTGCCACAATGAGCAGATAACGACGGTTGAACATTGCCACCACACTGCCCGATGATGCACCATAGACCTTACGCACGGCAATCTCGCTGCGACGGTGCTGTGTTTCGAAGAGCACGATGCCGAACACGCCCATCAGTGAGATTAGAACAGCAATGAGCGCGAAAAGAGAAATCATAACACTCTGCTTCTTGGTATCACCATAGACCTTTGCAATGGCGTCGTCCACAAACCCAATCTCCGGTTCATCGGCATTGGGCTCAATCTCCTTTGCAACAGCACGTATATCGGAACAAACCTGTTCAATATCCACATTCCTGCCAAGACGCACATAGAAATACATCCTGAAGTCCGACGAGCCTTGAGCATAAAGCATTGTATTCATTTTGGCCTTGTTTGCTCCCACAAAGTTTATGTGAGGTATTACACCGAT